>CATJOM010000126.1 GCA_949741915.1 uncultured Candidatus Melainabacteria bacterium | reverse complement strand
TCATATTTATTCATTTAGAAAATCATTAAAGCCATCATCGGGTTCTGTATCATTTTTTGGCAATAAATCATAAAGTTGTTTTAATATAGCAGCAAAATTTTTAATCATAGCATTGTATACCTCAACCGCCGCACTTTTCTTTCTGCCATATTGATTGGCACCATTTTTATAAAATTCAACACTGCCGTTTTGTTTTATCAATTCCTTTAGGTCCTGCAGCTCTGCAGACATAAAAGCACATTGATGTATTAAAGGATTTACAATTTTTAGTTTATTTTCATCAATATTTTTAAAAATTTTATCTAATTTTTTAGTTTCTTTTTTAATAATTTCTTCTTTTTGTTCTTTTGTAAAAAAGCTTATGACTTGTTCTATATCTTGTGTAAAATCGCTATCTTTGGCAAAATCTTCCGTGTTTTCTTTTAATACAGCTTTTTCTTTTTTAATCTTGCTTGTTTCTGCTTTATTTTTAATAATTTTAGGCATTTTTAAATCCTTTTAAATACCACACCCCCTATGGAATGACCTATGTGTCATTCCGACTTGCCCTCTCCGGTGTTTTGGAAAATTGCCAAAACCTTTTTATAGGGGGGTATGCATCCATTCACTATTAAAGCGCATTGTGCAAAGAACTATACACGGGCACCGCCTGGCCATTTTCATCAAAGGTATAACCATCAGGCAGGCTTGAATACTTCTTAAAATGTTCTGCATTATGACAATCAATACAAAGCAACTCTAAATTTTCTTGATTTAAAGTCACCGTGACATCGTTTATATTTTCTTCATTCAAATACACCTTATGGTGTACTATTGTGCCTTTTGGTTGTTTGCACCGTTCGCAGATTCCAAATTTGCTTGCTTTGTAAGCTTTTGCGCAATCCCGCCAGGCTTTTGAATTATAGAAATCTTTTGCAAAATCCCGTGCCATTTAAGAATTATCAGGCATTTTTGCCACTGAAAACTTGCCTTTGCTACATTTTGTGCAAATAAGACAATAGTCAGTTTTTTTTGCCTCAATTAATAAAGAAAAATCAGGGCGTACACATGGAAAAGCACGCCCCTAAACATTAACACACAATAAAACTGCTTCTGTGGAATTTTAATTTTGTGCAAGTTGTCTTCTCGGAGGGCTCGCGCATTTTTAATAACTATACAGCCATTTGTAATAGCAGCATCTGCAAAATGTCTCAATATCAAGGCCGTTTAATACAACTTTCAGGCCTTCCATAAAATCTTTCCCGTGCATAATTGGCACGTGACAATTATTACAAACAGGAATAGTAAACCAATCCGGATTTTTCCTGCCAAGGCCTGAATGATTTTTCAGGTGGTGTGCTTCCCCACTCTTACCTCCGCAATAAATGCAAGTTAAACTTCTTTGATGCCTCAAATAGGCTTCATCTCGTTCTTTAAATTCTTCCCCATATACTGCCTGTATAAAATCTTTGTCTATTCCACGTGTCCAGCAATATCTTAATTCCGGTGTTAAAATAAAAGCTCTTTGTCCGTTTGCACCGTTTAAAATCGGTGAATGTTCAATAAAATTCAAAACCTTACTAATAAATTCAGATGCTTCTTTTTTATTCATGCCGGATAGCGTTTTAATAATTTCTCTTTGTGTGCCATCAGGCAGCATCTTTTTATCAAAAATTCCCGTTTCATAATAAAGCCAGGTTTTAATAATATCAGGTGTATAATCCTGGTACCCAAGCGAATTAAAATAAATCAAAAGCGCCTTTATAATGCCGCCAAATATAAAGCCTAATTGCTCTCTGCTTTTTGGTTTTTCGATATTCTCATAAGAGACATTTAAAATGTTTCCGGGCTTGTATTGCCCTAAAATATGCCCTAAGACCTTTTTAAGGTATTCTTTGTTTGATATTGTAAAATTAATTGCTTCTTGCTCCTCGTATTAAACGTGCCTACGGTCGAAATTTACCATTTCAACCCTTCACACTCGGCTGCGGTGCGTTTCCTTACAGGGCTTTTGTATGCGTGTTTATTTTGCCAGGTATTTACCCCTAAATATTTCACCCCGGCCGTTGTTGCACTTGTTGCTTCAGGATAAGTCCAGGGAATTTGCCTGCAGCTTGGAATATTTTTAACCGGACATAAGACAGGTTTATTTTCTAGATATTCAATGGTGGAAGCAAAAAACGTCAAAACACCATCACCGGATAAATTTTGTTCATCAATTAAATATTTTTTATCGCCCTGCAATCTAAAATACAAAATCTTAGCTTTTCTGCAAGGGTTATTGATATCCTTCCTTTTGATACAGTTTAATTTGTAAATTTCAATGTGGTTGAAGGTTTGATGTTTTCTTTTTGTAAAATATTCAATATCTAAAGGCTTTTTGCCTTGTTCTTTTCTTATTTCATTTATTGAAAACATCCACCATTTTAAGGCAGATTTTATATTATTTTGTTTTATTATGTATTTTTCAAAAAAATGAAAAGTATTAATATTCCGTGTTGAATACTTAACACCACAGCAAGTTATTTCCATTTGTGCCTCCATGCCGGCTAAATAAATCCAGTGCTTATGGTTCTTATTTATTGTAAATCCCTATAGCACCGGCTTATAAATAAAAAATTCCCACGCCCGGGGGAATCTATGTCTTGGGTGGGGATAGAAGCTGGTCTAAGCCTCCAAGCATTTTTAACATAGCATAATTTCTTAAAAATTTGAATAAAAAACGATAAAAACTTGCCCAGGTGTCTATTTTTTTAAATAATAAAAGGCATTGGCTTTAATCTATATTTGGAATTATAATAAATACGCAAAATAGAACATTGAAAATTTAAACACAGGGTAAAAGATAGCTCTTTTCAAAAGGAAACCTGCCGACAATTATAATTTAGTCTTCGGGTTGGTTCCCGACTAGAAAGGGGGCTGATATGAACGATATCAATTTGACCTTATTCTTAATCTTTTTGATTTTGTGCATATTGAAAAACGGTTCCTATCTAAAAAGATAAAAACCGTCTAGTCTTCTAAAGGGCTGTCGGCACCTTAGGAAAGTGCCACCCTGTGTTTTTATTATAAAACATTTTTATTTTTTTACAAGATGGTGTCCTGGTTCATAACATATTAGACTAAGCAATA
>CATJOM010000125.1 GCA_949741915.1 uncultured Candidatus Melainabacteria bacterium | reverse complement strand
TGCCCAAAAAATAAATTTGACAATTGAATAATAATCATGGGTGCATGGTGACTTGTTTGAGTTTACGAAAACAATAATAAATTGACCAATTTTGCCCAAAAAATAAATTTGACAACTTAATACTATCATGGGCGCGTGGCGAAATTGGTAGACGCACCAGATTTAGGATCTGGCGCAGCAATGCATGGGGGTTCGATTCCCTTCGCGCCCATTCTTTAATCCAGCTTGATTGAGCTGGATTTTTAATCTTTTTGTATTTCGATATCGTGTAATTTTATATTTAAAATCCGAAAATCCTTATTTCATTATTTTTGCAAAATCTTTCTATGTTTAGATTTTGTTCATTAACCGTTAATTTATCAATCAGGTAAGCTTTTAGTGCATATTAAATAATCTTGCCCATGCTGCCCTCTTTTTTATTGGCAATGACACAAAAATTTCTACCAGCTTATAAATCCTCATACTTGATTATTTTAAGTAAGTATGGCATCTAATGTTTCAACATATCCTTTTCCAACGGAAGTTTTAGCTTGAGTGAATATAGAAGTCGGCATAATGTCTTTATAAATAAATTCGATTGGCTCTTTATAAATATATTTAGGAAGTTCTTTTAAATCCAATCCGTTTCTGACCCATTCACAGCTATATGTATTTTTTGCAGGGTCAAATGTTTCAATTGTTTGCCTGCAAGCCTCTATATAAGGTCTGAATTTAAGCTTCGAAAGATCTAATGATTTTGTTGGAACTTTTAGTGCGGTTATCCATCTTTAGTGCCATATCCCGTGAAATCCAAAAGCAGCTTCCCGATATCACAGCAGCCAAACAATTCCACTTCTTGTCTTCCCAGCCAATGCTGCATCAAGTTGTCTTTTCCAACCATATAAATGCCTGCACATCCGTTTGAGCTGTTCTCAAAGAATGAAAAACCCAATCCCCCTTCTTTAAGGATTTTATCGTAATGTTCTTTTGACATAAAATGATATAAATATTTAGGCACTCCATCCGGCAATTTCTCATTAACTTTATTTACCAATGGCAAATTAGCAGCAGCTAATCCATCCAGTGCACATGTTAATTTTTTGTTTCCGGATGGAATTTGCAGCTTTTTTGCTGTTTGCGGTAATGTTTAATGGCTTTATGGGCAAAATTTGTTGCATTTACTCCTATTTTAGAAATATTCATGCTTATAAAAACTCCTTTATTAATATAAAGTTTTCTTCTAGAATAAAATTGCTAACAATATAATTGAAAAATTTGCAATAAAACTTTATTTATATCGTTATTGATTTTGCAGGATTAAATCTAATGCCAACAGAAGAATTAAATTTAAATAATAACAATGGAATGATTATAAGGATATCAGAAATTGAAGTGTATCCTGAATATTTGAGTGAATATTTAAACTATGCTAAAGAAGTAGCCGAAGAGTCTGTAAAAAATGAGAAAGATGTTATTTCAATATATCCAATGTCAGCAATTAAGGATAACACTCAAATAAGAATTTTAGAAATATATAGAAATCAGGAAGCATATAAAAGCCATATTGCTTCACCCCATTTTAAAAAATACAAAAAGGGAACTTTGCATATGGTAAAAAGCCTTGATTTAGTTGACATTTATCAGCTTTGTCCCGAAAACTTCAACAGAATATTTAAAAGAGCAAAATAGAGTATGAAAGCAATTTTAAAGGCGTAATACGCTTTATTATTTATTCTCCCCTATCCCTGTAAACACCGATTTTTGGCAGGCCAAGGTTGTATTTTTGCGCAACAAGCCGTATTAAAATTGTTGCAATTATGGATATAGAAATGCACAAAAAACTATTCGAGTGCATATGATAAAGGGCATAATATAAACATGCGCCTATGATTGCAGATGAGGCATATAAATCTTTATACATAATAAAAGGCATTGTATTTGCAATAATATCTCTGATTATGCCTCCTCCAACCCCAGTAATCACGCCAGTGAAAATACTCAAGAAAGCATTTTCGCCAAAACCATTTGCAATTGCGGTGTTTGTACCAACAACTGTAAACACCCCAAGTCCTACGGCATCAAAGAATGTTATTAAAATATAATACTTTACCCCTTTTTGTTTTATCCTTTTGATGGCAAAAATTCCTATATAAAAAGATATGACTGCGGTTAAAAATGCAATCATTACATAAATACTGTTTTTAAACATAGAAGGCGGCAAAATTCCTAAAAGTATGTCTCTCAAAACGCCTCCGCCAACAGCAGTAATTGTTCCAAGCACTATAACACCAAGTAAATCAAGTCTTTTCTTGAATGCAACAATAACGCCGGATATGGTAAATGCTATAATTCCTATAATTTCAAATATAAATATTTCAATACCAAATTTCATAGGCTAATTATATCAAAGAATGGAAATATTATTCATTCTCCCTCTTTGTATTTTATAACCTAATCACCTTTTATTAATAGCCATAATTTTGAATAAAAAATGCAGCGCCAATTTCAGCGCTGCAAAAATTTGAAAGAACATTTTTATTGGAAATGTCTTTTGATAAGGCCATCAAAGCCTCTGCCATGGCGGGCTTCATCTTTTGCCATTTCATGAACAGTGTCATGTACTGCATCATAGCCAAGTTCTTTAGCTAATTTTGCAAGTTGTAATTTGCCATCGCATGCGCCATATTCAGCATCAGCTCTTAACTTTAAGTTTTCTAAAGTTGAAGGTGTAACAACTTCGCCAAGAAGTTCTGCAAATTTTGCAGCATGTTCTGCTTCTTCAAACGCATATCTTTTGTATGCTTCAGCAACTTCAGGATAGCCTTCTCTGTCGGCTTGTCTGCTCATAGCTAAGTACATGCCAACTTCTGTGCATTCGCCCATAAAGTTTGCTTTTAAACCTTCAACTACACGGCTATCCAAGCCTTTTGCAACACCAATTTTGTGTTCATCGGCGTAGTTTTTGTTGTCAGCTGATAATTCATTAAATGTTGTAGCATTGCACATTGGGCATTTATCGGGTTTTTTGTCGGCTTCTGTTGTATAACCGCAAACTGTGCATACGAATTTTGTCATAATTTATTTTCTCCTCTTCTTAAACGTTTTATTCTTGTATTTCAAACATTTCTTTGCCAACAGCGCACACAGGGCAAACATAATCTTCCGGTAAGTCATTAAAAGCAATGTTATCGTGTTCTGCCGGGTCATAAACATACATGCACGCTGTGCATACGTATTTATCCATTTTGTTCTCCTTTATCTTTTCTGCATTCTATACAAGTTCCATGAAAAACTATTTCATGAGTGTCAATCTTGAAACCAGTCATTATTTGGGCTTTTTTTACAAGATTTGGGGCAATATCAGAGGGCAGGTCAAAAATTTTTCTGCACTTCTTGCAAAAAAAGTGATAATGTAATTCGGTATTATGATCATAATGAACAGCATCTTCAAGCCCTGCAATTTTTTTTATGGTGCCATTTTCTGCAAGCTTGTTCAAGTTTCTATATACTGTGGCAAGTCCTATTTCAGAGTTTTCTTCTTTTAATATTCTGTGTATATAGTCTGCACTAGGGTGTACCACATTATTTTTTAATGTTTCCAATATTTTTTTTCTTTGTCTTGAAAAATGCATTCAAATTCCTGATATTATAAATTGAAAATGATAATAATTA
>CATJOM010000124.1 GCA_949741915.1 uncultured Candidatus Melainabacteria bacterium | reverse complement strand
TAAAGCTTTTTTTCCTAAACGGTAACCACTGTGCCGAGGGAAAAGTTGACTAAATGTCAAGTTTTACCGAGAGGTAAGAACCAGAGGTTCGACTCTAGTTTTAAAAGCATTGATTTAATAAAGAATGCCGATGACCGGAGTCGAACCGGTACGTGGCGTGAACCACACCAGATTTTGAGTCTGGCACGTCTACCAATTTCATCACATCGGCATATCAATATTAAATTATCAAACTTGCGGATTAATTTCATGCTAACGTGATGAAATTGGTCTACTTATCGTAAAACGTTTTGCTTTGCAAAACTTGGCATCACATCGGCATATCAATATTAAATTATCAATCATGTCAATCATGCAATATTATTCTGTACCATCTAAGGATAACAGAAACATATTTATTTTTCCAGTTCTTTCTTTAAAAGTTCATTTAAAAGCTGAGGATTTGCTCTTCCGTTGGTTTCTTTCATAACCTGACCAACAAAGAAGCCAAATAATTTATCCTTGCCGCCTTTATAGGCAGCAACCTGACCAGGGTTGTTTTCAATAACCTTTACAATAACAGAGATGATTTCATCAGGATTTGACAAAACGCTTAGGCCTTTTTTCTCAACAAGTTTGTCCGCATCTTCACCAGTTTTTAAAATATCAACTACTAAAGATTTTGCAATATTGTTTGAAATAGTTCCTTTTTCAAGAAGCTGCATTAATTTTACAAAATTTTCAACAGATAATTTTGATTGATCAATTGAAATTTTTTCCTCTTTTAAAAATGCAGCAACTTCACCCATAATGAAGTTTGAAGCGCTTTTTGGATTAACTTTTTCTTTTACTGCCTTGTCAAAAAATAATGCCATATCAAGCTGATTAACCAAAACTGATGCATCGTATTCTGAAAGCCCAAGCCCTATGTACCTTTCAAGTTTTTGTTTCGGAAGCTCTGGCATGGTTTTCCTCACTCTTTCAACCCACTCGCGACTTATCTCCAGAGGCATTAAGTCTGGTTCAGGAAAATATCTATAGTCATGAGCATCTTCCTTGCCTCTCATGGATGATGTCATGCCTTTTGAATCATCCCACAACCTTGTTTCCTGAACAACTTCTTCTCCCTGCTCTACAAGTTCAATTTGTCTTTCAAATTCGTATTCAATAGCTCTTTGCAAGGCTTTAAAGCTATTTACATTTTTAATTTCTGCACGCGTACCAAATTCTTTCTGACCCTTAGGACGGATTGAAATATTGGCATCGCATCGCATAGAACCTTCTTCAAGATTGCCATCGCAAACGCCAATATATCTTAGAATATTCCTAAGTTCCTCCATGTATTCCCTTGCTTCATCAGAAGAGCGCATATCAGGTTCTGACACTATTTCCAATAGAGGAGTGCCTGCCCTGTTTAAATCCACAAGCGAATAAGAGGAACCATAAATTCCTGCTGAGCCCGCATGAACAAGTTTTCCAGCATCTTCTTCAAGATGAGCTCTTGTTATGCCTATTGTTTTATTTGAAATTTTTATACTTCCTTTTCTGCAGATGGGTTCATCATATTGGGAAATTTGATAACCTTTTGGAAGATCAGGATAAAAATATTGTTTTCTATCAAACTTACATTTTTTCGGAATTTCACAATTTAAGGCAAGGCCAGTTAATATTGCCATATCAACAACTGCTTTATTTAAAACAGGAAGTACACCAGGCATGCCAAGAGTTATCGGTGAAGTCTGGCTGTTTGGCTCATGTCCGAATTCAGCGCCATCTGGTGCGAATATTTTTGTCTTGGTTTTAAGCTGCGCATGAACTTCAAGACCTATTACCATTTCATATTTTTGCTTTAATTCCTCAAATTCCATATAAAATCCTCAAATAAGAACTGTTTTAGTATATTCTAGCACAAACATTTTTTCTAATTAAAATTAATATTTCTTAATATTTATAAAAAATTTAGCATTTATTTCTGGCTCATGGTGTTTATTACTATATAAAGGTAAGGATTTTATAATGGGTACAGGTTTTAGTCCGCAATATCAACAATATCCACAACAGGTGCAGTATCCACAATACTCACCATATACACAGTATCCTGCGCAAATAATGCCATATCAAATGCAGCCATACAATACAGCAGCGCAAACACCTGCACCATCCTCATCAGTCGGAGCAGTCAACATTCAAATATTTAACCCGACAGCAAATGGCGGAGTGCAACATCCGCAATATCAGGCACAACAGCCAGTAATGCCTCTTTATCAAAATGCAAGTTTATATGGGGCTCAAGGGGAAACACAGGCCCCCGCTTACCCTATGAATTACAATGCACAAATAAATCAAACACAGCCGCAAAAGCATGATAAGATGACACAAAATGCAGTCACACCTCAAAACACTCCAGAAACTGCACCAAAAGAGGAGAAAGAAGAGGTGCAAAAAGAGGCAGGAAATAAAGTACCTGAGCAGCAAAATAATACAAAAGAAAAAGTTATATTAACAGATGATTACATTAGGTCTTTAGAAAATTATCTAAATAATCAAGACCCCAAAATAAGACTGACAGCAGCAAAAGAATTACTTGAAAGATTTAAGGAGGATGACACAAGAAAAAGTGATCCAGCACTTTCTGCATTATTAAATAAGGTTATCCAAGACCCCAAGGCATCTATAAGATACATAGGCTTAACAATCCTTGATGTAGGATATGCCCAGGGAAATGGAGAAACTATAGAAATTTTAAAACAGTTGCAAAACAGAACAGACCTAGAATATGGCGAAGATGCTGCACTGGCAGCACAAATACTCCTTAAAATGTCTGCCCAGACAACAACTGTACCAGACTTAAGTCAAAACATTAATAATGAACCTCAAACCCAGGAGGCAGCGTAATGGCTACAATATCTGGTATAGCAACAAAAACAGCTTCTGTGCTGGGATTAGCATCAATTGCCATTGAAGCACATGATTTAGGCAAAAGGCACTCAAGGAATTGTGGGGCTAGAGCTTCTGCTGATAAATTTGTCAGAGATGAAATAGGTGCTTCAAAATTAAATTACCCAAGTGCAAAGCATGCTGCATCTAAAAAATTTTTTGCAAATTGCGATTTTACAGACAAATTATTCGAAATTGGCGGTAGAGTGGGCGGTTATTTTTTAGGAATAGGTGAATGCATAAAAAATAATATATTCACAGTAGCTTTTAGCGCAATGGGGCTCATTGCAAAAACAAAACCCACTAAAATAATCGCACTCATTGGCATGGCAGCATCATTAATTTTTGATACAGTCCTAAATGGCACAAGTATTTTTGAAAGGAAAGATTACCTTGATAAATAATTGTTAAGAATTGTAAATGCCTCAAAGTCAATAATAGATTGAAACTAAAAAATTTATTAAAAAATTAGTCCGAAAAAGAGCAATTTATATTCTTCACAGGACTTTAAAGAATAGTAAAAGCATATAATTTTAAAAAATAATATATTTTTAAAGGAGATAAAGATGATACAACCACAATACGCTCAACCGTATGCCCAGGGAACACCAAGTGCAAGTGCTGTGAACATACAAATCTATGAGCCGAAAGCTTATGCTTCTCCTCAGCAGGCACAAGCTATGCAACCAAATTACACAAATCAATTATATAATTACCCTCAAGCATCTTTATATGGCGCAGAGCAAGCTCCGTATGCTCCTTACCCTATGGCACCAATGCAGCAGCCTATGGGATACCCCGGCGGACAAATATTGCCATACCCCGGTGTTC
>CATJOM010000123.1 GCA_949741915.1 uncultured Candidatus Melainabacteria bacterium | reverse complement strand
ATATGCAAGTGGTGGAGGAGGTTCTGCGATTAGAGATTTAGGACAAGTATCATCATCCTCTCAGACAAACATAACCCAAAACCCATCCAAAGGAGGTAACGGTTCTAACGGTAAGATATTCTTGGAGTGGTGGGAGTGATGATAAAAACTTCTTTGGTTTTGAGGCAGCAATACAAGCTTGGGCTGAAGATAAAACAAGGTTAAATTAAAGCACTAGTATTAGGGTTATGCTAAATTCAAACCCATCTGCGCTTAACAAATTAAAACAACAAGCTTAATAATTTTTTACGATAAAACAAACAACTTATTTTGGGTATTGATTTTGTAACCTTTTCAATACCCTTTCTTTTTATATATAGTTTTAGATGAACTGTCTGGCAAGGAATTTTACAATTTAATTAAATAATACCTGAATAATGCCAAATACTTAATATAATTGGGCTGGCATTACCTTTTATGGCAATTGTTAAATTTGTAAATAACGCGTTGAATTATAGTATATAGAATTTTGGAGGATAAATGCTTAAACAAAATGAACGCAGTAATATAATAAAAAGGCTTGAGGTCTTAAACGAGGCTGCACAATCAGCACTTGATGCTATTTTGGAAATTCAGGCAGAGCAAAAACTTATCACATATCTATTGTTGGAAAATAAAAACATTGATGAGGATGACGATGATGAAGTTTAGCAAAGGGGTGAAAACCCCGCTTGCCTCTTATAATTTATAGCTTATTTTGGCGAAACATTACTCATCATTCAGACTTAAAACCGCCATAAATGCTTCTTGTGGAATATCAACCCTTCCGACAGATTTCATGCGTTTTTTGCCCTTCTTCTGTTTTTCCAAAAGTTTTCTTTTTCTTGAAATGTCGCCGCCATAGCATTTATCAAGCACGTTTTTTCTTAATGCCTTAATGGTTGTTCTTGCGATGACCCTTCCTCCCACTGCTGCCTGAATTGCCACCTCGAACATCTGTCTTGGAATAATGTCTTTAAGTTTTGCAGCAAGATTCTGCCCTATTCTATACGCTGAATCCTTGTGGCAAATTACTGAGAGCGCATCCACCACTTCGCCTGAGAGTAGAATATCCATCTTCACAAGGTCAGACCTTTTGTAGCTGTGAAAATTATAATCCATGCTGGCATAGCCTTTAGTTCTAGATTTCAGCTGGTCATAAAAATCAGTAATAACTTCGCTTAGCGGGATATGATATTCAAGATTTACTCTTGTTTTATCAAGATATTGCATATTTATAAAATCACCTCTTTTGCCCTGGCAGAGTTCCATTAAGGCACCGACAAAATCATTAGGCGTAAAAATATTCACCTTAACATAAGGCTCTTCAATATATTCTCTGTATTGCGGCTCGGGTAGGTTTGATGGGTTATCTATTTCAACAATGGAGCCATCGGTTTTATGTACCTTATAAATTACAGAAGGTGCTGTAGTTATTAATGACAGGTTGTATTCGCGCTCAAGCCTTTCCTGGGCGATTTCCATATGAAGCATCCCAAGGAATCCGCATCTAAAGCCAAAACCAAGTGCAGATGATGTTTCAGGCTCGAAGGTTATAGAGCTGTCATTTAATTTCAGCCTTTCAAGCGCCTCTTTTAGGTCATGATACTGGTCATTGTCAACAGGGTAGAGCCCTGAAAACACCATAGGCTTCGCCTCTTTATATCCTTCAAGCGGCTTGGCTGCGGGAAAATTGGCATTTGTAATGGTGTCACCCACAAACCTCGTTATTTCTTTTATTGAGCCTGCAAAATAACCAACTTCGCCAGTCTTGAGTTCATTTACCTGAACACGGTTGGGGTTTAAAAATCCTAATTCAACTACTTCAAACTTTCTGCCAGTTGCCATAAATTGAACCGTGTCACTCATTTTGATTGAACCATCCATAACCTTAAAAAAGCATACAGTGCCAAGATATTGGTCATACGCGCTGTCAAAAACAAGCGCCCTTAAAGGTTTATCGGATGTATCATCAGGTGCGGGTACATATTCTACTATTGCTTCAAGCACTTCTTCAATGCCAATACCCTCTTTTGCGCTCACAGGGATTGCCATTGAGGCATCAATTCCAAGCACCTCTTCAATTTCCTGTTTCACGCGCTCAACATCTGCAGATGGCAGGTCTATTTTATTTATCACGGGTATAATTTCAAGGTTTTGCTCAATCGCAAGATAAACATTAGCAAGGGTTTGCGCTTCAACCCCTTGTGTCGCATCGACGATTAAAAGTGCTCCTTCACAGGCAGCTAAAGACCTTGAAACCTCATAAGAAAAATCCACATGCCCAGGTGTGTCGATGAGGTTTAAAATATAATTCTTGCCGTCTTTTGCCTTATACTGCATCTTTGCAGCGTTTAATTTTATTGTAATCCCTCTTTCTCTCTCAATATCCATTGTATCAAGAAGTTGATCTTGCATCTCTCTCTGTGAGATTGTGCCCGTTTTTTCAAGCAATCTATCAGCAAGGGTGGATTTACCATGGTCAATGTGGGCAATTATGCTAAAGTTTCTTATGTTTTCAATTTTTTTCATAAGAAAATTATATAGCAAATAAAAAATTGCTGCACTTTTAATGTTGCAAAAATTTTGCTAAACCCAGGATACCACAGCAGACTTTTATATAGATGACTATCCAAGGTGTTCTGTTGTATAGGCTGCCTCTTTTTGCTCTCTAATATATTTTAGTTTATATATCATGCCTATGAAGGGTGCTTACTCTGTCGTAGCCCTGCATTTTTGCAATCATATTGAATTGTTTAATCGCATTTGACTTACCAAGACTTGTTCCTGCAAGAAAGTAGTTTGATTCAGCTTTTTGCAAGTTTTTGTATTGGTTTTCTTCAATTTCTTGACCGTTTGACATATTTTGGGACTGATAATTCTCGAATAGTTTTACACTGCCGATGCCGAACGGGTTTGTCATTCTGCTTTGAATGTCGGTAGCAATTGTTCTTGCGCTTGTTTTTTCAATTTGTAAATTTGTCATTTTTACTCTCGTTTTACTCTTTATATCTACTCTTAATATCTCTTGTATATATAAAGTTTATATCGAGTTAAAAATTGCTAAAATTACAAAATTTTGTTTAATATTTCGTTACAATTTTTATAAGACTACTCTCTACCATATGTAGCAGTTATTGTTGCACTTGCAAGAGCTCTTTGTTTTACAAGTCTTTCAAGTGAATTTGGCGTGCTTGCTCCTGTTATCACAAGTGTTGGGGTGTCAAGTGCATAAATTGTAAAATTATAATGATGAAGTCCATGTCCCTTTGGTGGGCAGGCCCCTCCATACTGGGTTGAGCCAAAGTCATTTTTTGCTTCAACCATTGGCGGATGAATTTTTTGCCCCTGTTTGAATCCTTTTGTATTTGCGGGAATGTTTAAAACAATCCAGTGATACCAGCCATTTGGTCTTGGTGCATCAGGGTCGTGAACAATTAAGGCGAAGCTTTTAGTGTCCTTTGGTGCCCCATTCCATTGTAAATCAGGAGAAATATTTTTGCCTGTACACCCGAAATTACCATGTATCTGTTCATTAGGCAAAGTTTGTCCGTTTGAAAATGAACCCGAGGTAATTATGAAACCTTGTGCTGCGCTGTTTTGCATAAAAGCTGCTCCTAAAATACTAAATACTATTAAAATACTTAAAAACTTAAACTTCATAGTTATTCCTAAATATAGATATAATTAACCTTTATCGTAAAAAAGCATACTACGGCAAGCGTAACACAGAAAATAAATCCTATATTGCGTGCTATATAAAATCTGTACATAAAATACTCAAGTCTTTCTTTTTGAATGATATCCCAGTTATCCATCGGGCCAAGATACCATTTTGGAATAAACTTCAAATCTTTAACATTATTATAATCATTCAAGGAAGCGATAAGCTTTACATTTAATGGTGTTGTAAATAATATGCTGAGTAAAATCCAATACGAAAACTGACCGCTGATAGCTAAATATAATACTATTGCATATGCGCTCAAAATCTCGAAAGCTATTAGAACCAAGGAGCCTTTTTTTGTACCAATAAGTGTGCACAAAGTTTTTTTGTCTGTTTTTTTATCATAATCAAAATCCATAACATTATGGGCTTCTGATAAAACAACAATCATTAGTCCTATAGCAATTGATAAAATCAAAAGCGGAATTGAAAAACGTCCGCATAGTGCAATGTATGTACCCATTACAAGCAATGGACCAAATATAATTCCAATAATAATTTCCCCAAGGCAAAATTTTGAAGAAAACGGATAAAACAGACATAATATGCCGGCAATACCAGCAATAGCAGGAATTCGCATCCCGTAAAGATATGTAAAAAATGTACCTGCAGTAATTCCAATGCCAAAAAGTATATATAATATTAATCTTACATTTTCAAGCGAAAAAGTACCATTAATGATTAGCCTGCCTTTATTTCTTGCCTTGTCATGAAATTTTATATCTCTCAAAGGTGTTCCGTTTTTTATTTTTTTATTTATATCAATATAATCATCAAGCAGATTTACTCCTAAATGGATGCAAATAATGGCGACAAAGCTCAAAAGCGTCGTAAAAAGTTTAATTTTAATATCACTGTAATAATGCCCTGAGACAGATGCCGCTGCAGCTGCCACAAACCACGGTGCCATTGATGTGGGTAATGTATATCCTCTTGTTAGTTCTATAAATTTGTTAATCTTATCCTGATAAACTTCTCTAAACGACATTTTTATTCTTCCCTTTTTATTTTCGTTAATTGTATCATCTTTGAATCTATTTTGCATTATTATTTTTGTTACATTGCTAAATATAATTGTTTAATTAAATAAAAGAAATAATAAAAAATTTACAAATATTAATATTTAAACTCTAAAATTCAATGATGATGCTTCTTTTGAACATTGCAAGATAATGTTATATAACTAATATTTAAAAAAATAATCAATTCAAAATAGTGCAAAATTTACTCAAAAACCTCAAAAAACCCTTGCTTTTAAATATTTAACATGTATGATTATTTTTATCTGATAAATTGTCATGCAAATAAAAGGAATAAAATGTCAAAAGATGTAATTGAATTTGAAGGTACGATTTTAGAGGCTATGCCAAATGCCATGTTTAGGGTAGAGCTTGAAAATGGTCACGAGATTCTTGCACATATATCAGGTAAAATCAGAAAAAATTTCATCAGGATCCTTCCCGGCGACAAGGTAAAGGTGGAAATGACACCATATGATTTAACCAGAGGAAGAATTACTTACAGGCTAAAATAATAAAATAAAGGGAAAACATAATGAAAGTTAGAGCTTCAGTAAAACCAATTTGCAAAGATTGCAAAATCATTAAAAGAAGAGGCAGGGTAACAGTAGTTTGTAAAAAATACCCTAAACACAAACAAAGACAAGGATAATAAGTACTCCAAGTCTTAGTTCCTTGGATGCACCCGATACAAAGCAGAAAGCTAAAAGTGTGCATAAAACCTGTACAGCAAACAACATTTTAGCGGGATGACATAAGACTGTAACTCGCAAAAATAAAACAAAAAACTAAATCAAAGGAGAATAAAACAATATGGCAAGATTGTCTGGGGTGGATTTACCCCGTAACAAAAGAATGATTATAGCTTTGACTTATATATACGGTATAGGTCCTACCAGAAGTAAAAATATTCTGAAAGCCGCAGGTGTTTCAGAAGACTTAAGAACTGATGATTTGACCGATGATGATATTAAAAAATTGAGAAATGAAATAGCGCATTATACCGTTGAAGGTGATTTAAAAAGAGAAGAATCATTAAATATCAAAAGGTTGTCTGAAATCGGTTCATATAGAGGCCAAAGACATAGAAGAAAACTTCCTGTAAGAGGCCAGAGAACTAAAACTAATGCTAGAACTAGAAGAGGCAAAAAGACTGGCCCTATAGCTAAAAAGAAAACGGCTTAATTAATGTTTACTCTAAGAATTTAAACGATTAAAAGGAAGAAAATATAATGGCTAAACCAACTAAAACTAAGAAGAAAGAAAGAAAGAATATATTACAAGGTGTTGTTCATATCCAGTCTACTTTTAATAACACTATTGTAACCTCAACTGATACCCAGGGAAATGCAGTAGCTTGGGCTTCTGCTGGTGCATGTGGTTTTAAAGGTGCTAGAAAAGGTACTCCATTCGCTGCACAGTCTGCTGCCGAATTAGTTGCCAAGAAGTCAGTTGATCAAGGTATGAAAAAAGTTGAAGTCTACATTAAAGGTCCTGGCTCAGGTCGTGAGACAGCTATTAGGGCTATCCAGGCAGCAGGCCTTGAGATTACGTTAATAAAGGATGTAACACCCATTCCTCATAATGGCTGCCGTCCTCCTAAAAAACGTAGAGTATAAAATTTTGCAAACTGCTGGACGATTTTATTGATGAAATAATCATTGTTCCAGCTGGAATAAAAAGTAATTATAAAACTAACAAAAGGAGCTAAAATTGGCTAAATATAATGGACCAACAAATAAATTATTCAGAAATTATGGTGTAAAGGATTTATCAAACAGGAAACTTACATCTTCTATGAGACAAAATGCCTCTGGTCAGCATGGCGCTCTTAGAAAGAAACCTTCTGATTATGCTTTGCAGCTGAAGGAAAAACAAAAAATTCGTTTAACCTATTTGGTGAGTGAAAAACAGTTTGCTAGATATTACAGAAACGCTTCAAGAAAAACTGGCGTTACTGGCACAGTTATGCTGCAAACATTGGAAAGCCGTTTAGATAACGTTGTTTTCAGAGGTGGCTTTGCTATCACAAGACGTCAAGCTAGGCAAATCGTAAACCATGGGCACGTTCTTGTAAATGATAAAAAAGTAGATATTCCTTCATATATTTTAAAAGAAGGTGATGTTGTAACTATAAAAGAAGCAAGCAAAAATTATATTAAATCAGTTGTAGATTCAATTGATATGGCTTTAAGCTATGCTTGGCTTACTGTTGATAATAAAGATTGCAAGATTACATTTGACAGAGTGCCAAACAGAGAAGAGATGGATCCTGAGTTTAAAGAACAGCTCGTAATTGAGTACTACTCTAAATAGTAATTAGGAGAAAATAGCAGTATGGAACTTAAAATTAAAAATGTTAATACAACCACTAGCTCTGATGGTTCTCAATACGGGAAGTTTGTTATTGAACCCCTTGAAAGAGGTTTTGGCGCTACAATTGGTAATTCATTAAGAAGGGTTTTATTATCTAGTCTTGAGGGTGCAGCAGTTACATCTGTAAGAATTGAAGGTATCACCCATGAATATACCTCTATACCTGGTATCGTTGAAGATGTAATCGATATTATGTTGAATTTAAAAGGTTTGGTTGTAAAAACTGAAACAGATGAAATTCAACATCTAAGAATTGATGCTACGAAACCTGGACCAGTTTTGGCTTCTGATATTCAACTGCCTTCTGGTGTAAAAATCGTTAATCCTGATTGTGTTATCTGTACAATTGCTGAAGGCGGTTCATTCCACGCTGATATTGTTGTTGAAGTTGGCAAGGGATATGTTGCAGTTGATGTTTTAAAAGATCAGAAAAACGGACTGCCCATTGATATGCTTCCTATTGATGCTGCGTTTATGCCTATCAAGAGGGTAGCTTATATTGTTGAACCAGCGCGTGTTGGCGAAGTTATCGATTATGACAAGTTGACTCTTGAAATTTGGTCTAATGGTTCAGTTGATGTTAACCAAGCTTTAAGCAAGGCTGCTACTTTATTGATTGATCATTTTAGACAAATTGCTTCAATTACAGGGCAACCTATTGGTGTTGCTGCGCTCGAGGAAAATAATTTAATTGAGGATGATTCCGAGCAAACACCGTCGTTTACAATTGAAGATCTAGAACTTTCAGTGAGAGCTTACAATTGTTTAAAGAGGGCAAGCATCAACTCTATGGCTGAACTTTTGAAGAAATCTGAACATGATTTGTTAAATATCAAAAATTTTGGTAAAAAATCTTCAGATGAGGTTATTGAAAAATTACATGAGCTCGGTCTAGACCTTCAGCCAAATCCTGAAGGTGTGGATGATATGGAACTTATATAAAAATAATAATAAAGGAATAATAAAATGAGACACCAGTGTAAAAAACATCATTTAGGACTTGCTGCAGATCAGAGAACTGCTCTTTTAAGATCTTTAGCATCTGAGTTATTTCTTCATGGTGAGATAAAAACCACAATGGCTAGAGCAAAAGCCCTAAAACCATTTGCTGAAAATCTTATAACTTTTGCAAAAAAAGGTGATCTTGCTTCAAGAAGACAGGCTGCAAGACATATTTTTGATAAAGAAACTGATAAATTCATCAACCTTGAAACCGGCGAATTGTATGATACGCTGCCCGAAGGTGCTAAGCATCCAAAACAAACTGTTTTAAGGCAATTATTTACAGTTATTGGTAAAAAATACGCTACAAGAAATGGTGGTTATACAAAAATTTTCCGTTTAACCCCAAGACGTGGCGATGCCTCTGAGATGGCTCTTATTCAGTTATCTTAATTTTATTAATAAATTATGCCAAGATATCTGATAAGCTTTGAATTTGATGGAAGAAATTTTTTCGGTTCACAAATTCAGCCGGATAAAAGAACAGTTCAAGAAGAACTTAATAAAACAATTTGTACCTTGATAAAAAACAATAGCACTAAAATTGTTATGGCTGGCAGACTCGACAGGGGCGTTAGCGCAAAGTGCCATACTGCTCATTTTGACTCTGCTGTTTTGATAGATGAATCAAAATTTTTGAATTCTATAAACGGTATATTGCCGCAAGATATCTCTGTTTTCAGAGTCCAAAAAGTTGAAAGCTCGTTTCATTCTCAAAAAAATGCAACTTTCAGGCATTACAGGTATGTTATCAGAAACTCTCTTATTAAGCCGGTATTTAATAAAAATGTTCTCCTGATTAGAAAACCTCTGAATTGCAATCTAATGAATGAATGTATTTCAAAATTAATTGGCGAGCATGATTTTAGTGCATTTAAGTCCATCTCTGATAATCCATCCTCAATTTGCAAAATTTATTTCGCAAATGTAATAAAAAAGCAAATAGATAAAAATATCAAAGGTTGTTATTTGGAGATTAATATTGTAGGTAATCGTTTTCTCTACAATATGGTAAGAGCTATAGTTGGAACACTTCTTATGATTGAGAAAAATAATCTTGATGCTTCTGCGATGGTTAAAATTCTTAATTCTAAAAACAGAGCCCTTGCTGGACATAATGTTGAGCCTTATGGCTTGACGTTAATTGAAACAGGGTATATTAATCCTCAGAATTACATAAAACAATTAATTAAGGAAAGGCAAATAAATGAAGACATTTAGCGCAAAACCGCTTGAAGTTGAAAGAAAATGGCATTTAATTGATGCTGACGGAGTACCGCTCGGCAGATTGGCTGTTATTGCTGCAAACCTTCTTCGCGGCAAGCATAAGCCCCAATATACACCAAACGTTGATACTGGTGATTTTGTGGTTGTTATAAATGCAGATAAAGTACTTGTTACAGGTAAAAAAGAAACCGATAAAATGTATTATCATCATACAGGCTATCCTGGCGGTTTTAGAAGTGCAAGCTTTAGAGAACTTGTGGAAAAAGATGCAAGACTACCTATTGAAAAGGCCGTTAAAGGCATGCTTCCAAAGAATACTCTAGGTGCAGAGCAGTTTACAAAATTAAAAGTATATGCTGGCAATGAACATCCGCATGCAGCTCAAAAACCTGAAAAATATGAAATCAAAGGAGAAAATAAATAATGCCGACTGATAATAAAAATGAAAACAGAAATGAAGTTGTAAAAACGGGTAGAAGAAAATGTTCAATTGCCGTTGCAAAAGTTTTTTCTGGTAAGGGGCGTGTTTTTGTTAACGGAAAAACTCTGAGAGGCTATTTTGGAAACCGTCCAAGTCTTGAAATGACTATCTTTAGACCACTTGTTTTAACTGATAATCAAGATAAACTTGATGTCAATGTAAAGGCAGTTGGCGGTGGTGTTAGCGCTCAGGCTGATGCTATTAAACATGCTATTTCACGTGCTCTTCTTTCTATGAATGAAGAATATAAGCCTGTTTTAAAGCAAGAAGGCTTACTAACCCGTGATGCCAGAATCAAAGAGCGTAAAAAATACGGCAGAAAAAGAGCAAGAAAAAGATTCCAATTCTCAAAGAGATAATCTGCTTAAGGGATTTGTTGCATTATTTTTTAAATTGCGCCAAATTTCTTTAATTGAAACTGTTATCTATTTTGTAAATGATTCTTTAAGGCAAAATATGAAAATATTAAAATCCGCTTGTATTGTTTATTGAACATTTCAATAAAACTTTAAAGCGGATTTTTATTTTAAACATCTTAAGTATAAAAATCTACACTCAATCTTTCTTACTGTCAGTATAAATTATTTATACTGACATAGTGACAGCATGTAGTAATAGTATATTTTTCAAGTTAAGGTTTGCTAAAATGGTTACAGCATTAAAAATGTCACTCTGTCTTTCCTCTCATTTTTATACTTGCATATATCCTTGTATATTAAGCATTTTGCAAATATCTGCAAAGGAGTTTGAATTTTACAAAAAATAGATACTATTTCGTCGCTTTATCTAAACTTGTTAATGATTATATCTGTAATATGTTTCGATGCTAAACCATCACCATAAGGATTTACAGCTTGCTTCATTGAATTGTAAAAATCATTATCATCTAATAATTTTTGTACAAGCGATACAATTTTACCCTTGTCTGTGCCTGCAAGCTTCACGCAGCCATATTCTAGAGCCTCAGGCCTTTCGGTTTCATCCCTTAAAACAAGCACTGGCACCCCTAAAGACGGTGCCTCTTCCTGTACTCCGCCTGAATCTGTCAAAATTATATGCGCTCTTTTCATTAAATGTGTAAACGGAGCATAATCAAGCGGGTTGATTAATTTCACCCTTTTAATCTTATCGAGCTTATTGTGAACTGTCTTTTGTACATTTGGATTTAAATGTACAGGATATACTACCTGGATATCCTTATTGTTATTGATTAATTCAATAATGGCATCACAAATATTTTCAAGCGGTTTGCCAAAATTTTCACGTCTGTGTGATGTTAAAAGTATGGTTTTTAAATTTGGCTCTAAGGCAATGTATGACAGGTCAACATCTTTTTTTATTGTATGTAAAAGTGCATCTATTACAGTGTTTCCAGTTTTATAGATGCCGCCATCGTTCTTTATTCCAGATTTAAGTAGGTTTTCAACCGCCCCATCTGTCGGTGCAAAATGCAAATCAGAAACCGCATCCGCTAAAACCCGGTTAATTTCTTCGGGGAATGGATAATCTTTATTAAATGTGCGCAGTCCTGCCTCCACATGTCCTACGGGAATTCTTCCATAAAAAGCGCTCAAAGCAGCACCAAATGCCGTTGTAGTGTCTCCATGAACAAGTACTATATCTGGTCTTATCTCATCAAATATTTTCTTAGTTTCAAGCAAAATTTCAGATGTTAAAGACCATAAATTCTGATTTGGCTTCATTAAATTCAGGTCAAAATCGGGCGTAATATTAAAAAGCTCTAAAACCTGATCAAGCATCTGCCTGTGCTGCGCAGTTACAATGGTAATGGGCTCAATCTCGGCTCTGTTTTTTAATTCCAATACTAAAGGCGCCATTTTAATTGCTTCGGGCCTTGTTCCAAAAACAACAGCAGCCTTAATTTTCTCTCTCTCTTTCATACAAAGATTGTATATAAACCGAGTTAAAATTACAAGCCTAACCAATATTTGTTGCTTTTATATTATCATAGGAATTAATAGTATTAAACGTAACATTGTTTTTATAAAGATAAGCCTTGGCCAGGTATAAGGCACTATAAAAGATGGCAACCGCCTGCCAATTTATAAATTTATTATGCTGTTTCAAAAATTCGTATAGCTGGTCATTTTCACTAGATTTATCTATAAATTGCTTACAGCAATTCTCTGGTACACCTTAAAAAGGCCTTTTTGAAGCAGATTTATTTCTCCTGCAATAATTTTATCCTCCTGATGTATAAAAAATCTTGGGAAAATTCCTGTTTTCTGTTTTCTATTGGGAGAAATTCTTAAAAACACTTCTTTGCTCCGAAATATTTTTAGCGAGTATATATATGTATATCAAGTTTTTCTGCCAAATTCAGAAAAATAAACTTATTTTAACTCTTCTTTTATTCAAAAAGAATTATTAAAAAGATAGAACAGAAAATTAACATGTTCCTTGTTCTGTCAGCATTTATTTTTAAATAGTTATTGGCTAAATCCATGGTTGTATGTCTTTATGCAATTGATTTTTATCATTATGCGACATTTTGTATAGACAATCGTTAATCGTTTGCAGTATATTAATTGCTTATTGAATGATAAATGTTAAAATTTGCCCTAAGGTCAGAAGCTCTTGCTCTATATGGACTTTAAAGAAATATTGGAATTTTTATGTTGAAATACTTATGCCGTAGGGCAGTATAGGATAAAAGATATTCTTTTTCATTGGCAAACCGGTTACACTTTTTAGGCTTTCGGATTAGTCTTTGTGAATAGAAGAGAGGTTTATATGAATAATTTAAGTTAATTTTTATTTTTTTAATTATTTTTTATTAAAAAACAACCCTTATTGCAAAAATAAGAACCGTTTAGGCTTTTATTAAAGGTATTGACAGCTTGGAAAGCTTGCCGTCCCATGCTTTTATTTCTTATATATTTGTTTTTTAACTAAAACAATTCCGCCAATGCTTTAATTTTCTCTTCATCGATAAATATACCCCCGTCCTTAAGACGTTTTTCAACATTTAAAGCGCTAATGTAAGCATATCCGTCTGACGTTTTTTGGGTATCAATGTATCTGCCGATAGTGTTTTTGTTAATTTCAAGGGCATTTGTGGCCTCCAGCCTGTTGGAAAATCTTTCATAGTTTCCGTTTTTATCAACCACATAAAGGGCAAGCCTGTTATATACAATTTATGCACTTGTTTATTAAATGTTTTCTTTTTATTTCAGTCCCTATGTATATGGGATAAGCTTTACATTATCTGGAAATTTATTTAGAAGGCCCTTTTCTATGCATAGGGACTTTCATTACAAGAAAAATAAAGGTAATATTCTTGTGCAAAATTGTATATAATTACCATTTTTTATTTAATTAACAATTTTGTGTAATTTTAAAATTTTGGCAAAAACTTTTTTTGAAAAACAATGTTTTTCCATAAAAAGTGTAAAATGAGACACAGGCAATTAATATTTAATCAGTGCATCGGCATGTTTTATGCTATTTATTCGAAATCACAAGTTTTTATTACAATTTTTAATTAAATTAATAACACCTTTTTGTCATGCCTTTTTGTTTGTTGTAAAATATTAATAACCGGTCATACACCATACTGTGCCGGGCTGCGAAGGAGTTTAGAATTTTGAGTCAGACAAATTTATTTGATCATGGAAAAATTGTACCCATAAATATAAGAGATGAAATGAAACGCTCATACATTGATTATGCAATGAGCGTTATCGTCGGACGTGCACTACCGGATGTTAGAGATGGCCTAAAGCCTGTTCACAGGCGCATTCTGTTTGCCATGAACGAGCTTGGAATGGCGCCAGATAAGCCATTTAAAAAATGTGCAAGAATTGTCGGTGAAGTTCTCGGTAAATATCATCCCCACGGTGATACAGCAGTGTATGAAGCCCTTGTTCGTATGGCGCAAGATTTTTCTACACGTTATCTGACGGTTGACGGCCATGGAAACTTTGGCTCTGTTGATGGCGATTCTGCTGCTGCAATGAGGTATACAGAGGCAAGGATGCACAAAATCACGACATCTATGCTTGCTGATATTGATTGTGAAACTGTGGAATTTACACCAAACTTTGACGGCTCGCTTGTAGAGCCTGCCGTGCTTCCTGTGCGCCTCCCAATGCTTTTATTAAACGGCGTATCAGGTATTGCTGTTGGCATGGCAACAAATATTCCCCCACATAATTTGTGTGAAATTGTTGATGGTACCATAGCCTTAATTGATAATCCAGACATCACAGTAGATGGTTTAATGCAGTATGTCAAAGGGCCTGACTTCCCTACTGCTGCAACAATTATTGGCACTTCAGAAATTAAAAAAGCTTATGAAACAGGCCGTGGCTCAATAAAAATGTCTGCCGTTTCTACTATTGAAGAAATTCAAGGGGGTGGGGGTAGGCAGTCAAGAACTGCAATAATTGTGACCGAAATTCCATATCAGGTAAATAAGGCTGCTTTGATTGAAAAAATCGCAGAACTCGTGAAAGATGGTAAAGTTACAGGTATTTCTGATTTGCGTGATGAATCCGACAGAGATGGTATGCGCATTGTTATTGAATTAAAACGCGATGCAAAGCCTGATGTTGTTCGCAATAATCTTTATAAACAAACCGCTCTTATGACCTCCTTTGGTGTAAACATGGTTGCCCTTGTAGGTCAACAGCCAAGGCTTTTGAATCTTTACGAGGTTTTGAGTGAATTTGTTGAACATAGGGTTGAGGTTATTACAAGAAGAACTTTATATTTCTTAAAGAAAGCAAAGGCAAGAGCTCATATTTTAGAGGGCTTGATGATTGCCCTGAATGCCCTTGATGAAGTTATTGAGCTTATCAAAAAATCTAAAAACACTGAAGAAGCAAGAGAGGGCTTGATTAACCGCTTCGGGCTTGATGTTGATCAGGCAAATGCAATCCTTGAAATGCAGTTAAGAAGATTAACAGGCCTTGAGCAGGATAAAATAAGGGCAGAATATGATGAATTGATGAAGAAAATCGCTGAATATGAAGCTATTCTTGCAGATAGGCAAAGAATCCTGAACTTGATTAAAGAAGAGCTATTAGAGGATAAAGAAAAATACGGCGACGATAGAAAAACCCAAATTTTGCCAGAGCAGGGCGAATTAAACATCGAAGATTTGACCCCGAATACCGCTATGGCTGTCTTTATCACGCGCCAAGGGTATATCAAGAGAATTTCGCTTGATACTTTTGAAAGGCAAAACCGTGCCACAAGGGGCAAAGGTGGCATGAAAACAAAAGAGGATGATGATGTTGATCACTTCTTCACTGCAATGATGCATGATAAGGTGCTTTTCTTCTCTTCAAAAGGTGTTGTCTACAGTCTTAATGTTTATGATTTCCCAGAAGGATCAAGACAATCAAAGGGATTACCTATTATTAACGTTCTTCCTATTGAACAAAATGAAACAATTACAGCAGTTGTTCCCGTAAGTAATTTTGATCCTAAAACTAACCTTATAATGCTTACAAAATCTGGCTATATCAAACGCATCAGCCTTGATAATTTTGCAAACATTAGAAGAAACGGTATTATTGCAATAGGTTTAGAGGAAAATGACACATTAAATTGGGTGAAACTCGCCCAGGATAACGATGAAATTATAATCGGAACCAGCTGCGGTATGGCAATAAGGTTTGCCATCTCTGATCTAAGACCATTAGGGCGGTCTGCACGTGGTGTAAACTCAATGAAGCTAAGGACAGCAGATACTATAGTAGGATGTGATGTTGTACCAAGGGATTATGATGCTGATTTACTTGTTATGACAAGCGACGGTTTTGGAAAGCGCTCTAAATTATCAGAATTTAGAGCTCAAAATAGGGGTGGATTGGGCCTCATTGCAACTAAGTTCAAATCTTCTGCTTCAAGGCTTGTTGCTCTTACAATTGTTGAAGATAAAGATGAAATAATGGTAGTGAGTGCAAATGGTGTAGTGACAAGAGTTAGCGCCGCATCTATTTCAAGGCAGGGACGCCCTGCAACTGGCGTAAAAGTTCAAAACCTTTCAGAAAATGACACTGTTGTTTCTGTAAATAAAATAGTAGAGCCAGATGAAGATGCAGTGAAAAAATCCCTTCCTCAGACGGATGCGAATGCTGCAGAAAACAGTGCTGGTAATGTTTCGCAAACCAATTTGAATCTTGAAGAATAATTTTAATGTACTATAAAAGCCCAATGCTTTAAGATAAATTAATACTTACCCTGGGTGCAAATTTAAAATACTGCCCAGGGTAATGATTTATTTCCCATTCTTTTTGAAAAATCTTTCTTGTTTTGTTTCCCGAGTTAGTATACAGAATTCACACAGGGATTGGATAGCAAAATAGTGAGCCCCTTGTGAACAGAAGAATTGTACTATTAGGGCCTCCTTTTGTCGCAATTTTTAATTTATGTGTAAAAGGGTCCCCACAAAGCTTTTTTAACTTCTATTTGGTGGGCTACCTTGCATTTTTAGTCCCCTATTTCTATCTCAAACTTGGTCCATCTTGTTTCAATCTTTATTCTATGCGGCTTTCTTTAAGCATAGGCTTTGCTATTATTTTCTTGTCCGAATGCGGACAATTTCCTGCTTTCTATGTATTTTGCCACCCTGAAATCTTATTTCTACTTTTTCTATTTATTTACACTGTATCTCAATATCCAGTCCGTTTTATGTCTCTTGTTGTGTAATTCGCCACAACCTTTCAAAACCCTTCTTTGTTGCGCTAAAACTACCAGGCTCACGGTATAAATATTTTTTAAAGATATTTAAACGTCAGCAGCTAATGCCTTAAGCCTTGTCAATACTTAATTTGGACACTATTTTAAATAATTTTGAATTTCCAAAATTTCGCTTGGTTTAAGTATAGCATTGCTAAATTCCAGCTTCTTTTCGACATTGTATTTGTCTGGCTTTTTGCCCATCATTCTAAGATGTTTATCCGTTGTTTTATCAAAAGCATCCAATATATTTTTGTAAAAATCCTTATATTTTGCCATTGCCTCTGGAACGGTTCCAGTGAAATCAAGCCACGGGTCAATAACTATACGTTTTTTCATTCCCTCTAAATTTTTGTTGTTCATACTACTTGTCACAAAAACGTGGTCAATTTGCATACTTCTTTTGCAAACAGGTTTACCCGTTTTTTTATTGGTATAGTTAATTTTATACAAAACACCTGTCATTGAAGTTTTGTCATAACCTTTTGAGAATAATTCAGCCATAACAGCCATTGCTTTTTCATAACAGTGGCCAAGGCTGTAAAATTTGGCTGAATCAAGATTTTCTTTCGGGCTATTTGTTGTTAAAAGCCTGACACCAAAATTTACTCTATCTCTTAGCATATCACAGAGCTTGTTTGCCTGTTTTTGAAATTTGGACTCAGGCTTTGTGCATTTATAAAAATAATGTGCATAATTTGGCGAAAACATTGGCACATCAAGTTTTGCGGCCCTCATAATATCTGAAGCAAGCCTTATATCGGGGTTTTTTCCTGTAAATGTCTGATTGGTCGTTTTTGAATTCTCTATACCAGAATTTTTTGCTGCTATATACTGATGTGTATTTTTATTATTGTTAAAGTTTATCTGCATACATACATTAAATATCCTGAAATAAAAAAATGCTATTTTATTGCTTATTTTGTTTACAAAACTTAATAATTATAGGATTATACAATTCATAATTCTATTTTTCCTTGTTATTACTGTGTTTTAAGCGTGCAATAACCTGTGATGCTTCTTTCCTATTGGGTTGTGAATTTTGAATTTGATAAAATCCTTAATATGTTTGCATCTTTAACGTGAATCAAGGTGAAAAATTCTGCAAAGCCTTTATTGATGCTGGTAATGGCTTTTAGTTAATAGTAAATTATTTGCTTTAAAACCCACGCCCTATATGTAGTGTGCTTGAAATAATTGCAATACAGGCATTTTGATGCAATTGTTACGTTGAAACGCTGAAATAATGATATATTTACAGGATGCATATGCCTATAAACCTTATTGTCATTGAATCAAATGAAGTTTTTATCGCTAATAAGCCTAAAAGCCTTTATCTGTAAAGCAAATAAACGTGTATAATCGTTGAAAAGCTTGTGATATGTAGCATTGTCTGTCTTTAAAAATTTGCAAGATTTGGATTTGTATAGATAGATATCCAAAAATCCCTAGTTTTACTGTGTTTTTTGGTTTTCCTATTCGTAGGATGCTTGCAGTATCTATTTTTAACCTTTTGAAAACTTGTCAAATCTCTTCCTGCAGTGGTTTTAGCTGTCTAGTCATCCCTAAACCTGCTTATACATTGTATTTTAGCCATGTCGCTAATGTTAAAATGCAATGCAAACTGTTTGATGTAATTTTGTTTTTGCACGTGTATTCTAAAAATATTCAAATTATTGATTTATGGTATAACTTAAAGTCCTAAAAGCGCTTATATAGTGCATTTTGGTGTTAAATTACCTTGAAATCCCTGCAGACAAAGCTTTTATGCTTAAAGACTTTTTTAAAACCGTGTTCAAAAATTACATAAATCCTTGCTATACCTGGATTTTAGCCTTATAACATATCGCCCATACCAAATGTAAAGAATCCGCCGCTCCTTGTGCCCTTTGTATTTGTGAGCGGAATACCGTAATCAAGATTTATAGAACCTAGGCCAGGAATAAAGATTCTGGCGCCAATGCCCGCGGATACTGCATATCCGGGCCTGTCATATAATCTGTCTGTAAGTGTTGTCCCAAAAACCTTTCCAGCATCGACAAATCCGGCTATTCTTATGTTATTAAGAAACGAATTTGTTGTGATTCTGTCCATAAACGGAATTGGAATTCTAAGTTCTGCGCTGCCTGACATAAACCCTTTCCCTGAGCCGACATCAGCTAGATTGAATCCCCTTAACGAATATGGTCCGCCAAGTGTATAAGCCGCAAATTCAGGCAAATCGCCGTTGATTTTGCCGCCACCTCTTGCTGTTAATACTAAAGAAGATTTTCTTCCCACGGGTACGAATTTTTTCAAAACACCGTTTAGTTTTCCGTAGCTGTCAGCATCGGAGAAACTTAAAGCCTCTTCTAGACTGATTTTTGCCAGTACGCCATGCCTTGTATTTATAACATTATCCCTTGTATCATATATTAAAGAAGGGATAGCTCTAAAGTAAAACCCGCCTTCTAGTTGTTTTTCACGCTCAGCAAAGGAAATTCCGCTGGTGTTAAACATATTTTCAATCTTTGTTCTGTCACCTTCTTTAAGGTGAATATTTTCAATTCCAAGACTAAAGCTTGTTGACAGGTTTTTAGACTTCTCAAATGCTCTTGATATAGTGATATCACCGCCATATCTTTCTTCAATTGCAAGTGGCACTTGATAGCTGCCGAAATTTCTAGCAAATGCTCTGAAACCTAATGACTGGTTTTCAGATTTAAAATGTGGCTCTAAAAATGATAATTCAGCTTGCAGGTTTGCACGTCTTACAACGCTGGAATCATGCATCAGAACGCCAGTTCCAGCCATGACATTTAGATTTAATTTTTGCCCCAGACCCCTAAAGTTATTCTCTCCGAAGCCTACAGAGCCAAAAAAACCTGAACCGGAATCTACGCCGACACCAAGTGAAATCCTACCAGTCCTCTGCTCGTCAAGATTTACAATTACATCGTAAAGACCGGTTTCTTCATTTAATTTTATATCTCTCTGCACATCCTTAAAGGCTTGTGTGCCCATAAGGCGCATAATATCAGCTCTCATGAGGTTTTCATTATAAACTTCCCCTGGGGTTTGTAAAATATTTCTTTTGACAATAAAATCTTTAGTTTTGTGGTTTCCCTCAACCTTGATATCGCCTATTATTCCTTCATTTATCCTGATTGTAATAAAATTATCAGGATCGTCGGTTAAGCCTGTAACTTTTGCTAAAATATATCCCCTGCTAGCATACAGCTCTTGTATATTTTCAATGGCAGCGTTTAGCGCAAGAATATTCTGTGGCTTTCCTTCAAGGTCCTTGAGGATATTCATAATTTCAAACGTGCTTAAGGAATTATTGCCAACAATGAAGAATCCTTCTACTGGCGGGGTTTCATCCACTATAATTCTGAGCTTGACATTCCCATCATCAAGCTTAATTGGCAAAGCCCTTATTTTTTGTGTAAAATATCCTGTTTTATATAGCTTGCTTAAATCACCAGCAACATTGCTTCTGACAAAGGGATAGCCATCTTTTGAGCTTATTTGTCCTTTAATAAAACTGGTTTCAATAAGGTTGTTTCCAAAAATCTCAACTTCCTTGATATGAACCGCATTTGATTCATCTTCCTCATCAGAAGAATCATGCATATACACTGCAGCTTCTTCTTTAATTTCTTCTTCTGCCTTATTTTCTGTATTTAGAGGCGTTTCTGTTTTTACCTTGTTTTTTTTAAACGGATTTTTAAACTGAAAGGCAGAAGCTTCGCCCTCATTTAAAACAAAGGCGCAGCTCAATAATAGGGTTAGTGCGGTTTTATAAAAATTTCTCATTAAATTCCAATTTAACTCTCGTCACTAATAATTATACAGTCAAAAAATCCAACTTACAACTTAAAATGAAAACTTTACAAAATTCACATACTTTAATGATTTGTTAATTCATGGGATTTTGTGCTTTAATATTATTATAAATAAATTTGGTTGGAGTTTTGGTTTTGGACTTAGCTAAGAACCACAGAAAGCTTATAGAAGAAACAATTAAAGCTAATGATAGATATTATGGTAATGCTGATTTGCTTGAGGCATTCTGTTCGGATGTATATAAAAAATCATATCTTTTGCTTGATTCTGTTACAAATATTGATAACCTAAAAAGCTATTTAGAAAAGGTTGTAGATACTTCTCTTTCAAGTGTTTTAAGGCAATATGGAAGGGATGATACCCCAAAAGCAAGGCCTGATAAGTCTAAGATACATATTGATATACTTGAAGATCCGGATATTAAAGAAAAAATTGTAAAAGAAACAAACATAAAACCGGCAGATTTAGAACTTGCAAATAAGATTAATAAAGAAAACCGCCGCATTTACCCGCTAAAAGAAGATAAAATTGTATCTCTTAAGATTGATAATCAGAATATTAGAGAATTGGGGCGCGATGTTTTTGCTGATATTGATGATCCTAAGACTGAATATCAAGATGCAACCATAAAAGAAACGGTTATAAACCGCATCATGTCTATTGTGTATGAAGCCCATTCACGCAATCCAGAGAAGGGTTATTTTCAAATTTTTTACGCAAGACATGTCCGTCTTAAAAAACAGGCAAGCATTGCAAATGAATTAAAAATCACCCAGGGCGAGTTAAGTAAAAGATATTACGAACTCATAAGAATGGTTAAAGAACGCCTGCAGATGTAGTGCTTTAATTTTTTAAACCACACATCATAAAAAAGCGAATACATTATTGTATTTTAATAAAACCCATAAGGCCTTTGGAATTGGTTGTATTTTATAAAATTTTGCGTGGCAATTTTATAATCTTACGGTTGATGTCAAAATAGCTTAAGAATCCGTATTAGTTCTTCTGTATTGGCTCTAATTTTTGTAAAGTATACTGTTAAATATAATGGGGTAGCTTTTTTGACAAATATTTCATCTCAATTTTTTATCTTTTTGCAATTGGAATGATTTTAATATTATTATTTCTTGTCATAACTGCTAAAAACTGCAGGTATTGTTTTAGGCAATCGCACACAGCTTTACTCAAAAATACCAATTTCTTTTTTTCTTATAATAGAGGCTTTTATGCATAAAAAGAGTGAGATAAATTTCACTTTACATAAAACTTAAGTGCAATGGTGTTTTAATGTATAAAAGGCTGAAATAAAAAGAAAATATTCTAATAGGCAAGTGTAAAATTATACGCAATTACTTTGTACTATAGCCTCATTCCTGCATTCCTGTAATTATTCGGAAATGGTTTTGCAGATAAAACCGTATGTGGATTTGAATTATTTTGTGGATAAATGTATGTCTTTGCAAAGTATGGCTGCGTTCTTGACGGATAAATGTCACCTTCACCACCCAATGGGCCGCTTTGCATATTGTTAATTGCAGCAGGTTTATCAACTTCTTTCTTGTCTGCTTTTTTCTTTATGTATGCGCCGAATGCATTTCTTATAACCGGGGTCAAAATACAGGTTGAAATAACGCCGCCAAGTATTGCGGCACCAGTTTTTAAATTTCTTCCCATTTTTGCGTATAACTTTTGATTTTGCGCATAGCTTAAAATGTCGCCAGCCTCATTTTTTAGGCTAATCAATGTTTTTCCATCCCGTCCAGGTTTGGCTAGCTTTTCTGCCCCTTTCATCAAATTTGTAGTAACAAGGGCATACATACCAATATTTACTGCGCCATCTGCCATTTCCTGCGGTATTAAAAATTTTTTATCCTTTTTAGATAATTCCTTATTTCGCGCAAGACCTACAGTTTGCGCTAAAGATGCCAGTGCCCAGCCAAGGGCAGCGGTTACAAACAGAAAATTTGCGTTATTATCTTTGTTAAACCAGCCGGTAAATCCCTGCTGCATTTTATTTAAGATACCCATTGTCTAATCACCTCCGCATTTACCTGCGACAGATTGGAAGCAGTCTTTGTTTTATTGTTTTGCGCTAATGGTTCTAAAACCCTTACCTTGGTAGGCTTATCGGTTTTTTGCAAGCCTTTTCTCTCCTGTATGTTTGGCGGCGGGGTTTTGATTTGTTTATCTTGCTGCAGTTCAGGACTTTGTTTTTGTCGTCTTTTGCTTGTAATAAAGTTGGTGAGTTTATTTGTCAGGGGTGCATCAATCAAAAAGTTTGTAAATACCATTACTCCAAGCCCCATTAGGGTGCCGATTACACCTGCAGAATGCGCCTTGTCTTTTGTGACAAATTCAGGCAGTTTTGATGCTAAATTTTTGCCATGCAGTATTGCATTTGTGCCCAAAATACAGGCTTCTCTTATAATTACGCCAGTTGCAGTGCAAACTATAGCCTTTGCCTTGCTTCTGTCGGCAGACGCCTCTCTTGTGTCTTTATCTACCCAGGGGTTGTGCTTATCTATTACAGGTTGAATAGCAAGTGCCGCAGCTCCAAATATTAGTCTTTGGCCAGGTGACTGCAAACTTCCTATTTTGTTTAGCACCTTTTGGCTTTTGGGGCCTAATGTAAGCCCCTTGAATGTGGGGCTGTTATGTATATTGTTGTTAATTTTTAGCATAGTTTATTAGAATAAATTTCCACAAGTCCCTTAACGCATGTAAAGAAAAAAAATTGCGTATTTTTTAAGATTTATTAACAAAAATTAATATTATAATTGTAGTATTTAATTACAAAAAATATTTATGATAAAATCATTATAGCATATTATTGTATTTTGGGAATAGCCTTTATGAGTATTTTAAAACAGCCTTTTTTCTACGATATAACACTTAGGGATGGCAATCAGTCTCTAAAAAAGCCATGGCAGCTTTCAGAAAAAGAGATTATTTTCAATAAACTGCTTGAATTAAATGTACAGGCAGTCGAGGTTGGTTTTCCACACTCATCTGAGATGGATTTTGAGGCATGTAAATATTTGGCATCTATTGCCCCTGAAAATCTTGTTGTGTCTGCTCTGGCAAGATGCACGGAAGCTGATATTTTGAGCGTTGTTAACTCAATAGGACATGCTAAAAAACCAAGAGTACATGTGTTTTTAACCTTGAGTCCATTTCATATGAAATATGTTTTAAATAAAGACCCTATGGAAGTTAGAAAAACAGCAATAGGGGCGGTTTCTTTTGCTTCTGATAAGATTAAAAGGGCAAATAAGAATGGTGAAGTTGAGTTTTCAGTTGAGCACTTTGGAGACTGCGGCGAAAATCTTGATTTTGTAATTGATACACTCCAGGAAGTCGTAAAAGCAGGTGCTACAACAATAAATCTGCCAAATACGGTCGAGAGGACAAGGATTAAAACCTTTGTTGATATGATAGAAAAAGTTTATAATGCTCTTCCAAAACATGTGACTATATCAGCACATAACCATAATGATTTAGGAATGGCAACTGCCGCAACGGTTGAAAGCTATTTTGCAGGTGCAGTTCAGCTTGAATGCGCTCTGAATGGCCTTGGTGAACGTTCTGGTAATACGAATTTCTATGAAGTTGCTGTAGCTCTTCATAATTCGGGTGTTGATGTTCCTGTGGATTTATCTAAAATCTATGAAACAGCTTTGATTGTAGCTCAGATGTCAAAGGTTGAAATTTATGAAAAAGCCCCCCTGATAGGCCCCGATGCACTTGCACACAGAAGCGGAATTCATCAGGATGGTGCACTTAAGACAAAGGATATGGAAAAGGGTGCTTATAGACCTATTCACCCATCTTTAATTGGTAGAAAAGATGATGAAAAAATCGGTCTCACCAGTCAGTCTGGTAAAACTGCAGTGTTTGAAATAATCACAAAAGCAGGCTATCCTATTACAATTCAGGAGGCTATAAGGCTTACCCCGTTTGTAAAAGAGGCTGCAGAAAAGGTGGGTGAGCTTCCAACAAGAAATATTATTGATATTTATTTTAGGGAAATTTGCAATGTAGAAGGGCCGTTTAAGCTTGTAAATTTCGATCATATTGCTGATAATAAATTCATGGTTGAATTTAACTACAAAGATAAAAAGTTTGAAATGACAGGAAGCGGCAACGGCCCTGTGGATGCCTGTATGGATGCCCTGAAGCAGGCTGGCTTTGAGCGCAAATTTTTGTATTATAAGCAAATGGCAATGGATGAAGAACTGTTGGGTTCTGGCGCCATTGCAATGAGTGTAATCCATATAGAAGGTAATGACGGCTCAAAGGTAATTGGGCGTGCAATTCACAAAAATACTGCTGTTGCAAACGTCAAGGCTATATTTAATGCCTATAATCTGATTTATAAGGCATAAAGCATATGAAGATGCGAACCGTGGCTGCCTTATTCTTATTGGTGGCTACTTTTGGTGTTTTATATTTCATAAATTCGCTTACATTCAAAATCCAAAAAGCCGTAGTCGGTAAAAAATGTAAGGTTTGTGCCGCTGTTATATCAAAACAATATGAGTGGGAGTTTAACAATGACAAAGCGCCATTGATGAGTGTTTTAAATATCTTATTGCACTTAGAGTCTTAGACAAAGCTGAAAAAGAAGGTTTGTCATTAGATTACAAGATTCTTGTAACAAATAAAATGGTTGATAAAAATACATACAGCTCAATGTTAAAAGTTCACAAACCACCTTTTGAAATATCTGTTAATGATTTACTTAAATATCTTGTTTCAAATAGCGACAATAACGCATGTGATATTTTGCTTTCATATATCAGCGGGATTTCTATGTTGTAAAAGTATCTTCATAGTATGGGTTTTAAAGATATTGAAATTTCTGTTGATGAAAAAACAATGGAAGCTGATGTTCAAATACAGTATTTAAACAAGGCCAATCCTATGGATGTCCTAAGACTTATAAAAGCAGTACGGGAAAAAGCCCTTGTGTCTGAAAAATCTTTAAAAATTTTAGACAAACTCATGCTAGAATCTGCAACAGGCGACAATAAAATTAAAGCAGGCCTTCCAGAAGATTTAGTTGTGGGGCACAAAACAGGCATGTCATCAAGGAAGCCGGATGGTGTCAGAATTACAGATAATGATGCCGGGTTTGTATTTTTGCCTGATGGCTCTGTTTATTATATAGCGATTTTTGTTACAGAATCGCAAATGTCGGATGCTCAAAATGCAGCTTTAATGGCTCAAGTTTCTAATACTATCTATAAGCATTTATACAAGCAATAATAAGCTAAAAAATATTTCTTAAAAAATAAGCAAGGATTTTGCCAGATTATTTATGCATCTGCATTATGCTGATGCATTTCTTGCTTGGTTCACAGCTTCCTGAACGCTTTGAACAATTTCAGGAATGCTTTTGCCATTATAAAGCTCTCTGCCAAGACCCACTGCAACTGCACCTTTTTTAAGGTATTCTTTTATATCAGGAATCTTAATAGAGCCTGTTGGCATAACATTTAAAAATTTCATTGGCCTTAATAATTCTTCAACATAAGTAGGTCCGCCAAGGTCTTTAATAGGGTATATTTTTATAATTGGAACTCTTGCTTTCCAAGCAGTATAAGCTTCATTCGGAGTGGTTGCTGTAAGCATAAGGGGAATTTTATGTCCAGAAGACAGTTTAACTAAATTCATCTGTAAAATTGGTGAAACAAGGAGTTTTGCACCTGCTTCAATCCCTTCCAGTGCCTGTAGTGAAGTAATTACACCACCTTGTGCCACATAAACATCAGGATTTTTAGAAACCTCTCTTATAGCTTCAATCCCTGAGTTTATTTCTATAACCCTTATTCCGCCCTTTATATAGGCATTGGCTATCTCTATTGCCTTTTTTGTATCATCTTCCCTGATGATACCATAAATTTTATTTTCTTTAATTGCCTGAATAATATTTGTCATTTTATGTGCCGCTTCCTGTCTTTTTTAGATAAATATTTCTGTATTTTCTTTCTTTTGTAGTTTTTTCATTTAGGTTAACACTAATTGTCATATTTTTCAATTTTCTTGGTGTAATAATATTTAACACCTGTTTATCTTTAACCAGACAGCTAATTTTTGACTTTGTGTTTTTGCGCATAATTTCGACAGATGCCAGAAGCGCTGTCTTACTTGCATCAATCAGATTCATGCTTCTTAAATCAAGCTCAAATTCAGGATTTACTTTCTTTTTAAGTTCATCCTTTATTACATTGAATTTTGTTTCTGAATCTATTGTATTAAATTTTATCTTAATTTTTTCCATAAAATTCTATCTTTTATTTAAAAATTTCGGCCTTCAATTTTTAAACTTTATTAACTTTTTATTAAATTTAAGCTGTTTGATGTATAATTTTATGGAAACTGTGTAAAAACTATGGGGGGTTTGCATTATGCAGGCTGTTATGATAAAGGAAGATGAATTAATTAAAAGTGCTAAGAATGTCTTTGATATCGAAGCAAACTCTATCCTGAGGTTGAAAGATAGGCTTTCAAAATCATTTATAGATGCTATAGATACCCTTTATCAGTCAAAAGGTAAGGTTGTTGTAACAGGTATGGGAAAATCAGGCCTTATTGGAAGAAAAATAGCCTCTACATTGTGCTCAACAGGTACGCCTGCCGTGTTTTTGCACCCCGCAGAATCCACCCATGGAGATTCTGGAATTATAACAAGAGATGATGTTGTTATAGGTATTTCAAACAGCGGTGAAACTGCTGAATTGTTAAACCTTTTGCCGCTTGTAAAGAGATTTGGTGTGCCTTTAATCGGAATTACAGGTAAAATTGAGTCTACTCTTGCAAAAAGGAGTGATGTTGTGTTGGATATTTCGGTTGAAAGGGAGGCATGCCCTTTAAATAAGGCACCCACTGCAAGCACTACAGTTACCCTCGCACTTGGTGATGCGCTTGCAGTATGCCTTTTAAAGAAACGTGGCTTTTCATACGAAGATTTTCTTGTTTTTCATCCTTCTGGCACGCTTGGCAAAGGAATTCTATATAAGGTTTCCGATTTAATGCTTTCAGGAGATATGCTTCCAATTTTGGATGAAAATTCCTATTTTATCGATGCAATTAAGTTGATTTCTGATAAGAAATTAGGCTGTGCCTTTATAGTTAATCCTGATAAAACCTTGAAAGGTGTAATTACGGATGGTGACATTAGAAGAATTATTTTAAAACATGGAAATATAGAAAAACTAAAGGTTAAGGATGTAATGGTATTGAATCCGAAACGTGCAAATGCGGATGATTTAGCTGCAAAAGCCCTTTCTATAATGGAAAAGTATTCAATTACATCGCTTGCAGTAGCTGAGAATGATAGATTAATCGGCGTGCTTCATATCCATGATCTTCTAAAAGCGGGAGTGGCATAAAATGGCAAATTTTATGGATGATATAAATTTAAAATTAAAAGCCAAAAAGATAAAACTAGTCGCCTTTGATGTAGATGGCGTAATGACTGACGGCTCTCTTACTTTTTTAGAGGATGGCAGAGAAATTAAGACCTATAATGCAAAAGATGGCCAGGGTGTTGTAATGCTAAACAGAGCTGGCTTTAAAACTGCAATAATAACAGCAAGAGATAATGGCACTGTTGTTCACAGGGCAGAAGTTCTTGGAATTACAAGACTTTTTAAGGGGCAGAAAAATAAACTTACAGCGCTTGATGAACTGTGCAGAGAGTTTGATATAAGCTATAATGAGATTGCTTATATGGGAGATGATTTTCCCGATCTTTGTGTCATAGAAAAAGTAGGGCTTTCTTGTGCGCCGAATGATGCTATTGATGAAATCAAAAAAGCTGCATCCTTCATCTCAAACTATGGCGGAGGTAGAGGTGCAGTGCGCGAATTTTGTAATTTTATCTTGCAATCAAATAATATAACCTGGCATGATATTGTAAAAAACTGCGAAACTCTGAAACAGTAATTTTAAACCTTTTATCCTTGCGGGGCTTTTGAATAATTTTGCCTCTGTGAACATTTGCTAAAAAGAAGACATCTTGTATTAGTGTTGTCTTGATATTTTGCTACTTTAAAATGTTAAGTTATATAACAATTTTGTTAAATTAACGCAATATTTGTTGAAAAAAATACTTTATTAATATACATGGATTATGACATTTTTTAAAATGAGAGTTTACTTATGAATGAACGAGAATTAAATACGCTGTTTAACATTGTAACTGAGCCTGAAAAAAATGCTTATTTGCTCAACGACAATGAAAAAGTATCAGAAATTCAAAGAATTATAAGAATTTTTGAAATTTCAAGAGAGCAAAAGCAAAGCTTTAAGCAGATTTCAGCAAGGGGTCTTGTGGCATTTAAGATGCTTGTAAGTAATAATTAAAGATAATTCTTATATTCATTTATAAGTCCTTCCAGGGTTATGGAAAGCTTATGAAAACTGTATTCTGTTAGATTCAGGCTGAATGAATTATACCCTTTTCTTTCTGTGCCAAAAAATATTTCCGTAACAATGTTAACTTTTGAAAAACCGGGATAATTAACGGTCAGCCTTAACATTTTGTCGTCCTTGGTAAGCTCAAAATATGATTGGTTAAAGTCAATCTTTTTATCAACGTTTATCAGCAAACGTTGATTTTCTATCTGTAGTTTAAACTTATCAAACACAGGTTTTGTAACAAGTTCGCACTTTTTCTTAAACGCTTGTCTAAAAAGGCTTGCGTTTCTTTCTTCTTCTTCACTAAAATCGGCCTTTTCAATATCCGGCAAGGCAGGAATAGGCTTTGTTTGAAGCACTGGCTCGTCCTCTTTAGTTATTGCTGCAGGCATAATTGATAATGGTTCTTGCTTTGCGGTTTTCTGTACAGGTTCTGTTTCTTCGCTCTTGTATTCTAAGTTTAAAAATGTATCATTTACAAAATCTGTTTTGTTGTCTGCCTTTTTAAATAGGTTGTGAGCTTGGGAAACTTTTTCCTTGATGCTTAATCTTCTTTCTATTATATCTGGATCATGTTCCCTTGTTTTGCTGATTTCCCTGAGGCTGTCGGTTTGGGATAATACATCATGAGCCACAAGGAGTGTATTTGTATTATTTTCAGTATTCTTAAATGTTCTCTCCAGCATTAATTTAATTGCATCAAATCCTTCGGCTTTAATTTCTGCGACACTTGCATTTACACCTAAATCTAGCCCTAGATTATTGTTAATTCTCTCAAAGACAGCATATGCACCATTTAATTTTGTTTTTGGCAGAAATATATAATATTTATTGTCTTTTCTTATTCCAACAGAGTCATTCAGCCTAATTGATTTTTTAATTGTTTCATTGAGTGGTGCTGTGCTGTTAAAAGGTGGGAATTTTTTATCAGGGCCTATTAGCATTAAGCAGGCATTGTTTTTGTATTTTACTGCTGAATCAATTTCGTTTTTCAAAAATTGCTCAGCATATTCTTCTGTATAGAATCCTGTCTTGTCCTGGATAATTCCAAGGTTAATGAGGAAATTGTTTCTGGATGTTATATTTAATGTAGTTTCGTTTTTCTGTATGCACCAGATAACCCTTATTAAAAGCTCCCAATCAGCTACAGGAGCCTTGATAATATCTGAAATACCACAGTCAAAGGCATCAATTAAAAATTCTTTTGTGCAGTCCTCGCTATATAGAAGAATTGGAATATTTCCTAAAAGTTCAGTTTTTTTGATTTTTTTAATTGTATTAAGGCTGTCCTCACTGTCGCCTTTAGCATGGAGAATAATAACATTTGGCATTGCCTGGCTTAAAAATGCCGGCGCATTCTCAAGATTGGCATCAATTATTTTATCTAAATCTCTTAACAAAACAAGTTTTGATGAGATTAAATTTATAGCATCAAATTTATCACCGACAATTGCTATAATGTTATTAAAACCCATAAAATCTATACTCCGCTTTATTTTTTGTCATTCTTTATGTAAAGAATACTATTAATTTACAAAAATGACAAATCTATAAAGTTTTGATAAGCTTTCATTTATGAATAAGAAAAGTTTTTTATATCTGGCATTGATTTTATTAGTCGCAATTCTTCTCAGGCTCTGGCATATAGATAAGCCTGAAGGTATGTGGAATGATGAATATTTAACATGGAAAATTGCTAATGCAAAACTTGGCGCAGATTTCTTTGCAGCATTAAAGACAAATTGTCATGCCCCTTTGCATTATTTATATTTGAAGCTGTGGATGCTTATTTTTGATGATTCGGATAAAATGCTGAGACTCTCATCCCTTGTCCCAGGTGTTTTAGGAATAGTTGTTATGTATTTTGCAGCCCTTGAATACAAGAAAAAAGAGGGCATAAATACGGCACTTGCAACAGCTTTCGTTTGTGCCATAAGCTCATTCTTAATATATTTCTCGCAAGAGATAAGAATTTACTCCTTAACATTTTTTATAACAAGCCTTGTCTTGTTGTATGCATTTAGAATATTTAATAATCCTTCAAAAAAGAATTTTACAATTTACTCCATATTTTCTCTGTGCTTAATTTTAACTCACACAATAGGTTTTGTATTTGTTTTCTTCTCAACAGCGGCACTTTTTGTTTTTGCCGTACCAAAAAAGAAAGCAAAAGATTTTCTTTTATTAAGCATTTTAGGTGTATTTATTCTTGCTTTGCCATTTGTACCCCTGATTGCAAAAATTCTTTTTAAAACGGGCTATTTTAGCCAGTGGTGGGCGCCATTTAATTTTTCCAGAACACTATTTTTGTTTACAGACGTTTATTCGCCTGTATTGAATGATACGGCACATATTTTTAACACATTCTCTGATGCTTTTTATAAGAATGGTGCAGTAAATGTGGGGTACTTTATATTTGCAATAATTCCAACATTAATCGGCCTAACTTGTTTTGTGAATGGGATTTTCAATCCTAAAAAAATACAAGGCTACCTGCTTTTGACCCTTCTATGTACTCTTTTAACTGTCCTTATCGCTGCAATGGCAGGAAAGATTGTCTTTGTAACAAAATATATGATAGAAATTGTTCCTATATTTCTTCTTTTGGCAGCAGACGGCTTTGCCTCTTTTAAATCTAAGGCATTTAAGATATCAATTGGAACAGTGTTTGTTGTAATTAGCCTTTTTTATATAGCAGTTTCAGTAACATCTGCCGTAAATATGGTAAGAGCGGAAGGCCAGAGGCTTCCTGTTGTAAAGCTATCTGAAATGGGATTAAAAAAAAACGACAAAATACTGTTTCTTTATTACGTAAAAGACTGGTATTATAAATATATTGATTTTAATGACCCATCAAGTGAAGCATATTTGAATGCTGAATGTATTACAAAACATAATTTTTCGTATTTTTTTAAAACAGGCATGTCTATAAAAGAAGCATATGAAGATGGAAAGAATATTTTAAGGCCTGTTTTTGCCTCAAAAGATAATGAAACGCTCAATCAGTGGCTCACGCTTTTTGTTATAAATAAACTAGAGCCTGGCGAAAGCCTCTTTGTTGTTGATTTAACATCAGTAAGTTTTTTCCCAATGGAAGTCATTAATAATATTACAAGAGATGAAAAAGCGTATAAAAATACTCCGCTTCTATATCTTGTAATGTCTTATATAAAGAATTATTCGCTTGAAAAACTGAATAGCGCTCTTGTTTATGAAGGCTATCAAGACACAGGCAGCTGGAGAATTTATAAGTTTACAAAAGGCTGATTGATTCATTTTTGAAGGTGTTCGGGTAGTTTTTGTAAAGTTTTGTTAAGATTTTTTAATAAAAATAACAAATTATTTGTTTTACGGGTTTTATAGCAAGAAACACGAAAGGTAAGTAAGTAAAATGATTGAAAAAGTAGGTTTTAGGGTATTAAGTACCCCTAAAAAAGTGCAAAGGCAAGCTGCCAAAAACAATGCTAATGCTGCAGTATTAAACCAAAGAGAGAATGTAGAATTTGCAAAAATTCCCGTTGCAAATTATCAAGTTGCATTTATGGGAGCAAAGTACAATAATCCTAATTCAAGAAGAAAATATGTGGATTATGGCAGCAATTTGTATGCTGGACCTCAATCGGCATCAACTAATCTTAAAAACCCTTACTCTGTTGATAGACACCGGGCGAAGGCAAAAAAGGTGCAATTGGATAATGCAGACTTGAGTAATTATAATTTTGAAAAAGCTAATTTTTATAGAGCATGTTTACAAGGTGCAAGCTTAAAAAATACTAACTTCGAAAAAGCAAATTTGTATGGTGTAAATATGAGAGGCATTAAAACAGAAGATACAAAATTTCAACATGCAAATCTAAATCAAGCCGATTTTATTGGTGCAAATTTTGGCAGAAGAACAGATATGAGTGGAGCCAATGTTTGTGGAGCCAATTTTTATAATACAGATTTAAGCTATGTTAACTTAAGGAACTCTTTGTATGACGAAACAACAAATTTTCCAGATGGATTTAATCCAAGCTCAAAAAAGATGTTTCTTTTAACTGATGGAGTAAATTTGAGCAATTTGGATAAAGAACTTGAATTTGCAAAAATGAGATTTATGTTTTTGCATGACGTAAGCTTTGAAAATAGTTCATTAAAACGGGCTGATTTAAGAAGTATGGATATGACAGGCGGTAATTTTAAAAACACAAATATGTCAAGAGCTTACGCCCTTGAAATGATAGCAAGAGATTGCAGCTTTAAAAACGCCAAAATGAAGCAAACAAACTTTGACGGTGCTATATTTGAAAATGTAGATATGTCAGATGCTGATTTGCGCGGTGCAATATTCACCTTTGAATCAGCAAAGAATTTAAATCTTGAAGGCACAAGATATGACCAGTTTACTATGTTTAATGATGATTTTAACCCCAAAGCCCATGGCATGGTTTATGAAGAATCAAACCCTCGCGTATATGGTGCAAAAACAGCAGAAGAAATAAGGAGCTTTAGAGAATGGACATAAAACCAATAAACCTAATCAACAACTACAAAAAATACAACACCAAAAACAAAAACATTCAAAAACATCAAAACCATTCAGCCCAGCCCTCCTTCGGCCAAGGCAAAGTAAACGCTTACTTCGACTTTGATAATACCTATTGCCCGGCATCTCATTCAGGCTTAAAACATATGTCTCCATCTGAACACCCTGGTTTTGTTGAGTATTGTACCAACTTCAAAAACTTCTTTAATAATACAAGAGAAGGTTTAAAATTCCACATAACAACAGGAAGAACATTAGGCGAATATAATGCAGTATCTTATTTAGTTAGAATGAGAGGCTTTGAACTCCCGTTACCTGATTCTGTTATTACAAAAAACGGAAGTGATGAATACATTAAACAAGGATCTGATGAAGATTTTTACAAACATGGAAAATTTCCATTCACCCCGGATAAAAGAAATATTCAAAAAGAAGAAGATATTAAAAAACTAACAGGCTGGGATGGCCCCAAAATAAAAGAAGGTTTAAAGAAAATATTTAAATCCCATGACCTAAGAATTGTTGAAGCAGACAGTGAACACAGCCCAAATGATTATGGCCCCAGGTCACTATTCTCTGATGGCAAATTAAGATATGAAACACTTATACCATTAAAGAATAACATGAACCCAACATCAGATTGGAATGTAGGCCTCAGAAACGATGGCAACCTCAAGATATTCTATACTTTACCTTATGATACAGACTTTTGCCAAGAAAGAACCGATGCGGCAAAAGCTATTGATAAAGAAATAGGTGAACTACTTACAGAGACAGGAGTAAAACAAGCCCATAGTTATGAGAAACAGCATCGCAACGAATGCGGCGGCAGGCCATATTGCGTAATTGAGCCAAAGATTGATGAAAATATGAGCTGGTATGGTGCAAAAGACGTCGACCAAGGGCTTTCAAAATTCTACGACACCCAGCAAGCTGTTAAAAAAGCCATCAAGGACAATGATTTAGTCATTGTTGCAGGAGACAGCTCTAACGATAGAATTATGTTGAGCCCTTCAATGTATCTTGATATTGATGATAATTTATTTTATGATTTGCACTCATACAAATATGACACCAAAGCTTTTTTGGATGAGTTGCAAAACAATCCCGAAAAATACTCTGAAATCATAAAACAATTAGAAGACTTACCATTTATCGGCATAGTTGTAAAAAATGACGAAAAAGACAGTCCTTTGAGTGATATCGTAAATGCTTTCGGCAAAGACAGCAAATATCAGAAAATAATTGAAGTTGAAAATGGTCACCTTGAAGATGGTGTCAAAGAAGCAATTAAACTTCATGCTTCACACAACCCTGAATTTATGAAAAAATTAAACCCTGATTTAAAGAAAGAAATATTTGGTATTATTGAAGAAGCAGCCTTAAATGCGACAGGCGGTGAAACAAAAAAATCATAGCGCCCGCGGCAGTAAAAAAAATAGCCCTCATAGGAGTGCTCGCAGCGGGCGCAATAGGGATTGCTGCATTTTTAATTTCAAAAACAAAAAAGAATAAAAATTCTGCTGTTAATAAACAAACACAGCCACAAACCGCTTTGCGAAATCAGTTTGTCAATAATAATATCAGCAGTAACCTTTCACAGGTATACAAAGATTTTACACTAAAACAAGGAATAAACCCATGAGAATAACCCCGATTTTACCAAAAAATAATTATCATCCCGCCTTTGGAGCAATTATATATAAATCATTTAATCCGCAATACAATTCTCAAGAAATACCCTTAAGGGAAGAGATTGACACATTTTCTAAATCAATGGATAACGCTGAATATCTTGGAAGTGGGCTTTTTGCAGATGCTTATGTATTTGATATTTTTCCCAATATTGTTATAAAAAAATCAAATATCGGTGATGATTTTGGACAAGAAGAGGAAAATTTAAAGTTAATTGCAGATGAAATTAAAGATACACAGAAATTTGTGGCGCGAGCTTATGATAATACTGATGGTAAGTATTATTTATTGAGCACAAAAGTTGATGGGGAATCGCCAGACCCCGAAGAAGCGCCTTTGAAATATACTCACTTAAAAGGATTATTCAGCACTCTGTTTGAAATGGACGAAACAGGATTATACCATGGTGATTTAAACAATGGTAACATTAAGATTACGCCCGATGGCAGAGTGAATTTTTTAGATTTCCAATTTACTCATCAAATAAGCAGGACCAGATTCTTTGAAGAAAAGGATAAAAGTACGCTTCCTGCCTTTATGATGATTGAAAATGCGCAAATGTTTGAACAAGCAGGCTTGCCCTATTATTTATCAAAATTTGATAGCAAATATCAGGCCAAAAACTTCCTAAAATCCTATCTGACGGAAAAAAGCAATTATCATCAAAAAAGATTTATGCTTCTATCTAAAGAAACAAAAAATTGGCCATATTCAAGTGAAATACCGCGTATTCAAAAAAGTTTAGCATATGAAAAAGCAAGAGCGGAAGTATTCAAACACCCGACAGAAAATGTTTTAAGGCTTGAAACCAAAAAGATACAATTCTTAAATTCTTTTAGAGAGGCATACAAAAGAATAGATGACAACGTGCCCCACAAAAACATCATTCCTGCGGGAAGTTCTTATTTATTTACCCTAAGCTGTATTCAAGACTTTAGAAAAGAAGTAGCAGCACAGCAAAAGCAAATAAGCAATCCCGCCATGAAAGATTATTTAGACGGTATGAAGGAATACGGCGATTTTTGGTTTGAAAAAGTCAAAGGCTGGACCGATAATGCTTTCTGGTACCCCTTAAGACATGCAAAAAATCAACTGGCAAGCTGGGAGCACGTAAGATATAATTTTAAAGACCCTGATGTTGATATTGAAAATTTTGGTGTATTTACAAACGTAACAGGCAGCGTAGACGATAGCTATACGCCAGTCTATAATAGAATTTTTTCACCTAATCCTGATGTTTATGATAATTATATCAAGGAAGCCTATCCCGAAGCCCGTGAATTTACAGGAACAAATTTATCAAGCGAACAAGAAAAAATATTATATAAACTAAGGAATGCTCACCAGAGACTCCGTGAAGCTTATTTTAATTCTAAAGGCTTGGATGTTATTAATAATGCCATTTTAACAGTTCTTCGCGCAAGTCAACTAAAGGAGATTTCTTCGCCGTATACGTATGCTTACAATACAGCTGATGCTATAATGCAAAAATGCAGCAAAGCCGCAGAAGCCTACTATAAAAGCATATTTCGCGACATAACAACGGATAGTATAAATTTACAAAATTCAATCGGATACGATAATATGGGCCGTTTTGCCTGATGACTAATCGCCTTGCTAAAATTTATCCAACATGGATTTAATATCGGCTTACTAAATACAAGCTTAGTTATTTTCGTCTCTTGTCACAATTTTATCAATGAGGCCGTATTCAAGGGCTTCTTGGGCTGTCATAAAATTGTCTCTTTCTGTATCTTTTTTGATTTTTTCGACTTTTTGCCCTGTGTGTTCTGCTAAAAGGTCATTTAGCATTTTCTTCATCCTGAGAATTTCTTTTGCTTCAATCTCAATGTCTGTTGCCTGCCCTTTTGCTCCGCCTAATGGCTGGTGAATCATGATTCTTGAATTTGGAAGAGCAAGCCTTTTGCCCTTTGTGCCGCCTGATAATAAGAATGCACCCATAGAAGCTGCATCGCCCAGGCAAATTGTTGAAACATCAGATTTGATTAATTTCATTGTGTCATAAATTGCCATGCCTGCTGTTATAACGCCACCTGGGCTATTAATATAAAGCATAATGTCTTTTTCTGAATTTTCCGAATCTAATAACAGAAGCTGTGCCACAATTGAATTGGCTACATCATCGTTAATTTCGCTTCCCAAAAATATTATTCTTTCTCTTAAAAGTCTTGAAAATATATCAAATGACCTCTCGCCCTTTGATGAGGCTTCAATAACTGTTGGTACATAGCTTAAAATTTGATATGTATTCATAAAATTATTTCCTTTATCTTAATAATTATTTTGTAACCATTATAAATGAAATT
>CATJOM010000122.1 GCA_949741915.1 uncultured Candidatus Melainabacteria bacterium | reverse complement strand
GTTATCAGAAGAAATTTTTAACACTTCAAACGTGTTTTTGTCATTTTGCAAAGATAGAACTGATAACAGCACAATAGACTGTCTTTGTACAGGTTTAAAAAACATAAATCAGCAGGCAGATAAAATTCGGTTGGAATTACTCAAAATAGAAGATGTCAATGATTTTCAATAGAAAATCCCGGCCACTAATAGCTTCCGGGATTTTTGTTGTTTCGCTTTGCAGTGAAGAGGGTTTAAAGACCCCTAGTAGATTTTATTCATAATCATATCTTTCATACATGCGTTTTTTCTGTCTAGACAAGCTATAATAGGCATCAGGGGATATGAGCTTTAAAAAGCCGTCAATTAAGCCTACATTATCATCATTATCATAAACAGGGGTTGAATCATTCGCGATTCTTTTCGGGCTAAACCCTGCACGTCTTAAGGATTGGGGGATTGCCGTTCCTGATAAAACCTTTCTTTGGCTTGCAAGCTTTAATTTTCTCATCCTGTCATCTACAGGCAAAAATTCCCATGTTCTTCCAAGGAGATACTCCTCAAGTTTTGCAATTCTGTATTTATCGCTATCATAAGTGTTAACATTGGAAAAATGTCTTTTTTCCATTACTTTTATTTCCTTTGAGACTTTTTTTGAAAATTTAACATCAGGAGGGGCAGGTTTTGCATTCATTATATCCTCTGCTGTGATATTAAAATCTGCCTGGGTTTCAGCAAAAACAGGAAGATTTACTGCACACAGAGTAAAAAGAAGCAAAAGTTTTATAAATATTTCTTTTTGCATAGTCCACCAAATTTACATAGCACTCCACATTCTCACTTTATACTTTTGTGCGCATTTTTCCCTTCGGCAGACAGGCAGTCAAAAACGATATGTTAACTTATGTAACAATAATAAACAAAATCCTAAAGTAAATTCCAAAGCCTGTCGATATTAAAAACATAAGGATGATAAAAGGAAAACAAAGAGATGAGAAAATTATTTTTAATACTTTGCATAACCCTTGTAATTTTATTTTCTAAAGCAAACGTTATACAAGCTAATGACTTCGCTGAAAACACAGCAAACGCAAGAATAGCAGCTTCTTTATATATGTTAAACGATGCAGGCCAAAGAGATGTAATAGCTTTATTAAAAGGCCAAAATGCTACAGGCAAGCCAATCAGAATAATGTTCAGAAACCTTGCAATATATGGTGCAGGAAACTGTGAAGCTTTCACAACAAAAACAAAATCAGGCTCACTTGTAATATTCATAAACGAAGAACACAAAGATGCTCCTCTTGAAGCTATAGCCTGCTTAATAGCACACGAAAGCCAACATCACACAATGACAAACACAAAACAGGAAGAAGTAAGAGCCTGGCTTAAAGAAGTTTCCACCTGGAACTCATTCGTTAGAAGAGATGGTACAGTTGCAAACTCTACACATCCGCTTGTTAAAAGAGAAAACAAAATCGCTAAAATATACTCAAGAGATAATGGTAGAAATGAAATAGAACAAGTAATAGCACAAAACCCTGCATACAGAGGACTTAACAACTAAACTTCAATGCCTTGGGCGGTAAAAAACCGCAGCATAAACAAAATTTATCATCCTAAAATCTTAAAACACTTCAAAAATTGAAGTGTTTTTTATTTTTTATTCATAAGCTTCTGATTATTTTCAGTATTTTACGCGGCAGAGTTAAAAATCTTTGACAAATAGTCTTCTGCCTTCTCATATGGAAAAGTGGCAAAATTTTCTTTTTTAGCTTCTTTCAAAGCCAGCATTACTGTTTTTTCAAGTTCTTTTAGCTGTTCTTTTGAATACGCTTCGATAACAGCATTATTTCCATCTTTGTTTATACAAGCATGCACCTGACTACAAGTTGTTTTACCTGCCGGATCAAACATATGAAAACTTGGGGGGGGGGTGATTTTCATCGTAACGTTTTTCGTTAAACGGTATAGAGATAAAACAGTTGATATCTTTTGTTTGAATGTCTAAATCAGCATTAAATTTGTAAGAATCAGAATATATTAGACTCTTTATAATTTCTCCCTTAGCATCTTTGTGTATTATTTCCTTTGGGGCATCATCAATGATTTTATAGGAGCTTACATGGTCATATTTTCCAACAGGTGCAGAACAATATGTTATCTTCTTTGAGGAATCAGGCAAAATTTCTGTAATTGTAGCAAGATTATTATCGCAATATTTTCTTTCCAGTGTTTTTATAACTTTGCCATTATCATCATATATCTCAGCCTGTTTAAGTCCTCCTCCACTCCATTTAGACTCTGCAGTTTTTTTGCCATTAACATAATCAATGGCTGTACTAATCTCATACGGTTTTTCTATTATTCTGCGCCTGATTTTTGAATTGTCATCATAAATGTGGGTCCAAGTTACAGGCCCGCCAAAATCCTTAGATAGGAAGATTTCAACACCTTGCTCCCTGCTAAAGCCATCCACCGGAGAGTAGGTTTTTGCAAGTTTGCCATCAATTGTAGAATTTTCAATGAAGCCGTCTATACTTAAGTGTAACAGTTTGGCCCTTATTATTCATTGTTTTCATTTCACCCGTAAATCCAGAGCCATCTGTGGATAGAGCTTTCCCTTTTTCAAGCCTGATGCCTTCCACTGTTTTATTTTGATTATCAAAGAATTTCTTTATTCCAGCTTTAATTTCTTCTGCAGTGCTATTTAGTGTTTCCAGCGTTTCATTGTTTGTATTATTTACTTTAGACGAATTGTTTTTGCCAGCCTTAATTGCAACCCCGATTACAAGAGCAGCAGCACCTGCAGCAGCAAGGCCTTTAAGTGCAAGTTTGAGCTTATCACCCCTTGGTTCTTCTTTCTTGACAGCGGGCTTGTTTTCTGCGGCAGTGTTTTTATTGGGGGGCAATATATGCTGTTTTTGCTGCAGATAATGGCTTTATTGGCGAACTGCTCATAATTAATATATTATTATAAAACACGGACATATGTTTTATTGCTATTTATATTAAGAAATATTAACATTTTATGAAGCCATGTTTTTATAAATAAGCTTGCAAGTATATTTTGGTGATATTATACTTTAATTATTAGCATCCTCAGAGTGCTAAGGTTTAAGGATTTTAGCAGATGAGGTAATCAAATCGTCGGTAAGGTCATTTAAAGAATAATGAAGTTATTTTGTTATTTACTTTGTATG
>CATJOM010000121.1 GCA_949741915.1 uncultured Candidatus Melainabacteria bacterium | reverse complement strand
GGAGCTGGAGGAACAGCATCATCACCTAATGGTAAGAATGCATCTGGCTATGGCTGTGGAGGAGGTGGAGGATATGGACTTGCTAATGGAGGATCTGGTAGTGGAGGTTATGCAAGAATATCTTGGAATAAATATTGGGATACAGCAAGTAATGCATATAAGTTAGCTAGTGTTGGAGCTGGTGGTGGAGGAGCTAGTGGTAATGTATTTACATATAATATTCAGGTTAAGGCAGGTGAATTGGTAAAAATAAGGATAGGGAAGGGCGGTGAAGGAGCTTATGTGATAAATAACACATTAATAAATGCGAAAAAAGGTGGTGATACTGTATTTGGTGACATTAAAGCCAAGGGTGGAAACCCGGGGGACAGTATTTCTATTAATTCTTCGACAGGTGAGTTAATTAACGGTGCAGGCGGTGTTAATCCTGATGATAATATTTGCGTATTCAAAACCCTGGACTATTCAAGGAAAAATAAATATTGCACAAAAGGGCTTAAAGGCAATGCTGCACTTCAAACCGTGGGCGGAAAAGGCGCGAACTTTGTAGGTTTTACTTATACAAAGGTGGACAAAGAAGGAAATGAAACCAAGAGTGAAATCAAAGGCGAAGGCGGTAAGGGCGGAACAATAGATGCGGGTGATAATGCAAATGGCGCATCTGCAAATGGAATTGCTTCTGGGGGTGGTGGAGCCTCGATTCGTGATTTAGGAAATTCAGCAGTGCCTTTAAGTAATATAACAAATAACCCAACAAAGGGCGGCAATGGTGCAAACGGTAAAATAATACTTGAATGGTGGGAATAACTATTCAAACAAGCTTAATGGCCTGCTTGAGTGGCTAGAGTGTTTCTATGAAAATTTAGAATCTGTTCGTTAAATGAACTGCCTCAAAAGTATAACTTTTCCAAATTTCGCAGTTTTAGCTAACGAGTCGCTTTTCTAACCAGGTTATTTTTATCAAAACCCCGTGAGGCCCTGTCACCTATGATTGGTTGTAGATTGAAGCCAAAGTTCAACGCAGTCTTGTGGCTCCACACACTTAATATTTTTTTACGATAAATAACAACTTTTTGGTGCTGTTTTCTTGTAACCTCAGCACCTTTTTTTAAAATTTTATATACGTTTTCTGCAAGCTTTTTTGGTGCTTAAAGGATATTGCGGCAATATGAATAAATGTCGCTTAATGTACTATAAATCAGGACAAATTCTTGAAAATAATATAAATGGCGTTATAATAAAAACACAGAGTGGCAGCTTGATAAACTGCCAGATGCTCTTAGAGATTAAAGTAACGTCTACTCTTTTGGGTAGGCGTTACTTTTTATCATGAATAAAATCAAAAAATTCATAATTAATGTTAAATTGATATTTTCCATAACTAACTCCTTTTATTTGAAACTATCAGCTGAGACTGAAGTAATATGTTGTGCCGAAGCTTCTATAGAAATGGGCATCTTTTACTCTATGTTTAAATGTTTAAAGCATTTATTTAAATATTATAAGCTCTGTTTTGTTTTAAGCAGAGTCTATTTTCAGCGCGGTATAATGTTTAACATTTCTATTTTACTTGAAAATATGGTGCCAGCAATTTTTAAATAATTGTCATTTTATGAAAATATTAAAATTAGATATTGCGCTACAGGTTTGTTTAGCGAATTTGTTCCGGATATTTCTGTAAAGAAATGTAAATATATGCTTCAAAATACTTAAGTTTAGCATTTGGAGTGTCGATATATAAAACAGACAATGGTTTTTGAACAATAAAGAACAAAGGAGTGTACCGAACAATGGGTATGTCTGCAAGTCAGGGCCGTTTTTTACTTTTGACGGCACAAAAAAGCAATAATGAATATCAAGCTCAAAGTATAACCTTTGAACGTTTGATGCTTGCTTCAAATGCTGAAAGATGGACAGCGGAATACAATGAAGCTACCCAGAATGAAACTCTTTTGTACGGGCAGGCAAATACTAATAATTTTAATTATAATGCAAGACTTCGCTATGATGATATTGTAAGGTCTGCTGCGGATGGTGGAATGAGCATGTCTTTAATTTCTGCGACGTCAAATAAAATAGTTGTACCAAAGCTTCCAGAACCCATTCCTGAGGGTAAAACCAAGGAAGATTACTATGTTTGCCCCGATGTTAATGACACGGATTTTTTAGAAAAGAATCTGCGCGAAGGAAATTTCTTATTTGTTGATAAAGATAGTGAAAATATAGCTAAAACTGCAAAAGAGGAATGGAACAAGTTTGCATACAATGATTCACCCATTGCAAGCTTTATTACAAATACCTACGACAAAACTGATGATGCTGAGGCACAAAGTCTTTATGATGAAAGGACTGCAAAGTTTCAAAAGGCAGATAAAATGCTTGAATGCCAGCTTCAAAAACTTGAAACTGAACACAAGGCGCTTGAAACTGAGCTTGAAAGTGTGCAAAAGGTTATTAAAACAAACGTTGAAGGCAGTTTTAAAACTTTTGGATAATTTTCATTGTATCTCCAATATATTCAGCTCGGTATTTTTACTGCAATATATAAAAACACGGCTGTTTAAGCCGTGCTTGAAAGAAATAATAAATAAATTTACTCCATTGTTCATTTTTAACAGCCCCGGTTTAGGGGCTTTTTATTTTGTAATTTTGTTTTTATGCAACAAACATTAATTTGTTTCCAGTCGTTTCTGTTGCATAGTTTGTGCCGCCAACACCGTTTTCAAAACCGGCGCGCTTTTCCATGCCTATGTTGCCGACTTCTGCAATTTCTTGTGCAAATACACTGTTATTGCCGCCAATTTTTGTGCTGCTGCCGCCAAAAGGGTTTCCGCCGTTTAATCCGCCGAAGCTTACCTTTTGCGAGCCAAAATTATTTTGTCCTATTTGGTTCATTAAATTTGGATTAAATTCTACGCCCATATTTACCTTTGAATTATTAAACTCGTTACATATAAATAAAAACATTTTTCATATGGAAATTTCCAAGTTTATATATTTTGTTACAAAAGTTAATCTTTTAGATTTCTTGTTGGGTAATGAAATTTTTTTATGAGCAGACAAAATATAAACACAATCAAACGAAAGGAAAGCTTATGAGATTCAGCCTTATAAAAAGAGAACCATCATTCTTTTTTGAAAATATGCATGAAGATTTGCAAAGATTTTTAAAAGACACATTTGGTGACATTGAACCATCTGGTTCTAATGTGCCATTTGAGCGTACATTTAGACCAGCGGTTGAAGTCAAAGAAACGAATGAAGAATACAAAATTGATGTTGAATTAACTGGGGTGAAAAAAGAGGATATAAGTCTTTCTATGACACCTGAGCATGTTATGGTTTCTGCTGAATCAAAGTTTGAAAAATGCGAAGGCTCTGGTGATGTAAAGTATTCTGAATTCAGATACGGTAAATTTACAAGAACTATTCCTTTTGACAAACCTGTTAACCTTGAAGATGCATCAAGTGAATTCAAAGATGGCATTTTGCATATTACAGTTAAAAAGGCTGAGCCAAAACGCGAAGATGTTAAGAAAATAGAAATTAAGTAGTTTTTATATAATATATCGGCTCTCTATGGGCCTGTTGGCGCCAAAGCCTTGTATTAACAAGGAAACCAAGGAATTTTGGGAGTTATACAAAGTAGCTTTGTGCGATCCAAAAGATGGGGATTGCTCTTAGCACCCCATCTTTTAATATATTTACATTGTTAAATCTTTATCCTCTCATTTTCTGTCATTTACTTTTCTAAGAATCAATCCCTGTTCAGTCC
>CATJOM010000120.1 GCA_949741915.1 uncultured Candidatus Melainabacteria bacterium | reverse complement strand
ATCGTGGATTTCCCGCTGCCGTTCTGCCCAATGATGGCGACCTTCTCGCCCGGCTCGATCTTGAAATTGATCTCGTCGAGGATCGGGCGGCTCTCCTCATAGCGGAAGGACACATTGCGAAACTCCAAACTGGGAGCACGGATTTCGCAGTCCTCTGCACCGTCCTGCTCCGTTTCCATGTCCAAAAAGGAGAACAGGCGCTTGGCGGACGGCATGATCCGCGCAAAATACATTTTTAGGTTAATGAGCGCCCCCACAGGTCCGGTCACAAAGCCGGAATAAGAGACAAAGGCAAAGACCGCGCCGATGGTGAGCTTCCCCCAGCAGACGAACAGACCGCCGATGAGATAGAGCAGAATCGTCACGCCCCATTCGAGCAGCATTTCTCCAAAGGAGTTCCACGCGTCGATCATGGTGCTGCGCTTTTGCAGCCGCAGCACTTTCTTCTGCTTTGCTTGAAATTCCTTATCCCGCTTTTCAAAGAGCCCCCACAGCTTGATTTCGTCCACACCGTTCAGATTATCCCCGAACCAGCGGGAAAAGTCCCGGCTTTCTTCGATCATCTTGTCCATCGCCTGCTCCTGCCGCTTGGACAAAAAGCGTACTAAGAGGAATTTGACCGGCACCATTAAAAGCACGAGCAACGCCAATTCCCAGCTGATGAGAAATAATCCGAACAGCCCGCTGAAAATGCGGAACAGGTAGCTGACGATCATAACGGTGTAGCGGTCGGTCACAGAAGAGACCTGTGACACGTCCATTTGCAGGAAGCTCAAAATTTCCGCGTTGTTCTTATCCTCGAAATAGCTTTTCTTTAAGTGCAGCAGCTTCTCAAACGCCTGATGAAAGACCGTATAGTAGGACGAATTATGTACGTTCACAAACAGGCGCGTCTGCAGCAGGTCGATGCCTTGATTGATGAGCACCAGCGCCGCCAAAACCACGACAGAGCGAACCAAGACTTGGATATTCTTTCCCAGCATGCCCTCGTCTGTGATGGAGCGGATCACCATGGGCTGCAAAAAACCGATCACGGTAGACCCCAGCAACAGAAGCCCCGCGATGAGGAACTCCTTTTTGTAGGGCTTCAGATACGACAAAATTCGCCGCAACAGCAAATTTTTTTCTTGTTTCATGGAACGCCACCTCATTATGTCTTGCTCTATGGCCTTAATGATAGCACAGGAAAAGCAGAAATGCTATTGATCTGGGAAGGTCGTTAAGATTTTGTCAAATAATGCTAAGATTCGATCCGCGCCTATTTCTCTCTCGTTAAGCCGCAGGTCGCAGGGGGCGGTTTCCTCTGCCACCAAAAGGAACAGGCTGTTGTCTGCAGCACGGGTATAGTACGAAATATCCCTCTCCAGATTCTGAGGGTCTACCGGGAAATGCCCCGTTTCAAAATCTGCCGCTTGCAGTCTATCGCTCAGAACGGCACAGCTATAGTCGTTTTCTTCAAATTTTTGTTGAAGCCGCACCGCCTGCCGAAAGCGTTCGGCATAAGCTTCTCCCGAATAAGGAATCAGCACCACGGGCGGTTCGTCGTCGGGGTTTTGAGGGCCAAAAACGATAGGCTTTTCTAGCGATTGAATTCGAGCTCCGTTTGTAAGCGCGGAAAGGATTTGTCCTTTTTCCGCCGGGACTCCCTCTAGGACAAACTTTGCTGCCCGCGCGCAGAGCTGCGGAGCAAGAATGCTGTTTGAAAAGCCGTATCCCATCTGATCGAGGACATCTGATTCGGAGCACCGGGCAAGCAAATCAATGCCGTCCGGGGAATCAGCGACAGAGTACGGCGCATTAAAAGTCTCTTCCGCAAGCTTAACACCTAGGACAGACGGAAGCGCAGCAGGATAGGTAATGCGCTCGCTATTCGCCGCAGCGGCAACTACCAACGGCTTTTCTCGCTCATGCAGGAAGGATATGATAGGTACCGCCCAAAGGCGTTGGAAAAGCCCCACACTGCAGGAAACGAGATCGAAATTCTGATCCGCGCAGTACTCCACCCCTTCCAGCAGCGCATGTTCTGAGTGGCGGTTTGCAAGATAGCCAATGGAAAAGTGATGAAGCTCCACGCTTTGCAGAATTTCCAGCTTTTGCAAAGCTTCAATCAAAACGGACATACAGAGCGTTCCATGGCTGAGCGGAGGCACAAAGCCTCCTTCCGGCTCTAATAAGGCATTGTCCCGCGTTTTGACCGCTATGATATCCGGGCAAACGGGGAAAAGTGATTGCAGTGCCCTTTTGTCCAGCGGCTCGTCAAGCACACAAAGCTTAATTTTCTCCATGCGCTACTCCATCTTTCCACTTAACAGGTAAATGGGTTCGATTTTCAGATTGCGGTTGACGAGGAACAGGGAAAGGATGAGCACGAGGAATACAATAAAGAACGCCGGAAAAACAAATAAATAGAAGGGAGCAGAAACCGTTTCTGTATAATCGGTCGGAACCTGATTGGGCGACCACGAACTGAAATCCATGCTGAAAACAGTCATGCCGTTTTGTACAAGCAACGGTTCTTCTTCACCCGCTCCTGTAACAGAACTTTCTGTTACATTGGTCTTTTGGGGGCGATCCAGCGGATTTGCTTTTGTAAGCAGGAACGAAGCAGAGATACTTCCTACAGCAGAAGCAATTACGGTCAGCAGAGCCAAGGCACCTATCAACGATGTCCGGCATTGGTGCTTTGTCATGCCCAAGCTCCGTTCGATTGCCGTGCGCTTCTTTTGCTTCGCCACAAAGAAATAGAGCAGCAGCACGATTACCGTAACTGTTGCAAAAATGCCGACTATCAATAAGAAAATGGCGGAAGTGCGGACGGAATTCAGGCTTTCGGCAATTTCAGAATACCCGTTATCCTGATAACTTATCTGCAAATCTCCGGTTTCCGGCACCGCTGACCGCAACGCCTGATCGAATTCCGCAATGGTTCCGTTGGGAATCTGAAATGTGGAATCATAGCGATACATGGGAGCGAAGTAAACTATATTATTTTCGTCTGAAACCCCTACGGATTTTTCGGGAACAAGGAACATCTCCTCCGGCAATTCCCCTTGATTATAAGATTCTGCCGGATTATAGGCGTCATAAATTCCCACGATTTCGTAGTCCGCTTCCCAGAAAGGCTGGTAGGTCTTTCCCTGTGCATTAAAGGGAGAAAACTCGAAGTCCATCCACTGATAGTTGTTCTGGTTGCACCCATACAGGGAATAGAGAAGCGATAACGGAATTTTATCGCCGACCTTCAAAAGGTTTTTGCCTGCCAAAGTGCGGGAAACCATGCAGATCCGTGCACCGCTTTCAAATTCTTCCGGCGTGATCTCCCGTCCATCAACCATCTGTGCCCTGTGCTCCTGAAACAGCGGAAGCATCTGCAACCCGTTTATCAGCTTTACGCAGAACAAATGCTCCTGTTCATTTTGCAGATTTGCCCAAGCCGACCATGCCTCGCCGGACCCGCCCGGTTCCCAGAAATTTTCATCGACCTCTTCCACACGGCGGCGGTTTTCAGGGAAAATATTTGATTCCAGCTCATTCCCGTTCTTGTCGTACTGTGTTGAGCTTGGGGCGTCGCGCAACATATATTCAGCGCAGCCATGGACAGAGCAGGCAGACATGAAAAAGGCTCCGACATACTGCTTGCCCGCTTCCATGGGGGAAAATTTTCCGTCCTCATCAGCACCGCCGCACCTGCAAACCGTGACAATTTCTCCCTCTGACAGCTGTGCGCCGTCAGCAGCGGAATACCCCAAATTGGTATTCAGAATTTTTACCACTTCCGCTTCAACAGGGTCAAAGGTAGTTCTGCTTTCCAAAGGCGAAAAAACAAAGACGTGCAGTCCCCTTCCCGTACCGAGATTCGCATGGTTCATTTCCGGGAGATATGCAAAATAGGTCGGGCGGTTTTCTGGGGGCGTCAGATAATCGGCGCCCTCATAATTCAACACATTGATCGGAATGACAGGGCTGTAGATATCCTGTGTTTTCGTGATATTCCCCAGGCATTCGTTATATTTGACGTTGATTTTTAAAGCTACGGGCGGCTGTTCCACAGAACCGAGTGTGGTAAATTCCTTTTCAATGGTCGCAATACGTTGACTGGTTTCCGCCATCATGCAGGAAGAAAACACAAGGAGCAGCGTACATAGAGCCAAAAGTAAAAAGAAAATCAGCAGCTTGACAGGCGTTCTTATGAGTTGCTTGATACTGTTGCGCATTTTATCCCTCCAAAATTTATATGTTGCTTTTTATTCCTGCTGTATGAATTGGCCAAATGAATTTTTGAATAATATTAGGAGAAGCAGGTCCAAAAATGGACCTGCTAT
>CATJOM010000119.1 GCA_949741915.1 uncultured Candidatus Melainabacteria bacterium | reverse complement strand
TTTGTAATTTTATATTAATGATAATCATAATTTTTTATTATTATCATTAAATAATACATAAAAACTTGTACTGTGTCAAGATAAATAAATGGCATTAAAAGATGAAATAAAGGCAATAATTAAAAGACAAGGCTGGACCCTAACAGATGTTGCCAACGAAATGACAAAAGTAACCGGCAAAAAATACTACTGTGCGTATCTTTCAAGACGCATAAATAACGAAACCATTAACTATAAAGAAATGAAAATTTTATGCAAAATAATAGGCTGTAAAATCAATATAGAGTTTGAAAGATAGCTTAGTTTGCAGTCCTTGCAAGCTTTGCCTTGATATTTTTTAAGAACACCCCAAAGTATGTTGTTATTATCATTCCAATTACAAAATAAAAATATGTGGTTTTAACTGGGAAATAAAACCAGTAAATATCAGCCGCATTTTTGATATCAAAAGGAATTCCCTTAATAAAAAGTGCAAAATAGGTCAAGATATTAAATACCAAAAGATGATTCGCCATAATATGATAAGTATTTTGCCCAACAGCCTTTAAAAAAGAATTATCTTTAATAAAATCATAAAAAACATCCACTAAAAACAAAGATATCCAAATGCCTGTAATACTCGTAATTATTGGCACTATCCAATCATCAAACTGTCCCCACACAAGTATATAACTTAAACCAATACCATCCATTGGTGTAAAGTCCTTATTTGTAAGCCACAAAAGAGATTGAAGCGCAATTATAGGCAATATCCAATTTATTGTTAATATATTATGTTTTCCTTGTATAAAGTTTTTGTAGAAATATCCAAGATATAAAAAGAATAATGAAAATAAAGTTCTAAGCAATAAAAGAATATATAAATTTTCAGAATATTTTGACAAATAAATAGCAAAAAGAGCTAGAGTAAAACTTACAATTAAAGCAAAATATTTTGATTTTATTAATTTTATAAATACAAAAAATGTCATAAGTGAGATAAAAAGCTGTGGCACAAACCACATTGGAGAAATTAAGTCAATCTGATGACCAGTTAAAAATGGCATAAGTAATTCATTTTTTAAGGTTATAGGCATAGCCCAAAATTTACCTGTTAATTTTAAGAATAAAAACGTTATTCCAAGATAAGCTGCGGCATACAAAAAATAGGGCGCAAGCAGAGATTTAACTCTCTTTATAAAATATGTCTTAAACTCAAGCAAATACTTGTCCTTAAAAAGAATTCCAGATATAAAGAAAAACAAAGCAAGCTGAAAGGAATATGGAGGAAACATTGGAATTAATGAAAATTCTAAATGCCCAGACACAACGAGCATTATAGCTAGTGCCTTTAGAAAATTTACCTTGTTTGAAAACATTGTATCCATTTTTATAACCACTTTGTCTGTAAAACAACTATATGAAAATTATTTTTCCTATTATATATAAAATAGCAATCCAAAAAGATAAAAATTTACAAAACTTTAAATACTAAAACTAGCAATTGTTTTCTTTTTTTCGTTTTGTAGAATATACCATTCCTGAAAGGATAAATATGAACATAAGTTTTAATACCCTGTTTAATTACAATAGAAACTCCTCAAATATTATAAATCAAAAAACACGTCCTATTTTATATAATAGTTCAAATGCTGACACCTTTACAAAAAGCACCAATGTTTCATCTGTAACATTTAATGGGCAAATGATTGAATTAAAAACACTAGAAAAGGGTGAGGCGGCAAAACAAATTAATGCAGACTTTAAAGACGATTATATTAATTGGAACAATCATCTTAACAAATATATGAAACATATCGTCTCAAAAAAACTTTATACAAAAATAACCCCAAACACCAGAGTTGAACAGTTAAATAATATCTTTTTTGCCAAAGATAATCCAGATGCAGAAAACGCCAGAACAAATATCACCCGAATCCTTAAAAATGGAGGAATCACAAACTGCAGAGAAATTTTTGAACTTTCTAAAATGTATGACGGCATAACTAAAGAATTTCCCGAGCTTAAAAGATATGCTCTGCACTTTATAAATGCTTTTAGCAAACTTAACGATAAGTACGACTTAACAAGATTTCCGAATTCAATTGCAATAATTGAAAACTCAAGGCAGCTTCCTGATGGCGAGAATAATGATATAAATGATTTTTTAAATACAATTAAAGCCCTTGGATTTAAATCCGAAAAAGAATTACTGTCCCGTTTTGATTATTTAAAAGACAATTTTAATGATTTCAAGAACCCGCCTGAAATACTTTACCTTATCAATTATCTATCAGAAAGCGCAGCCGAATGCGAAAAAATCATTAATTCCTTCACAGAAGCAAATCCTGAATTTCAAGATGCAGATATCACAACAACATACTGCAGAGCGCCCAAAATATTCGATTATTTTCAGAATACAAACTACGACTATTCAGAACAATCAAGAAATGCAATCATAAAAACGGCGCTAGATTTTGGCTCTGTGCGTACGCCAGTTAAAACAAAGGTATCAGAATTTTTTGACATACAAACAACAGAAGGAAAAATAGAACTTTATTCAGCCCTAAGCGAACAAAATTTATCAGTCCAAACTTTGAACAACATTTCAAGGAGCGCATTAATACAAGACAGTAGCTCAATAATTAATAGCATTCTATACAAAAATACAATAACAGAAAAATTAATAGACTTAAAAGGACTGAATAAAGAAGGAGCAGAAGAATTTTATCTAAACTTTGTTGAGACAATAAGCTCAGTATTCGACATAAATAACGAAACTTCACAAAAAAGGCTTCAAGATACACTTAAAGTAATTGATGAATTTGGAATCAAAAACGACAGTGAATTCATTGCACTGTTTAATGCAATAAACAGTCCTCAAGATACAAAAAGCTCCTCGAAAAAGAGACAGAAAAAAGCGCATAATACTAAAAATAAAATTTCAAAAAATGATATCAAGGAATTTGTAGATTTATTATTATTTGCCGACAAAGAAGTTATAAAAAAATTCAAAAGCAACAAAAATTATCCCATCAAGCAAGAACTTTTAAATAAAAAAGAAAACTATGAAAAGCTAAAGCCTGAAATAGAAAAACAACTGTCGGAAAATGATTCAATTTACTTTGCAGGGCAAAGCGCATTCGAAGTTTTTATGGAAAATCAGGATTTGTTACATAAAGACAAAAACGGCAGACTTGAGTTATTTAACTATGCAGACTTGATAAGACATGATAAAGAACAAAACTGCGCACAAAAAACGGAAGCATTTAATACGCTTTTAGAATATTTCCAAGATAAAACTGCAGCAAAAGATTTCATCATAGAAAATGAAATAAAACTTGATTCATCTTATAAAAGCAGGGTTTTCAGGAAAAATATAATAAAAATTTTAGCTGCCTTAAATAATGAAGACAATCCAAAATTTTATTATGATAGCGTAAGAAAACTAACAAAATCAGGATTTATACGAAATTCAAAATCAGATATCGGCTCCCTTATTGGAATCTGCAAAAATGAACTTAACCTAAAGGCAGTGCTAAGAATAGCCCTTAATAGAGAACTTGAATCACCAAAAACTTTGACAGAAATTCTACAAAAATATTCAGACGAACAAACTGGCAATTTTAAAGAAATCTTAGGATATATTAAAAATTTGCCTTTAGATATAAGCCTTGAAGAATTTGTGGAACATGTAAATGATATTCAATCTTCATTAACAGGGGCTGGAATTCCGATAAAAATAACAGGCAATAATATATGTCTATTAAATCCGAAAGATGTAATAAAATATCAAAAAGGCAGATTTACTTTATTGATGAAGCTTGCAGCACAGCTTTCAAATAAAAAGCATGAAAACTTTATAGCAGGCTTAAGTAATGCATTCGCAATTCAAGGTCAAAATATCACCCCTAAAGAAATAGCCCGCGAAATAGTAAAATTAGAAGGAAAGAATGAAGAATACGCAAATATCACAAGAGAATTAAGGCTCTCAAGAAAAGATTTAGGAATTAGCAATAGCAGTATTGATGAACAATCAAAATATTTATGCGCAGTGGCAAGTGCACTCAGTGAAGAATTTGTATCCTTTGTTAATTCGGATGACTGGATAAATTTTGCGCATGAAAATGCCACTCAACCAAACCTCACTCTTCATGCAAAATTGAGAGCAATTGAAAGGCTTGCACTAAACAAAGAAGGAAGTATTAAGTATTTATACACAGATGAAACCAAAACAAAAATGAAAAATCTTTTCAAAACAATATACAATGAAACACCTGAAAAAATTGAAAAATCAAAAATCGACAATACATTCATTGCTTATTTTAATACTGAGTCAGACGACATAAAGGCAGTATTCAATAATAATGGCAAAATGGTTACTATAATAAAAACTGATTAATTAAAAAACAATAAGGACACCAATGTTAATAAATAATCCGCCAGCACAATATTCCCAAAATTTCATAATGCCTGAATATATCCAAAATATTAACTTATTAGATGAAAATACCCCAATCGTTCAAAACCCATTCTTGAACAAAGGCATGGATACTTTTACAAAAAAGGAAGATAAAGCAAACGTTATTGCACACAGGGGTTATAGCTCAATTGCACCGGAAAATACAATCCCAGCCTTTATTGAAGCCGCAAAAAACGGTTACAAAACAATAGAATGTGATATAGAGTGGACAAAAGATAATATACCTGTAATCTTACATGATAAGACAATAAATAGAACAGCAAGAAAAACGAACGGCTGGCGCCTATTTTGGCCAAAAAAATGCTCGAGCCTGAATTACAAAGAACTTTTAGATTATGATTTCGGCCTATGGTTTAGCAATAAATACAAGGGTACAAAAATACCTTCGCTCAATGAAACACTTGAATGCTGCAAAAATTACGAGCTTAATCTTTATCTTGAATTAAAGGAGACATCAAATTTTGATGAGAGGAAAGCACAAATTTTGGCCGATTTGGTTCAAAAGGCAGAGTTGGAGGATAGGGTGACTTGGATAAGTTTTAATGAAGATTATCTTAAAACTATGAGCAACATTATGCCAAAAACAAGAATTGGTTATCTTACAAAAAAAGAGCCTTCAAATAACACTATTGAAACATTAAAAAGCCTGCAAACAGGACAAAATGAGGTTTTCTTGGATATAAAAGCCTCAAAAATAACCTCTGAATCAAAAGAATTATTAAAGACTGCAGGTTTTGATTTTGAAGCTTGGACAGTGAATAATACTAGCGCTCTTATTAATCTGAATTCACTCAACTGTAAAGGCATTACAACTGATAAAATTTCAACCAAAGAGGCTGGAGAATACTTTAATTAATATTGCAAATTTTAATATATAATCAAAAATAAGATATTAGCCTCTGCGCATAATAAGGAGGATGGATGCGTATTGCAAATTTGAAAAAGATAATTGCAAAATTATTTATAGTTTTATTAGTAGTTGGCTTCTTAACAGGAGAATTTTCTATGGCAGGTGAAATTTTAACTAAAAAAGAAAAAAGTATTGTTATGATTTCTTCATATACAGCAGCTGGTGATTTAAATTAACTTGAACAAGCACTACATAAAGGACTTGATAGCGGACTAACTATCAATGAAATAAAAGAATTATTAACTCAAATGTATGCTTATTGTGGTTTTCCAAGAAGCCTGAATGCTCTTAATACCTTTATGAATGTGGTGAATTCACGCGACAACAAACAGGATACAACAGGTAAAGAAGGTATGGCTCTACCAAAAGAAACTGATAAATTTACCTATGGCGACAATGTGCAGGTAAAACTCACAGGGAAGCATGTAACGGGCGCCTTGTTTGATTTTGCACCAGCAATTGACACTTATCTTAAAGAGCATCTTTTTGCAGATATTTTTGCAAGGGGTGTATTGTCTTATCAAGAAAGAGAAATAGCAACAATAGCAGCACTTGCCTCAATAAAAGGCGTTGAGCCCCAGCTTGATGCTCACATTAAAATAGGCAAAAACACTGGGCTGAGTCACAAACAGATAAAAGAAATTTTAACACTCGCAAGTATCCCAAAGGCTGAAATGTTTAGCATTGGAGAGTCAAATACTGCTTATGCAAAATATTTTAAAGGCCAAAGTTACCTGAAACGCCTTTCAAAAGACCAGGTTGGAATAGCAAATGTAACATTTGAACCAGGCTGCAGAAACAATTGGCATATTCACCATAAAGGAGGACAAATCTTAATAGCGATGCAGGGCAGAGGATATTATCAGGAATATGGCAAACCTGCACAAGAATTAAAACCAGGAGACATAGTTAATATTCCAGCAGAAACCAAACACTGGCATGGTGCAGCATCTGATAGCTGGTTTAGCCATCTTGCCATAGAAGTCCCGGCTGAAGGCAGCTCGACTGAATGGCTTGAAGAGGTATCAGACAAAGATTACAGCAAATTAAAATAAGCTTAATCATCAACATCCGCAAATAACAAAACAGCAGATTTAACTATGCTTTGAAGCACAAAATGCACAGATAATGCTGTTTGAAAAGCCAGCCAAAACTCTGCCTCATAACTCTTTTTTCATATAAAATCTCTTCTCATTAGAAGATAACTTTTCAATTGAATATCTGAGCATCGTTCTTGGCATAATTTTTGAATACTTATCCAAAAAACCAGTAAGTACAGTTTTATCTTTCTTGCCAGCCTCTCTTAACATCCACCCCGCAGCCTTGTGCATTAAATCATGCCTGTGATGTAAAAATTTCTCACAAAGTTCAATAAGTAAATTATATTCTCCAGCCCTTATAATGCTCCACTGTGCTACAACAGCAATTCTTTCAGACCATAAATGTTTTGAGTTAGACAGCATTCTTATAATTGAATCATCCCTCGTCTTAAGATATTGTGCGCCAATAATTTTAGGTGCAGTTAAATCAACCAAGTCCCAATTATTAATATTATTTACATTATTTATATAAAGTTTTAAAACCCTGTCCTTTAAACTTTCATCATCAATTTTTTCATAAATTAAAACCATCATCAATAAAGCACAAAGCCTGATTTCATGGTATTTGTTATTAAGCATTTCCTGGATATCATCAAATAAGGCAGTTTTATAATATTTTTTTGCAACCTCCCTTGTTTTAGGCACGCGTATCCCAAGGAACTCATCCCCTTCGCCGTATTGGCCCTTGCCGGTCTTAAAAAAGCGCATTAAATGCACTGCCTGCTCTTCATCTTTTAGCGCTAAAAGTTCATCCACTGCTTTCATAAACTGAATATATCAAAAAACATGAGGAATTACAAAATTTTGACAAGAAAAAATTTTAAATATATCATTAAAATGATAAAAATTTAAATAAAAAGTTTTCTAGGGTTCCGCGGCAAAAAAACCGGTCTGGTCCAAGAGACAACGCACAGTACAAGTACTTGTTTCTGTGTACACGGAAGGATAAAAGCCCGGGAGATATTCAAAGATATCTTCTCTGGGCTATTTTAGTATATGAAGGATAAAATCAATGCATTGGATTTATTTATTAATAGCAGGAATATTTGAAATTAGCTGGGCAATTGGTTTGAAATTTTCCGATGCCTTTAGCAAGATAGCACCATCTGTTTTCACAGTTATATGTATGTTTCTAAGCTTTTATTTTTTATCCCTGTCGTTAAAAAATCTGCCGCTTGGAATAGCATATGCAGTCTGGACAGGAATTGGAATAACCGGAACTGTAATTTTTGGAATAATATTATTTAAAGAGCCTATAACCTTTGCAAAATTTATCTTTATAGCACTTATAATATCAGGAATAGCTGGATTAAAATTATTAGCACACTAAGAAGTAGGAGCGATAGATGAATTATTTTACATACAAAGATATCCATGCAGAAGGCAATAAAAAAATTCTTGAAATAAATATTCTGCCTGAAAAAATTTGTAATTTTGACTGCATTTTCTGCCCCATTAGAAGAAATATAAAAACAAACAAACAGCAGAAATTTGAAGGATTAGACAATTCATTAGAAGTTTTTGGCAAGAAAATTCAAGATGCCAATCCAGATATTATATTCATAAATTCTAAAGGCGAAGCGCTTTTGAATAAAGATATAACAAAAATTATTCACTTCATTAAAACAAAAAATTGCAAAGTAAAATTATTATCAAACGGTTATTTGCTTGGAAAACAAGACTACAAGGAAATCGCAAACCTTTGTGATGAAGTAATTGGTGAAATAAAAACCATAAATGAAGATGATTTTCAAAAAATCCAAAGGCCATATAAAGATTATACACTAAATGAATATATAAACAGTATGGCATTTTTTAAAAGTCAATACAGAGGAGATTTTATTCTTGAAATAACAATTTTAAAAGGTTATAACGACAATAACGATTCAATTCAAAAACTAAAGAAAATAATACAAAAAATTTCACCAGATAAAATTGAAATTAAAAAAGAAGAAGATAAAAGACTTAAAAAAAGGCTTGCAATAACAGATGAAAGATTATCCGAAATCAAAAAAGAGATTTTAATACAACACTCTAACATTGCATGGAAATAATTAATCTATTACTATACTATAGTAAACAGCAATGATGCTTTTTGAAAAATCATGCACAAAAAACTAGATGAATTAAATCAATATTTGCAAAGCTTAGGCTCCGCCATAATTGCATACTCAGGCGGGGTTGATTCTACATTTTTATTAAAAGCTGCACACAATATATTAAAAGATAGCGTCATAGCAGTCACTCTTGATTCTCCAGTTTTTTTAAAACAAGAATTATATAAAACCAAAGAATTTTGTAAAAAAGAAAATATAAAACATATTATATGTGAATTTGACAATTTTAGTATTGAAGGTTTTAATAAAAATCCGAAGGATAGATGTTATATCTGCAAAAAGGAAATGTTTACAAGGATTAAAAAAATTGCCGAAGAAAATAAAATTAAACACATTCTTGAAGGTTCAAATATTGATGATAACAGCGATTATAGGCCAGGGCTAAAAGCAGTTAAGGAACTAAACATAAAAAGTCCTCTGCAAAATGCAGGCTTAACAAAGACTGAAATAAGAGCATTGTCAAAAAAAATTTAACCTTAAAACACACAACAAGCCCTCGCTTGCGTGTCTTGCTTCAAGAATTCCTTATGGCGACATAATAACAAAAGAAAAACTTAAAATGATTGAAGAAGCAGAAAAATATATTCATTCCTTAGGGGTTTATCAGGCAAGAGTAAGAGTGTCCGCCCAAACTGCAAGAATAGAAGTGCTTTTAAAAGATTTTGAAAAAATCATCGAAATAAAGATAAAATTATATCGGAATTTAAAAAATACGGTTTTTTGTATATATCACTTGATTTAGAGGGCTATAAAACAGGGAATATGAATAAAATACTGTAAATTAATGTAACTAAAACTCTTGGAATATGTTTGTACAAAAAGAAAAAATAAAAATGAATGGTATTGATATTTTTAATATGACAATTCAAACAATAGCAATAATATGTTTGGCAATAGCTTTGCCATACGTAGCACATGGCTTAGCAAATCATGAATTGCCGGATTATAAAGAAAAAAAGTAATTAATATTGTTTATTGGATGCTTTCTTTTTATTCTAGTCTTTATAAGACAAAAGGAAATTTTTACATTTGCCTAAAATACATATAGTATTAAAAAATGATAGCCTACCAAGCGAATTTTAGCAGACTATCATTTAATGTAAAAATTTTACTCCACAAACACATTCTGAAAAGCAAACTGCAATTCTTTTGTTTTTGAATTTTTGTATCTTACAGGATTCTGCAGAGCCCTTGCGAAATTATAGATTTCATTTTTACACTGAACTAAATCCTTAAAAACTTCCAAATTTTCCATATTTAAATTATCAATATTAGCCCCAATTCTAAAAACAAAATCAGAAAAGGTCTGGCCCTGCCCTTTGAATTCTTCTTCTTTATAAAGAGAAGATGCCTTTTTAAGCAAATCAATCTTATCTAAAGATAAATTCACTGAGGACATCAAATAGCTGACATCAAAAGCCGTAAGTTCGGGCATTCTTGCAAGATTCTCAAAAAACGGTAAATTCTCTTTTCTTGAGGTTGAAATAATCTCGTTAATTTCACTTTGCGAAAATCTAAACCCTGTCTGCATCTTATTTTCAAGCGCAGTTAAGTTCTTGAACACAAGTTTAAAATAATTAATTACGTCCATTTCACTAAACCTATTAAATTTTTCACACACACTATATGTATTAATAAAAACAAATTAAAAAGAAAAATTGCCTAAAAATTTTAATTTTTTACAAATATTTAATTTTATGCTAATAATGAAACTATGAGACATATTGAAATTTACGACACAACACTTAGAGACGGCGCCCAATCAGAAGGGATAAATTATTCCGTTTCAGACAAATTAAAAATTATTAAAAAGCTTGATAACCTTGGTGTACACTATATTGAAGCCGGCTGGCCTGGTGCAAACCCTGTTGATAACGAGGTTTTTAACCAAATCGATTATGACAGCTTGAAAAATGCACAAATAACAGCCTTTGGCTGTACAAGAAAGCCAAACACTAATGAAGCCGATGACAATGTTTTAAAAATGCTTGTAAATTCCAAAGCAAAAATAATTACAATATTTGGCAAAAGCTGGGATTTCCAGGTTACAGAAGCCCTTAATACAACACTAGAAGAAAACCTCAATATGATAGAGGGCAGTATTTCTTATTTAATAAAAAATAATAAAGAAGTATTTTTTGACTGCGAACATTTTTTTGACGGCTACAAGGCAAATCCTGAATATGCAATTGCGGTGGCAAAAGCAGCCCATCAAGCAGGGGCAAAAAGAATAATTCTCTGTGACACCAATGGCGGCTGCATTAATAATGAAGTATATAAAATAACAAAAAGCGTTGTTAGTGAAATCCCCTCAGCTCTAATTGGAATCCATGCCCACAACGATTCTGACCTTGCCATTGCAAATTCAATTGCAAGCATAGATGCAGGTGCAAGCCAGGTGCAAGGCTGTATTAACGGATACGGAGAAAGATGCGGAAACACAAATATCTGCTCAATAATTCCAAATCTCCAGCTTAAAAAAGATTTTAATGTTATAGGAGAAAATATTTCAAAATTATCAGATACCGCAAGACAAATAGCAGAAATTTCAAATAAATCCCTCCAATCTTCCATGCCGTATGTTGGAAGAAGTGCTTTTGCGCACAAGGCAGGTGTTCATGCAAGCGGTGTAAGAAAAAATTCTCAAACATACGAACATATTGACCCTTCTGTTGTAGGAAATATGAGGAGGTTCCTTGTATCAGACCAGGCAGGAAGCGCATCAATAAAAGAACGGCTCAATAGCCTGAAATTTATACAAAACGTTTCAGATGAAGATGTAAAAAAAATAATAGAGGAAATAAAAAAACTCGAATGGAAAGGTTTTGCATTCGAAGGAGCTGATGCAAGCTTTGAAATACTTGTTATGAAAGTTTTAAACAAACAGCCAAACTTCTTCAATATACTTGGCTTTAGAGTAATTGGTGACACCATCACCCTTTCAGAAGTTAACAGAAAAACAATAAGTGAAGCCTCTGTTAAAATTGAAATTGAAAATGAAATCATCCACACGGTTTCAGAGGGTGACGGTCCTGTTAATGCGCTCGATAGAGCTCTCAGAAAAGCTATTGTTGAAAAATATCCCGAGGTTCTTCAATTTAAACTTGATGACTTTAAGGTTCGTATTCTTGATTCAAAGGATGCAACTGCAGCCCAAGTAAGAGTAACCATTGAAAGTTCGGATGGCATCAGGAAATGGGATACTGTTGGTGTCAGTGAAAACGTTATTGAAGCCTCCTATATGGCAATTGTAGACAGTATTTTCTACGGCCTTATGCTTCAGGGTGCAAAAAGTATTGAATTTTCAATGCCATCTTGTAAGACAGTTTAATTTCAAATATTAGACACCTGTCTAATATTAAATAAGACATGCTTTTATTATCCTAATAAAGGTATGAGAAATGTCTTATTAAAAACAACAGCCCAAAAAGGCTCAAGCGATATCAGAGAGATTGAAGATTTTTTTAACAAACACAATTTCTGCCTCAGTATCAAAGATTTGAATTCCAATGAAAAAATTCAGACAGAAGCAGCTTTTTGTGTATTGTTTATAGACTTTGAAAACAAAATTGAATGCACGAAGGCAAAAGAGTTTATAAAAAACAACAAAGAGCTAAAAATATTTGCATATTTAAAAAATTCAACAAAAAAAGCACTTATAAATGCAAATAACATAGGTAGTTCTATCTCTATCAACACATTGTCAGACATTGATGAAGAACTCCTCAAAACAACAGATAAAGAAAATGAAATCAAAATAACGGATGAATTCGCAGGCACTAAAATCTTAATAGTGGATGATATAGTCGAGAACATTAGACTTTTAGAAGATGTCCTTGCCCCATTTAGATTTGAATTTACCAGCTATACAAACCCAAAATCCGCCTTGGATAACATTGATGATACAAGATATGATTTAATTTTACTTGATGTAATTATGCCAGAAATGGATGGCTTCCAACTTGCAGGTGAAATAAGAAACTCTGAAGCAAACGCACAGACGCCAATTGTATTTATCAGCGCCTCTGGTGAAAAACAAAATAAAATCGAAGGTTTTAACCTTGGCTCTCTTGCCTATATAGAAAAACCTATTGACCCGCAAACAGTTATAGCACAGGTTTATGGAATATTAAAGGTTAGAAAATTAAACAGCCAGCTGCTTTTTGAAAAGGAAAATTTCATTGCAATGTTAACCCATGACCTTAAAACTCCTATAAGAGCACAAATTCAGGCCCTTGATTTGCTGCTAAAAGATTATTTTGGCGAATTAAATCCAAGACAAAGAGAAATTGTAAATGAAATTATGGCCTCAAATAAATATATGCAAAATATGGCAGAAAATGTCCTCACAAACTATAAAACAGAAAACGGCAAACTAAAAATTCAAAAAACAAAGAATGATATAAAATTAACTATAGAAAACACTCTTGAAAACTTAAAATTCATAATTTCGCAAAAAAACCAGTCCATAAAAGTTTCATATAAAAATATTGGCAACACAACAGCATATTATGACGACATTGAAATAAAAAGAGTTTTGTCAAATTTAATTGTAAACGCCTCTGAATACAGTTTTGACAACTCTGTAATTAATATTCTGGTAGAAAAAGATAACGATAACTTTAAAATAACCGTGTCCGATACAGGGCTTGGAATAAAACCAAATAACATCGACACATTATTTCAAAAATATGCAACAAATTCTAAAGACTATAGAAAAGTAGGAACAGGCCTTGGGCTCTATATTTGTCGTGCCATCGTAAATGCACACGGCGGAACAATAGAAGCTTCGCGTCTAAAAGATGGCGGAACAAGTTTTAGCTTCACCATAAACATTGATACACCGCCCGAAAAACCAGCCATAGAACACAAAAAAACTAATAAAGCTTGATTATTTGCTTTATGGCATTTTGGGCAGAATCATACATTCTATCTAGTTCATCTTTGGAAAATGTTTCTCCTTCAGCTGTTGCCTGAAACTCAATAATTTTACCACTTTGTGTCATAACAATATTTGCATCAACGTCTGTTGTTGAATCCTCTTCATAGCATAAATCAGTAAGCACAACACCATTTTTAATGCCCACAGAAATTGCAGCAATGGGCTCTATGATAGGATTTTCTTCAAGTTCACCATTTTTTAGCATCTTATCAACTAATTCTTTTAGTGCAATATAAGCACCACATATAGAAGCCACCCGTGTGCCACCATCCGCCTGAATTACATCAGCATCAATTGTTATAGTTTTCTCACCAAGTTTTTCAAGATTTACGCAAGCTCTCAAACTTCGTCCTATAAGTCTTTGAATCTCTTGTGTTCTTCCTGAAAGTTTTGTCCTCTCCCTTTGGCACCTAACATTTGTAGAGCTTGGAAGAAGCGAGTACTCGGCGCTTATCCAGCCTGAAATCTCATCCTTTGGCATCCATTTTGGCTTCACATTCTCAACACTGGCACAAACAATAACTTTCGTCTCGCCGAATTCAACCAAAACAGAGCCTGGGGCATATTTTGTAAAACCTTTTGTAAACTTAACCCTTCTTATCTGCAAATTTTCACGTCCATCACTGCGCATGCTTAAACCCCTTTTTTAAACTCATAAAATTTTCATAATTATAGCATAAAAGTATAGTAAAAAACATAAAATATTGTAGTTTGCGGCAATTTAAAGCAAAACAGCATTTACTATAATAACAATATAAATCCTCAACTCTTCTGATTGCTTTTTGCCCTTTCTGCCTTCGCTTTCTACTTAGCGAACCCAGGAAGGGTTGTTTTTATTGGCACTAAAAGATTCAAGGATTATTAAAACAAGTCATCTTGTAATCTTCATAGAAAAGCCTGCAAAACTCGGAACTTTGCAGGCTAAAAGCTAATGTAATTCTAGTTTTTTATTTCTCAAATTTTGATTTTGGCATCATAGGAGCGCCATATCCAGGCCTAATTTTCTCAGGGCCCATGGGTCTCCTGTTTTGTCTAAAATGTTTTTTTCCTTCTTCCTTTATCTGGTTTAATTTTACCTTTTGTTCGGGAGTAAGTATGGCTTCAAATTCTTTTTGGTTGTCTCGCCTTGCCTGGCGGATATCCTGATCAATACTCTTTAGTTGCAGCCTCAGGTCTTCAACCTTCTTGTCCTGCACCTTTACAGAAAGGTCGTCATTATCCATCACAGCCCTTATTTCATCAAGCTTTGCCTTCTTTTTTTCCATCAAAGGCTTCATTTTGTTATGGCCGTTTTCTCTGATTTGTTTTGCCTTTGCTACCTGCTCATCTGTTAAGCCAAGAGCCTTATTGAATTCCTCCACCCTCTTTTCCATTATGGCCTTCATCTCTTCAGGTGTTGGTTTTTGCGGTTTATCGCATTTTACGGGCATCTTATCAGATGTTCCCACCTTGCAGGGCACAGCCTCAGCACTCATAAACCCGCCAAAAATAATGGTTGCAGCAAGTGCAATCGTCATAAATTGTTTTTTCATAAAAAATATCCTTTCTAAAATTCTAGTCTTGTATTAAATCTTTTAATATATTAAAAAGCTCTTTCTTTGCATTGTAAATTCTTGATTTTACAGTGCCCAGGGGGCATCTTAACTTTTTTGAAATATCTTCATAGCTCATATTCTCTATTTCAGATAATATAATTACCTCCTTATGCTTCTTATTCAAGGCATTAATAGCGGCAGTTATTCTCATCTGCCTTTCTCTTTGAAGAGAAGCCTCCTCGGGATTTCTTTTTCTATCCCTTATATTGATTACAACATTTTCATCTTCAACAGGTGCTTCATAGCGTTTTTTAGCACTTTTTAGATAATCCCTAGAAACATTATAGGTAATAGTTGTTATCCAGTTTGTAAATTTACCTCTTTCATGGTATTTTTCTTTATTCTTGTATGCCTTTAAAAACACCTCCTGTTCCAAGTCTTCATTTTCTTCCTTTGTCACAAGTTTTATAATGTTTTTAACTTTTTGTCTGTCTTTTGTAAATATTTCTCTAAAATTCATAAATTCTCTATCTAAAATACATCTTCAATACAAACGCCCGTTTTAATTATTCACCATAATCAACCATTATAAGCCCGTATTCATCCACAGGAAGCCCCATCTGTTCATATGTAAATTCTTCCCCAGATATAGATGCAATAGTTTCGTTCACAAAAGATTCAGGAGTTGAAAGCTGAATTGCAAAGAATGCCAAAAACACCATAAAAAATGATGCGGCCATTGTAAAAACAGCCCTCATTGGCTTTTTCTTTTTGTTCTTATACACAAAAGAAACCTCTTTTATAAGCCCTGAAACCTTTTGCATATTCTCATATTCCTTCTTGCAATCAGGACAAGTCTCTATATGTTTTATCAGAGCTTCTGTATCATCCGATACAAACAATTCTTCGTATTTATTGCATTTATTTTTCATTTTTATATTCCTTACATTATATATAACGATTCAGAATTTAAATTGTTCATTTTTTATCTTATTTTTTAGATAAAGAGCAAAAAGCAACGGTACAGGGAATTTGAGCGTTTTAGTTAACCTAGAATATGCTCAAAAAGAATTTTCACTCCAATTAAAATCAATATAACTCCGCCAAAAAGTTCTGCACCTGATTTAAACCTTGCCCCAAAAATTTGTCCAATTTTAACACCAAAAACAGAAACAAAAAATGTTGTAGCGCCTATTATTAAACAAGGCAGCAGGATATCAGCCTCAAAAAACGCAAATGTAACACCAACAGCCAGTGCATCTATGCTTGTTGCAACAGCTAAAATAAAAAGGCGCTTATTTGAAAAATCAGGTTTAATATCAGCATCCGGAGTGCACTCCCTTGATTCTTTTATCATATTAAACCCTATTAAAAAGAGTAAAATGAACGCTAGCCAATGATCGTAGTCTTTTATAAGACCATAAAAACATTTTCCTAAAAAATAACCTATAAGCGGCATTACAGCCTGAAAAAAACCAAAATAAAGCCCCGGCAAAAGAAAATCCTTCAAACTGCAGCTTTTCTTTAAAACAGCCCAGCATAAATTACCAAAAGAAGCCTCATTATTGCCTTCTACAGGCATCTTTTGGCATGACAGACCAAGGCAAATTGATGCAGCAAAAGCATCCATTGAAAGACCTATGGCTATAAGAAAAACTGCAACAATTCCCATAAATTTTCTCCTAGTTCCTATTTTACCCTAAAAATACCTTTTCACATCCCCTTGTTTTAGCCCAAACCAAGCTTAAGATAATGCAAAAACATCTTAATAATATTTTACATAACTAACAAAAAATATTTTGTTCCGGTTTTTATAATAATATAAGCACCAACAAAGAGAGCATGTATTCCCGGGAGCATTTAAATGGATATAAATAGCACGAATAATTTACATTTTGGCGAATTAAAAACCTTTGCCCAGATGAATGTTTATAATGCGCAAAATATTACAGGGCAAAACCCTTCAATAAACGCTTCCAGACAACTTGTAAACATTCAAAACACTGAACAGGAGAATAACAAAGCAGCATCGCCTGCCCCATCACTTACTCCTCAACCCTCATCCGACACCATAATAATAGCAGGCAAAGAAATAAAAAAGAAAACTGCAATCGCTGCATTAATAGGAAGCTTAACAACATTAACTGCAAGCATTATTTTTGTTTCATCAATGGTTAAAAAAGGCAATATAATGCTTGAAAATAATAAAGAAGCAGGATTATTTAAAAAATTCAGAGAAGGATTAAGAACATTTACTAAAAAAGGTAAAGAGGATTATGAAAAAGCAGTAAATAAAAATAAACCTTCAAATACTCTGAATCAAGAACAAGGCATAAATGAGCCCCAAAAACAGGAGCCAATCATAGATGAACCAATCAAAAAAGAATCAGGCACAAACGAAGCTTTAAAACAAGAACCAATAAATCAAGAGCAAGTCAAAGAGAAACAACCAGAAGGCAAACCTGAAGACATAGAAAAAATTCTTGATGATACATCTGATAACCCTATAATTAAAACAACAGAAGACAAAGTCTCAATAGATGATACTGCACTATTGAAAGAAGATACTAAACATTCATCTGATGAACCAATAATATCAACACCAAAAGAAGAGCAAAAGCAAGAACAAAAGCCAATCACAAAACTTCCTAATAATAGTGAAACATCGTCGTCCTTAAAAGACGTTCCAATAAAAGATAAACCAATTAAACAAGAACCCCAAAAACAAGAATCAATAAAAGAAGACACGAAAGAAGCGTTATCGGGCGATTGCGCAAGTAATAGTACATTAACAGCCGAAGAGACAGATGGGCCGTTAAATAAATCAGACTCCTTACCCAAAACACAAAGCCAGACTGGTGCAGATATTAAAAACGATGGTACCGATGTGCAATCTGATGATTTTTCCAAAGGTATTCAAAATCCTGCGCAGGATGGAAAAGTGCAACCTGAAACCAAAACAGAGCCAGAAGCACAACGGACACCCGTAAAAAACCCTTATGCAGATGAAGCTAAAAAACTTATAGATGAAATAAAGGCAGGTTTTAACATACAAAAATCAAATTCGAATAATTTTATTCTAAATTTGCCAAAACAAAATCAGGAAAGTGCAATCCATGCAGTCAATCAGCTTGATATACCACCAACAAACGCATATCTGCTTCACTTGGCACAACGGGCTGCCAAAAACAGTAATCGGACTCATTATCCCGAACGCTTTTTAAAATACAAAGAAGCAGTGGCTAAAAGTAATACTGATGCGAAATTCAAAAAAGCTTTTGAACCCTTTGCATATGAACTTAGTAACGCCACCTATAATATGCCGGAAAACTTAACAACACTCATTGAAACATTATCAAAAGAATTCACCCCGGAAGAATTAAAAAATATTGCAAAATTCCATACAGGTCTTTCTGAATTTGGCTGCGTCGCAGAATTTTACAGTGGCTCGGACGCCAGTTACACACAAAAGGCAATAGATGAATCAATAAAATACCTTCATGCGCTTGGCACAGGAAAAGATACCACAGTAACCACCGCCGACGAAACATTATCCACAAAAACTTGGCTGCAAAACCTTTTAAATGCCAACCCTGAGAATATAGGGAAAACAGATTTACTCCCTCTGCGAAACCTTGCAAAAATAAACACTCTGATAGCAGAAATACTTAAAAAAACAGGCAGCAAAGAAAGTCCTGAAACGTTTGCAGAGCTTGTATGCTATATAGAATCAGGCAGCAGCAAAGCATTACAAAAAGCCTTTGATGAATTTAGCCCTGACGGCATAAAACGTATTATTCAATCAGAAGAAGGGCTTGAACAACTTTACAATTATATAAAAACACCTGAAAAAACTTATACTTATGATAAAAAATTCCTAAATCTCCTTGCAAACCCAAAAACCACCACAAGACAAGCTTCTAGTGCAGGTGCATCATTGCTTAAAGAAGTTAAAAAAGCAGCGGATGCCTTTAGTAGCGAACAAACCCGGCTGGTAAACAATATACAGGCTATATACAATGAAACAATTGAAAAATATTCAGGCGAAAACATTGATTCAGATACTGCAAAATTATTAAATATGTTCTCGCAACAGTGCAAAACAATTGTAAACAATGTTAATGAAAAAACCGCCTCAGCACAAGATGCCGCAAAATCGTTAGAAGATGCTTTGATGAGCAAAACTGCAAAAGCAGGCGAAAAGAGCCTCCTTAAAGGAATTGTCGAACAAAGAAGACAAGAGACAAAAAATACTATAATTCAAGAGCTGAAAGACAAAGTTGACATATTGGACTGCAATAAAGCAAGCTACCTGCAAGAATGCTCTAGTAACGCTGCACCAATTGATGAAATGCTTTCAAAAGTAGAAAAACTTCTTTTTGATGAATTTGGCATTAAAACTATACGGCTAAACCCGGGTGAAAACTTTGATAATAAATATATGATAATTGCCAACACTGTAAAAACCGGCAATCAGACATTAGATGGCAAAGTGGCGGGAACTCTTCACCCAGGTTTTCAAACAAAAGAGGGCGAAATTTTAAGACCAATAGAAGTGCGCACATATTCTTATGATGAAACATTAGCAGGCACAGTCCAAACTTCACAGACTGCAGGCAGCGAATTATCAGAAAAAGCGGCGCCTACAGATAAAATAACAGAACACACAGATTCTTTGCCTAACAATGAATTATTTTTATCGCTTTTAAACACTAATAAAGAGGCATATAATGCGCTTGAAGGCAAATATTTTGACCACATAAGCACCCTTCCGAAAGCTGCCCTGAAAAACTTCCCAACTAACATAAAACACTTAAAAGACTTTACTGGCGAAGAACTTTCAGCAATAGTAAATACAAAAGATGTAAACGGCATGGAAGCTCTTGATGATTTATTATCCCAAAAGGAGGGCTCTTTAAGCATTGAGCATATAATATCACAGTTAAAAGGTATTGCCGAGGCTGAGATATCAAAAAATTCAGGAAATTCAACAAAATCACGCATTTTTGCAGAAGCTACAGGCGTAATTAATAATACCGTTCCTAAAACAACATTTTCTGAATCAACAGAAAAATACATGCAGAAAACAAATCCGCTTATTACAGCCCAAACCGAACTCCGGGAAACCCTGCATAAGGCAGCAGAACGAAATCAGGAAGTCATAGAAACACTGCAACCGTCGTTTAACAAGATTGATACAATAACAGAAAAACTTTTAGGGCAAAACTCAAAAGGAGTGCTAAGTGCAAATTCAACCACAAGTAACGCACAAAATACGTCTAATACGAGCGAAACCCTTCAAAATACAGCAATACATGGCTCCGCAACATCACCAAATGAGACAGCTGAAGGTGCCAAAAAACAAGGCTTTTTCAAAAAAATATTTCGCCGCAAAAAATAAAATCAATCCACCCAGCATACTTTCTTCCTTGTTTATTGATTTGCAGCCCTATTACAACACATAATGTGAGCATATCCTTTATGCAACGTCTTTTAGCAGGCTTTGTACAGATTAATACTTCAAATTCGCTTTTATGCTATACTTTAGCTTGTAAAAACATTGAAAGCACAGACAGAACAGGTAAAAAACACCATGCTTGATATCACAAATTATATAAAAAAAGAACTTTCAAACCAGGAATTTTGTGGCGGAAATTACGGCAAAAGCGAAGCCCCGAAAGAACTTTCACCTGAAGCCAAAAAAGATATCGTAGCAAAAATTAAGCCTATTTTAACCCCCGAAACCATTGTGCTAGCGCAAGTTGACCCTATCGTTGGCGATATAGAATACAATTTTAACAAGGCAAAAAAATACATAGAATGGGCAAATGAACTAAAAGTAGGCGCAATCGCTTTCCCTGAGTTATTTTTACTTGGTTATCCTGTTTTTGATATAATTGATAGATACCCAAAACTTGTTGAAAAAAACATTGAATATCTTGAAAAATTAGCAAAATGCACTGGCAAAACTAAGGTATTGGTTGGGTTTTGCGAATTCAACCGATTTTACATAGGAAAACGGTATTTTAATTCTGTCGCAGTTCTATCAAACAAAAAAATCGAAACAATCATAAGGAAGACGCTGTTGCCGGTCTATTCTGAATTTAGCGACGCCAGATATTTTCAATCTGCCGAATTTGATTCATCGGAAAGAATTATACAAATCGGCAAAAACCGCGTGGGAGTTATCATTTGCGAGGAAAACTGGTCCGATAAAGACTTTTTTGACCATCCTGTCTATAGTTTTGACCCTGTTGATAAAATCATAAAAGAGCAAAAGCCTGATTTAATCATCAATTGCTCCTCTTCACCTACTCGTGCAAAAAAAGAACAGCTGCTTCATAATATGTTATCCTTTGTGAGCAAAAAATATTCCACCCCAATCGCGTACGTGAATCAAGTAGGAGCAGTTGATAACATAACTTTCCAGGGCGCAAGCAGGCTTTATGACTGTGATGGCAAGATTGTAGCACGTGCAAAGTCTTTTGAGGAGCAGTTTTTCATCGTTCATCCACCCGTAAAATGCCCGAACAGAGAGGATATTAACCGTGTTTATGCCCTTCCTGACGGGTTAGAAAAAACTTTGAACTCGCAAAAGGCCTTCAGTCTTGATTATGAGCCAGATTTAGAGCGTACATACCTTACTATCACTAGCTCTATAAGGGATTACTTTCATAAAAACGGCTTCAAGCGGGCAGTTTTAGGCGTGTCAGGGGGCTTAGACTCTTCTGTCACGTGCGTTTTACTGGCAGATGCCCTGGGTCCTGAGAACATTTTTGCCATTTCTATGCCATCAAGCATCACATCCGAGGCCAGTAAATCTGACGCTAAAGAATTGTGTGACAATTTAGGCGTTAATTTCGCGCAAATCCCGATTTTAAACATGTTCAAAACCAGCAGGGACACGCTTGATGAGGTATTTAAAAAAGTTGAAACCAAGTGGTGTGACCGTTTTGAGGCGTCACTCACGAACGACAATATTCAGGCAAGAAGCCGTGCCACAATTCTCTGGGGAATAGCGAATGAATTCCCAAAAGCTATGCCAATAGCCACTTCCGACAAATCGGAACTCTATATGGGCTATGCCACAATAAATGGCGATATGTCTGGAGGCTTTGCCCCAATTGCCGATGTCACAAAAACCAAGCTTTTTGCACTTGCCCGCTGGCTTAACAGAAACAGACTCAGCCGAAATGCAATCCCTGAGGCTATTTTAACCAAACCGCCAGGTGCCGAACTTGCCATTGACCCAAAAACCGGCAAACCACTCCTTGCAGAAGATGCCCTAATGCCTTATGAATTCCTGGATGAGGTCATATGGAGGCTTGAAAATCTGCATCAGAGCAAGGAAGAGATGCTTTCTGAAACATTTCTTTACGAAACAAAACATAATACCCAAAAAGCCACTAAAATCGCGTGGTTAGACAAATTTTTCCGCAGAATGCAGACAGCGCTCTTTAAATGGTCTATAATGCCTCCTGCTCCTATTGTTGACGCCCGCTCAATAAATAAAACCGAATACAATCAGCCAATAACCTCAAAACTCAAGTTTTATTAGGGTTTCACCGGTTTTTTATGAATGTATAAAATTCAGTTCATTCAAATGAATACCAAAATCAGCTACTATGGTATTCTGATTTCAATTGCACATTTTCAAATCAGAATACAGGCTAAAAATTTTGACGATGCATTTCAGCTAACATTCACGAGGTTAAAATGTTGTCTTGAATTATTTCTGCCTCGGCCCTTTCAACAGGGCTCTCAGCAAGGGCGTTCAGATTTACCTGCTACGCCCAGAAGAATCCGCTAGTTGAAAAGAGCTAATACTTTTAATAGCATTAGCTCTTATACTCAAAGCCATATTTAGTTAATATGGTACGGGTGAGGGTGTCGCACCACCCTTGTCTGTATTCTAATTTTACCTATTTTTGTATTTTTTCAATATTTTTTATTGCAAACCGCCTATAATCCTATCTACGCCTGGTTTATAGACCTACAAAAGTTAAATAAAATTTTTGTTGTTTTACTGCTCCTGTTGACCTCAGAAATTATAAATTTGCGCATGGCAGCAAGAGACTTTTGTTCACCAAATATAAATAGTTCAAACACATCTACACCAAGGGTTTGAGCTATTTTTGCCAAATTTTCGGGCGTTGGATAATTTCTGCCCGTCTCAATCATAGAAACATTCTGAGGCTCCATGCCAATACGCTCTGCAAGCTGTTCCTGAGTGAGTTTCAGCGATTTTCTTATTCCCTGAATTCTTGCGCCGAGCATCTTTTTTACATTTATATTTTCTGCCATTTTTATATCCACTATCATACGCTAAATACATTGCTATTATTATATTCTAGCCTGTTCGCACAATTTTTATATAATCCATTGGCATAATTTTTATTGACAATTTAATCTATTGAATATAGAATATAATCCATTAAATATAATTTTTTATGAAAAGTTGTTGTATTAAATAGAATTTAGGGAAATTGTTTATTATGAAGAAAAGTTGCTCAAAGCCTAAAATGGCTTTATTTGCCTGTGTCTTTAGGCTTTTTATTAAAAGAAACACACAAAATGCAGCATTAACAGACATTCAAAACAAAAATACTAGCCAAAAAGCAGCTGCGGCAGAAGTTTCACGGTTAAAACAAAGTATAGTAGCAGACAACCATGCGAGTTTTGGCTGCTCTTTTATGCAATCCTGCCAGATAAAGCTTATAGCAAAACATTTCAGATACCTGAAGTATTTTGAAAAATTCAAACACAATTGGAATAATATTCAAAAAATTGCCGCATTCTCCCTCACAGAAATGCTTATGGCCTTACTTGTGGCATCACTTTTAATGGCAGCGCTTGCTCCTGTTATGACAAAAAAATTCTCAGAAAATGTTAATATCACTGGAAATATGGTAGCAGCAGGCGGCACAAAGCACACATATGAAATAGAATACGGCTCCGAAGAGTGTTCAGAAATAAAGACAGATACAGACGGCAGCGAATATTGCGAGGGCGAATTCACCGTGCCTGGAGGATATACAGGATATATAAATGCTACAGTAATAGGTGCCGGCGGCGGGGGCGGTATGGCACCGGCTGCTGGTTTTGTTGAATTTACAAATGCTGGCAGCACAAATACTTTCACCATACCTGCAATGACAGGCACTATTGAAACCACACTGATTTCAGGAGGCGCAGGAGGAGGTGCAGGGGGTTACACCAGAAGAAACCACATACTTGTAACAAATGGAAATGGAAATATTTCACAAAATGAAAACAATATTTTGCATACCAGTACCAACGGAAACTTTAGTTGGACAATTCCTGATTTAGCAAAAGGGAAATATGCCTTAATTACTGCCTGTGGAGGCGGCGGAGGCGGTGGTGGCGCTGGCGGAACCGGCGTTTGCAATGGTGGCGGAGGAGGTTCAGGAGGATACTTTGTTGACAGCGTACTACAAATGCCTGCAAACGGCGCTCTTGGCATTACATTGGGCGGTGGTGGAGGCGGTGGTGGAGGTGATGACAATCCTGGAAGAGACGGACGCGCGTGGGATGCTGGTGGTGGCGGGTCTGGCACGGCCTATATTGCAAAAGCAGGGAATGGAAAAACATCAGATGGAGGTGCTGGAGGCAATTGCCCGAATAATGACGGCGGTTATGGCGGAAAAGGCGGCTCAGGTGCTGCAAATGGCCAGGATGGAAAAAGCCAGACAAGCTCAATGACAATAATATCGGGTGGTTCTGGAAATGGCTACGGTGGAAAAGGCGGAGATACACCGATTAGCACCCTTAATGGCGGGCAATATTCAGGCGGTGGAGGCGGTGGAGGTGGCTTTTACCATGGTGGTGGTGGAGGAGGCTCTGGAGGAGGTTCAGGCGGTGGCGGTGGCAGTTTAACACGCTTTACTGGTGATTATTATATGACAGCCTCATTGGTAGCATCAGGCGGTGGTGGCGGTGGAGGCGGTACAGGTGCAGGCCCAGGAAATCCTTGGAATCAGGGTGGTGGCGGTGGCGGAGGTGCAGGAGTTCCAGGCTCAGTTGGCGGAAATGGCGGCAACGGTGGAGGAATTGGCAGTTCCGGCTTTACATCTCAGCACGGCTCCCCAGGTATGGGCGGAAAAGGCGGCTCTGGAGGTTCGGGCACAACAGGCGGAAGTTTATCCACAATTTTCGGCAGCAACTACTGTGGAGGTGGAAACGGAGCTAGTGGAACTTTTGCAACAGGTTCTGACGGCAAAGACGGTGCTATGAGAATTTCATATCTTGTTACTGGTGTTGGCGGTTCTGGCGGCGGAAGCGGAAGAATTCATGCCAATTATCCATTAACCGTAACACCGAATGAAGCCTTAAAGATAACACTTGGAACAGGCGGAGAAGGCGGCACGCCTGCATATACAAACAATACAGGCATTGTTGGAGCAAAAGAACCTCCATGTCCCACAACTGGCGGAACGTATATCCTAAGAGACAGCACAATAATACTAGGAGCAAAGGCGCTTTGCGGCAATGGTGCATACCCAGGAAGCAGCACTGGTATGGCATGTGGAGCGAATAACCCACCCTATTATTCAGAAGGCAGCTGGATATATACAAAATCAGGAAATAGCTTTCCTACAAACAATGGACATTCAGGCACTGTGCCAACAGGGTTTTTCTCAACAAATGGGCATCCAGCAGGTGACAGTGCACAATTAAACTGCAATGCATCAACTATTGCAAATAACACTATTGGCGGACGTGGCGGTACAACGACTACACCATTCACAGGAACCTGCACACCAGGAGCCGGCGGCACATCTGCTTCGCCAAACGGCACAAATGCTTCAGGTTATGGATGCGGCGGAGGAGGCGGATATGGACTTGGCAATGGTGGAAAAGGCTCAGGTGGATATGCAAGAATAAGCTGGAATAAATATTGGGATACTGCAAACAGTGCCTACAAACTGGCAGAAACAGGCGCTGGAGGAGGAGGTGCCAGTGGAAACATTCTAACATATAGTATATCCGTGAAAAGCAATCAAGCAGTGAAATTCAGGATTGGCAAAGGCGGTAAAGGTGCATATATCTTAAATAATACTGTAATATCTGCTAAAAAAGGCGGAGATACAGTGTTTGGCGACATCAAAGCAGGCGGCGGGGGTGCCGGCAGCAACGTTTCTGTTAATACCTCAGGTGAACTTATAAATGGAAAAGGCGGAAGTGCTTCAAACATTTGCCAAACGAGTGATAAGAACTTTATTAACGACAAAAAGCGCTGCACAAAAGGCATAGAAGGGCAGAATGCTAAAGGAGCTACAGGCGGCAAGGGTGCAGACTTTGCCGGATATAAATACACTGTAATTGATAAAGAAGGAAATGAAACAAAGAAAGAAATAATGGGAGCTGGCGCTGATGGCGGCGTGCAGGATACTGGCAACAACGCCAATGGCAAGAATGCAAACACAGAAAATTACTATGGCGCAGGGGGCGGAGGCGCAGCCATTAGAGACCTCGGACAGGTAAATTCATCCTCTCAGAGCAATATCACAAATAACCCGACAACAGGCGGCAATGGCTCTAACGGCAAGATAATACTTGAGTGGTATAGATAATTTTGAGGGCATTTTTTGAAAAATTTTTGCGAAATGCAATTTTTGCGAAATGCTGCAACACATTATCAATTATATTGCAGCATTTCAAATTTTCCCTACCAAAGAGGAAGCTCAGATGCCTTGCACATATAGGCTGTGCTTAGTTAAATATTGCAACTAAATTTAATAGGTCAATCAATATGATAATCAATGCATTTAATGTGGCGCAAAAGAGCATGCGTAAAGAATTTATATTTTTCCTGTCTCAAGGGTCTCGGTTGGAAGACTTTTTGAAATAAGATGAAAAGAGCACTCAAGACTTCAACCTTAAAAACCATGCCGGATAGGCAATAGCAAGCCAAGCAATATATATGAGTGCATAACCTTGTAAAAATTTAGATAAACAACTTATTTTGGGTATTGATTTTGTAACCTTTTCAATACCCTTTTTTTTAATGTTAGTTTGCCTAGATTACAAAAATACTACCAGATAAAATTAAATATTCCATTTGTTAAATCCCAACAAAGAGGCCCAGCGCTAATTAAAAAGCTTATTTTAGACAACAAAAATGAATACGATAAGATAAAATTTGAAAGGTAGTACCATGGCAATCCTGCACACGTGTTTTACAAAGAAAACGATAGAAAAGGGCAAAAAAACTATGATTTTAGAATAAATAATAATGCTACTAATTACACCCCAAAGGTATTTTCATTTCGCAAGCCTTGCTTTAGCTCGACAGCAAAAATAGAGCATAGCAACGCTATTCATAGTGGTATTTAAGCTTTAAAATTATAGGGTAGAAGTGAAGTTCTCGATTAGTTTAACCGCCCATCGGGGTTTCCCCATATATGCATTATTTTTATCTTATTTGGTTTATCAATGGTTGTGCATCATGATTTTAACTCAAACAAAGTTTCATCCTCTTGATGACAGCTTCACCCAGTCTTTGCAGATAATATCATCCTTGCTATATAGCCAGGGGCTTGGTGCAACTATAATTTTATCTTTATTATTAATTAGCCATGCACCCCAAAAGCTATATGTACTGTTTGCAATTATCCCATGGGAGCACAAGCTCATCAATTGCATATCAAAATGATGATTTAAGGGCGTAACATTATCTGTACCGATAAATTCAAAATTACAGCCCATATCCAGTTCTTTTTCTGCAAATTCTCTGCAATTTTCCCCAAAGACAAAAAACAGAGGACTGTTGATGCGATCTTTAATATATTTTACAGCATTTTTATAGTAGCCTGCGCAAAGACAATCAGAATTTTTGTAATCACCGCGCCTAAGGTGGATAAAAACAGGATTCTTGGAAGATAAAATCTTTTTTGCTTGCATTTTGTAGTATCCATCCTGAATTTCAAAAAATGCAAATTGCTCCCTTATTTCATCCTTTATATCCAAAAAGTATTTTTCATTTTGAAAATACCCTTCAAAATAAACGGTTTTACGGTCTTTTAAAAAATCTTTATTAAACTTGCAGTATCCTTTTTCTGCGATTTTATTGCAAAAATTGGTTTGATGAAACCATTTTTTAATAAATTTGGGGTTATTATTTTTTTTACCAAGACAGAAGTTAATCTCTTCCTGAGAAGCAAAATTAATATCTAAATTTTTAAATACATTAAGCGCATAAAACCGCACCTGGACATCCTTTGTACCTTCTTCCTGTTCATAATGCGTGATTTTATCAAATAAAACCCTTGAATTTGTTTTATGGGCAAGCGCCCTTCCAAATGCGTACTGAAACATCTGGTTTCCAAGCCCGCCGATTAATTTTACAATCTTAAAGCCTTCATCCGCCTTATCGCAGATAATAGCATTTTTGGCTGTACAATTATTCACATCATTTACGGGCATTATATAATACCTCTTTTTAGAAAATCTTCATAGGCAATTTTTAAGCCCTCTCTCAGTGACGTTTTAGCCCTCCAACCAAGTGCATTAATTTTTGAAACATCCATCATCTTAAGCATTGTGCCATCAGGTTTTGTGGTGTCATATACAAGTTTTCCCTGATATTCTACGGTTTCTTTAATAAGGTTTGCAATTTCATCAATTGTCATATCTGAGCCTGTGCCGATATTTATAAATTCACCAATATCCTTTGCATCCTTATTTTCCATCAGGTATACAACAGCCTCAGCTAAATCGCCCGCATAAAGAAATTCGCGCCTAGGCGTACCTGTTCCCCAGACAGTAACTTCATCAAGCCCTTGAAGTTTAGCCTCATGAAAACGCCTTAAAAGCATAGGAATAACATGAGCATTTTCAGGATGATAGTTATCACCGATGCCATAAAGGTTACAGGGCATTACAGACATATAGTTTGTGCCGTATTCCCTGTTATAATAATTACAAAGCTTTATGCCGCATATCTTTGCAAGTGCATAGCCTTCATTTGTAGATTCTAGATAATCAGAAAGTAAATATTCTTCCTTCATTGGCTGTTTTGTAACCCTAGGATAAATACAGCTAGAGCCAAGGAATAGAAGCTTTTTTACATTATTTTTATATGAATTTTCAATTATATTATTTTGAATCTTGAGGTTTTCAAGCATAAATTCAACAGGATACGTCTTATTTCCTAATATTCCGCCAACCTTTGCTGCTGCTTGAATTACCCAATCAGGCTTTTCAGTGTTAAAAAACTCTTCAACTGCTTTTGAATCACATAAATCAAGCTCGCTGTGGGTTTTATATACTAAATTTCTATACCCCTTTGATTCAAGTTCTCTTTTAATGGCACCCCCAACGAGTCCTCTGTGCCCTGCTATATAAATTTTAATATTTTTATTTATCATCTTCATTTTCCTGTTTAAACTGTTTTAAATACTGCATTGGCCTTTTTCTATCCCAGTTAATATTTTCTTTAACAACCCTGGCAGGATTGCCGGCAAGAATACATCCTCGGGGGGAGGGGGGACGGTTTTACCCGTAGTCACAATACTTCCTGCAGCAACAACTGAATTATCAGAAATTCTTGTATTTTTTAAAATTTTAGAATCCATCCCAATCCAGCAATGGTTTCCGATTTCTATTGATTTTCCTATATTAATAACTTCATTGTTAGAATTTATTATACTGTGCGTATCTGAACAAAAAATGCCCACGCCTGATGAAATTATGGTATCCTGACCAATTGTAACAGAGCTGTTATCCTCCATTAGAACAATATTTACCCCGTTTGAACCGGAATTTTTGTCAACAAAAATTTTACAATTATTTGCAGGACAATCTTTTGAACCTATATTAATTTGTGCAACAAAGGGCTCTGTTGATTTTATACAAACCTCATTATCGTTGCCAAAAATTCTTACCTTTGCAAACTTTTTTGTTTTTTCCCAGTCAAATTTGACAACATTGTTTTTTCCAACAATATTTTTTTTACCGCGAAGCTTATCAATAAAATTTTGAAACCATTGAATTTTCATAAGGGCTACGCCTCTCTTGGAATTAAAACTTCATAGCCATTATCTCTTAGGGTTTTTTCTTTCTGCGCGAGTTTTAAATCTTCTTCTACCATCTCTTTTACTAGCATTTCAAGTGTATACGTGGGTTGCCAGCCTAATTCTCTTCTTGCCTTTGTACTGTCTCCTAATAATAAATCAACTTCAGCAGGCCTAAAATACCTTGGGTCAACTTCAATTAACGTTTTACCGGTTTTTTTATCAATTCCTTTTTCATTGACACCCTCACCTGTAAATTCAATATCAATATCAAGCTCATTGAATGTCATCTTGCAAAAATCTCTGATTGATGTAGTAACACCAGTTGCAAGTACATAATCAATGGGTTTATCCTGCTGTAAAATTCTCCACATACCCTCAACATAATCTTTTGCATGGCCCCAATCACGCTTAGCAGAAAGGTTTCCAAGATATAATTTATCTTGAAGCCCCATTTTTATCTTTGTTGCAGCCATTGTAATTTTTCTTGTGACAAATGTTTCGCCGCGTCTTGGAGATTCATGGTTAAACAAAATACCGTTTGCAGCAAATATATTAAAGCTTTCCCTGTAATTTACACAAATCCAGTAGGCATACAGTTTTGCAACCGCATAAGGAGACCTTGGATAAAAGGGTGTCTTTTCATTTTGAATTGGTTCCTGAATTAAGCCATATAATTCAGACGTTGAGGCCTGATAAAACTTGGTTTTCTTTTCAAAACCATTCATTCTTATGGCTTCAAGAAGCCTTAATGTACCTAGGGCATCACAATCAGCAGTATATTCGGGGCAATCCCATGAAACCTTAACATGAGACTGTGCCGCAAGATTATAAATTTCATCAGGTTCAATATCATGCACTAATTTTATCAAATTTGAAGAATCAGACAAATCGCCGTAATGAAGCTTAAAATTGCTATCACTATGGATATCTTGATAAAGGTGGTCAATTCTTGAAGTATTGAATGACGAAGCTCTTCTTTTCATTCCATGCACTTCATAGCCCTTCTCTAAAAGCAATTCTGCAAGATAGCTGCCATCCTGCCCTGTAATACCAGTAATTAAAGCTTTTTTTACCATTATCTCCCCAATTCTATAAACTTCTTTTTTTATTATTTTACTTTAAGCAAAAATTTTATTAAACCTTTTTGTAAAGTTTTATCCTGATGCCTAAAATTGTAAGTACTTTATACTGCTCATCTCCATACCATTTGTTTCTGTATGAGAATAATTTTTCAAAAATATTACTTTTTTTGTTTTCAAAATATTTTATTAGTTTTTTTTGTTTTTCCGCATCTTTTGTTAAAATATCAAGAATTCTCTGCTTTACAATTTTACTGTCTTTATATATTTTGCCTAGTTTTGTATGTGAAAGAGAATCTTTCTTCACTCTGTAATTTAAAAGCACATCAGGTAAATTTGCAATATTTAAATGCCTTACGGCCCTTGACCATAGCTCATAATCTTCACAGGCAAAATTAGCATCATACAAAAGATTGTAACGTTCAAAAACAGCTCGCCTGAATATAACAAGAGGATGCGCCAAAGGGCAGCCTTGAAGCATATCAACAAAACCGACAGAAAGAGGATAGCTTATAACTTTCTTTTTAGGAAAAGTTTCAATTGAAGCACCCAAAATGGAAACATCGGGATTATTATCTAAAAACTCTGTCTGTTTTTTAAGCCTATCTGGATGCGAAATATCATCCCCATCCATCCTTGCAATATATTCCCCCGTGCAGTTTTTCATACCCAGATTCAATGCATTTGAAAAACCTGTGTGATTTCCTTCAACAATCTTTATTCTAGAATCTCTGTTTGCATATTCAGCCAAAATCTGAGGAGTATTATCAGTTGAGCCATCATTTACTATGACAAATTCAAAATCAGAAAACGTTTGATTCAAAACACTTTCTATTGCTTCTCGCATCTCGGCTTCAACACAGTTATATACAGACATCAATACAGATACTTTTGCCATTTTTGCTCCAATATTATTTTAAAAATTCCTTAAACCCTTCAACTGTAGTATCAATTGTGGGCTCTTCATGGTATGTGCGGTTTAATTTTGCATTATTTTCATATTCTTCCTTGTTTCGCCATCCGATTATCCTTGCAGGATTCCCGCCAACAATTGCACATTTAGGCACGGACTTTGAAACAACAGAACCCATTGCAATAATTGCCCCATCCTCAATCTTTACACCTGGACAAATCATACACCTTGCGCCAATCCAACAATTCTCTCCTATTTCAATAGACTGAAGCAACCCAATATTATCAAAAGGAACGTGAGTTTTAGACATGTAATTATGATTAGATGAAATAAAAAAGCACCCTTCGCCAATCTTTGTGTTTCTTCCTATCTTAATACCGCCACCTGCGTGTATTGCCGCACCATATCCACCTATCCAAACATTTCCCCCAAGCTTTAATTTTTTGATGGCTGAAATTCTAACATCGGGTGCAACAAAATTCCCGGGAAACCAGCCATAATTATAGCTTAGCCAGTATTTTAATTTTCTGTTTGGAATCAGTTGTATCAATGAATTTCTTAATTTTTGAACACTCATTTCTTATCTCGTTTCTATTAGAGCTTTATATATGCCGGCATATATTGCCTATACCTTGCTAAACAGGCGTTTTCTTATATCCCGTATTGTATATTTTCTTAACTTTGATGGGATTTTCTTGATATACTCAAAATAATCTTCATATGGATGCTTCATCCTCCAAGGCTTTCCGGGCTTTCCTGCATAATGAACAATTGCAGGATTTTTAATAGCCCATTCTATATTTTCATCAGAATAAACATCCTTAAGATATTCATACTCCTTAACGTTATGATAATCTTTATTATAATAAAATCCCTGTAAAACACAGTATTTAAATGGCAAAAAACCTATATTATCACAGGTGATGTTCACTAAATCCAAATCAAAAAACTTTAATCTTGTATAATGTTTTTTGGCATTAACTAAGAGCTTGTCAAATATTTCTTCATCCCTGAATCTTTGATTATTAAATAACATCAGACCAGACCAAAAAATAAATTCGTTCTTATTCTCTTCAAAGTATTTATGCCCAATAGCCCCAGGGTGGTTTCTTTCTGCCCGCACAGCTGCAAATTCAACGTTTGCAACATTAGTTAAATATAATTCAGATAAATCATCCTTAAACAATACATCTACATCAGAATATATGGCCTTATCATATTCCTTCAAAATTTCAGGAACTAAAAACCTATAATATACAATCTCGCTCCAGGAGCCATTGCTTTTTGGTGCATCTTTAAAAATTTCAGGATTTATATAATGAAAGACAATGGTGTGATTAGTATTTTTAACAAGTGATGTTAAACTTTTCTGATAATCAAGGCTTAAATCAGAATGAAAAATCCTAATATCATAGCTGGTATCAGCATTTGCAGTATCAACGAGACTTTTTATAGAAACAGATGCACCCAAAACTATTCTTTTATCAAAACAAAAAACTATGGGGATTCTATTCATCTCTCTCGCTTTCTATGAAAATTGGCATATCAGATATATATTTAAGGCCCAGGATAAAATTTAAACTCCGCCAGCCTTGAAATAAAGCCTGCATTATACTTATACCGTGCCTTTTAAGAGCCTTTTTTGTAAGTTTCACAGCCGTATAAGAATTATACAATAAAATAATTTTTATTATACAATAATTCTAAGAGGAATATCCTGCATTGCTTTCAATTAGATATTTCAAATTTTCTTTAGAATTATTATATATATTCAAAGCCAAGACAGAAAGATTTTTCTGCATAACCTCATATTCAATAGCACTCATATTTATACCCTTTTCAAGTGCATTTACATAATAAGAATCATCCTTATAAATAATAGAATTTGAATCATTAAATCCATTAATCGATGCGAAACTTTCAATGATAACGCAAGGCTTTACGAAGCCATATACCAATTGAAAATTTCCACTTGTGCCGGATGTATTATACCTTATGTGTTTTGGGTCTTTGTCATTATAGGCAGTCAGCAAAAAATCTGCTTTTTCAAGCTCCTCATACATTTTATTGAATGACAATCTTCCCTTGATATCAAAATACTGTCTTAAATCTAGCGGCAGGTCATCAAGATGCCCTTTTCCTACAACTGTAATCTTAAAATTTTTATATCCTTTATCTAAAAGTTTTTGAACAGAATCAATTATCAAACTGCAGTTCTTTTTTTTATATTGAAGCGCACCTATTGTGATAAAATTCGTAACATCGGTATTTTTTGGAGTAATTTTAACATCGCCAAAATAATGGGGATTTACACTAATACACTTTACACCTTTATAGTTAAGTTCTCGAAGCATTATTAAATTATCACACCAGCTGCCATTATCCACACTGTGACAAGCCTCATGTTCAACAAGCAAAATTTTCTTTTTATCAATATCTTTATTAAAATGCTTGTAAATATCCCCATAATGCACACTATCACAAAGTTTACCCGCAGTAGTGACCAAAAGTCCTTCAATATCTTCAAGATTATTCTTCACAAAAAAAGTTCTGACCTGCTTTTTTGACATTTTGTTTATAGTTAAATTTGCATCTTTAAACCTTGAAAATAGGCCTTCTTTAATCCTTTCTGGTGTACATAGAACCGAAACATGGTATCCTAAATCAAGTAAATATTTTGCAAAGCCCGGTAAAACCTCTGAATGAGACTTGCTGCACGGCTCCCAAATTAAAAATGTATTATTTTTTATAACGGGTTTCCTATACTCAAACAAAGGCAAAATATATGTCTTAAACAATGCCTCATAAAACCTCGGACGAAAAAGGAATAGTGGTCTGTACTTTAGATATTTAAATAAAGATATAATCTGGTTGTCAAAAGTCCAGCGCCTAAGCTCTTTTTCATTCATTTTCCAAGGTGTCATCTGCAGATATTTGAAATACAAATTCCTATGATAGCTAAATGAACCAAAATGCCAGGGTTTATTTTTTGAAACAAAATGAATTCCTTTAGGATTGTTTGCATAGCTGGACCGGTTTGTAAAATTACTTGACTGCACATTCCACTCATCCTCTATAACCTTGATTTTACCCTTAAGTGCCTCATTAATAATTTCTTGATCTCCAGTTTTTATGGTATCAATATGCTCTTTTGTCCAGTTAAGAAGAATATCCTCAGAATTCTGAATTCGCATTAAATCCAAATCCATTACAAGCATACCAGAATTTATATAGGATGGATTTTTCTTTAACATCCGCTTGTTAAGATCCAAAACACCCGCAATAGGATATTTGCCCAAATCTTTATTAAATAATTTTTTAAGACTTGAATTTACAATAAAATCACAGTCAAAATAAATTACTCTTTTGACATCAGGTAATAATGACGGCAATTTCAGACGATAACAAGCTGCAATAGAAATATAGCTATGGGTTTTTATATTCTTGTAGTCATCAAACAATTCTTCGTCAATCTTAATAAATTTAATGCTACAATTCTTTATATTTTTCAGCAAATCTATATTATTCTTTTGCTCCTCGGAAATACCACCATCCAAAATATAAAAAGTAATTTCATCATTTTTTGCAGCATTATACAAAACAGATGCCATAACAACGCCTGCATATTTTGAATAATTATCATCACATGCTATGCATATGTTAATTTGATTTGCACCACTCATACATCTCTTAACCCTTATGTTTTACTTTATTATGTAATTATATAACAAACTTGTGTAAAACTTTCAATAAAACATTACAAATAAAAATGCGGGCATCTGTTATAAATTTGTTATAGTTAGTATAACCAGCACTGATTCCGAAAATGTTTCGACGAATGCGCTGGTTATATAAATAAATCATATGAAGATAGAAGACAATTAATTAGTTCTTGCCTATTTTTATTTTTTTATAATTGCATCATTATGCGCAAATTTTATTCTTGCATTTTTATAGTTAATCAACTTATTGTTTTGTGTCACATACTCCGATAATGCTTTTTCCCTTGTGGCATCAAAAATTTCAACCGAACTGTCATTTTTGCAGTCTTTCGCTAAATCTTTAAGTCCGTCACAGCCTGTTGCAAGGAAAGTATCATATACGCCCGTAAACATGTCATCATCATTATAATCATCGAGATTGTATTTAATTGAGCCATCTTCGTTCATAATATGTACATCCGATACTGTTAAATCAGGATGAATGGTGTATTCCATTCCTGAAACCTGCATTACACCTGGTACAACTCTCTGGAATTCGGTAGATTGAGCACACCAATTAAGTGTATTTATAATTTGCTTTTTACTTAAATCTGTCTTAATTAATGTTGAGGTTGTAAATGGAACAACCGATTGAACATCCTGCGTCGTTATTTCAGCATTTTCAAAATTTGCCCTTATATTACCGGGGTTTACAAAAGCGAAATCAGCCCTTTTCCCTTTTGTGTGGTTATTAACATACCAAAGATTGGAATCTGCAACTATATTTCCTATCTCTCCAAAATGTCCGCTCTTTAATAGCTTCATAGATTCCAGATGATTTAGAGGCCTATCCAGCGTGTGTATTACCCCCCCCCGTTTCTATTTCATTATCAATTTGGATGTCATCTATTGTTTTGAAATTGCATTCAGAAGCTTCCTTAATAAGGACGCCATTTTCATCAAAAACATTGTTCATAAGGCCAACAACATTCAGGTTTTCTTTAAACGGATAATCTGAACCAACGCCTGTTGAAACGATTCTAACGGGCTCGCCTCTTTCTGTTGTGGCCCATTTATCCGTATGTCTGTGGTCATGGCCTCCTATTATTACATCAATACCGCCAATTTTAGAAAATTCATCATAATATTTTTCTTCATCTGCTCCGTCATGGTGTTTTGCGGTGCCATTACTTGTTTCCCCTGTGTGGGCAGCTAAATATATCTTATTGACCCCCTGTTCTTCTAGCTTTTCAACTTCTTCTCTTATGCTTTTCTTTGTTTTTTCTAATTGCTGTACTTCTATAAAATCAATATCATCTTTTCCATATAATTTATCCTGAAAATCAAGAGGAGAAACACCTATTACGCCAATTCGGTCATTGTTTTTATTTATGATAGTGCTCTTGGAAATTTGATCTTCAATATCGTTCTTTCTATTAAACCGAAGATTGCAGGATAACCATTTTCCCTGCATGGCAAATTTTTTAATCATTTTGCCCAAATAATTTCCTGCATTAATATCCGTATTTCCGATTGCAATTGCATCAGTTCTTGGCAATAATTCTTTTGCAAGAGTATCATTGTTTGCACTGGCATCCATAAAAACATCTCCTGACGCAATAGTCACATTGGTTTCATTTTCATGTTCTTTATAAAACTCATCCTGAGCTACGGCAAATCGTCTTACATTTTTTAAAGTTCCGTGTAAATCATTATAAAACACGGTATTCACCCTGCTTGTATTATTAATCATTAAGCAACTCTCCTTTTAATTGATAACACTTAATTAAATTTAATACTTATAGTTATAAAACGCGTACTTAAAAATACTTGCCAGAGATGCGATATTCTTTTACAATTTTTAACATTTAGCAATAAACAAAAATCTAATATCTTAAGCCAAAAATTTATAGCTCAATTTTTAATTCAACATTTACAAAATAAACAAATATATAGACAAATACAACGCAATATAGGACTTAATATTTTTATAAAACCGCAATAAGTGCTGCAATAATGAGCGCTGTATTAAAGTGCACAAATGTGGGGATACAGGTATCTTTTATATGATTATGCTGATTGTCGGCATTTAAACCGGCTGTAGGCCCTAATGTTGTATCAGACACAGGCGAGCCTGCATCCCCAAGGGCTGCTGCAGCGCAAAGAAGGATTATGCTTTGGGGAGCCGAAAAACCCAGTTTTAAACACAACGGTACAAATAAAACTGCAAGTATAGGAATTGTTCCAAAGGATGAACCTATGCCGATTGTTATAATTAAACCTATAAACAGCATAGCTGAAGCCGCAAGCAGCTTGGAATTTTGGACAAACGGCAAAATTGAATTTATCAGGCTTTCAATTCCTCCCGTTTCCTTTAAAACTAGAGCATACCCGGCACAAACAAGCATTACAAAAGCAATATAGCCCATCAGGCCGACACCTTCATTAATCAAAAAATCCATATGTTTATGCGAAACAGCGCGGAGGCCAAATATTACAATAAGCCCGCACAATGCACCTAATGGCAAAGAACCGCTTAAAAGCTGGATAACCAAGGTAATTATCGCACCCAAAAGGGTAATAAAATGTTTTTTATGAAATTTTAAATCAACAGAGTCATTAATACTAATACTCTTATTGCAGTCTTCAACTTGTTCGGTGCTGCATTTCATACTGTTGGTTTTATCGGCTGCATATTCCCTTGGTTTTCTATATGTAATAAAAACGGCAACCAACAAAGCGATAAACATAGCAAAACCCAAAATCCAGCTGGATTTCCATACATCTTGCTTCAAGACTGCTATTCCGTTATTTGTCATATTATCTGCAATAAGCCCCTGAAATATAAGCCCAAACCCCGCAGGAATAGCTATATAAGGCGCCTTTAAGCCAAAGGCAAGAGAGCAGGCGATAATTCTTCTATCGAGCCTTAGCTTATTCATTAATGGCAGCAAGGGCGGTATCAAAATTGGAATAAATGCAATATGCACAGGGATTAAATTTTGCGACATTATTGAAATTAAAACAAGAATGCCAATCAAAAGATATTTATTATTTTTAATAAAATTTGAAATCTTTATTGCAATTATTTTGGCCAGCCCCGTATGGGTCATAGCTGCTGCCAGAGTTCCTAAAAGAATATAGCTCAGTGCAGTTTCGGAATTTTGTCCCATGCCGGAAATAAATAAATCCATTATCCTGTCTATAGGCATTTTGGAAATCAATCCCGCAATAATGGAGCTAATCATCAAAGAAAATAGGACATTAACCTTGAATACACATAATAAGCAGAGAATAATTACAGATACCAAAACAGGGTTTAACAATAATTCCATACAAAAATACTATCATAAAAAAGTTTGCAGAATGTAATTTATTGAAACAAATATATCTATATTGAACTTCTCAAGCAAATTAGCTTAAGCAACAAGCTGGCATCCTGTTTTAAGATAAATAATATTACACAGTAGAGTACTCAGAAAACAATATAGGAATTTAGCCTTTCATACAGCAATAGACATAGGGGCTTGTTGGCAATAAAATGATACTAAATAAAACAAATTAAAATTAATATAAACAACAAGGAATTAAGAAAAACAGAATAATAAAGGTACACAAAACGTCTAAAGTTAAAATTATAAAAAGGATATTAAAAAGACTGTTATTAATCTCGCTTTGTGGATTAACCACATTGCCGTCGTTTGCTGAAACATTAACATTTGATTCTTTTTTATCAGAAGCGCTTCAGAATTCATATATTTTAAAAGCTTCTAAAATCGATAAAAAATCAACAGAATACGGAATTAAAGAGGCGTGGTCTGGATATTTTCCAGTTGTTTCAGGATATGCTACAACTGAAAGATATAATGATTTATCGGATGGAACCCGTCAAATTACAGCTGTTGGTAATGAAATATTATTAAACAATGATTATTATCAGGATGCTGCAGCAATAGGATTAAACTACAGTATTTATGATTTTGGAATCAGGAAAAGAAACTTAGAAATTGCAAAAACAGATAACAAACAAAAAGAAACACTTCTTTTAAAAGATATCAGGGATTTAAAGCTTGATATCATTGTTCTATACGGTGAAACACTTTCATTATATAAAGTTTTAGGGGTAAAAAAACAGATTTTGGGATTACAGAATGAGCTTTTAACAATAAATTCTCGTTTGAGAAATGCAGGAGAGCTATCTGAAATCGAGGTCACGAATTCTGAAATTGATGTATCGGAAACAAAATCTGATATCGAAGAATTAAAGAATAGTTTATCAAAAAGCTTAACAGAATTTTCGTACTATACAAATAAAAACTATGATGTAGATGATGTCAAGATAGAGGATTTTCCTGAATATTCTAATGACAGCATTATTCCTGTGAATGCAATTGAAAGCAAAGCAAAGCAATCCATCCAACCAGCAAAGCTCTCTATTGAAAAATCTACCCACACAAAAAATGATACAGATAATAACATCAATATTGATCTAAAAAATTCACTAGAAGCCACAACATATGACCTCGAAATATCAAAAAAGCAAAACGAATATGAGATTCAAAAAAGGGCAAATTTGCCCAAGATTTCATTTGATGCTAGATACAATCTATATGGTTCAGATAGTAGTAAATATTTCAACAGCTTCTCTGATATTGAACAGAGGAGTGTATCTTTTAGGGTTTCAACATCTTTTACACTGTTTGATGGAATGAAAAATATCAATACTGTTCAAAAAAGAAAAATGGAAGTTGAAAAATTAAAGGTTCAAAAAGAACAGGAATTAGCTGAATTAAAAAAGAAATACACCCAAATTAAGCTGGATGCTGAAAATTCAGTTTTACAGTCTGAGCATAACAAAAGAACGCTTGAATTAGTAAATAAAAATCTTAAAAACCTTGAAAGACTAAACACAAACGGTATAATAGCGAAAACCGAGTGTATTAAAAAGAAAATAGAATTATTAGATAAAAAACAAAGACTTGAAGAAGCTAAAATCAAAAACCACGTTAATAGATATAAACTAGAGACGCTAACCGCTAAAAATCCCAATTAGGCTTAGCACTTGGATTTTTCGATAACAAATTTTCAATCTTTTATTTTTCATTTTAGATTGCAAAGTTTGGCAAAAAAGTTCAATTTTATTCAGCCAAAATAGCGCAAGAAGTGAAATTAAAGCAAAGTTTAATAATTTTGAATAAGATTTGAATTATAATTT
>CATJOM010000118.1 GCA_949741915.1 uncultured Candidatus Melainabacteria bacterium | reverse complement strand
CTTGCATTTGTCTACAGGTTACGACAGGCCCTGGGCCTTTTCGGTGCGCTGTGTCCAGGATACAGTTTCTACATTTAGCCCTTTAATCGGCGGCGGAGGGGGTCCTGGGTTGTATGGAGAAATCCAGATTCCAAATGACGTAATAAGGAAGGCATTTAAAGAAAGTAATAATGTAGAGTTAAGATATAGCGCAGGCGGAGGCGGCACTGGCGGCACTGTTCCAAATACTTCATATCAGGTTGCCCTCAAGGACCAGTCTGGTTTTCAACAAAATTTCACTAATGCTACCCAGGGCCAGAGAAGTTCTGCAAAATTAATTGTTGGTGGCGTAACAAAATGGGAAATTAGTGTGCCAGGCGGAAAACCGGGTAATAAAAGGACTGATAATACTGGAGCATATGGCGGAACAAATGGTACAGGCGGTGCTGCAATAAATGTTGCATCTTCTGTGCAAGCTGAACAATGCTATTATTATAATGCATACAGTAGTGATTCTAATTTCCAGACCGGGCGTTATTTACCATGTAACAGCATTACAGCTGATCCAAATGTTGCAGCAAACTTTGAGGCTGGAACATCAGGCCATAATGGCAATAGCTCTAATGGTCAAGGGGGTGTATCAAGATTTCTTTCTGGTTCTGCTACAGTAAATCAGCCTAATGGCGGACTTAGCGGCATAAATGGTACCACCCCGGGTGCAGGCGGAGGCGGCGGCGGTGCTGCAAGCTGTCAAATTGGGCCGACAAGAAAGTTTGCCAAATGCGGGAGCGCTGGAAATGGCGGTCCTGGTAAGGCTCAAGTATCATTCCAGCTTGCACGTCCTGGTGCAGGCGGTGCAGGCGGCAGTGCAGGTGCAGTTGTTCACTTAAGAAATATTTCAAACGGTGTTGCTGGCGCTAAAATTACGGCTGTTGTTGGCGGCGGCGGAACTGGCGGTGTTGCTGGTTCAGGCACTAGTGGTGACAATGGTAAAGCTGGTACTGCAGGCGGAGCAAGTTCTATAAGCTGGACAAAAGGAAGCACTACACAGTCATTTACCCTTCCTGGCGGCTATGGCGGCGGCGGTGCAACAGCAGGTAGACCAGATGATACCAGCAATGGTAACCAAAATATTACAAATGTAGGCAACATACCAGTGGGGATAAATTCTATTCCTGGATATGCGAATGTAAATTCCAGCGGCGTTGCCCAGGGTAATGTATCATTCTCAAATCTTTATACATTATCAAGAAGCTTTGTTGGTACTGGAAACTTTGTATTTTTCCCCGGAGTTAACAAAAATGATGTTGACGAACTTAATAAAACAAAGGGAACCGCGCCAACTATTGGAACTGGCGGAAATTGTGATGCTGCCAAAGGATGCTACATTCAGGATTATTATGCAGCACCTGGCGGAAATGGCGGAATTAACTCTAAAATTTCACCAAAGGGTCAAGGCCTGATTCCTTGCGGAGGCTTATCAAAGCTTGCTGTTGATTTCTATGGAATGAAAGATGTGAGTGATGCTGATATAGCTTGCAATATTATGACTAATATTCCATCTGCTATTCCTACAAATAGAAATGTTGACAGCATGATGATTCCAGGAACATTCTCTACAGAATATCCAAAGATTATTTCTGAGGACAAGGCAGAAGACTATGCGGCTACAATGCTTCCCGGTGCAACTGGCGGCGGCGGCGGAGCATGGATGTGGCCTGAAACTGAAGGGTCTCTTGAAGATGCTGCAAATGGTCAGGGCGGTATGCCAGGGTTCGTCATAATTTATTGGAACCTGCCGGAAGAAACTGAAGGTGGCGGCTAGAAATAAGATTGGCGGGCATTGGTACATTGAAAAATGGCGGGATTTTTTCCCGCCAATGCCAACCGCTTGTAAAAGTTGATAAAATTGACTGCCCGACGGAGTAATGGCAATATTTGCTGGCTCAGTGTTAAAAATATTATAAAGTTTTAAGATAAACAATTTCTCGAGGTACTTTTTTTAATAAAAAGTGTACCTCTTTTTTTATACTTAAAGATTTAATTTTGCACTAAGACAGCTGGTTGCGCAAAAATTTGTTACTTTTATTAGAAGCCAGTATAAAAAGGCGCATAGGTTATTAATTATTGATGTTTTATATAAAAATACTGTCCTTGAAATTCAAGGACAGCAAGAGTTTTTCTCTGCATATAATTGCTTTTAAGGTTATAATTGTCATCTGATAATTTTAGAAGGTTTCTAATAAACAATTTCTCGGGGCGCCTTTTTTTGCGGCCAATTTTGTAGAATGTTATTGTCCGTAAAATATGCACCTCTTTGAATCAGTGAATTTATATGCAGATAATAAACTGCTACCTACATTTTACATCACTTTAAAAATGGGGCAAGGATATGAAGTTTGGCAATTAGATATAATTTTGCTCGAAGCTTTGATTATAATTTATTGGGAGTGCTTTTTTGTTACTCATCTTCAAATTTTTTATTTTTAACCAGAAATATTTTTTTGTAATCTTTGTCTGAGGCAGTAAAAAGGGTTGTGGATTTTTCGCAGATTTTTTTTCTTAATCTATATCCATTAACATGCTGCAGCATACCGAGGTAGCTATTTATTTTATTTCTAAAATTTTCCAATTCATCGTCATCAAAACGATTTTTTTCGCCTTCCCAATCTTTTATTGTTCTAAATGTTTTCTTGATAATTGTAGTTCTTAAATACATTCTGTTTGGTTTTATAACATGACCTACAAAATCAAACCCCCGTGATACTAAATTCATATTTTTCTTTTTGGGGTTTAAGTGTAAATCAAGGTTTCTTTTAAGAAAATCATCTATCATATCATAGCAATAGTTAAGATATTTAGGGTCTCTGTGTATCAAAATAGCATCATCTACGTATCTACAATAATATTTTATTTTTAGTGTATGCTTAACAAATTGATCAAGCGGGTTTAGATAGACATTTGAAAAAAATTGGCTTGTTAAATTTCCAATAGGTAAACCCTTGTTTATTTTTGCATTAAATAAGGATTTATGTGCTGGCAAAATATTCCAAAGTTCTTTTTTTGATTTAATAAATACATTTGTTCTTGGGTCATGGTTTATAATTTGTTCTATTAAATCCATTATCCATTTTTCTTTTACATATCTTCTTAAAATTTCTACAAGGATGGTTTTGTTTATACTATTGAAGTAGTTGCTTATGTCTGCCTTTAGGAAGTAGGCTTTTTCTGAGTAGTTTCTTGTTATGCGCCTTGCAAAGTCTCTTGCCCTGAGTGCACCAGCTAGTGTTCCTCTTTTTGGAATGCAGCTGAATGTGTCTTTTATGAAGCGGTTTTCAAATCTTTCTTTGATACAGTTGTAAATCAGGTGGTGGACAATTCTGTCTCTAAAGGCGCCAGCCCAGACTTCTCTTGGTTTTGGGGTGGTTACAACAAAGCATATGCTTTTTCCTATTTCGTAAGTTCCTTCTTTTAAGTCTTGATATAGTTTAAACAAATTTCTTTCAAGATTGAATTCAAATTTCATTGACTGCATTGTGTTGCGTTTTCTTTTTCTGCAATCATAGTAGGCCTGAAAAAGTGCTTCCAGTGTCAGTTCATGAAGTTTTATTTTATCGATTTTGTTTTTTATTATTTTATTTTTATCAGGTATATGACACAAAAATGGGCTTTCTGTCGGGCTTTTTTCTGTGTTTGGAATTAAGGGAAGTGTGCATTTTTTGTCAAAATCTTTGCTTTGGGCTTTGTGCTTCTCTTTTGAGGTGTTGCATTCAGTATTTTCTTTATTGAGCTCATTTATTTGCAGATTTGTTTGTGTATCCTGCGGTTGTTGAATGCTGGGCTTTTCTTTTTCATTAATTTGACAGTCCAGTTTTTCATTTACAGTGTTTTCAACATTGTTTTGTGCAGCAGATACATTTTGGTTTTTATCTGATACATTGGCTTCAATGTTATTTATAGTGTTTGTGGATGTTTTTTCCATAGCTATTAATGTTTTTATACCATTGTCTTTTCTTTTTCTGTTTCTTTTATAGAATGATTTTTCCAGCCATTTAGCTGCTTTTCAATGTCCTCAAGCATAAGGGCTAGTTCCATATATTTTTCTCTTGGGATATTCTTTAGCTCTGTTGCAAGGCGAGTAAGGACAGTTATTTTTTGTAATTCATCCAAGAGTTTTACTATAAATTCTACCCTTTCTAGGTCTTTTGCACTATTTGCTTTATAAATCAAAATTATAAAACCTATTGTTGTGCTGTTTAGCTTTTCACCTATTGTGAACCTGAAATCTCTTTGAAAATTTGATGTTAATTGTGTAAGTTTTACAAGAAAATCAAATGATTTTTTGTAGATGTTTAAATGAAGATACTGCGCCATTAGTGTACCTGCCTTCCAGTTTATATTCAGCAATAATATGTGTTTTGACATTTTGCCATATGGTTTTTTGTCAATTTTAGTTTAATTTTTTAAATTCAGTTTTTGTTTTAGTTTAAAAGCGAAAATTCAGCATATTTAATAGTGAATGCAGAATTTAATTCTGTATTCTTATAATTTTGAATATAACAAAAATTTATCCTTTAGTCAAGCGTGCCCATTAATTAAATTTTCAGTATAAAGTTAAAACAGAAAATATTTGCACATTAAGATTTAATCTTTAAATTAAAAATATCATTCTTAAGTTGGCGAAAGAAATCAAGAAGTATTTTGGCTTTTATATAATAAGATTTTTATTATTTGCATACACAGTTGCCTTTTAAAAAAGAGGGTATAACCCTCTTTTTTAAAATATTGTGGTTTTATTTTGGTAATTTGTTTTCTTTTCATTTTAGTTCCTATACATAAAAATGAGCGTTCTAAATAAGTATAGGGATTTCCATTGCAAGAAAAACTCGATATTTTTGTGTAAAATTGTATATAATCACCTTTATTTTTTATAACCGCATTTAGGGCAAATGCTTTCTGAATTTAATTTGATTCCGCATAATGGGCAACGATTGATTGTGTTAACTGGTTTGTAATCTTCTGTTGCAACATTTACCCCACTTGTAAAGGTTAGTTTAGATATATTTAATTTATCCTTTAAAAGCTCGTATGCAATTTTAATCATGCCTTCAACAGTCATGGTTTCTTTTGTTACAACTAAGCGGCATTCAGGGTATGCTGTTGCAAGTTCGGTTTTAAAAGCATCGCCCTTCATTGTATTTAATGGTGCGCCATCTTTAATACCCTGTTCTTCGTAAACTTTCAAAATTGCGGGTAATAACGGATCATCTTCTCTTAAGATTAATGAATGGTCAAAATTTTTCAAAACATTCCAAGCTGTTTTTTGGATTTCATTGCAGGGAAAGACCATATTCACCCCTGTATTCACAGAATCTTCTACTTCAATTGTCAGTACACCTGTATGCCCATGTAAATATTGGGCTTCACCCTGAAAGCCATAAAATCTGTGTGCATATTGCAATTCTAATGTTGTGATGCTTTTCATAAAAACTCCTTTGTCTGTCATTAGTAGTTGTTAGCTTTTATCATAAAGAAGCTTTGCGGATGGGCACATACTGGGCATTGATGCAAGGCTTCGTTTCCAAAATATAAATAGCCGCAATTGGCGCATTCCCAGGTAACTGGTGCTGGCTTTTTGAAAACTTCTTCTTTTTTGATATTTTCTAAAAGTTTTCTGTATCTTGTTTCATGATCTTTTTCTATTTTTGCAACGCTTTCAAAAAGCACAGCTATTTCATCAAAACCTTCTTCCCTTGCTTCTTTTGCAAATTTTGCGTACATATCAGTCCATTCAAAATTTTCACCGTTAGCTGCATCTTCAAGGTTTTCAATTGTGGTAGGAATAGCGCCATTATTCAATAATTTAAACCAGATTTTAGCATGTTCCTTTTCATTATTTGCGGTTTCTTCAAAAAGTTTTGAAATTTGTACATATCCATCTTTTTTTGCCTTAGCAGCATAGTATGTATATTTATTTCTTGCCTGTGATTCTCCAGCGAATGCTTCCTGTAAGTTTTTCTCTGTTTTTGTGCCTTTAAAATCCATGTCAATTCTCCTTCTATTTGAAGATATTATACTATTATAACTAGTTTCAAACAACTTTTTACAAATAATAATCGCTTTGATGTTTTTATAAATTTTGTAATTGCTGAAATAATCAAGCATTTGTCAAGTAGCTTGATAAATGCATAATATGGGTATTATAAATAATATAGCCATATAAAAGGTTTATTTAATCTTGATTTGACCAAAAGTTTGGCTATTCTTGCTGTATTTTTTCTTTGCAGAAACTTATATTGTTCAAAATGGAATCACTTGTTGGATTAAAAAAGCTTTAAAGGACGTACTTATAACATCCTTTGTTTTAACCTATTTCTGGTTATTTAAGCATTAAACTGAACAAATATCTTGTTTAATTAACATGCTAATGGGCATTAAAAAGCCTGACTTTTATAGTCAGGCTTTTTAATGTTAAATGGAGGAGGAGGTGGGATTCGAACCCACGGTACGCTCGTCACGTACGACGGTTTTCAAGACCGCTCCGATAAACCGCTCTGGCACTCCTCCAGATAAATTTATATTATACAAAAAATAATTTTTTGTAAAGTTTTTTCTATTTATATCATTTATTTGGCCTAGAAGTCTGTTAAACAAGTTTTATGAGCCTGTGTTTAATTTTTTAATTACCTGCTGTGTCAAATCTACAGCACCAAAAAACATGACTCTTGCATCCATAACAGATGTCACTTTGTTTTCTATTGCAACAGTTTTAATTGCAGCAACTATAGCATCATCAATTTCTTTTTCTTTTTTTGCTTTATATTTTTGGTAAGCATCTTGTTTTTGCGCAAAAAGTTTTGCAGTTTGTTCCTCAAAGGATTTTTTCTGAACAGGTGATTCTATTTTTTTGAACTCTTTTTCTTTAACAAGCAAAAACTGCTGCAATTCGTTTGCCCTATCTTCTATTTCATTTTGTGCAGATTTAGCTTTTGAATAATTTGTCACCACTTCTCGATAATTTATGCTTCCTATTGTATCAGCGAATACTGGTGTAATTATCAGCAAGGCCAACAGTAAAGACAAGAATTTTTTCATATATGTTAACTCCTAAAGTTTTTCTATGTTAAAATTATAACAAAATCCATATATTTGGGCAAACTATGAAAATAATCGGGGAGGATAATCATTGGTTTTAATTGCAGAGAATATTCACATTATTTCAAAAACCACCAAAGAGGCAATTTTACAAAAAAATGATGAGTATATATTGAATATTGTTAACAATGTTTTATTAAACAAAGTAAATGTTTTTGATTTAAATATTGGCCCCGCCAAAGCTTCGCTCGCTGGCTCTATGCAATATTTGACAAAATTGATAGATGGTAATTTTGATGTTAACTTTTCGTTTGATACATCAAATTTTTGCGAAATGAAAGAGGGCTTTGAGGTTTTAAGCACTGATAAAGCTAAGAACTCTTTTATAAACAGTATTTGTGCTGAAGATAACAAAAAGCATGCAGGCTTTGAAATTGCAATCAAAAATAATTCAAATATTATTGCGCTTACGTTCAACCCTGATAAGGGAATTGCCAAGACTTCGGATGAGAGGCTAGAGCTTGCTTTTTCGATTTTTGGCGATGCGCTTTCAAATGGAATTAATGAAGAAAAATTATATTTTGACCCTCTAGTTTTACCTGTTAGCGCAGCACAGAATCAGGCCAATATTGTTCTTGAAACAATTAGAATGCTAAAAGAAGGTATGCCTGGTATTCATACTGTTGTTGGGCTTTCAAATATCTCAAATGGCTCTCCAAAAGAACTCAGACCATTGTTGAACAGGGTTTTTCTTGTATTATGCATGGGTGCAGGCCTTGATGCTGCTATTGTTGATGGACTAGATTTAGAGACAATAAGAATTTATCATATGATTAATGATAAAAATCCGGCCAGTGATATTGATAGACTTTATTTTTCTTTGTATAATTCCATAAACACGTTTTCTGATATTGATGAAGTTCAATTTAATACCAATGATGATACTCAAATTAATATTATGAAAACAGCCAAGATTTTATTAGACAAAGAAATATATTCTCACAGTTTTTGTTTAAATATTTAAGTGGAGGTATATAAGATACTTTATGTCCAAAAAAGAACCCAGATCATATACACATAGAGAACCAAAGGAATTTAATAAAATTCGGGCTTTTTTTCAATGGCTTACCTGTTCTGTTGTATATGGAGGATATTATAAGGTAGCTTGCGGATTGAAAATATATGGCAGAGAAAATGTGCCCAAAAAAGGATTTTTTATTGTTGCATCAAATCATATGAGTGCCATAGATCCGTTTTTGATTATTGCTGCTATCAGGCGCCCGATTGCATATATGGCAAAAAAGGAGTTATTTGAAAAGCCCGTATCTCGTTTTTTTCTAGATTTACTAGGGGCTTTTGCTGTTAATCGTGAAAAACTTGGTGTTTCGACAATAAAAACAGCTCTCGGCATTAAAAAAACAAATTGGGTATTGGGGCTTTTTCCACAGGGCACCAGAGAAACTGACGGCAATATGGATAATATAACAAGAGGATTTGCTGGTATTTCAAAGACTTTAAAATGCGATATATTGCCTGTGGCTATAACTGGTGCATTAAAAAAGGATAGAAAACCATTTGAGAGCAAAATTACAATTAGAATTGGAAAACCTATTCCATACAATGATGATACAAAGGAAATGGTGAAGGTATGGAGCGATAAAATTATCCGATTGTCCCAGGGAGAAGCTGATGTTTGAGAATAAAGATAAACACCGCAAAAAGCATAATTATACAAGAAAATATGCCAAGGATTTTAACATACTTACAATTTTGTATCAATTTTATGCATTATATATTTTGTTTATACCTTTTTCAATGTTGTTTTATTCAATAAAATTGAATAAAAATAAGCAGAAATTAGATGCACCCTGTATTGTTGCACCAAATCATATATCTTATTTTGATCCTTTTCTTGCAACGCTTGCTTCTGGCCTTGGAATTGCATACATGGCAAAAAAAGAGCTTTTTGAGGAGTCAAATTATGTTGCTAAAAATATTTCAAGGCTGGGAGCTTTTGCTGTAAATCGTGAGAAGCTTGAAGTTTCAACAATTAAGTCTGCCAAAGAGGTATTTAAGGCTAAATTTAGTTTGTGCATTTTTCCGCAAGGAGGGATTAGAAAAAATAAAAAGATTGAAGCAATTAATAAGGGTTTTGTTGTACTTGCAAAAATGGTTAAGGTTGATATCCTTCCTGTTGCAATAACGGGTGTAGAGCAGTATAACTGGAATATATTCAAAAGACAAAAGATAGAAATCACTGTTGGAAGCCCCATATCTTACCTAGAAGATGATGATGAAATAATCGATAACTGGCGCAAGCAGGTTTCTGATATGTCAAATTATGAACTTGCTTAATAAATTTTTTGTTTTACAAACTAGCAAAAAATAATTTTTTTGTGGTTTATAAGTGTGTTAAGTTTAATTATTGTGTATTTATAAATGACAAATATTAATACAACCAAAGTATTATCAACACTTGTAAATCCAGACAAGATTTTGCCGGTTGCTGCTATTGAGGCTTTTACTACTGCTGGACGGGTTTATCATGGATATAAAAGAGGCGGTGAAGAGGAAGGCAGGGAAAGACTTAGGGAAGAGACTACAGGGGCTGTATTCTGGCTTTTTGGGCAAAAAGTTTTAAATTCCTTCGGTGATTTTATTGGCGAAAAGTGCGGGATTAAAAATATTAATGTTGATGTTGGACGGGATGAGCTGCGTGCTCCGTATTTAAATATTCCCGAAAATACCAGATTTAAAACCTGTGCGTTCAAGTTTAGCAAGATTATCACAAGTGCCCTTATAGCAACCGCACTTACTGGATTTGTTGTTCCAAAAATTAATCACTGGCTTACAAATAAGTACAGGCTAGCTAATGGTCTGGAGCCTATTCCTGAAAAAAGAAAGAAAAACAGTGGCAGTGTTATAAATAGGGAAAAACAGGCAGATTCTGCTAATTCTAGTATTCACCCTTTGTGTATGCCAACTTTGGCACAATTTATCGGGCAGGCAAAAATTAGTGCACAGAAAATTTCCAATTCCCCTACTTTTAAGGGGGCAAATAATTTGGCTGTCAATATGATGTCAATTGCTTCGCATAATTTGGAGAATAATACAGCCTGGCGTCTTATTTCAACTGATGCTGGAACAATTGCAGGTAGGGTGGTAAACTCAAGAAATAAGTTTGAGGCCTTTGAATATTTATTTAGAGATACTTCTTCTATTTATTTTTATTTGTTTGCTGCTCCTCAGGTTGCTGGGGTGCTCAATCATCTTTTTAATAATACCCTTATACACCCTGATAGCCTTGAGGTTGTGAAAGAACACTATATAAATTCTATTGGGGAAAATAAATTTAGCCCTGAAGCCTTTTTAAGGCAAGTAAAAACTGTACCTGATAATTTGGATGAGCTTGTTTCATCAATACCTTTTGATAAAAAAGGTATTATAACGCTTGATGATTTTAATAAATCTACTTTTGGCAAGTATAAGAATAAAGCCCTTGTTATGTCTCAATTGCAGCCTAAGATGCATGGTGTTTCATTATTATCAAAACAGCAGGTCTTGGACATTTTGTCTGACGGCTGGAATACTGAGCCTGAATTTTTAAAGAATAGCATAAATGCTGGTACGTATGGCAAGGCATTAAATCCAGATAAATTTGTATCCCGAAAGACTGTTGAGAGTATACGTTTTAGTATTGATAACTTCAGTGATAATCTTGTAAAATACGCTAAGTGTAAAAATATAAAAACGATTGATGCTGATTTTATTAAAAAATATGTAAAACAAACGCTGAACAATAATTTCGCCTTTAGGCTAGCTGGCATGGGTATTGCTGCCTTTGGACTTGCTTGGCTTATTCCTAAACTGCAAAATAAAATAACCGAGATAAGAACAGGAAGTAGTCAATTTCCAGGCACGGCTGATTATTCAGAAAAAAGCACTGCAAAGAAAGATGTGCCTTTAAATCTTGTAACATAAGACTTAAAGGCACATGATTCGGTTTAATATTCCCTATTGTCAATTGTATATTTTAAAGTTAAAATAACTGATACTATGGCTGCAACACCAATAATATTGTAGATAATTTTTGTTATAAGAACACTATTGTTGAATAGAAAATCTACAAGATTAAAGTTGAATGCTCCAACCAGTCCCCAGTTTATGGCGCCAAGAATAATCAAAATATAGCAGATGCCTTGTAATACATTTAAAAATTTATTCATTTTTTCCTCCTTGAATTTTGCTACTGTTAGTTTGTTATATTTGTTTTGTTTTTAAATTGTCCAAGATACTGCAAATAGCTTTCTAGAATTGTTTAGCCAAATGGTTAATTAAAATTTTTACAAATTTAAACTTTAATTTTTTTGAATCTAAAGTATGACGACTGATAAAAGGATTTATATGAAAAGAATATTATTACTAAGTTTTATATTTTTATTTTTTGTTTCACAATGCCTCGCTGATGTAATTTCAGGTAAAGTGAGACAAGATGATAAATTGTATGCTAAGAATCAGGTTGTTGATGCTGAAAATGGGAATCCTATAGATAAGGCAAAGGTCAGTATTCCAAGACAAGGGTATGAAACTTATAGCGACAAAGATGGAAAATTTGAGTTAAATACAAAAATTGATAATACTACTGTATTATCAGTTGAGAAAGAAGGTTTTAGACCTTATTCCTTGACTATTGATAAGAATTCAATGAATCAGCCTTTAAAGCTTGGAATAGAGCGAGCAAAAAGCGGTGATATACAGTTGGAAACCTCATTATTTCATTTGGGTGATGATGTTTTTGCTGATACATCTGCAAATTCTTCGGATTTTAAAATAAAATCAAGTGGCACGTTTTATACCAATAGATTTAAAATGTCCCCTGTTTCCAATAAAGAGGAGGCGGTACTTGTTATAGGTACTGTTATAGGACTTGATACAAAGCTTGCAAAAGAAATGGGGCAAAATAAAATTGCAAGTGTATATTCAAGTCCTGCGGAAGTTTTTTTTAACGGTCAAAAAATTGGCGAATTAAATATAAATGGCGATAATCAAGAAATTGTTATTCCGAGAAATTTGATAAGACGGGATAGCGAGGTTACAATTAAGACTGGCAAAAATTTATTCCAACATGCATATATCGATTATGATGATATTGAGCTTGCAAACATCAGAGTAGAAACACGTGATAGACAAATGTATGCAGGCAATTGGTAATTTATATATTGTATTTTAAGTATATGTGATTTATTTTTAGCTGCATTCTTGTAAATACCAAATATTCTTGCAAATAAAGCGTAAACCATGAGTTTTTATAAGAAATAGACCATTGCATAGTTCTTACTTCTTTTTTATAGTATAATTTTTTTATGTTTGAGTCTAAAAAAACATTAAAAGATATTAAATGTTATTCTATAGATGAGTTTTATCCTGACTGTATTTTGAAGTTGGATTCCAATGAGAATGTTTTCGGGCCATCAGAAAACGTTATTTCTGCATTTAAAAATATTGATATAAAAAGATTTAATTTATACCCTTGCTATGGCGAGCTTCTTAATGTTTTATCGGAACGCTTTTCTTTTGGTAAAGAAAATTTTATTTTGACAAACGGTTGCGATGAGGCGATAAATGTCGTTCTGTCTGCTTATCTTAATGCCAATGAAGAAATATTGTCGGTTTCTCCTACATTTAGTATGCCCTTGCTTTATTCAAAAATAATTGGGGCTAAATGCTATAAAGTCATTTATGATGACAAATGGAAATTTTCTAAAGACATGCTTTTGTCTAATTTAAAAGAAAATACAAAAGTGATATATTTGGCGTCTCCAAACAATCCGACTGGTGATATTATTGAGCCTTGTATTGTTGAGGAAATTTTACAGCAATGCAATAACAATATAATTCTTTTAGATTTAACATATGTGAATTATTCTGATTATGATGAACGAGATTATTACAATCTTGTCAAAAAATATAAAAATCTTGTTTGCGTAAAGTCTTTTTCAAAGGATTATGCGCTTGCAGGGCTTCGTCTTGGTTTTATTCTTGCCAGCGAAGAAATGATTTTGGAGTTTAAAAAAGTAATATCGCCTTATTCTGTTAATTCTTTGGCTGTGTATGCAGGAATTAAAGCCCTAGAGGATAAAAAGCATTTTGCTTCTATACGATTAGAGGTTCAGAAATCAAAAGAATTTTTAATGAATGAGCTTAGATTATTGGGTTTTATGCCATATGAAAGTCAGGCAAATTTTGTTCTGGTGAACTTTGGCGAGCATGCTGAATTTGCTTATAACAAATTGTCCAAAGAGGGAATCAAAGTTAGGAAATTTGCATCTGAAGAGCTTAAAACATGCTTAAGAATAGGTATACCATCTGTTTTGGATGCTAAAAAAATTATAGCAGCCTTGACGCCGAGAAAACTTTTAGTCTTTGACCTGGATGGCGTTGTATTTGATGTTTCAAATTCTTATAGGTATGCAATTCAAAAAACCTTTGAATATTTTGCCCATGAAGAATGCAAGCCTTGCGAGATGCAGGAGGCTAAGAATCGTGGTGGTCTTAGTAATGATTGGGATTTAACCAAGTTTCTTTTGGATAAGAAGGGTATTTCTGCTAATTATTCCGAATTGGTCACGGTATTTCAGGATATTTTCTATAATCCTGAAAAATCAGGGCCAAAAGGCGCTATCGATAATGAAAAACTTGTTCTTGATGCGAAATTTTTTCAAGAATTGTCAAAAACTTATGATTTAGCCGTATTTACAGGAAGACCAAAGGCTGAGGCGTTTTATTCACTCAAAAAATTTAATCTTGATAAATATTTTCAATATTTTGTATGCCTTGAGGATGTAGAAAATGGCAAATCAAAGCCTTATCCTGATGGCCTTTTAAAAATTAAGAAAAATTGTTTTTATACTAATCTATGTTTTTTTGGGGATACCGTTGATGATGCTAAATCTGCACGGGATGCTGATGTTTTAATGTATGGTATAATCCCGCCAAATGCGGTTAGTATAGAGCATACAAAAGAAAATCTTAAGAACTTTGGGGCATATGATGTAATTGATAATGCTAGAGATATATTAAACCGTAATCTTTTCAAGGAAATGGAAAAATGCCAATAACTGAAATTACAAGAAACACAAAAGAGACCGAAATTGCTTTAAAATTTAATTTAAGAGGTACAAATTTTTGCAATATCCAAACTCCGCTCAAGTTTTTTAATCACATGCTTGAACAATTAAGTCATCATGGCAAGTTTGATATTGAATTAAATGCAATATCGCTTGATGGAGATGCTCATCATCTGGTTGAGGATACAGCTATTGTTTTGGGGCAGGCATTCAGTAAAGCTCTTGGTGATAAAAAAGGTATTGTAAGATATTCCAATGTATTCATTCCTATGGATGATGCTCTTTGTCATTGCGTGATTGATATTTCTGGACGTGCTTTTTGCAAATGCAGTTTTAATTTATCTGATGAAAAAACATCTGATTTTGAGACTGTCCTTCTAGTACATTTTTATAATACATTTGCTCAAAATGCAGGAATCACATTGCATTTGAGGCAGATTGACGGCTATGATACGCATCATATAATTGAGGCATCATTTAAGGCATTTGCTAGAGCTCTAAGGTGTGCTGCTGCTATTGATGAAAACAGTAAAGGCATTCTTCCGTCAACAAAAGGTATTTTATAAAATATACTTGCGTTTTTTTTATATTCCTGTGATAATAATTTTGTAATTGTTGTTAAAAACAATTCAGATTTCAAAATTTGATTTATATGGCTGGGTAGCTCAGTTGGTGAGAGCGTACGGCTCATACCCGTAAGGTCAAGAGTTCAAATCTCTTCCCAGCTATATTTTTATAGCTTTTATTATATTTAGTTTATAATTTTTTTGATGATGTGGTTAAATATTTGCAAGAAATATTGCAAGGATGCTTTATATAATTCTAATCAGAACCTTTCAATAGCAGATGTGTTGATTGATAGTTTTTATAGTGAAATAATAAGTTATCATGAGGCTGAATTATTGAAACTTGTATTATCAAAAGCTCCACGTCAAAAGCAAGTTGATAATCTTTTGAAATTTTGGGATATTGAAGAAAAACCTGTTGATAAAAGCTTGTTATTAGCCTATTTTATGAAGGAACATCCCGAGGTTAAGTTTACTACCTATGAAGCCCCGAGACTCAATGGCTTGTTGATGAAACAAAGATTTAAAAATCTTCAAGTTCTTGTGCCATCGTTCAAAATTATTAAGGAGCTAAATAAAAATGGCATCCTTCCTATGCTTGTAAAAGGCGCTGCTATGAAATTTTTGCGTCCCGATTTGCCGCGTGTCATGGGTGATGTTGATATTTTGGTATCCGAAGATGATTTTTCAAGAACTATTGAAATAATAAAGCCCTTGGGGTTTTATTATAAAAAAATATATAATCATTCTGTTGACTTTTATGATGACAAGACAAAGAAGAGTGTTATTGATGTTCATAAGTACATTCATATGTCAACAAATTGCGAAAGAAGAATCCTGTCTGATTTATTTGGGCGTGCAAAAAGTTGTAATTTTAATCATGTGAGTGTATTGCTTCCTTCAAGTGAAGACATGATGTTTATTACGCTTGTGAATTTGTATAAAAATCTTAGAGATAAAACAAGCAAGAAAGGTATTTTATACGCCATCTTTGATTGCAAATTTTTGGTTGAAAACAAGAAAGATTTTAATTGGAATATAGTTTTGGGCAATGCACATAAAACTAAGACTGAGATGCAGATTGATTTTGCACTGAAGTTTATAAATAGAATATCTGATACCATATTTCCATCTGAAATTAAGAATAGTGGAACTTTTGAAAAGTTTAAAAAAACTGCAGATAATAACCTATATATGATTCTATATAACAGATTCTATTTGAATGATTTAAGGGAAAAATGTAAGCCATTAAAGATTAAAGAAATTTTTGGTGATTTTAGATTGTTTAAAGCTTATATGTCAATGAAGCCAAAATACTTGTGTTTAAAATTATTAAGGAAGCATCCTATTTTGATAAAAACTGTTATGCGAGATTTAAGGACAAGAATATATGAAGTTTGAGAAGCTTCCAAGGGTTGTGCTAAATGAATTTTTCAATAATTTAAATGAACATTTGCTCAAAAATAAACCCCAAGCCTTGATAAAGTATGTTAATCTTGGAAGCAAGATAGTTCGTTTGCTGATTTATGATATCAACTATTTGCCTCATATTGAACGACAAATGTCTTTTATAATTATGGACTCTGCTAAAGAGTATGATGCTACGATAGCAGTTTTTAGCGAAGATGATGTTTCGAGCTTACCTGCTAATCTGTCAAAAGAATTTAATCCAAAGTATAATTTAAGATTAAGGGTTGAGTTGCTTGTAAAGAAAGCTAGAAATAGAAATCTAAAGATTTATGATTCAGAGCGTGCGTTGATAATTGCAACTGATGCTATAAAAAATTCTTTCTTTGCATATAATAATGAATCAAACACTTATTATTTTGCTGTGAATGATTTGCATCCTGAAATTTTTATCAAGCATGGACATATGTTTGTTAAAATATTTTATAGAATATCAAAGACAAATAATACAAGCCTTGTTCATGGTGCAGTTTTTGGTTTACAAGATAAGGGTGTTTTATTTTGCGCAAGAGGGTGCATGGGAAAATCTACTCTTGCGGTGACATCTTTAATTGGTGGTTTTCAGTATGTTGCTGACGACTATCTTATTTTAGAACAAGCTGATGCAGGTCTGTATTCTTATCCTGTTTATTCTATAGTTACACTTTCTCCAAAGATGTACAATACTTTGTATGACAAGCTTAATGTAAAATTTGTTTCTAACAATGCTGTTGGTGACAAATATGTTTTCAATGTTTCAAAATACCATAATAACTTTAAAACAAGATATCCTATAAAGGTTTGTATTTTTCCTGAAATTTCAGACATCAAGAAGCCTGTAATTATAAAGATGGATAATAAAGGCAAGGCAATAGTCCAGCTTGTCCATTCGACAATTAAACAGATGAAGGATGAGTATGATACCAAAAATGTTAAGAAACTTATTAACATGCTTCAAGATCTTGAATTTTATAGGTTTCGTCTTTCTTCTGATATATTTCTTAATACCAAGGTGTTAAGGGATTTTATTTCAAATCTTAAAGTTGATTAAAGCATCTATTAGTCTCTTGCCCCCTTTTTTATTTACTTTTGTAAAAATAACCACACCATTATTGCCAAATTTTCTTATCAAGATTAATATTAATATCAGGATTGATATCAATCCTGATATTAATAACCCACTTGACACGTCTGGATGTATTTAGTTTTTTAAATTAGTTACAATAAATATTAACAATAATTATGAATTTAACGCATAAGCTGTGGGCACTTTGTATGCAGCCATGGCTAAGAATAGAAAGGGTAAGGCACTATGCCAAAATATACATTAAATACGGATAAAATGTTTGCAGATGTAACGGATAATATTGCAATCATTATAGATTCTGAAACAGGAATATATTATGGAATGAATACATTTGCAACAAATATTTATGAGAATCTGATAAATAATAATATTCCATCAGAGATAATCTTGGAATCAATAAAAACCCTAATCAGAGATAATATAAATAATGCTAATAATAACGCTAAGACCACTACAAACAATACCAATGACTCTAGCGCTGCTAATGCTAATACTATTGATTCTATTGATAGCATTAACAATATTGAACAAAGCTTCAATTCTTTTCTTAATTTTTTAATTCAAAATGAAATAATAGTTGAATTAGAACAATACTCAAATGAACGGCAAAATTTAAATGATATAACAAATCAGCCAGATCAGAAAATAAAAGAAATTTCTCTTAACATTCAGAAAACAACACAAAATATAAAAACACCAGATTTAAATATTCAATTGGCAATAAATGATAACTTCAAAATAATAATAAAAGAATATAATGACGCCCAAGAGCTCCTCCTTGCTGATCCTATCCATGAAGTCAACCAAGAAACAGGCTGGAGCCCTGAAAAATCTTCACTTAATAATAATCACTAACACATTAAAAAAGAGTTAAAAAAAGAACAATGCCCTT
>CATJOM010000117.1 GCA_949741915.1 uncultured Candidatus Melainabacteria bacterium | reverse complement strand
TTTCTATTCTCATCAATAATACCATTACCATCATCCCCAGCACTGGTATTATTCAAACTAATAGAAACAATCCCTGCTTCTTCTAAACTAATTAAACTCCCATCCCCTTTTAATATTTTAATATTACTAAATTCACTATCCTCCGCGCTAATAACCCCATCCCCATTGCTATCTAAATCAGCTAATGCATCAAACCCTGAACTAGCTTTATTCCCATTACTTTTGACATAGTTATCCCCAAAAACCTCCGAACCATCATCAATAACCCCATTATTATTTTTATCAATGACTAGTATTCCATCATCCTTATTTACCCAAGAAGTTTTTCCTGCAAATTTATCCCCATTATGGTCAAAATACACCCCATCCTTAAGAGCTGTAGTCCCAATAACCCCATCCCCATTCAAATCCAAAAGTATAGGGTCTACCACAATAGGCTGGGTAGATTGCGCTTGATTGAAAAGCTCAAGAGATTGGTATCTTGGGCCATTATCTTTTATAAGGGTGGGAATTTTTGATAAATCTATATCTTCTTCTTCGTCGTATCCATTTTGAAATAGGTATTCAGTAAAGTCTTCTGAAAATTTTTTGCAAATCACTCCCGTAATTATATTTGACTCTATTCCAAACCAAGCCGCACCAGCAATACCTCCATATATAGCACCTTGGGGGCCAGCTATGGCAAAACCAGTTTCAAATCCAAATATACCACCTGCTTCAATTGCAGCAGGTGTAGTAAACGAACTCATTATTAGGTACGACAAAGTTGTTAGGCCTAATTCCATATAAATCATTTGTTGCGCATCGTGTTTGCTATAGCCCTTATTTAACAATTCTTTGGTTCTGCTATTAACAGTAAAATATGTGGTCGGTATTTTTAATGTGTATTTTCCAATTTGTTTTATTTGTGATAACTGCATGAAACCCCTTTATGATACGTGTATTAAAACTATATTATTATGTAAATATTAAGTAAACTAAAACTAAAAATAACAGCTGAATTAAAAGCCACACTACAAAGCTTTTTTTTGAATTGTTGCATTGCATTGCATCTATTAAAATGATTGGAAGAAATAATAACAACGCAATCAGAGCTAGAAAAATTTTTTTTTCTGATAGTAGCTTTTTAATTGATTGCTTAAGTGTTTTTATATCCATTTAATTCTCAAAATTAAACTGCAACTTGCAATTTGGATTTTAACTTTCTTCCCAATATCATACTCTTAATCAGTACAATTTTCAACACTCAATATAAATATTAATAAAAACCCTAAAACCCCAACACAACCATTAAAATCCTAATTTAACTAATAATTCAAATCCCAATCAAAATAATAATAATCCACCCAAATCCCATTCCCTACGCCACTTTCAACAACCATCCATCCCCCTCGCCCCCATAAACCAAATCATCCCCTTGCCTTGTCATAATAGTATCATTCCCACCCCCGCCAAACACAGCATCAGTCCCCATTGTTCCCTCTATACTATCATCTGATTCCGTACCCCTTATCACCACCTTATCAATAGTCTCTAATAAATATCTGTAATCTTCCCCCTTAGATACATAATAATCATAATACTCTTCATAATTACTATTATCCCTTAACCCTAAATTAACAAAACAATTACTAAATTCAGAAAGTAATTCTTTACCCTTTATTTCATCATTTAATAATACACTATCAATATATTCCCTAACCTTATCTAAACTATATAATATTCTTTCACTATCATAATCATAATTAATCTCTAACTTATCAAAAACATCTTTTAATTCTGTTTGAGACATTAAACTAGCATATATATTATTCAATAATTTATTAAATGCATTCTCTAAAATATGGCAAGCCTGATTATTAGGATTAGAACTTCCATCAACCCCAACAAACCCTTTTCCAATAAACTTCTCTAAAACATATAACTTCTTAGCATCAAAATTACTTCCCCTGCTTCCATCAGCTACACCATCCGCTCCTGTCCATTTATACAATATATTAACTAAAATACTTCTCTTTTCACTAGAACCAACTGCCTCAATAAAATCTTCTACCAACCCTTTCAATACACCACTTTCATCCCTAACCATCGCCTGATGTAAACTATATACGGTACCACTTCCTAATACCTCAGGAAGAGCAGATATCTCTTCACTTTCCTCTAACCACTCAACAGCAAAAGAATCCATCTTATCAACAATAAGATTAAAATCCCCTAAATTCCCAACGCTACCATCATTGCGCACAAATGTCCCTTGAGAAACTAAAGTATTCCCATTCTCATCAGCAGAACCAACGGACTCAGAAGAAAGATTAATTGAAGTTATCCCTGCTTCTTCAAGAGAAATTAATGTTCCATCTCCCTTTAATATTTTAATATTACTAAATTCACTATCCTCTGCACTAATAACCCCATCCCCATTGCTATCTAAATCAGCTAATGCATCAAACCCTGAACTAGCTTTATTCCCATTACTTTTGACATAGTTATCCCCAAATACTTCTCCACCATCATTTATCACCCCATCCCCATTCTTATCAATCACAAGAATACCATCATTCTCATCCACCCAGGCACTCAATTCCCCAAAGCCATCCTTCTGATGGTCAAAATACACCCCATTCTCAAGAGTTGTAGTCCCAATAACCCCATCTCCATTTAAATCCAAAAGTATAGGGTCAACTGCAATAGGTTGTGTAGACTGGGCTTGAAGGAAAAGCTCTGATGCTTCAACTTTGTCATTGCCAAAAATTATTGGAATTAATACGGCACCTATTTTATCAAGAATACTTCCCACTTTTCTTGCTGCTTCCACTCCGCCAATCAATTCACCAGTACCAATGCCAGCAGCCCCTGCTACAGGAGGATTTTTTAAAAACCATATAACTACTCCTGCAACCACTAAACCAATGACTACACCTCCTATAACTAATGCTGTAATTTTTCCATTTGCTGTTTCGGCAGTGTAGTAAGTTCCGGCTGGCGATGTGTTGATATGGGGTTCATCTGCCTTGTATTGCATAACGGAAACTTTGCCACTGTCTATATTGATAGTATAATGTTCTTTATCGTATTTTATGTTATGCGTGTCTTGTGAAGAAAGTGTGCCTTTTGCAATATATTTGCCACTAGATTGATCCCAAATCCACACTTTTGTTGTACCATTTCTATAAGTTGTATAGACTGCAGTTAAATTAGTCCCTTCTAATCGTTCACAGTTTATATTGCCAGCATTGCATTCAATCATTGTGCTCATATTGATTTATCCTTACAAGTTCTATTCTTTATTCTTGGTATATGTCACAGAAATTTTCCATATTTATTTCAAAGTTATAATCGTGCGTATTCTCTAAAATTTTGTATCCCCGTATGCTTTGTTTAATTGTTTTTAAATGATTGGCATATAATTCATCTAGCTTGAGTTGTTTATAAGTCTTTAACAAGTGATAATTACTACAAATGGTATCTACATGAAATTGTCCATTCATTTCGTTGCTTATTTTGTAAGCAATTGAAAACATTCTTATTGCATCCTTATATTTACCTTGTAAATAATAGATTTCACCCAGATTATTATTTATGAAAATTATATAATTGTTTTGTTTTGTAATTTGAGATTGAAATGGGAATGGTAGAATTGTATTTGGTATTGCCGCATACATTCTCTTTGCATAAGCTTCTGCTTTGTCATACTCTCCTGTGCTTTTATAATATTGCATATTGGTGTTATAATAGTTGAAAAATGGCTCTTCTCCATTATCTGTCCTATATGCGTAGTATTTTATTTGTTGCAAATATTTTTGTGCTTTTTTGTAGTCTTGTTTTGCCAGGCTTTCCAAACAAAGAATTTCATAACTTTTTATATACTTTTCAAAAATATGTGATTTTCCTTTGTAATTAGTTGCTATATTTAGCGCTTTATTCGCATATTCGGAAGCATTTTTGTATTGTTTTAAATTTAAATATAAAAATGCCATTGAATTATACGTATCGGCTAAATCGAGCTTCCTGTTGCCATTTCCGTAATTGTTTAACGGATAGTATTTTTTGGACTTTATTTGTTTCTTGAATAAAATCTCTGCATCCGTATACATCCTTTGTTGGATGCAAAACTTTAGTAAATTTTGTACAGTGTCTGCTTTTGCTAAATCATCAGAAGGTAAAATAAGTTTTTGTTTGTATAGTCTTTCCGTTTCAGTGAAGTTTCCTTTTTGTATGCTTCTATTGATTCTATATTGATAGAAATTTTGCATACAAGATAAAGCTGTATATCGAAAATGATATCCCAAGGCTATAAATATAATGATTATCATGGCAATAACTAATTTCTTTTTTGCTTGAAGTAGACGTTGCTGAGTATTCATTATACAACCCTTATCTATTTCCTTCCATCATACTCCCCTTAAACCTAAATTTCAACACTCAATACAAAACTCAACAAAAACTCTAAAACCCTAAACCAAACCATTAAACCAACCCAATCCCAAATTCATATTTCCAACCACTCAATCAACCCCTAATTCAAACAACATTTCAACTAATATTTC
>CATJOM010000116.1 GCA_949741915.1 uncultured Candidatus Melainabacteria bacterium | reverse complement strand
TTATTTACTTATTTTAAACTATCTCAAATTATTTTTTAGAACATTTAACCTAATTTTTCCTAAAAAATAATCCAAGCAAATAAATTCTTAAAAGAAATTTGTTTTAAAAATTGTTTATCGTTAGTTTATCTTAAAAAAGGTTACAAAATATGATGAATTATCTTTTTTTGCGTGCACAAAAGTGTGCTGGCATGGGTTTGCGCAGTTTGCATCTGCACTTTTTGCGAAAGATATTTTTTGTTATTAAAAGTGTTTGGCAAAAGGGAATATTACTTATTAATAATAGTAAGTTTTTAGTTTTGAGCAACATTGGAAATAGCGAGTGGATAATGAAGCACTCAGGCTTCTCCCTTGTTGAAATGCTCATGGCGCTTCTTGTTGCTTCTTTATTACTGGCTGCGCTAGCGCCAGTAATGACAAAGAGGTTTGGTGAGAATGTTAATGTATCAGGAACAGGAGGAAGCGGAGTAAAAAGTGATTATTCAAGAGTATTTGATAAAGATACTGAATGGACTGTTCCAAGTGGTGTTAATACTATCAATATAACAGCAGTTGGAGGAGGCGGAGCAGGAGGTGGAGCTGGTTATGGTTATAAAGAAATAACCTCTAATGAAAGCAATTGGACAGTTCCTGATAATGTTACAAAGATTAGAGTATTTATGACAGGTGCCGGAGGTGGTGGAGCTAGCGGGGGGTATTCTGTAAATTTTGCATATGCCGGGTTAGGACAATCATCTGAAACATTTAAAGATTTTACAACTCCTGGAGAAAATAGCTACAGCATTCCGGATGGAGCAAAGATTCCCAATATAGATTCTAGATGTTCAGCGTCCGAGGTAATAAAATGGAGTGCTACAGATGTAAATGATACAAAATCTTATACCCCTAGGCAATATTTAATAAAGGTAACCGCATGTGGCGCAGGTGGTGGCGGAGGAGGACATTATAATCACTATGGCTGCAGATATGGCGGCGGAGGGGGTTCTGGTGGATATGCAAAGGATATATACATGGCAGTTTCAAGTAGTCCGATTTACATTAAAATACCTGGTGGTGGCGGAACAGGAAGTATTTATACACCAGATTTAAAAAATGCCGGTTTTTACAGTGGTAGTGGTGGCGGTGGTGCGCAAGGCAATGACACTGGCGGAAACAATGATACTTATGGGGGAAAAGGCGGAAGCGGAATTTGTCTATCAGGCGCTGTTAATGGTAATTATGGTGGTTCGGCTGCTGGAACAGCTTTATCTTATGGTGGAAATGGTGGCTGTGTTACAAATTTTGGGTGTGCTGGCATGGGTGGGCGTGGTTCTGTTTGGGGTGGCGGCGGAGGGGGTGGTGCAATAAATGCTAATGGCTGTAGCAGCGGTTCTGCAGGCGGAGGCGGCGGAGGGGGTGGACCTACTACAATTGCGACAAAATCTGGCACGAGTGGCGAAATATTGTTTCAAGTTGGTGGCGGCGGCGGTGGCGGTGGCGGCGGAGGTTATGGCGGCGGTTCTGGCGGTGGTGGTGGCGGTACAAATACAGCTGGTACAATGGGAAATCAAGGTGGTGCATATCTATCAAAAACAATAAATGAAATAAGCGCTTTTATAGGTGGACATAATGGTTATCTTGGTCAAGGCGGAAATGCTGCCTGGTTTCATAATGGCGGCGGCGGAGGTGGCGGTGCAGGGGGTGTCAGTGGAACAAGCGGTATTAATGCAAGTGGCAATATGACAAATTATGGCCCCGAGGATGTTGAAGCAACTTGTATTGCAAACAATGCAACACCAGGCAGAGGTGGTGTAATTTCAAACAGCATATTCAATAAGAATGTATACTGCAGTGGAGGTGGTTCGTATAGTGCAGGCAAACAAGGTGCTTTGCGCTTGTATTGGGGTGGAGGAGGAAATAAATTCAAATGCCAATACAGAGATAAAACAAACTCCGGAGCTGGAGGTGGTGCAGGGCAGGTGTGGATAGGAGAGATAAGCGTAACTCCTGGACAAAAGCTTAACTTTAATATAGGCATGGGAGGCAATGGAGGCAATAGTAATAATGCCAATATTAGCGGCAATAACCATGATGGCAAGAATGGAGGAGATACCAGTATTTATGCAGGCAGCACAAAGCTTGTATCGGTATCAGGGGGCAAGGGTGGAAAGTACGAAACGAATAATACATACATATCTAATTCGGGAGGATATGGGGGTGGAATGATAATTAGTGATGCAGATGGAATAGCATCTGGTAATCTTACTAATTATTCAAAGACAAATAACTGGACAGGTATAGATATTAATACGTTTAAATCCATGGCTGGATTAAATGGCAGCCAGGGTAATACAATAGCTAACGGTGCAGGTGGAGGTGCAGGAGGCAATACCATTAAAAGAGATGGCACTGTATCATTAGGTGCAGTATCAGTTAATGCAGAGACTAATGGCAATAACGCGCTATCAACTAATTATGGAAGCGGAGGATCTGGCGGCGGCGGTGTTGTTAATTATGGAGGGATAAAAGGAATTGGCGGAAAAGGCGCAAATGGATATATATACATAGAATGGGGTAATGCTAATGGTGGTGGAGGAAGTACAGGACAAGTGGTAACAAAGAAGAAAGTGTGGGTAACTGCAGGTACCAAGATACAAATTAAGGTAGGAAAAGGCGGAGAACCTAAACCTATACTTACAACATTAAATGGAGTATCTGGTTACTTTGGACAACAGGGTAATAATGGAGGGGATAGTTATGTTATTACAAATGAAGGAGAAGCAATAAGAGCAAAAGGAGGTATTGGAGGATATCCAGCTGGGACTAATCATGGATTAGGGGGTAACAGTGAAGAGAGTGTTTCTTCTTCGTTCGCTGACAAGGTAATACCTAATATAATAAAAGGAGAAGATGGTAATGATGATTATGGAGGAGTGGGCGGAAGTATAACAGAAATACTTTGTCCTTTAATAACAGAATTAAACGGTTTAGGCGGATGTGGAGGCAATATGCCAAGCGGCCATTGTGCTAATTCATCTTCTACCCCCATTGGAAAAAATGCAGCCAAAACCGGTGGAGGCGGCGGAGGAGGAGCTGTTAAAATAGACTCCTCAGGCGGTGCAGCATATACGGGAGGAAAAGGAGCAGATGGTATGGTGACGATTGAGTGGAATAATTAATATTCAGCCTGCGGCTGGGGTTAATATTTGCTATTGCTCATTGCTGCTGTCATTGAGAGCATCGGCTCATGCAAATATCCAGTCCAGTGTCAGGCTTCTTGGATTATTGCGGGTTCACGGCCTTCAGCAGGCCGTTCACAGAAAGCGTTTGCTTCGCCTGCCACGCCCCACAAAATCCGCTGCCTGCCGTTTCATCAGCGCCAGTTCGCCCTCACATCCCAGGGCTCGTTCGGTCTCGTTGAGTCAAGTACCGCAAGGGCATGACCATTATCTTAGCTGAGCTTTGCGAAGCTAAGATAATTAGGCCTTCTGACTAAACTCGACTCTCACTAAGGCTCCTGAGGGACCATCATCCCATCCCCAAGGGGATGACGTTATCTGTAGTGCTCATGCTTCGCACACAGCTAAGACCTCGTCGCAATAGAACCGTTCTCGCCCTATCGGTCAGGCTCAACACTTGCCCTTGCCGGGCTTCACGCACTTAATATTTTTTTACGATAAATAACAACTTTTTTGGTGCTGGTTTTTAAACCGCACCATTTTTTTGCTTCTTTAAGTATGTATAAACTTTATGCTATATATATTATTAATTATCTACTATACTGCCGATAAAGACCAAATTAATCCAATTGAGCTGCCTTATAGTTTTTAGATAAAACTTGAGTCAATTTTTATTTTCTTACAGGCACTTGACTTTCAGACAATTCCTGGCGTATTTGTTCGCAGTCTATATATTCTACAGGTGCACCCGTTTCTTTTTGAAGGTAAACATCTTTTATGCCGGCCTGCACTATAAATCTTTTACACAAAATACAAATAAAATTATGACCGTATATATACATAGTAGCACCCTTGCATCTATCTTGCCCTGCCTGAATTATGGCGTTTTGTTCTGCATGGATTGAACGACAGGTTTCATACATTGTACCTGAGGGGATATTGTTTTCAACTCGGTAACAATAGCCTAATTCCATACAAGAAACAACTTTTGAGGGGGTTCCGTTATAGCCTGTAGCTTTAATTTTTTTATCTTCGCCAACAATTACGGCGCCTACCTGTGCTCTTATGCAGTTTGACCTTGAAGCACAGGTTTTTGCGATTTCAAGAAAATAATCATTCCACGGTTTAACCATAATTTTTTCCTCAACAAATTACAAAAATATTATACAACCAAAATTATAATATTGTTGTGAGGCCAGCACTTCTTTCTTGTGATATATGTGTATTTTCAATACTTTCCCAATCATCCACAGGTGTAATTCTGATATTGTAGCCTAAAAGCATTGCTATATCTCGTAATTCTGACCATTTCATTGTGTCTGAATTAAGCTTTCTTGAAAGATTTGACTGCGTAAAGGTATAGCCAAATTTTCTGTTTAATTCTTCAGCCAATTTTGTCAAAGAAACGTCCCGCATTACAAGCATTCCTTTAACTAAATGTTTTGTGCTGATGTTTCTGTTTCTCACTCCCTGCATATATCAATAATGATGTTATTTGATTAGTTATGTTGATTTTTTATATTAAATTTGATATGATTATATCAAATATGATATAAATTAAAGGTTGTTAAAAATGTTAAGTATGTTCATCTCCAAGGCTTTTTTAAGCCATAAATTTGTTTTGCCATTGTCGCATTGCTGTTTTAATTTTAAAACACTTTTTAAAAAAATGAAATTACCTAATCAGGTAATGCTGAAAACATACGGTATTAGGTCTGGCGGGGAAGATTGTACTGTGTATGGCGGATTTGCCTCACGGATGTTGTAACCGGGTGTTTAACTGAGTTGTTTTCCGCCTATTGTGCAAGAGTTCACAATCTACTTTTTGGTAGGTTTTTTAAAGCATGAGTCTTATATGTAAGGACAAAAGTAAAGACAGGTTGCCCTGCAGATGGCCGGGAAGGGCACAAGACCGAAGGCATATTTAAGGCGAGAAACAAGCAGAAAAATGAACAAATCAAGATAAAACAATATTAAACATAGATAAGAAGATATAGGAAATAAATGAATGATTAAAAGAAACATATTTAAACAACAAATTAAACTAAATAATTCAACAAAAAATTCTATTCACCCAGCCTTCTCCCTTGTAGAAATGCTCATGGCACTTCTTGTTGCTTCTCTATTACTGGCCGCGCTAGCGCCAGTAATGACAAAGAAGTTTAGTGAGAAT
>CATJOM010000115.1 GCA_949741915.1 uncultured Candidatus Melainabacteria bacterium | reverse complement strand
TTATAATTTCTATTATAATAATTGTTATTGCTAAATGGCTGGGGCACAGGTATAAAACTCCTATATATTTATAGTTTATTAAAAAATATCTTTATTTTAATAATGCAAATATATGAAAAAAGTGAAACAAAATAGGCCTTTTGGTGGAAATATGATATACTTAATCTAAAAATATTGATATGAAATAACAAAAAATTAAGAATTATGCACAAACAATATAAAATTTTAACAACAGCGTTTTTATTTTCAGGACTTTTTTTGGGTACACTAATCCCTGGCTTTTGCGATGAAATATTGAATATCGGGCTAGAGCCTACTATTGTAAAATTAGACACAATAACAGGCGGACTAATTATTGCAAAACAGAATGGCGTAAGAAAAAGTTATATAAGAAAGGAAGATGCCCTAAATAAGTATCCTGATTTTATAGCATATACTACATCTGCATTTTCAAAAAAGACAGAGAGTACATCTTGCAGAATAATTTTTCTTGACAGTTTTGTTGTAAAATTTAAAACACCAAACGAAAATATTATAGAAATTCCAAGATATCGAATAAAAAATATAGAAATCAATATAAGATAAAGGATACAAACAATGAATGTAATCATTTACAGCGATAACGAACAAAAAGAACTCGAGCAAATTCTTGTGCAGGATGGAGAATATTCAATTAGAAGTTTTCCTGTGAGCGAAATTATGAATTACAAAGAAGTGCATCCTTCTGTTATGATTTTTGATATGCCTATAGAAAAAATCAAAGAAACCTGCGCTGTGACAAAATTTGATGCCGGGGTATTAATTGCCGTAGATGAAATTCCAGAACAGCTGACCGTAAGAGCTGAAAGCTTTGATTATATTAGAAAGCCGGTAAATCCTACAGAATTAATAACAAGAGTAAAGGCTTTAGGCAAGGTTATGAAGTATAAGAATAATCTTAAAACCATCGCCATTACAGATGAATTGACAGGTTTATACAATAGAAAATATCTTCACTCTAGGCTTGATGCTGAAATTTCACGTGCCAAAAGATATGGCACAAGTCTTTCGTGTGTTTTAATTGATATTGATTTCTTTAAGACTGTAAACGACATGTATGGCTATGATTGGGGTGATGTATTATTGAAAAAAATTGCCCAGATGCTTGAAGCACTTATAAGAAAAGAAGATATCTTAACAAGATACGGCGATGAAGAATTTATTCTTGTTTTGCCTAATACAACCGAGGAACGGGCATTCACTTTTGCAGAAAGATTTAGGCGAGATATAGAAAGAATGGAATTTATACCCGCATCGGAAGAAGAAAGACACCCGATTACAATTTCAGGAGGCATTTCATCCTATCCTTTCCTTGAAAATGTTGAAGAAAATTCAAATACAATTATAAGGTATGCTGAACATGCACTTTACAGCGCAAAAAAACGCGGCAAAAACCAGATTGTGCAATTTTCCAAGATGAATCTTGATTTTTAAATTTCTGCTTCTAATTATACAGCTTTGTATTAAATTCAAAATGTATGCACTGCTTAATTTTTGATAACACTAAAGAAAAGGAGCAAAAATTCTTGCTTACAAAAAGAATTATACCCTGCCTGGATGTTAAAGATGGGCAAACCGTAAAAGGTGTAAATTTTCAAAACTTAAAATATGCTGGAGACCCTGTTTCTCTTGCAAAAAAATACTCCAGCGAAGGGGCGGATGAGCTTGTATTTTTGGATATAACCGCAACCAATGAAAAAAGAAAGACTATAATAGAGCTAGTGGAAAAAGTTGGAAAGGAAGTTTTTATTCCTTTTACAGTTGGCGGCGGAATATCTGATATTGAAGATATAAGACAAATTTTAGCAGCAGGGGCTGATAAAATTTCATTCAACTCAAGTGCCGTAAAAAATCCTCAAATCATAACAGACTGTGTCAATTATTTTGGCTCTCAGTGCATTGTTATAGCTATTGATGCTAAAAAAATTGACGGAGAATATTATGTGCATATAAATGCAGGGCAAATAAATACAGGAATAAAACTTCTTGACTGGGCAAAAGAAACAGAAGAGAGAGGCGCTGGAGAGATATTATTGACATCAATGGATTTTGATGGCACGCAAAAAGGTTTTGATATTGAAATGAATAATCTTGTATCTAAGAACGTCAATATTCCAGTTATAGCATCAGGGGGTGCTGGAGCTTTCAGTGAACATTTTGTTGAAGTTTTCAACAAAACAGAGGTGGATGCAGCGCTTGCGGCATCAATTTTTCACTTTAATACACTGCCAATACAAAAATTAAAAGAAGAGCTCACTATTGCAGGGATTAAAACCAGAGATATTTAATATCAAAGCTATGGAGCATAACAAAGCCAAGTTTAAAATGTAATCTTGAAATTCTAATGGGCGAAAACTAAACTATGTGGCGATAATCCCTCGATACAAGGCTTATAATAAACTTTTTATAAAAATTAGATAAAATAAGGTAATTATATATAATTTTACACTTGTTTATTAAATGTTTTCTTTTCATTTCAGCCCTATGTATAAAAAAAGAGTGGGATAAGTTTCACATTATCTAGAATCTTATTTAGAAGGCCTTTTCTATACATAGAGACTTTAATTACAAAAAAAGGAAATAATATTTTTTGTGTAAAATTGTACATAATTACCTAAAACTTAAATGTATTTAAAAGAGCTTATATATTTCTTAAATTGGACAAAATATATGAATCTTGTTTGGAGTTGGAAAAGATTTCAAATAAATATAGGAATAAAAATAATTTACTATTTATTATTTCAGAGTATAACAGGCTACAAATAGGTTTAATATTAATCATCTAGAGCCAAGAAAAGAAAAATACGGAGAACAAGAAGCTGAACGCATCACCATTTCTTAAAACAAATTAATATTAATCATCTATTAGCTAACTATTTGACAAATGATGTACAAAAAATAGTTAAAAGAAATTAAATGGTAATGATTTTGTAAATTATAGAAAAAGATATTAAAATCGACTAATGATCTAAGCAAAAAAAACAATACGTTCATCAAGCATTGAACAATATCAAATGGAACTATGCAAGGACTATGTCCTAAATTATATTTTGATAGAAATCAAATCGTTGAGAGTGTCTGCGTTTATGTTTTGTCGTTTTCCATCTTCTAAAGCTTTTGTAGTATTTTGCTTTGGTGTATTAGGACAAGTTGGGGAGTTTTTGAAATTCAGCCACATATCAATCATTTTTATTGTTTCTTGAATTGTCGAAACGTAATCATTGTGCCAAGCTGAATGCAGTTTTTCATTTTGCATCAAGCAAGGTAGTTTGTTTGCGATGTTGCTTCCGACATAGCTTGCATAAGTTTTTCAAAGCGCTTTTGAAACTCTTTGAAAAATCGCTCGATGACTTTTGCTCTGGCGTTATGACGTCGGGCGAAAGCTGTTTCAATCTCGAATTTTGAATAAAGGCCTTGAAACCCTAGTTCGTTAAAACCCTTGTTGTTGGTAAAGTATTTCACTCTGAATGCTCCGCTATTATCCTGATAAACGATTTTCGACACCATATCGAGGTTTATTATTGTGTTTCAAAGGGCAGATGTGATGCACTGGGTGTTTTCTTCATACGCAATCCGCAACCCATAAAGGCGGTAGATTTTCAATCCAAAAAGCTGACAAAAATCGCACGACTTGGTTTACCCATGAATGTTTATCACTTGAAACGCCACTTTATGCACGTCAAGTAAAAGAATATCACCGACTTCCAAAAGTGATGCGTAGGTTTGATATAAGGTTCAACCTTATCAGACAAGGCCTTTTCACCGTCTCTGGCAAGTACACATTTGTCATGATTGTTCACCTTAAAACATTTGGCGCATCGGCGAAAAGCTGTGTCTATAGGGATGAAATCCCGTCCTTATTCTTTTAATTTGCATTTAGTAAGAGTGGTAGCCTTGCTGATAGAAAATAGATTTGAGTGCAAAAGCAAGCCTATAAAGATTTTGATTTTTTTCGGTTAAAGTAGTTCTAAACTCACAGATTTTAAAATAATTGCATTGCGGAAGAAGCTTTTCGTAATCTTCGGAGCCTGTGAGTATTGCATTCCAGCGATGGAGCGAGCCTCGGGATACGTTGCCTAAAGCTTGACACAAGTGAGATTCTGTCGTATTGTGTAATTTGCAAAATCATAATAGGCTTGTATTTTGATATTCGATTTTCGGCGAAACTCAAGCTATTTGTGGACTATGTCAAGCCTTGCAAGCGCGATTTGCTTTGCTTTTTCAGGGATGTATTTACTTGTTTCAATTTGATTTTTCATTGTCTCAAAATTCTCGTAATGCTTGTACACGCATTCATCACTCGTTTTGAGATAGAAGCCAAGCTTTGTTCCTTGCATATCTTTTATATATTGCAATTTTGATAAGATACAGAATGCTCTTTAACCCATCATTTTATAGCATCTTCCTCGCAACAACCAAATGGTGGGTTACCTAAATCATGTACTAAGCCACAAACTACTAATAAAGATTTCAGCTTTTTTAATTTATCTTCTTTCATTTTGTTTTGTTTGACAAGTTTCTCTCCTATTCTTTTTCAATTGAACGAGTAATAGCTGAAACTTCGAGCGAATGAGTCAAATCTAGTTCTAGTAAATTCCTGCAAAGGAAAAACTTGAGTCTTATCTTGTAATTGCCTCAAGGAAGATAGACTTACCATTCTGTCGCAATCTTGTTTGAATCCATTTCTAATATTATCAGCATTCTTTGACGGGGATGCTCTAATTCTTTCTTGACATAACAAGTTTTCCCATTTCAGTTTTATCATAAATGAACTCCTTTGTTACAAACATAAAATAGAAGTTAATTTAAGATAATTTTTTACGAATTCAATTACTTTAGTAATTAATTATCTCTCATTTCTTGGTTTGAATTGTATATTTTGCCAATTTTTACTTATATATAATTCATCTAATCCTATGGCAGCAATAAAAGACAACAATCAAATGTGAATTTAGAAAACTGCAGAAATTAAAAGTTGAAAAAAGCATATTGTATGCCACTTTAAAAAGGCTTTGCATATGGTGAAATCACTTAATCTAATTGATGCTTGTCAGATTAGACCAGATAATTTTAAGAGGATATTTAAGAAATAAAAAATAAAATATAAAAACTCGCAGATGCCTTAATCTCAAAGACAATAAGTCATATCTCATTTTTTGAGATAAATTATTTTGCACTTTGTTGCACCGTTTTGCATCACGGGTAGGTGGGGTATTTAGAGATTTAAAATAAAAATCCTCAAAACTTGGTGCAAATTAGTACAAAAATAGGGACAAAAGTGCAAATTTGGCCACCAAATCTCAACACTAAAAAATTGCTTATGGGCGACGGTGCTGGCAATCAACTTATATAAAATGCTGTCAAATAACAGTCGATATGAGTATTTTTAACAGCCTGTTTGAGTATTTAGATGATGAGAAATTCGAACCTTAATTAGCCCAAAATTCAATCATAGCAATACAATACACTCTTTATGATGACATTGAAGATATTATTTTCAATTCATATTTGTATAATCATATTAATTCTCTTTTAATCAGATTTCAAGGGGTTTTGCCTGTCAACCCGTTGACATTTTTGAATTTTAGACCGTATTTGAATTTAAGATTATAATTGATAAAATTTGATTACCAAAAACATAGATTTTTCGTTTAATTTTGTCAACTTGTTTCCAAAATTTTAAAAAAATTATACAAAATCATTAATAATTACTAAAGAAATTTTCATTCATTTTTGATTTAATTTTTG
>CATJOM010000114.1 GCA_949741915.1 uncultured Candidatus Melainabacteria bacterium | reverse complement strand
CCCACCAGATACATTAACATTCTCACTAAACCTCTTTGTCATTACAGGTGCTAATGCCACCATCAACAATGAAGCAACCAACAATGCCATGAGCATTTCAACGAGGGAGAAAGCAGGTTGATATCTATTTATGCCGGCATCAAGCATTTTGTATTTTTTTACTTTCCTAAAAATTTTATGCCAAAATGGCAGGAAGGATGAATAAATTTTTTTTACGATGAACATAATTTCCCTTTCAGATGAACAAATTATAGTTTTTAATTTAACATGCCAAGTAAATTATTTTAATTATATTTTTACATATTACGATAAATTTTGCAATAAAAATTATCCCATTGGGTAATTTATTTAAGTAGAATAAGACCTTATTCTTTAAGTGAAAGGAAGTAAAGTGGCGAGTTTGAGAAAAATAGTTGGAAAAAATATTAAAAGAATACGAAAGCTTAAAAAATGGACGCAGGCAGAGCTTGCAGAGAAAATAGGCATTGAACCTGTTAGCGTGGCACGTATAGAAACGGGTTTAAATTTTCCAAAAGAAGAGAATTTGACGGCGATTGCAAGGAATTTAAACGTTGAGGTGTCAGACCTTTTTGTAGACAGGGATAATGATAAAAAAACCATGCTGCAATATATTCAAGGAACACTAAACTCCCTAAATAAACGGGATTTAGAGATTATAAGCAACCTTTTAAAAACCATGACCTGCTGCTAAAATCATCTAAAAAGCCTCTGCGGGCTAAGAAGCTTGCTTAATAAGTTTATCAAATTAAGGTTTTCAAGGTTACAAAATGTTGAGAAATTAAAAATTTGCACCATGCCAATATGTTTGCGTGTAAAATCAGTCTTATGCGTGGATTATGGTTGTTTATTATGTAGCAATGGCATATTGGGTTTTGTTTCAAGAGCCTTCAAACTAAAGTGCGCAACTGCAAAAATAATTATGCTTCTAGATTTTATCTATCAAAATTATTGCATAAGCTTGAATGGCTTCCTCTTTACCTGTAGAATCCATACCCTCATTGGTTTTTGCCTTTATGGAAACGTCATTTGTACTGATTTTAAGGGTATTTGAGATGTTGGCGCGCATTAAATCTATGAAGGGAGCCATTTTTGGCGCTTGTGCTATTATTGTTGAGTCAATATTTATAATTTTATAACCTTTATTTTTTAGAATATCACCGGTCTCAGATAACAGTTTCAAGCTATCTGCATCTTTATATTTTAGGTCATTATCAGGAAAGTGACGGCCAATATCTCCATCTGCAATGGCACCGAAAATGGCATCAATTATACTATGCACCAATGCATCTGCATCAGAATGCCCCAAAAGCCCTGTTTTGTGGGGAATATTCACCCCTCCTAATATTAATTTTCGCCCTGCGGCAAGTCTGTGCAGGTCATACCCTTGTCCTATGCGCATAAACTTCCTTCTTTAATTCAATTAACTCTGTCTTAGACAGATACAAAATACCAACCACTAAAGACACTGGAAAAATCGATGTTTGATAAGTTAACATACTTTTTTTCCTGGCATTATTTTATTTAGAGCCCTTGAAAACATATTTTTCTAAAGCATCGCAAAGTCCGTCTTCGTGGATTGTGGGGCAAATATAATCTGCGATTGATTTTAGTTTTTCGCTTGCATTGCCCATGGCAACTTTTATGCCAGCATTTTTTAACATATCATAATCATTATCCTGATCCCCGGAGGCAAAAACCTCATCGGTCTCTATATCCCACACTTTTTTAAGAAAATTCAGTGCATTTCCTTTTGTTGCATTAATATCTGTAAATTCAAGATAATGCTTGTGGCTTCGAACGATTGCAAGTTTGCCCTCAAACTGTTTTGAGAGTGTTTTTTGCAGGTTTATAATTTCATCTTCATTATATGTTATGCATAATAATTTCGAAACGTTGCATAATTCAACATCATCAAAGCTTTTTACGGTTTTATATGTCGTAAAACGGCCTTGTGTGTAGTCTTTCATATATTCTTTATTATCATCCTCTACAATTAATGTATCATCATTGTAAAGGTTTAGATGAAACCCTTTTTTCCTTGAAATTTCAATTATTTCGCGCGCAAGATGGTGTTTTACTGCATTTTGATAAAGAATAATGTCCCCGCTTCTTACCATCGCACCCTGATAGCAGATAACCGGCGTATCTAGCCCCAGGTCGGCTCTGACAGGATCTGCCCCCATAAACATTCTACCTGTAGCAAGCACCACCTTGATATCATTGTCTTGTGCCCTTTTTAGTGCCGTCCTTAAATTTTCGGAACATTCGCACTTTTCATTTAATATTGTGCCGTCAATGTCTGAAACTATAAGTTTTATTTTACTCATAATTGCACCTTGTTTTTATTTTGATGTTTTTATTATACTATATATTAATATACGATAAATAAAATTTTATAGGGAGATTAAGGAAATATGGCACCAATAGAACGTCAAAAGCCCATTGAGCAGGATGCTGAGCTTAGAAGAAGTAATTTTAATGCGGTAGAAGAAAATTTTACAAAAGAACAGGCCCTTGCCGAAGCTTCACGCTGTTTGAATTGCAAAAATCCGATGTGCAAAAAAGGGTGTCCTGTAAATGTTAATATACCTGATTTTATTCAAGAGATAAAGAATGAAAATTTCCAAAAAGCCGGCGAAATCATAAGGCAGAGCAATATGCTTCCATCTGTTTGCGGAAGAATATGCCCGCAGGAGAGACAATGCGAAGGCAAGTGTGTGCTTGGCATAAAGTCTAAATCTGTTGCAATAGGCTCTCTAGAAAGGTTTGTTGGTGATAATTCTTCTCCTGTAAAGTGCGATATTAAGCCAAACGGCAAAAAGGTTGCTATAGTAGGCTCCGGTTGTGCCGGTATGAGCGCTGCGGCTGATTTAAGGAACGCTGGTTTTGACGTTACTGTTTTTGAAGCACTTCATAAGCTTGGCGGTGTTTTGAGATATGGCATCCCTCCTTTCAGGCTTCCAAGAACGGTTTTAGACAGAGAAATAGATACTCTAAAAGAAATCGGTGTAAAATTTGAAAAAAATGTTGTTGTAGGTAAATCCATCACCCTAAAACAACTTGAAGACGAAGGCTTTGATGCTATATTTATCTGCTCCGGCGCAGGCTTGCCCAAAATGATGGGTATCAAAGGCGAAAACCTAAACAGTGTTTACAGTGCGAATGAATTTTTAACTCGTGTAAATCTTATGCAAGCTAATTCTGATATAACCCCGACACCTTTAAGAGTTGGTAAAAAAGCGGCAATTATAGGTGGTGGCAATGTTGCAATGGATGCTGCAAGAACTGCGGTGCGCGTTGGCTATAAGGAAGTTTATATAGTATATAGAAGAACAGAAGAAGAACTTCCTGCAAGAAAAGAAGAAATCCGCCATGCAAAGGAAGAAGGCGTAATATTTAAGCTTTTAAGAGCACCCCATGAAATTATAGAAAAAGATGGCTATGTGGATGGCATGGTTTTTGAAGTTATGGAACTTGGCGAACCTGATGCATCAGGACGCCGCCGCCCTGTTGGCACAGGAAAATATGAAACAATGGATGTGGATACGGTTATTGTAGCCCTTGGCACAGGTCCAAATCCGATTATTCAGAAATCTTGCGAATCAGATAATATTGATATTGACTGCGATAAAAAAGGCTATATCATAATTAATGAAAATGGCGAAACCTCAGTTAATAAGGTATATGCAGGCGGAGATGTTGCGCCTTTGGGTGAATCTACCGCAATTAATGCTATGGGTGCCGGAAAACGTGCTGCAAAAGCCATAATCGAGGCTCTTAGTTAGCTGAACTCATTATAAAATAAGGGTTTTGTTGTGCGAAGCATTCAAAACCCTGTATAAAAACTTTAAGGCTGCAATTAATTTTGCAGCCTTTTTTAAGTATGAGGATTATCTTAGTAAGTTTATTGTGAAAGTTGGATATTCAATATAGATGTTTTTTAAAATTCAATAGATTGTGCCGGAAATTCATTCAAAATCCAAGGTTCTTGAGTATTGTAGTGAATGTTTTGTATTGAATATAGCTCTGTTTCAAGCGCCTTTAACTCCAGTGAACTGTTAACTTGTTTTTTCTCTTCAAGTAGTTCTATTGTTCTTTCAAGACAACAACCTTTGTATCTTTGACAGTATCTGTTAGTTTCAGCTCCAGCATATTTAAATGAATCCATAACTGTAAATTTATCATCTCCATCGATATCAACAGGGTTTTCTATCCATCTAAAAAGATTAAATAAAAAGAGGTTTGCACACCATGGTATTCCTTCCAATGTGCAGCTAATACTTGGGTATAAATTCGTTGATCCTATTATTATAGTCTTAGGATACCCTGCTACATTTATGTAGTTAAAAATTCCAGCGTAACATTGTCCTAAATATATTACAATATTTTCTGTATGTTTGCTGCTTCTTAATGAAGTTAATAAATTGTAAGGTTTTATGGGTTTTGGGGCATCAATTCCATCCTCAAAATACCCATGTCCTGTGACAAATACGACAATATTTTTGTGAATAGATTTTTTGACGATATCTTGCAAATTATCTGATGTTGAAATTATATAAGAAGTTTTTACCAATTGTTTTAAATGGCCATATATGGTGTTTTTATCTCCATCTATAATAAGTCTTATATTATCAGGAGAAATGCCTTTATTTTCTAAACATCTCACTCCGTATGCAATATCATAAATATGGCGAATTTCCGGCTCTTCTGAAGACGCTAATAAAAATATTCACAAGGTTTCATTCGAGAATAATCGCACTATTTGCACACTTGGCATATTTTCATTTCAGAAAAACGTGCAATATCCTTACGTTTAAAATTATCCAAACTTTTATTTACTGAAATTATTTTGCCATCCTCATCCAAAAAATAATATTCACTACCAGTGTTTAGTGCATATTTTATCTCGCTGTCTTTATCTGACATACCAGTCCAAAGTGCCCAAGTGCCATTGTCAACCAAATTAATAATTGATTTTTCAAATTTATTTGTTTTTTTATTTAGTTTAATAATATGGCACATATAAAAACCTCTTATTATAATTCCATTATAACAAAATGCCAATATGACTTCAATATGTTGCCAAAGATTGATGCAATTAAATACTGCTGTTAGTATTTTTTTGTCTAAAGTCCATATATTCCAATAATTAATACTTTTAGTCAAGTGGTTTAAGAATCAAACTCAAATAAATCTTTTTCTTTGATATCAAGTGCTTCGGCTATTTTAAAAAACAGTTCAAAGCTTGGGTGCTTTAAATTAGTTTCAATGCCGCCAAGGTGTTCTCTTGAAATATCGAGAATTTCTGCTAATTTATTTTGAGATAATTTTTTGTTTTTTCTGTATTTTGCTATGTTTTTGCCAATTAGTTTGTATTTGTTATTAATGCTTTCTATATAGTTATTGTCTTATAAAATTACAGAAAAATTGTAGCCCAAAAGAGAACAGCATTGCTTTTTGCCAAATTTTGTAATTTTTGTGCTTACATACATATGAAATTTGTTATGCAAATGTAGATATATGAGAAAAGATAAAGGAGAATATATGAATATTGATGATGATTTAAAATTAATGGCTGAATTTTTAAAAAACAAACGACTTTCACTAAATTTAAGCCCTGAAGACGTTTCAATAAAAACAGGCCTCAAACTAAATAGAATAAAAGAAATTGAAGCTGGTAAATCGGATTTTGTACTGCGGGAACTTAATAAATTCGCAGAGGTTTATAATATCAAGATGGTATTTGAAAAAAGATAAATTTAACCTTATTTGGAGTAAAATAAGAAGCTGTAAAGATGAGGATTTTTGGCAAAATGAAAAAAATGATTGTTGTATTTATTATCGTATTTTGTATACTTTCTTTCATGGCAGTGAATAATAATAAAACAGGGGTTGAAAGAGAGATTATTGCATCACCAAAGGGCGATACTACAATCGTTGTAAAATATGATTTTTTTTCTCGTCCAAGCATATATAAAAAGGGGATAATTTTTAATAAAGAGATTTGGCGATATAAAGGTTCAGGCTTTATGGAAACGGTGCACTTTGGTGTAGAATGGCTTTCTGAAAAGCAAATTAAGGTAACATATGATGATAAGAATGATGAATATGATGAAGAATTTATCGTTAATATACCTTAGCATTTAATGCCTGGATTTTTTTGTAAGCTGTATAAATATTTTAAAACATATTACAAAATGTCCAAGTTCAAACACATATTAGACAAAATTAATCTTTTAAGAGAAATTAAAAGAAAAAGGAGTCTGATGTGACACAAGTAAAAGATGTAAGACTTTT
>CATJOM010000113.1 GCA_949741915.1 uncultured Candidatus Melainabacteria bacterium | reverse complement strand
TGTAGCGCAGCTTGGTAGCGCACCGTGTTCGGGTCGCGGGGGTCGCAAGTTCGAATCTTGTCATCCCGATATTTTGTAATTTTGGGTAAAATCTAACATGTGTTGGAAGATTGAATGCAGCTCATAGTGCGGTTTTTTGTCTTTAATAAAAAGGTTCGAACACACGATTTTAAAATTTGTTGTTTTTTTATTAAGCGACTGGTTTAGATGCTTTTTGTGGCATTTTTGGTTCGTTTAAACGGATTTTGTATAGCGAAATATCGATAATTTATATTGCCATTGTCTTGTATGAAATTTTATATCAAAAATACTTTCTCGTTCTATGCTTTGCGCATTTTATGGGTTTGTAAATTTTGAGTTTAACTAATTTAAAATATTTTTTATTGCATTTTGTAACAGTTATTTTACAAAATTATAAGATTTAGCAATAAATATATATTTCCCGTTTTATTTAAGATAAGGAAGATTTTAAAAGGAAATGTTATGGCTAATGGTATATCGCAGGCAAATTCTGCAATGATGGGAAATTCATTAGTGGGGCAGAACCATCCGATGACATCTGCAAATCGAAATATCAATACGCAAGGGCAAAATCCTGCCAAGCAAAAAACCCCTGCAATACAGGCAGCTGGCAATACCACCCAGCAGACTGTATCACCATTAGCCCAGCCAAAGGCGGACACTGTCACTATTTTAGGTAAGCAAATTAAGAAAAAGACATTATTTGCTGGCCTTACCTTGGCAGTACTTGCTATTGGGGCAACCGTTTTTAGCAGGGTGCACAAAACACCGAATTGTGTCAAAAAAGCAATTAGCGAAGCAGAGGGACTGCAAACTACTGCAAAAGAAATGCAAAAAAGAAGAGAAGATTTTATTAATTCTTTTAATCAAAAACACTCAAGCATTCAAAGAATCTTTGATGACGGCGACAAACCTTTAGAGAATGGTAAATTTAAGGTAAAAATTGAAGACATTCCAGATGGCATAGGTAAAAAAATGAATGAATATGCAGAGGATGGAGAAACAATTATCAGAACAAGCCAATTCTATCCAGACTCAGATAATAAAAAATTTTCATTGTCAACTTTTACAGAATTTCTCGAGAATTCAAAGCAGAATATGTATTCAATTACATCTGCCGAGCAAGGAACAAAGTTTACCTATGAAGAAGGCATTGAAGCCATTGTTGATAAGGAAGGCAAAAAATATGGAAACAAGGCGGAACGTGGGTTTGAATTGTTTTTAGACAACGGCAAAACAATGTATTATGAAAATCGTCAAACAATTAACCAAGTTCAGCATCATTATGAAAAAACTTACCAAAATTTACCAAACACAAAAGCATACTACCAGGAAGGAATTTCCAGCGTTCCAAATCAAACAAATATTGAAAAACAAATACAAATGTCAGGCGATAATTTATATTCGTACAGTTCTAACATTGAATTCAGAAACGAAACCACAATAACAGGCGCTAATCTGCTGTTTAAAAACGGAGAACCTGAGTGTTATAATAAAATCCTTGTAGCAACGCCAGGCAGGGATGCAAAGGCGGAAAAAACTTTGCGAAAAACGCCTGAAGACAAATGGGCTAAAACAGCATATTAATTGTATCATAAATTTATTGCAATCCGGCACCCTATTAACAAACAATAAAGTGCCGGATTTTAAGTTTTTATTTTGCGATTATTCAAGTTCCATATCTAGAACGCAGCACTTAAAAGTAAATGCTTTAATATGGTGTGATGGAATATTTAGCCATCTGAAATGATGCTGTTTCATCCCATCTTCGTGTCTGCAGTATACTGTTGCATCCTGCAGAGTGATTACTTCATCCATACATTTATTGTCATGGCAGTCTAAAAGTGTACCAGCCACTTTTTTATGACCTACCCAAAGAACCAAAACATCAGATTCAACATTTTTTGCAATCTTATAAATTGCATCATAAGTTTTACACATAATAAATATCTCCTTTCTTACAAAAAAAGAATAAACCCTGCTGAAAGAAAAAACATCCCTCTGCAAAGAGGCGTGTAGGGGTAATTTAAATAAAAGCAGCAAAAAATGCTTAACATCTTTATATAAAAATAAATTAACCGATTTTGCTTTTTTAAATTTGCAAACCATAAGATTGATAAACTAGTATTAAAAATTTCACAAGCGGCGTGACGAATATTTACAAACTGTAACCAAATTGGTTATAATAAATATATGATAAAGTCCTTTATGTTTAAAGGACTTGAGCTATTCTTGAAAACCGGTTCCACCAAAGGAATTCAGGCAATATATGTAAAGAGATTGCGGCTCATTTTAAAGTGCCTGAATAATTTACAGTGTTTTAAGGATATTGATTTTCCTTCTGCCAGACTGCATGAATTAAAAGGCAATATGAAAGGTTTGTGGTCGATTACCATTCAAGCAAACTGGCGCATAACATTCAGATACGATAAAATAACATCGGATGTTTATATTGTTGATTATCAGGATTATCATTAAAGAAAGGAACACTATGGAAATGTTTAATCCTCCTCATCCTGGCGAAATGCTAAAAGAAATATACTTGCCTGATTATAATATCAGCATAACCGAACTGGCTCTTAAGTCAGGAATAAGCAGAAAACATCTATCAAACATTATAAATTGTAAAGTACCAATAACAACAGAGATTGCACTAAAACTTGCAAAATGTTTCAACACATCTGCCGAAGTATGGTTAAAAGAACAATTGGCATATGATCTCTGGCATGCCAGACGGACTGTCAACCTTGATGATGTGCAGGTACTGTAAATATAACCCCGTGCAAAAATCCTTGTGCAATCTGTCCTGAAGCCAAATTATACTGCTTTTATGCAATTAAAAGCCCCTCGCCACGCTACCCTGATTATTTATCCTTGGCACTTATCTGCAACTTACACTTGCTTGTTAAATGTTTCTTTTTATTCCAGTTCCTATGTATAAAAAGAGCGGGGTAAGTTTCACTTTATCTGGAAGCTTATTTGAAACACTCTTTTTATACATAGGAACTTCCATTGCAAGAAAAAGGGCAATATTTTTGCGCAAAATTGTATATAAGTGCTTTATCCTTTTTCTATATATGGCTTTAAAAATTTTGCAGTATAAGAATCTTTGTTTTTAATAATCTGTTTTGGTGTGCCCTTTGCTATTGCTTCACCGCCTCCGATACCCCCCTCGGGGCCTAAATCAATAATATAATCGGCACATTTTATTATATCAAGATTATGCTCGATTATAAGAACAGTGTTACCAGTATCTGCAAGCTGGTGAAGGATTTTAACCAGTTTATCAACATCATACCAATGAAGCCCTGTGGATGGTTCATCCATCAAATATAAAGTTTTTCCTGTGGCACGTTTGTTTAGTTCAAGCGCAAGTTTTACCCTCTGTGCCTCGCCGCCCGATAAAGTTGTAGCGCTCTGGCCAAGCTTTATATATTCTAAGCCTACATCATTTAGTGTCTGCAGCCTTGTTTGAATTCTCGGCACATTTTTAAAGAATTCAAGTGCTTCCCCTACGGTCATATCAAGTATATCAGAAATGCTTTTTCCCTTGTATTTAACCTCAAGAGTCTCCTGATTATATCTTTTGCCTTTGCAGACATCACATTTCACATAAACATCTGACAAAAAATTCATCTCGATTTTTAAGACACCATCGCCCTTGCATTTTTCACATCTTCCACCTTTTACGTTAAATGAAAACCTGCCCTGCTTATATCCTCTTACCTTTGCTTCATTTGTTTGTGCAAATAAATCTCTTATGTGTGTGAAAACATCAGTATAGGTTGCAGGGTTAGACCTTGGTGTCCTTCCAATCGGCGATTGGTCTACAAGTACAATCTTATCAATATTTTCAAAGCCCTTAATATCATCCACACCCTTTGGTTTTGGACGGTTTCCCCTTAATTTATGAAGAGCAAATTCATAAATAATATCATTCACAAGGGTAGATTTTCCGCTTCCTGAAACCCCTGTAATAGCAACAATTTTACCCAACGGGATATTCACATCAATATTTTTAAGATTATTTAGATGTGCATTCTTAACCTCTAAAAAATTCCCATTTCCAAGGCGTGTTTTTTTAGGTACAGGAATTTTGAGTTCGCCATTAAGATATTTGCCCGTAATTGAATCTTTGGCAGCTTCAATATCCTTAAGTGTGCCTGCTGCAATAACATTTCCGCCATGCACTCCGGCCTTTGGTCCAATATCAACAATATAATCAGCAGCCTTTATGGTATCTTCATCATGCTCTACCACAATCAACGTGTTACCAAGGTTTCGAAGCTTTGTCAGTGTCTTTATAAGCATATCATTATCACGCTGGTGAAGTCCTATAGATGGCTCATCAAGCACATATAAAACTCCTGAAAGCCCTGAGCCTATCTGCGTTGCAAGGCGAATTCTCTGTGCCTCTCCGCCGGATAAGGTTCCAGCACTCCTTGCAAGCGTTAAATAATTAAGCCCCACATCAATCAAGAATTTCAGCCTTGCTCTGATTTCATCTAAAATCTGCCGTGCAATCGCCATTTTGTAGTTATCAAGCGTTAAATACAAGTCTTCAATAAATTCAAAAGCCTTATCAATACTCATGCAGCAAAAATCATAGATATTTTTATTGTTTATCTTAATACTTAAAACAAACGGGCTTAACCTTGCGCCCTTGCAGGCATTACAGGGAATCTCCGTCATATACTTTTGAATTTCTGCACGTATAATATCGCTGTCGGATTGTTCATACTTTTTCATCATATATGGAATGATGCCAAGATAAGGCTGATAATGTGTGCGCATATGCTTTGTTCCAAAGTCGCAATAGCGCATCTTTATGGTTTCAAGGTCATTTCCGTATAAAATTATCCCCTTCTGTGCCGGCGTCAATGACTTAAACGGCTTATCAGGGTCAATTCCATAGTGTTCACACACAGACATTAAAACATCCGTATAATATTGATTTGCAGTCTTTGCCCATGGGTATATAGCCCCGCCCCTAATTGATTTTTCACTGTCAGGCACAACAAGAGAATCTGATACTTCATAATGTGCACCAAGCCCATTACATACTTTGCAGGCGCCATAAGGGCTATTAAAGCTAAAAACACGCGGCGTGATTTCTTCAAAACTAATGTCACAATTTGGGCAGTTTAGTTTCTCGGAAAACAATTTTTCATAAGGTTTAATAACCCTGTCATTAGGGTCTTTTGTATCAATTTTTGAGGCATCTGCTTTGCCCCCTAAAACATCAAGCGCAACAAGCCCGTTTGCGCGAAGAAGTGCTGTCTGCACACTGTCAAAAAGGCGGCTCTTGATTCCTTCTTTGATTATAATTCTATCTATAATTACATCAATGTTGTGTTTTTGGGTTTTGGTCAGTTTAATCTCATCCTCATCAAGGTTATAAGTTTCGCCATCAACCTTAAGGCGGATAAATCCTTCCTGCTTTAATTCAGAGATTACATTCTGAAATTCACCTTTTTTACCCCTTACGATAGGTGCTATAATTTGAATTTTAGTGCCATTGGGCAATTCCAAAATTTTGCCGACAATTTCATCAACAGTCTGTGGCGTAATAGGTGTGCCGCATTTAGGACAATACGGTGTTCCCACCCTTGCAAATAAAAGTCTTAAATAATCATAAATCTCTGTTATGGTGCCGACAGTTGATCTGGGGTTATTTGTTGTAGATTTCTGATCAATTGAAATAGCAGGCGAAAGCCCGTCAATGCTTTCAACATCTGGTTTATCCATCTGCCCTAAAAATTGTCTGGCATAGGTAGAAAGGCTTTCAACGTATCGTCTTTGCCCCTCTGCAAATATAGTATCAAAAGCAAGAGAACTCTTACCGCTGCCTGAAACCCCAGTGAATACTATAAGTTCATTCTTTGGTATTTCAAGTGAAACATCCTTTAAATTATGCTCTTTGGCATGCCTTATAACTATTTTGTCATTCATAACATTAATTTGAGATTAAACTACCTTACAAACGACATTATCCTACAAAAAATTTTGTTGACAAAAGGCAAAATGTTTTATTTGCGCTTTTGTATCATTGTTGTATTATGCATATTAATGCTTTGCGCCATGGCTTTTGCCCAATTTAATGGGGCTTTTTTGGCTGGCGCATAATTATATAATTGATTTTATCCTGCAGATAATTTTTACGAGGCCATTTTTAATTATCATTAGACTTGAGATATTATTTGCGCTTTTCGAGCAAAAGAAAAAGGTATAATGACAACTTGATGGAGCAGTCAATTATACCTTCTTAGGATAAAATCTATATCATAATGGAGGAAGGAGTGGAAAAGAGAAGAACTAACCACTTATATAATTCCACGTTTAAAATATA
>CATJOM010000112.1 GCA_949741915.1 uncultured Candidatus Melainabacteria bacterium | reverse complement strand
TTTCGTCCGCATCTTGAATAAATTTATGAAAAGAAAGTTTGTATTACTTCTTTTCAATGATAATATTATCATCCTGCATTTTCATTACAAGGGCATCATTTGGAAGATATTTTCCTGTGAGAATTTCTTCAGCCAAAACATCTTCTATTTTCTTTTGAATAACCCTTCTTAGCGGCCTTGCACCATATGCTTCATTATAGCCTTCTTTTGCGAGGTAATCCTTAACATCATCACAAACTTCGATTTGAAGTTTTCTTTCATCAAGACGTTTGAATAGGTCTTTAAGCATAAGGTCAACGATTTGTCTGATTTCTTCCTTGCTTAGGTGCGCAAATACGATTATATCGTCAATACGGTTTAAAAATTCAGGTCTGAAAGATTTTTTCATCTCTTCCATAACCGTGTCCTTTAGTTTTTCGTATTTGTCTTTTTTTGAATCCTGCGAAATAGAAAAACCAAGCTTCTGTGTTGATGTTATCATACTTGCACCGACATTTGATGTCATAATGATAATAGTATTTTTGAAGTTTACAAGTCTTCCCTTTGAATCGGTCAAACGTCCGTCGTCCAATATTTGAAGCATTATATTAAATACATCAGGATGTGCTTTTTCGATTTCATCAAAAAGCACGACAGAATATGGTTTTTTTCTGATGATTTCAGTCATATGTCCGCCATCATCATAACCAACATATCCTGGAGGAGAGCCTATAAGTTTTGATGTTGTGTGTTTTTCCATAAATTCGGACATATCAATTCTTACGATATTATCCTCAGAGCCAAAAACTGCTTCAGCTAGCGCTTTTGCAAGTTCTGTTTTACCAACACCAGTAGGCCCAGAGAAGATAAAGCTTCCAATCGGTCTGTTCGGTGATTTTAAACCAACCCTCGCACGTCTTATCGATTTCGACAATGCAACAACAGCTTCGTTTTGCCCAATTACACGGTTGTGAAGAGTTTCTTCAAGTTTTAATAATCTTTCAGACTCGCCTTCGGTAATTTTTGTAACAGGGATGCCTGTAATTGTTGAAACAACAGCAGCAACCTCATCAACACCAACGGTTGGCTTGTTTGCATCCTGTGTGTTTCTCCACTGGTCTTGATATTCTCTGATTTTATCTTTGATTTGTGCTTCAAGGTCTCTTAAGTCAGATGCCTTCTCAAATTCCTGATTCCTGATTGCATCTTCTTTTTCTTTAATAGTTGCCTTTAGTTCTTTTTCAAGCTCTTTTCCCTCGGGAGGAAGGCTTGAAACATTAAGGCGGACCTTTGAAGCTGCTTCATCAATAAGGTCAATTGCCTTATCAGGAAGGAATCTCTCTGTTATAAATTTACTTGAAAGTTCTGTTGCTGCAACTATAGCCTCATCTGATATAAATAACTTATGATGCTCTTCATACTTTGTTTTTAAGCCTTTAATAATTTGAATTGTCTCTTCAACCGATGGCTGTTCAACGAGTACCATCTGAAAACGCCTCTCAAGGGCTGAATCCTTTTCGATATGTTTTCTGTATTCATCAAGTGTCGTGGCACCAATTACCTGAATTTCACCACGGCTTAGTGCGGGCTTTAATATATTTGCAGCATCAATGGCACCTTCTGCGGCACCTGCACCTATCAAGGTATGCATTTCATCAATTACAAGTATAATATTGCCTGCTTGCCTAATTTCATCCATGATTTTTTTAAGGCGTTCTTCAAATTCGCCTCTGTATTTTGTGCCAGCAACCAGAAGCCCCATATCCAGCTGAATAATTTTTTTATTTTCAAGAATATCTGGTACTTCGCAGTCGATAATTTTCATTGCAAGCCCTTGAGCTATGGCAGTTTTGCCGACACCAGGTTCTCCGACAAGAATTGGGTTGTTTTTTGTTCGTCTTGCCAAAATTTGTATAACTCTTTCAATTTCTTTTTCGCGGCCAACAACAGGATCAAGTCTTTGTTCCTGTGCAGCAAGGGTTAAATCAGTACCAAATTCATCAAGACTTGGTGTCTTTGCCTTGGTTTGCGGTGCGCCCGTGGTTGTTGTCTGTGGTCCTTGTCCTGCCCTTGTTTCGCCAAGAAGTTTTATAACGTTACTTCTGCATTTATTAAGATCAACTCCGAGGTTTTCAAGAACCTTTGCTGCAACCCCTTCGCCTTCTCTGATTAGCCCTAAAAGCAAGTGTTCCGTGCCAATATAGTTGTGTCCAAGCTGCCTTGCTTCATCCCAAGATAATTCCAATACTTTTTTTGCTCTTGGTGTAAAAGGAATTTCGACAGCAACAAAACCAGAGCCCCTTCCAATGATTTTTTCTACTTGGGCTCTTGCATCTTTAATGTTTACACCCATAGACTTAAGGGTTTTGGCAGCCACACCTGAGCCTTCTCCTATTAAACCAAGGAGAACTTGCTCAGTTCCTACAAAATTATGCCCGAGCCGCCTTGCTTCTTCTTGTGCAAGCATTATTACTCGGATTGCTTTTTCAGTGAATCTTTCAAACATTATAAACTTCCTTAAAATCGGATTACTAATTCGTTAATTTAAGTTTATCACTAAAATATTTTTTCTCAATCGAACCAGTTTACTCAATCATATCAATACGTTTTTTATGTCTTCCGCCTTCGAAACCTGTTTTAAGCCATATGTCAACAATATCTAATGCTAGATAGTCGCCGATAACCCTTTCGCCCAGGCATAGTATGTTTGAATTATTGTGTGCTCTTGAAACCCTTGCAGAGTAAGTATTTTCAATAGAAACCGCTCTTATTCCTTTTGTTTTATTTGCAGTTATACTCATGCCAAGCCCTGTGCCGCAGATTAAAATTCCTCTGTCGAACTCTCCGTTTGCTACTGCTTTAGAAACTTCTTTTGCAATTTCTGGATAATCGCTTGCTTCTTTCATAAAAATACCAAAATCTTTGTGTTCAATATTATGAACCTCTAAATATTCTTTTATTTTTTCTTTTAAATGAAAACCGCCGTGGTCACAGCCTATTGCCACTTTTAAATTTTCCATACAATACCTCCTTGTTAAGCCTATTTGTTAATTATACAAATTTTTTTAAGAGGTGTAAACTGTATTAAATTATGTAATGCTACAAAATAAAAAGCCCGAATTAAAACGGGCTTTTTAAAATTAAATTTATTTTTATGCTGCTATTGCAAGTCTTTCTTCTGAATAAATTTGACTGTCTGGGTTTTTTTCGATTTCTTTTGCCTTATCTCTTAATGCTGCCATATCAGATATCATTTCTTGCTTTTCACTGTCTGTTGTTGTGTTTCTGTAGTTGCTTGTTAATGACATGAACTCGATTTTGCACTCTTGTAAATTTTTGTTTTCATTGGCTTGGTTGTCAAATTTATTTTTAAGATTATTTATAGCTGCTTCGGTCTTTGTTTTGCTTTCTTCAAATCTGCTGTCAACACTTTGTTTATCCGTTTGAACGCTTAAAGTTTGGGTTTCAAGTGTGCTCATTAAAATTGATGCCTTGTTGCTTGCGCTGTTTAAATCTGCTGTGCTGTATGTGGCACCTTTGGCTATGTCGTCATACATAATGCCGCTTATTGTTAAGAAAGCATTAACCTCTAAATTGGTAACTTTGTTTGCACTGTAATAGCTATTTAATTCTGAGTAGTTATCACGAAAATCATTGACAGCTGCTGAATTTTCCTTAATGTCTTTTTTACTTGTAAAGGTATTGATGTCAGCCATAATCTTTCCGCTGCCAGTTGTTTTAATGATGTTCTGAGTAGTGCTTGCATCAACAATTTCGTCTAATTTTTCTGTAGATGCACTTGCTATTGTGGTGGCATCGATTTCGATTCCAACTTCTTCATAGCTTGTAACTGCTTCAACAATATCATTGATTATTGCTTTATCTTGTATTAATGAGCCTGATGCATTAAAAATCGGTCCTTGTTCAGCTATAATTTCATGGGTATTATCTTGAACCATTTCGGTATTTTCTTGTTCAATTATTTTTGTTTCAGCCGGATTCACTGTTTCTTTATTTTGTTCCTCTGTGGTGCCAAACATGCTTTGTGCCTTATCAGCTATGCTTGAAAACCAATTTCTATCATCTGCAACTTTGCTGTCTTCAATTTTATCTGCCTCAGTTTCTATCTCTTCTTCTGCTTTAGGAGCTTCTGCTTGAATAGCTTCACTTTCAACTTGGGGTTTGGAAACCACCTGCTCTTGTTGTTGCGCTTCTTGTGCTGTTTTTATTTCTTGTGAAATCTGTGCTAGTTGCGTGTCATCTGCCTGGATTTCTGCGCTACAATTGTTTGCGTTTGTTTGCGCATCATTTTTTTGAGTGTTTAAATTAGTATTGTTGCTTTCAAGATTAGTAATTTCATTGTTTCTTCCTGCTATGACGCTTTGTTCGTTTTGTATGTTTTTATTGTTGTCTTCAACTTCTGCGCTTTTTGTTTCTATTACATTTGTATTTTTATCTTGCTCTTTATTTTTTGTTTCAATTTCATTGTTGTTATTTGCTATTTGTTGTTCTAAGGATTGCAACTTTCCTTCATAAGCTGACTTTGTTGCCATAAGGCCTGCGGCTGCTGCAAAGCCAAGAACACCAGCTTCGCCCTGCATAATCTGTGTTATTTGAGTGCCGATTTGATTAATTAGACCGTTAAGCGCGTTTGCTTCTGCCATTAATGCAGAATTACTGCTTGTTAAAGCGCCTATTTCATTTGCTAATGTTGTGTTTGCGCTTTGAATGGCGTTGATATCAGTAGTTAATGTGTTATTATTTTGCTGTAAACCGTTAATTTTACTTTGTGATATATTGTTTTGCGCTGATAGTCCGCCGATAGTCTGAGTATTTGCATCTATTTTTGTTCCAAACAAGAATGCATTTTGTATAAAACCAGCTTTTTTTTGTTCTGAACTTGTTTTGCTGGCATTTACTTTATCATATTCTGCAAACAGTTGTTCAATATTATTTGCACCTGAAGCTTTTCCTGCTGCAGAAGAACCTGTTTGAGGTATTTGAAGTTTATTTAAATCTGTATTTACACTTGTCATTTTGAACTCCAGTTTTATTACCTTCATATATATAAAGTATATAAAAAATATAAAATTTCACTTTTTTAAAATTTTGTTACAAAACTTTATATTTGCTTTGGTTATATTTTTTTGCCAACATCAAAAAAGCTATTACGTAAAAATGACAGAGAATACGTATTCTCTGTCAAAATTTTGAAGTATACTTCAGAGGTCTTCTTATTCTTTTTTGTTAAAGAAATTATCAATTACTTGAGCTATTTCATGCATCATTCCCTCTTTTTTATCTTGATTGTCATCTTTGCTGCTGGATGAATTATCTGCGGCTTCATTTGTTTTTTCTGTATTGTAATTTTTTTCACTACTGCTAAAGTCGGACATATTAAAGCTGTCAGAGTCATCTGTGATATTTGATGCATCAAGTAAATCATTTTCATTTGTATTTTGAATGTCAGCTAAGCCACCTATACCTTTTTTGTTGTCAGGCATCTGCTCTTCATTAATTTTACTGGGTGCTTGAACTTGATGTGCTCCACCTGTAATGTATTTTTTAAATGAGTCATCAAATGGGTTTATATTAACCATTATTTGCAATCCTTTTTGTGCTTTTCATATTTTATATCGGCTTTTTAATTATTTTCTTTATACCTGTACTATATTTGTTTGTAAAGATTTGCGCATAATTGTATCAAAAGGCAGGAAATGAAATCCTGCCTTTTGATTTTACGGTTTTTGGAATGAATATTTAGACGAATTTATTGTTTTGTTTTTTTGAGAGAAGTTCCAAATCTGGTATATCGCAGCTGGGGTCTGTTGGCTCCGCAGGTTCTGTTGGCCTTGGTGGTTCAACTGTAGGAACTGTGGGCTCATTGCCAGTTGGTGTTGTTGTATGAGTTGGATTTGTGGATGGTCCAGTCGGTCCAG
>CATJOM010000111.1 GCA_949741915.1 uncultured Candidatus Melainabacteria bacterium | reverse complement strand
GCTCAGCTGGATAGAGCATTTGCCTTCTAAGCAAAGGGTCATGCGTTCGAATCGCATCCGGGGTATTTTTTGCGACAAGAGTCAAAATTTACGAAATATAAGAAAGGTAAGTTATAGTCATAGCTTACCTTTTCACCTTCTAAAGTGCAGTTCGAAAGTAAATAATTTAGTAATTTTCTTTGTTCGATAGAGGATTGTTGTTTATACAAGATATAAGCGTTTTTCAGCGTTTCGATAATTCTAACCCCATCTTCATAATATTTTTGTTCGGCATGGTGCAAAGTTTCAAGTTTTATTATGATTTCATCTAAAAGTTTATTCTAATGATTCATCTTGACGTTCATTTTGGTGTTTATGAGTAGAATATTATTTGTTTGATATGCCTTAAACAGTGCCTTTTTAGGGTTTAAAGCTTCTTGATGTTAGTGAAATCAAGCCAGACGATATCGGGTTTTATTAGAAAATATAACAGAGGAAAATTCTTCACTATAAAATCAGTCAATGACTGGGATTAACACTGGTATGATTTTTGCATATAATTGACATATAGTCGATTTTTGAAAATGCCTGTTTTGAAATTTCAATAATTTTTTTTAAAAAATTAGGAATAAAATCCAAGATTGAGGATTTTTAGAAAATTAATCCATGTTGCAAGTTCAAATTTAGCAGAACAAAAATAAATAAAATATTTTGTGCAAAGATTTGTTTAGTATTTTAATGTACTTTTGATAAATTTTTTAATAGCAGACTTTTTAATTTGCCTTATAGGTTTTTTGTTAATTGAGTTACGCATGCTTTATGCGTTTATGCTTATTCTTTCTATCTAACATTCACCCCTTCGTCCATATATTTAATCAAAGGATAGATAAAAAATTCTATTATACGCCGTTTGCCGATTTTAATTTCGGCATTTAGTGTCATCCCTGCTGATATTTTTTGCTTTTTGCCATCAATAAGCATAGAATTTTCATCAGGTGTTATATATATTTCATAAACTGGTCCCAAATCTTCATCTTCTATACTATTTTGCGAGATTGATTTAACTTCTCCGTGCAAAAGTCCGTATTTTTGAAAATCATAAGTGTCAATCTTTATTGAAACCGGCATACCCTCTTTAATAAAACCTATATCCTTATTTAAAACCTGCGCCTTAATTAAAATCGGCATATCAGAAGGTGTCAAAGCTATTAATTCCTGCGCAGGTGTCACAACGCCGCCAACAGTATGAATCATTAATTTATCAATATATCCATCCACAGGTGCTGTAATTTTTTGATTAATATTACTAAATTCTATCTGTTCCTTATTTGACTCAAGTTCATTTATTCTTTTGTTTGTTTCGGCCAAGTTTTCAAGTTTTTGCGCCTTAAAATCAGCCTTTAATTGCACTATCTCATTTTGAACCTGCCTTTTTTGCGCTTGTAGTCTACTAATCTCTGCCTCCGTTCTAATGACAGATTCTCTTAATCCGACAGTCCTATCCTTTGCTTCTCTTAAGTCATTATACGCAATTATATCTTTAACATTAGACAATCTTTTTTCTCTGTCAATAGCGCTCTGCAACTGGTTTTCATAATCTCTTTTCTGTGCCAGGTTTGAATCAATTTGTCTCTCAATTTGTTTAATCTCCTGATTTTTCACCCCTATTAAACTATTTAAAGCCTTTAGACTTTCATCATACAGTTTCTTTTGAATTTCGTTATCAGAATTAAAATTAATCCCAACGCCTTGTGCTTCAAGTCTCTTTGCTTCCTGTTTGCTTGTTTTCAGGTTTTCCTTTATTGTCTTTAATTGTGCATCTGTTGTCATTGTGTCAATAAGAACAAGAAGCTCATCTTTTTTAACAAAATCTCCCTCCTTGACTAATATTTCTTTAATAACCCCTGTTTCCAATGGCTGTATAATTTTTGCCTCTCCATCTGGGATGACAATGCCTCGTGCTGTTACTACAATATCAATTTTTCCAATAATTAGCCATGAAATTGTTATGATAATTAAAGAAGTGACGGTCCAAAAAGTAAAACGTCCCAAGGGACTCACTGGGGTTTCTTCAATTTCGCTTAAAAGCGGTTTGAATTCATAAGAATCATTTATCTTTTTTAGGCTTTGCCTTATCCTTGTTAACATTTTCTAATACCTGTTTTTGTTATATAAATTATTCTTGAATCAACAACGCGCTAAACACCACAAGTGTCGCAAATATCCCAAACATTCCAAGCGCCATAAACATCCTAAGCACCCGCAATGCCTCAGTGTCATTGTTATTTAATACAGAATAAACTTTATCATACAACATTAGCAATATCCCCGGCTGCAATTTTTAACCCTGCGCTGCCATTATTAAAGGCTTGCTGTTTATACAAAAAACTATAATATCCTCTTTCATTTTTAATTAATTCATTGTGATTCCCTGCTTCAATAATCTGTCCCTTATCCATAACAAGAATGACGTTACAGTTTCTAACTGCAGTGAGTCTGTGTGCAATAATAAATGTGGTTCTATTCTTTGTAATTTGCGCCATATTATTCAATATTATCTTTTCAGATTCAAGGTCAAGTGCTGATGTTGCTTCATCCATAATAAATATCTTAGGATTTGTAATCAATGCTCTTGCTATTGCTATCCTTTGCTTTTGCCCTCCCGAAAGGCTCGAGCCCCTTTCGCCCACAATTGTTTCATATCCTTCGGGGAATTCTGATATAAATTCATGTGCTCCTGCAATCTTTGCCGCCTGGATAATTTCTTCAATTGCTGCATTAGGCTTTGCAAGGGCAATGTTTTCTCTGATGGAGCCTGCAAAAAGATAATTTTCCTGCAAAACTATTCCAATATTATACCTTAGCCACGTCGGGTTCATCTGTCTGATATCAATCCCATCAATAAATATACTTCCCTCATTGGCAAGATAAAGTCTTTGTATTAATTTTGTTATAGTACTTTTGCCGCTCCCGCTTCGCCCGACAATCCCCACATTCATTCCAGGTTTTACAATAAAATTAAAATTATTGACTGCATAAGGTGAATTTGGCAAATATTTAAAACAAATCTTATCAAATTTTACAAGCCCTTCAATTTTAGGCAGTGTTATACTTTGGCTCGATTGTACCTCGGGCGGGCTGTTTAAAATATCTCCAAGTCTGTCAATACCAAGCAAGCATTGCTGAAATTCATTCCAAAGATTAACAAGCCTTAAAATAGGGGCAGAGAATTGATTTGAAAACATCTGAAATGCTATCAATTGCCCTATTGTAAGTTCATTCTTAATAACCAGTTTTACCCCAAGATACAAAATGCAAATCGTCATACCCTTTTGAAGCATATTTGATAATGCACTTGCAATATTTCCCATATTTGATAATTTAAAGGATGAATTTATATATTGCCCAAGATAATCTTCCCACCTTTTTTGCATACTCCCTTCAACAGCAAGTGATTTAACTGTTTGAATACCGGTAACCGATTCTACAAGATAAGAATTAGATTGTGCTCCCATTTCAAACTTTTTTTCTAACCTATCGCGAAGCTCAGGGGTTATTATTAAATAAAGGATTGCAATTAAAGTGACAAACCCTAGAACTATAAAAGTTAAAACTCTGCTATATATAAACATCATAATGATAAAAACAAAGGAAAAGAAAACATCTAATATTACAGAAACTGATTTATTTGTAATAAATTCCCTTATTTGATCAAGCTCGCGCACCCTTGTTATAATATTTCCGACTTTCCTGTTTTCAAAATATGTAAAGGGGAGAGAGAATAGATGCTTAAAGAGTTTTGCGCCTAATTTTGCATCAATCTTGGATGCTGTGTGCAAAAATATATATTTCCTTGAAAAATTAAGCAAAAGTTCAAAAACCATTAAAACAACAAAAGCAAAAGTAAGAACATTTAGGGTAATAAGGCTTCTGTGGACTATGACTTTATCTAATATAACCTGTGTGAACAAAGGAGTTACAAGCCCAAAAAGCTGCACAATAAAAGAGCCAATCATTACTTCAAGGATTATTTGTTTGTAAGTTAAAATCTCATTAAAAAACCACTTGAATCCGAATTTAATTTTTTCATTTATTATCTTATGAGAAAGAATTATAAAATTGTTTCCTGATATGCCCTCCAGGGTAGTAAAATTTATATCTTTTGTCTGATTTTCTTCTATTGAATAAATAAGGCAGCGTTTCTCTTCCTTATTTATCTTTAATAAAACGGAAAACAAGCCATCTTTTCTAAGAATGACTGCGGGTAAGGGATATTCGCATTTTACTAGCTCATCCGGCGAAATATTTTTTACCCTTGCCTTGAAATCAAACCGTTTCATTATCAAGAGCAATTCTTCAAGTTTAATTTCATCTTTGGTTATGGCGTATTCCCTAACTACTGACCTTAAATCAATATTTACCCCGTTAATCTTAGATATAATATCAAATGCAATTAATCCGGTTTGCATAATCCAAAACCTTCTCTAGATAAATTTATGTAAAACCCCACTCCACCTTCAACTCCCCACCCCAACCAAATTCATTAAATCCTTCTCGTTATTAACATCCTCTGCATAACAAAAAGAATCTCCACCCATTCCATTATCATACCCTGCCATATCCTGAATTATCTTATTAACATCATAATCAGTAACTAAACAAGATGAAATATTATCATATCCATCTAAACCACATTCATTTGCACTATTAATACAATTTAAACTCTCTATACCTACTAAATCCTTAGAATTATCAAAACCTTCTATCTTTCTAATATTTAATATATTTTCCATCACTCTATTATTATCTATATATTTATTATCTTCCATCTGAACACAAATAGCAGCAGAAGCAGCATTTTTTTCCTGAGAACTTTTAATTTCCATTATTTCTTCAAAACTTAACACTGTTCCATCGCTAAATTTGAAATTCTCAATCCTGTGCCTTTCAAATCCAAGAGCAAACTTAACCCTTATTGAGCCTTCTTTATTACTATCAACATTATTAAACCATATTATTAAATCATTCCCATCACCATCACACCTTATATCCTCAACACTTATCCCTTCTCCAAACTCAAGTGTATCATTATCCTTATTTTGTTTATTGTAATAATCGTTAATTGTATCATTTCCATCGCCCAGATTGTAGATATATGTGTTATCTCCTCCTCCATATCCACAAAGAGAATCGTCTCCCTTTCCTCCAATTATTATACAATTACAGTCATCTCCTGTAATCGTATCATTCCCATCCCCTCCATCAAGGTAACAGCTTCCGTGGTTTGCAAAGATATAGTCATTTCCACTTTCTCCATAAATTGTATCATTCCCACTTCTTCCAGCGTCAATTCTATCATCTCCATCACCCCCATATATTAAATCATCTCCGTGCCAGCCATCAATCGTATCATTCCCATCACCCCCATAAATAGTGTCATTACCATAATCACCATAAATACTATCATTTCCCCCATAGCCATAAATCTTTTCAGAAGCAATAGAACCTTTTATTATATCATTTCCTTCTGTTCCCTTTTTAACTAAACCGCCATTTAGCCCTATTATCTGCCATTTGTTTAATTCTCTTCCATCACTAAAAACATACTTTTCAATCATTGTACTTGAACTAAGTTCAAGCTTAACCCTTATTGAGCCTTCTTTATTACTATCAACATTATTAAACCATATTATTAAATCATTCCCCTCACCATCACACCTTATATCCTCAACACTTATCCCTTCTCCAAACTCAAGTGTATCATTAGTAGAACCTGCATTAATCGTATCATTCCCATCCCCAAGATTATACTTAAACAAATTAGAAATCCTGGAACCGTCATATGTAGATAATTGTCCTGATTCAAGATAATCATCTCCAAGACCACCAATCACAGTAACACTTCCTGAATATCCTACTGTTCTTATCGTATCATTCCCATCCCCTCCATCAAGATAAGCATCCCCATGTTCTGTTTTGATATAGTCATTTCCATCTTCACCATAAATTGTATCTCCACTTCCACCAATTATGCTGTCATTCCCATTTCCACCATATATTAAATCGTTACCATTACCCCCATCAATCGTATCATTCCCATCACCCCCATAAATAGTGTCATAGCCATAATCACTAATTATTGAATCATTACCATCTCCACCATAAATTAAATCTTCTTTGTTTCCAGTTCTTATTGTATCATTCCCATCACCACCATATATTGTATTGCATCCATTCCCGCCATGAATCTTGTCATCCCCTCTACCCCCATAAATAATATCTGCTCCTTCGCCAGTATCTATAATATCATTTCCATTCCCCCCAAACACAATATCTGCCCCAATTGTCCCCTTTATGCTATCACCCCCATTGTTTCCTAAAAAAGCAATCTTATCTTTAACATCTAATATATTTCTATACTCTTCATCTATAGAACTAAAATGTTCATAGAATTTATCATAACCATTGACTAAATTATTACTAGTCTCGTTAATCAAACCTTCATTCAAACAAAAAGTCTTATTCAGCCCAAAAGCCTCAGCTATCCCCTTAACCTCTAATAACTTTTCCATTCCTAATCTTTTATTTTCTTTGATAATGTTATCAATATACTCTATAACCTTATCAAAATTATATCCTACAACATTATCATCAAAACTATATTCTAGCTCAATCATATTGTATATATTCTTTAATTCACCATCAACCTGAATACCTAAACTATAATATACATAATTAGCTAATATTGCATATGACTTATCAAGCCAAGGTGTAGCCCAAAGATTAGGCTGCCCGTTATTATTTACTCCAACAAACTTTTTTCCCATAAACTTTTCTAATATACATAAAGTTTTATCATAAAAATAACTTCCCCTATATCCTTCTGTATTCTTAGAATCACATCCCCATTCATACAATATATCATCAACAAGCTTTCTTCTCTCACCAACAGAAGAACTATTAACAAACTTTTCCACCAACCCCTTCAACTCCCCACCCTTATCCAACATCATAGCCTGATGTAAACTATGTACTAAACCAAACCCCCTAACATCCGGCAACAAAGCCACATCCTCAGATACACTAACCTTATCAACCTCAACACTATCCATCTTATCAACAACTAAATTAAAATCTCCTAAACTTCCAATACTACCATCACCCCTAACAAAACTACCCAAAGACACAAGAGT
>CATJOM010000110.1 GCA_949741915.1 uncultured Candidatus Melainabacteria bacterium | reverse complement strand
TGGTCAAACAGCAAAAAAGGAGTTATATTAACCCCAAAAATTTTAAACTAAGTTCACTTTTTGGAAAAATGTATTAATCATTGCCTTATCCACGGTTTAAGAGTTTCAACAAGCCAAAGCTATGAAATGATAATAAGAAGGCACATTAAGCCCCAAATTGGTGATATTGCATTTGCAAACTTAACAAGCAAACATGTACAGGATTTTTACAACTTCCTTTATTAGCACGGAAGATTAGCAGGCAAAGGCGGACTTGCACCAAAAACGGTTGAAAATATTCACCTTGTAATAAGCAGTGCCATACACTATGCCTTAAAAGAGGGGTTAATTATCAGAAACCCCTTATTAAACGTAAAGTTAAGACGTGAAGGTAAAAAAGAAGTTGAAGTATTTACAAGAGATGAACAGGAAAAAATTATAGCAGAATGCAAAAACCATTATTATGGTATGGCAATAAAATTTGATTTTTATACAGGTTTAAGAGCAGGTGAATTACTAGGCTTAACTTGGGATTGTGTGAATTTTGATAATAACACGGTAAGAATTAATAAACAGGTGCAAAGAAATAAAAATTTCAGCTATAAAGCAGACAGTAAAACAATATTGGGCTTTGTGTACAATACAAAAACTGATACTTCAACCCGAACAATTAAAGTATTGCCAAAATTAATGGCTGATTTAACAGAGTATAAACAAGCGCAAAACATTTTAAAAAAGAAACTTGGCAAAGATTATTGCAAATTCAACCTTGTTTTTCCAAGAGAAGACGGATATTTTACCGATGCCGGAACTTTTTTAGATGCATTCAGCAGAATACAGAAAAAACTTGATATACCTCACAGAAATGTTCACGCTATGCGGCACACCTTTGCAACAAGAGCCTTGGAAAGCGGAATGAAGTCCATTGTTGTATCAAGACTTTTAGGACATGCTAGCATTACAATAACTCACGACATCTACGGGCATGTTATCCCTGACTTTGCCGAGCAGGAGTTGGAGAAGTTGGAGGGGATGTATGTGTAGTTTTGTATTATTGTGATAAAAAATAAATTTTTCTTAAATAAATTATGTTATAATTAACAAAGCCGTGTAGTTGAATAGGTTTTAGATATCTTGTCTACATCATCTAGGAATAAAAATACGACACATAATTTATTGTTAAATAGAGTTTTTTCAAGAAATACGTTAAGCTCTATGCTTTGTAACGGTAATATAGATAACGTATTTTATACGACTATAAGACGCTATCTTATCAATTCTAATGACAAAACAAATAAAGAACTAATTAGCGAGATATATCAAAAGCTTAAAAAAGGTTATAGGAATGAGTATTTTTATAAAAATACTCTACTAAATAAATTACTGTTTAAAAATCACGATCCATATAAAACAACTGCATTAACTGAAATCCCAGTTGGTAAATCAAAAGCGGATTTTATAATGATTAACGGTGAGGCTATTGTTTGCGAAATTAAAACAGAACTGGATAATTTTGAAAGATTAGACTCTCAATTGAAAGATTATTACAGAGCTTTTGATAATGTATGCGTTGTTGTATATAAAGCCAATTTGGAAATTCTTGAAAAAAAATAAACAATAAAAATATTGGAATTTATACAATATCAAAAAATGGTGTTTTGAAAATGGTAAGAAAACCGGTATCTGACAAAACACATTTGGAACATGAGATTATTTTTAAAATCTTGCGCAAACAAGAATACGAAAATATAATAAAATCTTATTATAGAAAATTGCCAAATGTATCACAATTTCAACACTATAAAGAATGTAAAAAACTTTTTACAGATATAGATATTAATATTGCTTATGAAAGATTTAAAGAAGAATTAAAAAAACGTTGCAAAATCAATATTAAGTTAGTTTCTTCTATTCCTGATGAAATCAGAAGTGTTGTTTATTTTTCAAATTTAAGAGACAGAGATTTTGAAAATCTTAATGCTTTTTTAGAAAAGAAATATGGGGGTTAATTATGTATTTTCCTTATTTAAGAGGTCGTCAATTTGAATTAATAGCATTAAGAGAGCTTGCTGAGCAGAATTTAATAAGCAATCATATTTTTCCAATAATAGAACCTGTAAAATTATCTAGTACGCTAACAAAAACCTTAAAAATATATCAAGAAAACAATAGAAATGCAGCAATAATTTACAATCCTTGTGTTGGAGGTTTAAGTAATGAAATTTTAAATAATCATTCAGAAAATAAAATCTGCAAAAACCTTGCTGAAATAACTAAAGAAAGTACTATATTAAAAGCATTTCATTTGGAAAAATCCATAAAAGCAATAGCTGAAGAACTATCCAATATTATTTTAATCGCTACTGAACGAGAAGATAGTGTTTATTATAATGATATATATGAAGCTAAAACAGAACCAAAATATACACTTATGCCAGATGAGTCAGATTTTAGAAGAAATATTAGAAATCATAACAGAGTATTGTTGGCAGATAATTTTATAAAAAGAACTAGAAATGTAGATTATTATAATAATCCTGACGAATTTTATACATCAGATCATTTATATTACAAAACTGATGACTACGTTGGTTTTGCTGATTATTCCGTGGTTGGAAACGACTATACTGAATCTGGTTTTGCCCCTTATGCAGTAGCAATACATATTGTCTATTTTGATGGCAAAAATAATATGCGGGTTCACCATTTTATTTCCGATACCAATGATGATTACACTGATACCACAGGTAAATTTTATGAAGCATTAAAAAAATTAATAGAATGGAATAAAGAAAAACAATTAGATACATGCGCAATAAAAGAATTTCAAAAGCTATATGATGAGCAAACTTATCCTGGCTTAGGAACAGTTAAGAAATTATCAATAATGCACCATATAGAATTAGTTAGCAGATTTCTAGGGCAACGGGAAGAAAATTAATGAAATTTTGTAGCCAATGTTTTAACGACACGGACATAAAAAGCATTATTGAAACAATAAATAATCAAGATATATGTGATATAACTGGCACATCTTCTGCTCATATATATGATACAGATAAACATAAATTATTAACAGGAAATTTTGAATTATTACTAAATACATATACTCCCATATCTGAACTTGGTGATAAATTCGATAAGGCAAACGCTGTTAAATTAAAGTATGATTTATCTGGAGGTAGCTGGGATATTTTTAATCCTGTTTGCAAGCATACAGATGTATACAATATATTAAAAAATGTTTGTTCAGAAAAATACAATGAAGCAAGAGAATTATTTGACGAAGATGTAATTATACAAGAAGTTTATGATGTCGCATATAATAAAGAACATTCCTTATTGAAAAATTATACTTGGGAAGATTTTACATATAGTTTAAAACACAATAATCGATTTCATTCTTCTCATCTTAATTTAAAAATTTTAGAAAAAATTTGTGCTACTTCAATTAATAAACATAAAAAAGGTGAAAAATTCTACAGGGGTCGCATTTCTCAGCAAGATGCCCTACCAAAAGAAGAAATGGGTGCTCCACCTATACCTTTGACAGCAGATGGCAGGGTAAACTCTGCCGGAATTCAGTGTCTATATCTTTCAAGCGATATTAAAACCACCATTAATGAAGTTAGAGCAGGAATATTTGACTATATTACGGTTGGTACCTTTGAATTACTGGAAGATATTACTGTGGTTGATTTTAGAATTGTAAATAAGATAAGCCCGTTCATATTTGATGCTAATGGTTTAGATTTGACAGAATATGTTATAAATAGACATTTTCTAAACAAAATAAATGATGAAATGGGAAAATCAATAAGAAAAAATGACTCAAAACTTGACTATGTTCCAACTCAATATATATGTGACTATATAAAATCTATTTGTGATAAGAAATCTTTGACCCCTCAATATATGGGTGTGGAATACAATAGCACCTTATGTAATGAAGGATACAATTTAGCAATATTTAAACCAGAATTATTTGAATGCGTAGATACAAAGGTATATCAGGTTAAATCTTTAGAATATAATACAAAACCAAAAATAACATAGTAATTAAATTTACAACACATTCCACAGCACATGAAGTTAAAGAGTTTTAATCAATTTAGTGAAACAAGATAAATTCTCATAAAAACTTGTGCCAAATCGTGGCAATTCGTTGCAAAGCATTACGGGTAAAGTAATCCGAGGCTATCCTCATAACCCGAAGGTCGTTGGTTCAAATCCAGCTCCCGCAATCAATTGATAGAAGAAGGTTTCAGAGATTTTGAAACCTTCTTTTTTATGTTAAAATATATTGTATTTTAACGACCAGTTTGATTTTTACGGATACTTTGATTTTTTTCTCAAAACCCGTATAAACAGGGGCTTTTCAGGTCGGAAGTTTCTCAATTTTAGAAAAATCAAACTGGACGAAAACGGACTTTATTAGGATAAAATATGGGGCAAAATTCTTCGCTTCATGTTAAGAAACAGGACTGGATAAGTGTTAAGAAACAGGACAATACAGAAAAGGGGAACTAGCCTCAAAGTCCCAAAACTTAAAGGGATTTAGGAGTATTTTAGGGTTGCAGAAAAGTCCGGTATGTCCGATTTGCGTCACTATTGTGTCCTATAAAGGTCTAAATTTATAGAGTAATATGCCACAAAGCCTTATTTCTGTAAGGGAATACTGATTGACTATCATTGGACTTTTGGTATTCAAAAAGTAACATTGGTTCCAGAAAAAATATTTTTCTGTTACAAAGCGGAACCTTGACGGAACTTCTTAAGGAACCAAACAGAACCTGCATTTTCTACCTCACACTACAAATGATTAAATTTCAAAAAGTTTATGATTAGAATGGTTAAAATTCACCCCTTCACATTTTAATTGCAAAGCTTTTGCAATTCCTTGATATAGCAAACATTTCATTGAATTACACAGAGTATTTTTATTATATATAAAGTCAGATAAACCGAGACCACTCAAACCACTAATTGTATTTTTATCATCAAAAGGGTTTACAGAAGCAGCACTTTCTTCTATAGATAAAGAGTCACTTTGGTATTTAACTACATTCCAAGATAGATATTGAATAACTGGTTTGATAATCTGATATTTATATAATCCTGTATTTAAGTATTTACTATCACGAAAAACTTCATTATAAATTTGTAAATACACTTTTTCCAAGTTGTTAAACCAAGTTTTACAAATTAATCTCGCACTTTCATATTTATCTTCTTCGTCTTTTAAAAAGAAATCAGATTTGTCAATTTTAATAGGTTTTATTATTTTTAAGTCCAATTCTTTTGCTTGTTTTATTGCCACCAAATATTCTATAAAATCTTGCTTTAAAAATTCTAGTATAAATGTATATAAATTATCTAACGTTATTTTTTTATTTTTATGATAATTATAAAATTCTACAAATGAATCATTGCAGTTATATTCACTTATTAAAAAGAATGGATTAATTTTAATATCAAAATAGGGATATTTTTGTTTTTTATTAAGTATACCAATCAATTTTGACTTTAAGGAGAGTTCGTTGTCAGATAATTTATTTTGCTTTAATATTAGCAATATATATTTTATTACAATATATATTGCTTTTTCAATTTCTGTTGTAGTATTCTCCAAAGTAAGACCAAAAACATTTTCTAATTCAATAATTACATTGGATAAAATTTCAGAAATAATAACTTCAGGAGAAAGGTTAATAATTAAGGGCGAATCAAAAAAAATTTTTAAAATTTGGGAAATAACCGAGTTTACATACATTATAGGAGTTGTACTTCCTGTCAAATCAATATTATTAAAGAAATTTATACCATTTAATAAATTATTGTTTTCTCTTATTCCAGAATCTGCAACACCTCTTTCTTGAGGATAAATTGAAAAACTATTGCTTCCATTTGAACTTGTTACAACATTATTGCCAATAGTCATAGTAAAGCTTCCTTGAGGGATTCTAGAATGTGCAATTCCAAAACGCCATAAATCAGGAAACATTAAATCTTTTATAAACTTTAAATCATTATCAAATAAATTATTTATATAGGTCACCGCATCTTATATTTCTGCAATTTCTTCAGGTGTTTTATTTAAAAATTTTTGGTTTCGTTCATTGGCTATTAGGTCTAATTTATTTAAAAGAGTATCTATATTGTCACAAATTTTTCCTTCCGAAAAATAATATGCAATATTGTCTTTTCCTTCAAAATTTAAACTCATGAGTTTGGCATCAGATAAATATATCCAGAAAATTCTATTACTTGTAACATCTACAACAAAGTATATGGCAGGATTTTCCATTACTTTTCTTTAACATAATACAAAAATTTTGTATCTAATAAGTATTTATATTTACCTTTGTTTACACCAGTCAATATATATTTTAAATTTTCTGTACCTTTTATTTGAACAATAAATTGTTTCTTTGGTATTTTTCCCAAGTGCTTGGTACTTAATATTTCAAAAAAGCCATCATAGTTTGGAGTTTTATCATTTTCATTAAAAAAAGTTTTTGCCATTCTTTTTTCTTCAATAAATGAAGATAGTATACGAATTGCCTCTTTCTCGATAAATGAAGTATTTGAGTGTTGTGCCATTTTAATATTTTTAGTCATTTAAAATTACCTTATCTTGTTATTTGGTTATTAAAACAAATAAAATTAGTAACTATTTATTATTTTTAATGTTCTTATTTTTAACATGCTTTTTACAAGCTCGGATAGTGTCGAACATACTTCTTCTTGTACCATCAAAATACTCCAAAATATATTGTTTTTTGTATGCTTGATTACAATGAGCATGAATAGAAAACTTTTCTCCTGCGGCTTTAAACATTAATTTCTTTGTGGCTTCCAAGCCAATGATTGAGCATAGATATTGCAAATCTTCGGTTGGTAAATTATCTTCTGTTATGTATTTTGCCCATGCGGGTTCTTCTGATTCTTGGTGTCTAATCATATCACTCCTTTTCTTTATTATAGTACAAACGGAACCAAATCTGGTTCCGTTTAGTTCCGTTTGAAAAATTTCCTAAAATACAACAAATATTTTGCTTTTGCAATATCTGAAAAACAATGTTTTTGTGGGTTTGAAGTGGCAGTTGTTGATATGTTTCGATATGGATACATCGACTACACATATCTCTTAAGCAGAGTTAATGTGTAAGAGGAGATAATTATGCAAAACTCAAATGATTACTGGATTACAACTAAAGAACTTGCCGAAATTAAAGGTATATCTGAAAGAGCAGTTCGCAAGGCAATAAGCAAAAATAAATATGTTATCAGAAAATGCTCAAAATCTTATGAAATTCTAGTAACATCTTTAGAAGAAAATGTTAGAGAAAAAGTAACATCAATTAAAGAAAAGTCCACTCAATTGATGCCGATAACCTATGTGGTGCCTGAAGCTCAAAAGAAACTGGCTCTTGCAAAATACGATTTAATCAAAAAATGGGATGAATTTAGATTAAACAAGAAAAATAAAACAGTAGCCGGAAAAGATTTTCTTGATGCTTACAATAACGGTTGTATTTGTACTGATTTATTTGATACTGTTGGTAAAGTTGCCATTGGAACAATTTATGAATGGCATAAGAAACTTCGAATTAATAATGATGAATGGCATTGTTTGATTAACAATTATACATTTGGTGAAAAAACCAGAAAATCTAATTTATCTGAAGAAGAAAAATCTGAACTTTTAAAAAACCTTCTTCATCCAAATCAATTAAACATTGGAAAAGCAATCAAATATACAAAAATGGCATTAACCCAATGTGGTTTTAAAAATTTGTGTTGCGATTTAACATATAGAAGATTTGCCAACAATTACAAAAATGAACATTATAATATTTGGGTTGAGGCAAGAGAAGGCAATAAAGCTCTTCATGATAAGGTTTTACCATATATCTCAAGAGATATTTCAAAGCTGGAAGTCGGGGATGTAATTGTCGGAGATGGTCACAAATTAGCATTTTTGTTAAGCATCCATACAAAGGAACTTTTGTAAGACCGATATTGGTTGCTTATCAAGATTGGAAATCAGGTAGTTTTGTCGGGTTTGAAATTATGTTGGAAGAAAATACTCAATGTATTGCAAGTGCACTAAGAAACTCAATAATAAATTTAGGCAAAGTTCCAAAATTTGTATATCAAGATAACGGTAAGGCTTTTAAGGCAAAATATTTTATCGAAAACGGAATAACAGGATTATTTACTAATCTTGGTATTCAGCCAATTTATGCAAAACCCTACAATGCAAAAGCAAAACCTATTGAAAGGTTATTTAGGGAATTGCAAGACAGTTTTGAAGTAATGCTTCCATCATATACAGGAACAAGTATTGTTAAAAAACCTGCTCAATTAAAAAGAAATGAAAAACTCCATAAAGAAATTTTTAAGGTTAATATTCCAACAATAGAGCAAGTTGCACGAGTTCTTGAGATTTGGTTGCAAAAATATCATTACGAACAAAAATGCCCACACATCGAAGATAAAACAATAGGTGAAGTTCTTGAAAGCGGCAGAGGTGAAGGGGTTAATATCGACACTTTAGATGATCTTATGATGGCTCGTGAAATTAAAAACATTTACAGGAACGGAATTTTATTCCTCAAAAACAATTATTATGACGAAGCATTATTTGGTTATAAAAAGAAGGTGATTATTAAATACAGCTTGTTCGATTTGAGTTCAATTAAGGTTTACAAATTAAACGGTGAGTTTATATGTGTTGCCAAAAGAGTTGAACCTATTCATCCGTTAGCAAATTATTTGGGTGAAGCAAAAGACATAGAAGATTTAAAACAAAAAACAAAATTAAAGAAACAGCTAGAAAAAAGAACGGAACAAGAATACATAAATCATCTAAAACGAAATAAGGTTTATACTCCACTATTAACAATGGATTTACCTGAGAAACAAAAAGAAGATGAAACAAAACAATTTAGTCTTGAAGTAAAAGCTGATTTTCAAGCAGAAAATTTCAACGGTTGTTTCAGAACAAGATTTGAAAAATATGAACATTTGATTAAGAAAGAAAATCTTACAAAAAGTGAGAAAGACTGGATTGCAGAATATAAATTAACGGATGAATACGAACAAATATATGGCGAAGAAGATAATAAGGAGGTATTTAATGCGTAAATTATTTGTAAAAACTCATAATGTTAAAAACTTCGTAGAGTTAATGAACAACCTTATTGATAAATCTAATGAAGTTCCAAAAATGGGATTAGTATATGGTGATCCCGGATTGGGTAAAACCAGAGTCGCAGTTTGGTGGGCAAATAGAAATGATGCTGTATATGTCAGAGCCCAAAATAATATGACAAGTCATGGAATATTGGAAAAAGTTGTTGAAGAACTGGGCGAAGCTCCGTCTAAAAAATCTACAGATTTAATGAAACAATGTATTGCACATTTAAGACTTAATCCGCAAGTTATCATTATTGATGAAGTTGATTATCTTATAGG
>CATJOM010000109.1 GCA_949741915.1 uncultured Candidatus Melainabacteria bacterium | reverse complement strand
AGATTTAAAACCAATGGAAGTTTTAATTCCTAAATCTTCCGAACAAAAGGAAATAACAGATTTATTTAATAATCTAGATAACCTTATCACTCTTCATCAGCTTAAGGAAATGAAAAGGAGTTGAGTAACAAAATGGACACTTACGATGTAAATGAATTGTTTTGTAATTATTATGAAAAATGGATAACTATATATAAGGAAGGTGCAATTAGAAATTCAACAATGCAAAAATATAAATTAACATCTCGTTGGTTAAAAAAAATAGCACCAAATTTAAAGATAAGAGAAATAAATAGAATAACTTATCAAGAAATATTAAATAAATATGCTGAAAATCATGAAAGGCAAAGTACAATGGATTTTCACCATCAATTAAAAGCAGCAATATTGGATGCAGTTGATGAAGGATTAATATCAAAAGATCCGACAAGAAAAGCAATTATTAAAGGAAAAGCACCTAGAGAGAAAAAAGTTAAATATTTGAACCAATTTGAACTTCAAAAATTAATTTCTGATTTAGATTTGAAGAATGAAATAAATTTTGATTGGCTAATTTATTTAGTTGCAAAAACAGGATTACGTTTTTCAGAAGCCCTTGCAATTACACCTAAAGATTTTGATTTTCCAAGACAAATTTTGAATGTTGATAAAACATGGAATTATAAAGAAAGTGGAGGATTTGAGCCTACTAAAAATAAGTCATCTGAAAGAAAAGTGCAATTAGACTGGCAAACAGTAATTCAATTTTCTGAACTAATAAAAGAAATGGAAGAAGATAAACCAATTTTTATTAGTAAAAAAATATATAATTCAACAATTAATGATATTTTAAAAAGACATTGTAACAATGTAGGTATATCAGTAATTTCAATTCATGGTTTGAGGCATACACATGCATCAATACTTCTATATGCTGGAGTTTCCATTGCAAGTGTAGCTCACAGACTGGGGCATGCAAGTATGTCAACAACGCAAAAAACATATCTACATATAATTCAAGAATTAGAAAATACAGATATTGATAAAATAATGAGAGCATTAACATCATTAAATAATTAAAAATATAGTTACGTTGATGAAGAGTGATAAGGTTATCTAGATTATTAAATAAATCTGTTATTTCCTTTTGTTCGGAAGATTTAGGAATTAAAACTTCCATTGGTTTTAAATCT
>CATJOM010000108.1 GCA_949741915.1 uncultured Candidatus Melainabacteria bacterium | reverse complement strand
GAAATATTAGTTGAAATGTTGTTTGAATTAGGGGTTGATTGAGTGGTTGGAAATATGAATTTGGGATTGGGTTGGTTTAATGGTTTGGTTTAGGGTTTTTATTAAGATTTACATTGAGTGTTGAAATTTAGGTTTAAGGGGAGTATGATGGAGGGAAATAGATAAGGGTTGTAGGAAAAAATTGTTTAAAGGATTTAAAGATTTTAATTTTATTAAATGAATAAGGGATGATAGAAGCATCAGACGGCGCCAGACCTACGGGCTTTGGATTGAAATAAAGAAAAGGTTAATAGCGAAGATTAAAATGCAAAAAAAATTATCATTTTTATTTAAAAGCGTAATATTTATACTTATTTTGACACTCATTATAAAGTCAATATATTTTGCAGTTAATTTTCAGAAGTATAAGTTTGGACATTTTGTAAAAGGGTTGCAGTTAAAACATCAACATGGTGGAAGTAACGAAAATACTTTCAAATTAGATAACGGCAATATATTTATTCTTGGGAAGAATGACGACAATGGAAATTATACCCCATCTGAAATATATGATATAAAAACAAATAAGGTTAAAGAAATCATCTTGCCAAAGAATCTTTACTATTGGGATAATGGGCTATTGCTTAATAATAATAAATTATTAATAACTCATGCCTATGATTCAAATAATTCTAAATACAAGCTTGAAAAAGCTTATCCTTATGATTCCATGGTAATACTTAATTTAGACACCATGAAGTTTGAAAAATTAATAGAAAAGAAAATCAATAATACTCTTGAACCTGTAAGATGCTTTAATATTATGAATGCTGCATTGTTTGACGATAAAGTTTTTATGTATCAAAGAGGAAAAGTTGAAATTTATAATATTGATAAAAACACTTCTGAACTGATGAATATCAGTTTGGATAAGTTTTTAAATGTTGATCAAGTTTTTCCAACCAAAGAAAATGATATTCTGTTATTTGGTAGCAACATACTTTCAAAAGACAAAGAAAAAAAGGTAGAATATGGCGATTTAGATTATGTTTATAAATACAATTATAAAAGCAATACCATAAAAACTGCTGGCAAAGTATTAAGAAGAGTACACCCGAGAAGAATAAAAATTGATGATAGCAGAATTGTAATTTTTGGAGGAAAAGCAGCGCTGCCAGATAGTAATTCCAAATACAGGGAAATAACTGAGTTAAAAGAAATTGAAATTTATAACATTAATACAGGAAAAGCTGAAGTGGTTGCAAACCTCCTTGAACCACGATGTTATGAATTTATGGGAGCCGGAGGTTTTAATGGCGCAAAATTAGGGGATAAATATTTTTTAATAACAGGAGGAAAATGTTTTCTTGGGCCAATGTTTGGAATAAAATCCAAAACAAGTCCGAAAGATAGCGAAATACTCGATTTAGAAACTTATGAAATTCAACATGGCCCAAAGGCAAAAGAAGAACTTGCAGGCCAAAAAATGATAACACTTAATAATGGCAATATTTTTATATTCCTTTCGCAACGAGCAGGAAACAATAGAGGTACACAGTTTTTTAAACAGTGGAGGATAAATAAATGACTACAAGCACAATGGAATCAACTTCGGCAACTACTTTAAAAGGTTATGCACAACTTGCTATAGAAAACACTTATGAAAATCCTAATAATAAAGATGTAGGCTACATTTATAATAATGGGGCACAAAACAAAGAACTTGAAATAGATGGCCATTATCCTGAAATTAAACTTGTTGATAAAATTTCAACAAACACAGGTTACCAAGGATATGTATATCAGAATTTAGAGACAAATCAATATTATCTTGTGCATGAAGGTTCTGTTACTCCTGCTCCTGGCCATGGCAGCGAAGCAATAAAAGATTATTATGATAATGTTTTAAAAGCTTGGGAAAGTGGAAAACCGCAATCGCAGTTTAATGATGCATATAATTTTTTAAATAATGCTGTAAGTAAATATGGTGCAGATAATATAATTCAAATAGGGCAATCATTGGGTGGCTATCATTCAGAGATGCTTGGTGCAATGGAGAATTTCAAGGGTGTTAAAACATTTACATTTAATGCCGTTGGTGCTGCAAGTTCAATTGAAGATATAATGGAATTTGCTAAAGAACACCCTGAGTATAATATATCTTTATCAGGGGATTATTCAAATATACAAAATTACAGATATGAAAATGAACTTGTAAGTAAAATTGCATCACATTTTGGTGAAATGTATACATCTGATTATATAAGCAATGGAAAAGATTCATATCATAACATGCAAGTATATACAGAGAATGGAGAAAATTTAACTTTTGCACATGATGAAAACTTTGACACAATACTTGAAGCCTTATCGGGGCATCCTGAAGTTAAGTTAGGTTTTCAAATTTTGGAAGGTGAATTACAGATAATACTTTCTTGTGCTCACACAATGGACCCCAGATTATTAAAGGAAATACTTAATACGATTAATGGAATGTTACAGGATTTTATTGGCAACAATGAGTCATTGCAAGGCTACATTTCAATGGATGAAGAGCTGTATGAAATCAAATCAGGTGATACCATTTATGATATTTGCAAGAAGTATGATGTTGATTTAGAAGAGTTGTTAGAGGCTAATCCTTGGCTTAGAGATAGGATGTCGGAGGATGGAGATTTTTGTTTGATAAAGCCTGGGGAAACATTACATATACCTTGTATGAGTTTAGAAGGTAAACCTGGGTTTGATGTTCCGTTTGATATAGCAGATGGGGCTGGGACACCTGGGGTTGATCCTATTCTTGTTGATTTAGATGGTGATGGGGTTATTAGTACAACATCTGTTAATAATGGAAGATATTTTGATTTTGACAGGGATGGGTTTAGTGAGTTAAGTTCTTGGGTTAGTGGTAATGATGGGATGTTAGTTATTGATAAGAATAATGATGGGGTTATTAATGATGGGGGTGAAGTATTTGGGGATAATTATGTTAAGGGTAGTGGAAGTTTAGCAAGTTCTGGGTTTGATGCATTATCTGATTTAGATAGTAATGGTGATGGAATTATTAGTAGTTTAGATGATAGTTTTGGATTAATTAAGATATTAAAGGGGGATGGTAGTTTAATTAGTTTAGAAGAAGCAGGGATTGTTTCTATTAGTTTGAATAATACCAGTGCTGGGGATGATGGTAATGGTATTATTGATGAGAATAGAAATACTCTTGTGTCTTTGGGTAGTTTTGTTAGGGGTGATGGTAGTATTGGAAGTTTAGGAGATTTTAATTTAGTTGTTGATAAGATGGATAGTGTTGAGGTT
>CATJOM010000107.1 GCA_949741915.1 uncultured Candidatus Melainabacteria bacterium | reverse complement strand
TGAGGACAAATGAAGCTTGCAATGCAGCTTTTAACCTGGTGTATTATTTTAAAGCATTAAAAAAGAAGTGCGAAGTTCTGAAAGGAATTGTGGAGGAGGGTGAAAATTCATGATTATCATAAAAAATATAAGTACACGTGCAGATTTAAACTTTGTGCGAAACAAGATTTTTAGGTTTTATGAATCCAGAAAAGGTTGAATTAGTTGAAGGGAAAGAGATATAGGCATATTGCAGGGAGGATACCTACTATTTATAAGGGTTTTTAGGAAAAACATCAAAGGTTAAAGATTTCGGCTGATTAAAATATTGTAGGAAAACACTTACAGAATAGTGGTTTTAGCTTTATCGCACAGTGAAAATATATATATAGCAAAGCATGCATACTATTTCCCATAAAAAAGACGGATTTAACGGTTGAAATACAGATATATTAAGAAAAAAGAAAGATAAATAAGATGAAAAAGTCGATTGGATAAGCGTTTGCACGTGCTATATAGGCTTGCAACGGCCTATTTGAAAGATATAGCAGAGTTTTAAAACTTAACAAGAATAGATAAAAATAATAAAAACATTAAAGAAAAATCAAAATACAGTTGTAATAGAAAAATACAAATAACAAACAAAGCTAAAAGCTTATTTTATAAGAATTTGCGCCTGATAAAAAATGTAAAATACGCTGTTTACAAGGCATTGCAAGATTTTTAGGATTCGCAAAACAGAAAAATCCAATCAAAAAGCTTAAAAAAACTTAAGTACCAACCCGAAAACCATTCTACCACAAGGCTTTTGGCATATGACGCGTATAAAACCATACGGGAATATCATCATATTTGCCATCTGGAAACTCAGGGATAAATTTTTCATCTGCGCCGATTGCGATAATTGGAATATTTGTAATTTTTGAAACTTCCAAAAGTTTATTATAGCCCCTTATAATATCTTCTTTTGTAGTTTCATCTGAAAGGTGTGTATTCGAGATAAAGCCTGAAAATTTTTTCCAGGGCTGCTTATTTAGTCCAGATGAGAATTCAATATACTCCAAAATGCTGTCTTTGTCGCGAGTTTCAAACTTTGAGGTATTTACAACAAGATAAATTCTAAGGTCATTTTCTTTTTCTATATTATTCAAAATATCCAGAATATCAAGCCCTGAAGCACCATAGCCCACATCTATAATCATATCGCCATTTTTTGAAAGACAGTTTATCTGCTCTGCGGTTACATAACTTCCGGCCTCGCCAAGACCGAAATAATCAGTTTGTGCGATAATATTAATCCCTTTTTCTTTAAGTTCGCCAATTATCGGACGAAGACAATAAGCAGGCTCTACCGTGTCTAAATCAACAAGGGTAATACTTTTGCCACAATTAGCGTATTGAAGTGCCCTGTTTATGGCACTTTCACTTTTTCCGCTTGCATATGCGCCCGTAAAAACCTCTACAGTCCTTAAAAGCGCTCTGTTATCATCATTAATGCCCAATTGCTTCTTCCTTGTCATTTAGTGCTTCGTTTAATTTTTCTTCAAATTCTTTAATCTCTTTTTGTGCCGCAGGCAGAATGGATTTAAATACATCAATCAACGCTGGATCAAACTGGGTGCCGGACTTTTCTTCTATTAATTTTAATGCTTCTTCCGGGCTTAAACCTTGTCTGTATGCCCTGTTTGACACCATACTATCATAGGCATCTGCAAGAGCTATAATCCTTGAGCCCAGGGGAATCTCTTCACCTTTTTTGCCATAAGGATAGCCATTTCCGTCATAATATTCATGGTGATACTTAATGATTTCAATAACATCGTACAGTTGTTTAATATCTTCCAAAATTTTAACAGAATGCTGAACGTGTTTTTTAATTTCTTCAAACTCTTCTGGGGTGAGCTTTTGAGTTTTATTTAGAATATCTTCCGCCACACCAATCATACCTATATCATGCAAAAGGCCTGCAAGTTCTATAACTCCAGACTGCGACCTGTCAAGATTCAAGAATTCAACCATTTTGGCGGAATAGAATGCAACCCTTCTTGAGCGGCCAAGGGTGAATGAATCTTTAGCATCAAGGGCTTCTATAATTGCTTTAATAGTACCTGAGAACAGCTCCTTGAGGTCTTTTATAAGGTTTTCATTATCGATTTTTAGCTGATAATATTCAAGGCTGCCCTCAACAATATGCAAAAGTTCATCCGGGGAATAAGGCTTTTTAATGTATCTATAAATTCTTGCATAGTTAATAGCATCGATTAAGATTTTCACATCAGAGTACGCAGTGACCAAAAGACGCATGGCATCGGGCTGAATGTCAGATGAAACTTTTAAAAATTCTACTCCGTCCATATCTGGCATTTTATGGTCTGAAATGATACATTGAAATTTTTTTTGTTTTAATAATTCAATGGCTTCAGTAGGCGTATTGGCCTTTACTATCTCGTATTTGCCCCTAAGAGTTCTGTATAAAAGCTGGAGATTATCTGGTTCATCATCAACAATTAAGATACTGTATTTTTTTATATCACTCATCTACACCTTAGCCTCAACACTTTTTGTATGGTTAACAGGAAGCAGTATTGTAAAAGTTGCGCCTTCACCCACTTCACTTTCAACACTGATTGCACCGTTATGATTTTGTATAACACGGTAGCTTATAGACATACCAAGGCCGGTACCCTGTCCTACGGGTTTAGTTGTAAAGAAGGGGTCAAAAACCTTACCAATATTTTCTTTCTTAATACCTTTTCCTGTGTCTTTAAATTTTATTTCTACATTTTCGCCAATTTTTTTAACGTCAATGTAAACATCGCCATTGCCTTCAATTGCGGCTGCAGCATTATCTAGAATATTCATAAATACCTGATTTATCTGGCCGCCATAGGCTTCGATTTTTGGAAGATTTTCCTCGTAATTTTTATGAATTGTTATTCTGTTCTTGTATTTATTGTTAAGAATATTAAGAGTTGTATCAATTTCTTTAGGTATATCGAACTGGGTCATAACCATTTCTTCCATCCTTGAGAAATTCTTTAAATCAAGAATTATATTTTTAGTTCTTTCTGTACCTTCAATGCATGACCTTATCAGTTCCTTAATGTCATCTTTTACAAATTCAATATCAATTTCATCTTTAAACTGCTCAATTTCGACCATTTTTTCAGGAGATATTGAATTTTCAGCTTCTGTATATTTGTTAATTAATTCAAATAAATCCTTGGAATATTTATCTAAAATCATTATATTTCCATAGATAAAATTAATGGGATTATTTATTTCATGGGCAATTCCTGCAACTAATTCACCGAGAGAACGCATTTTTTCTGAATGCACCATCATAGCCTGAGCTTCTTTTAATTCAGAATTTGCTTTTTCAAGCTCCAATGTTCTCTCTTGCACTTTCTGCTCTAATGATGAGTATAATTCTAAAAGCTGGGATGCCATATCGTTGTAGGCTTGAACAAGTTCATTAATTTCACCAAATTTAGTTTTTTTAAGGCGATAGTTAAAATTTCCACCAGCGAATTCTTTAACACCGTTTGTAAGCCTTACAAGAGGGCTGTTAATTATACGGCTCATCATAGCGCTTGCAAACAGGCCAAAGAAAAGAAGGACAAACACAAAAATTTTCATATTTTCAAACATAATATGAATGTTATTATTCTGTATCTTTCCTTGCAAAAGGCCTACTGTTACAATGTAATGTTCTGTAACACCCTGAATTTCCTGAACTTCATTAATCTTTTTGGCTTCTTGTTTTAGAATTTTTCCAGCCTCAATAACGTTTTTTCCATAAAGCTCTCTTTCAGACGACCAAACAATTTTATTTGTGGCGCCATCTACTGCATATGCATAGGAAAGAACCCCATTTGTTTCAAGAATACCGGCAACTTTATTAAGCTTTGCATAGTTTTTGGTACCATCGTTCTGAGCGTCGGCAAAAAACTGAAAAATTAAAGAAGATGTTACGTAATTAAAATTTCTTATATTATTAGAGTAATCGGATGAAATATTCTTTACAAATCTTAATACATAGCCAACTGTTAAGATTACAATAGCAGCTATTAATATACTTGTTAAAAAAGCAAAATATGAGCTGATTTTGACCTCTTTTTTAAAAAGTCCGCTGCTTTTTGCCTCATTTCCTGCTTTGCTTGTTTTATCCATCTTTTCATAACTCCGGGTATTTTTTATTTAATCTGTTTTTGGCTGGAATTTTAACTTGAGTTTTGGCTGCCTTAACATGTGTTATCTTTGTGTCTGATTTTATTTTTTAAACTATAGCCTTACTGTAAAAATTTCAGGGGGTTTAAGTTATTGACTGCCAACATTTTCGGCCTCAGTCATTGTGCGGAAAGAATATTGAACAAGGGCGATTCTGTCTATGCTTTCAATGTTTTTAAATTTTCCTGATATTGAATAAGCGCGATTGCCTTTGTATTCAACTTCCTGAACGCGTATAGGCTGAATTTTACAATTTATTGTTAAATTATTTGAAAGTACAATACTGATATTATACTCTATATCCTCTTCAAGCGGTATTTTTGAGATAAATTTCAACCCTCCGGCTGAGATATCTTCTGCTTCAAGTACAGAATCAGGATAATCAGTAAAGGTTAAAATTCCATGAAAATCTACCCTTGAATATTCGCGTCTTTGAATATTTTTATAGCTTTCGGGCATTTTTACAGTGAGGGAGTGTCCATCTTTATTTGTAATTTTTGTTGTGAAATAAACAAGGCCTTCATTGTTTGAACCAAAAATTTCAACATTTTCACCCATAATGTAGTCAAGAAGCTCGTCATCCGTAGCGATAGGAAGGCTGAATACTATGTCATTGTCAGTCGATTGAACTATATCACAGATTGTGGAGCTTTCAAACTTTTCCGGGATAATTCTAAAATCTTTTCCGTTTTTTATGATGTTTCGCATTAAACTATCCTTAATGAATTGAGTATTTATATTACAATATTTTCTATTCTGCAAAAACACCCATTCGGCGGAATTTTGAATATCTGTCTTCTTTTAATTCTGAACAAGACATATTCTTGTATTCATCAAGTGCCTTAATTAAGCTAATTTTCAGGGTTTCTGCCATTTGATTGATGTCATAATGCGCCCCGCCAACCGGCTCTTTTACAACTTCATCAACAATATTAAATTTTAGTAAATCATCTGCGGTAATCTTTAGGGCATTTGCAGCAGTTTTAGCTTCTGAAGCATCACGCCACAAAATAGAAGCACACCCTTCAGGCGAGATTACCGTATAATAAGCATGTTCTAAAATCATCACCTTATTTGCAACAGCAAGCCCTAATGCCCCTCCGGAGCAGCCTTCACCGGTGATTACAGCTATAACTGGAACATCTAGTTTAGCCATTTCCTTTAAATTAACAGCAATTGCAATACCTTGGCCTGTTTCTTCCGCCTTTACACCTGGATATGCACCCATTGTATCCACAAGGGTGATTATAGGAAGATTAAACCTTGAAGCGTGTTCAAAAAGTCTTAATGCCTTTCTGTAGCCCTGGGGCTGAGGCATGCCAAAATTATATTCAAGGTTTTCTTTTGTAGTTTTGCCCTTTTGCGTGCCCACAATCATAACAGGAATGCCATTTATTCTTGCAATTCCGCCTATTATTGCTCTGTCATCACAGCCTTCTCTATCGCCGTGAAGTTCGATAAAATCTGTTGTCATAAGATTTATATAATCAAGGAAATTCGGACGCTGGGGGTGCCTTGCAATTTGCAGCTTCTGATATGGTTCAAGGTTTTCGTAAAGTTCCTTTTTGTATTCTTCTGTCTGCTTTTCAAGTGTTTCTATTTCTTTATCATAATTCATATTTGTATCCATGCTAATCTTTTTTAATTCTTCAATCTTTTCCTGCATTTTATATATGGATTTTTCAAATTCTAATATTTGCATACTGTATTTGTTCCTTATTTATTAAGAATTGCTGGTGTTTGCTGCTTTTGCTGTATAGCTTTGCTATGATGTTGTTTTTGGAGTGTGCATTGAAATGATTTTTGATAGTTTGTCCTTCATCTCACTTCTTGAAACAATTAAATCTATCTGGCCGTATTTTAGGAGGTATTCTGCAGTCTGAAAATCTGCGGGGAGTTTTTCTTTTATTGTCTGCTCAATTACCCTTCTTCCTGCAAAACCAATCCTTGCACCTTTTTCTGCTATCATAATGTCACCAAGCGTGCCAAAACTTGCTGTTACACCGCCAAATGTGGGTTCTGTTAACACTGTTATATATAAAATTTTTGCTTCATTTAATTTTGCGATAGCACAGCTTGTTTTTGCCATCTGCATAAGGCTTAAGGCTGATTCCTGCATTCTTGCACCGCCGGAGGCTGTGAATACTATAACTGGAATTTTTAATTCAAGGGCATCTTCCATAATCCTTGTTACTTTTTCACCAACCACAGAGCCCATTGAGCCACCCATATAATCAAAATCCATAACAGCAACAGCGGTTTTTTGCCCGTCAATTTCTCCAATGCCTGTTATGACAGCTTCATCAAGGTTTGATTTTTCTTTTGCTGAAATCTGCCTTTTAGAATAAGGCTGGGTATCAATAAAGTTAAGAGGGTCTTTACCTAAAATATTTTGATATCTCTCTTCAAATGTGCCTTCATCAATTACCAATTTTATTCTTTCCCTTGCGCCTATTCTAAAGTGATAGTCGCAGTTCGGGCATACCATATTATTGTTTTCCAAATCTTTTTTAGGAAGCTGTGAGTTGCAGTTATAACAAAGACTCCATAGCTTTCCAACTGAATCATCAATATTTACTTCATTTTCCCTTAAAGCCTGTTGCTGCGCTTCTTTCCTCTTATTAAACCAATCTGTCAGAGTCATATTAATTATTAACCTTCCCAAAGTGTTTAAAATAAAACTATATAATACTTAAACATTATAATATAACAGAAAATAATTGCAAAATAAGCATTGTTTGTCTATTATTTTAATGAATATGAAAGGTACAGTTTATAAAATTCATTCTGATTTTTATTATGTTATGCCAGATGGCGAAAATGGCACCCAAAACCTTATAGAGTGCAAGCTTCGGGAGATTTTAAAAAAACAGAAAATAAAAATTGCCACAGGAGATTTTGTTGAGGTTGAAGATTCCAATGCAATCACAAAAGTTCTTCCTAGGAAGAATCATTGCGCTAAGCCAAATGTTGCAAATTTAGATTTAATGCTTGTTGTGTCTGCAATTATGGAGCCTGAATTAAACTTTGTACAATTGAATAGATACTTAATATTTCTTAAATATCATAATATACCAGCACTTTTGTGTTTCAGCAAAGATGATTTAGCTGATGAAACAAGCCTGAATGAAATTAAGGAAAGAATTAATAAAATTTATAAACCCCTGGGGTATGATATAATATTTACTTCATCTATAAGCTGTGACGGGCTTTTAGAGCTTAAAGAATACATAAAGGGCAAGACTATAGCACTTATGGGGCAATCAGGCGTCGGAAAAAGTTCATTATTAAATGCTATGAATCCTGAATTTAATTTAAGAACAAAATCTGTTAGTGAAAGATTAAAAAGAGGCACCCACACAACAAGACACTGCGAAATAATGGAATTTCCAGATTTTAAGATTATGGATACACCTGGTTTTTCAAAATTAACCTTTGATTTTATTTTGCCAAAAGACTTGGGAGGGTTGTTTGATGAAATAAGGACCCTTGGAACAGAATGCAGATATTCAGATTGCCTGCATACAGAGGAATCAAACAGCGAATGTAATGTTATAAAAAACCTTGATAATATTGATATTTCAAGGTATGAAAGTTATTTAGAATTCCTAATAGAGGCAAAGAAATATAAAGAAAAGGTTACCTATGAAGGTGTTAAAATTGAGAGCACAACCAAAACGCACAGCAACAAGGAATTTGCAAAGATAAGCAGTAAAAAGCGGGGCTATTCAAGAAAAAGAACAAAGCAAAACACAAAAGAGGCACTGATAGAAACTATTTTAGAGGAAGAAGATGTTTAAAGAATATAAAGCAATCATTGAGGATAATTTAAGGGCATATTTTGATGAAAGACTTAAAAACCCCGAATACAAACTGTTTTATGATGTTATTGAATCAATGAAATATACAACATGCCTTGGAGGAAAGAGGTTAAGGGCAATATTTTGCCTTGAGGCGGCAAGGATTTTTTCTAATGATTATAAGACCGCAATCCCAACAGCATGCGCTATTGAGATGCTTCATGCGCAAAGCCTTATCCATGATGACCTTCCCTGCATGGATAATGATGATTTAAGGAGGGGAAAGCCTTCAAACCACAAGGTTTATGGAGAAGCCATTGCAACCCTTGCAGGAGATGCCTTAATAACCTTTGCTCAGCAGGTAATTATTGAAAAAACCCCTGCAAACATTGAGCCTGAAAAGATTTTGAAGCTATTGTATGAATATTCAATTGCAGCAGGGGCCTTTGGCATTGTCGGCGGGCAGACAGCAGATATTGAGGCGGAAAATTCGAAGGAAAAAATAAGCCTTGAGCATTTAAACTTTATACATAAATATAAAACAGGGGCTTTATTTAAATTTTCGCTTGCAGCAGGTGCAATTTTAGGCGGGGCAAATGACAAGCAAATTGATGCAGTGAAAGCGTTTGGAGAAAAATTCGGCCTTGCTTTTCAGATTAAGGATGATATTCTTGATTTTACCTCAACAAGCGAGATTATGGGCAAAACCACAGGCAAGGATGAAAATTCCAATAAATCAACCTATGTTACAATTTTCGGGTTGGATGAGGCGCAACAAAAATTAACATCTGCAGTTGATGAATGTTATGGTATACTTAGGGATAATGATATAGAATCAGAAGTGTTAGTAAAGATTATTGAAACATTAAAATAGAAATCAGGCAGGAAGAATTGTTTTACAATACGGGATACGAGGTTTTATTTACAGGCGTTGCCAGTGCTTGCGTGGCACAGATTTTGAAGGTTATATTTTATTTTTTGACGCACAAGAAGATAAACTTTAAGATTTTTACAACAACAGGCGGCATGCCAAGTTCCCATTCCGCAGGCGTTGTAAGCTTATCTGTGTCTGTCGGGCTTGTTGAAGGATTTTCATCTGTATCTTTTGCCATAGCCTTGGGCTTTGCTCTTGTTGTATTACAGGATGCTGCAGGCTTGAGACGCGCTGCAGGAAAGACTGCCGCCACTTTAAACAGGCTTGTGAGCGAGATTATTGAGCATACAAACCAGACAAAACCTTATGAAGTATTGAAAGAATTATTGGGGCACACGCCTTTTGAAGTGTTTATGGGCTCTTTGCTTGGAATAGCCTGCGCGTTGTGGTTTCATTTTGTGATGCCTGATATAGGGTTTTTATCGTTCTTAAAATAGAATATGGCGGGGCTATGGGGGCTTGTTAAGAGCCTGTTGGGCTGATTATTTTGGGCTGCAGACTGGCGTTTTGGTGTTGTTTTGGAGGTCTCTTACTTGGTGTGTCCGGTATTTAAAATTGTTACAAAGTTAACAATGGTTATTTTATACATTTTAAAGGTACCAAAGAGGCTTGATATCAGAGGACTTTAGGGGTGTTATTTTGGTTTTTATTTGAGTAGTTTTACTCTATTACGGTGCCAAGGTTCATCGTTTATAATAATGAAAGACCATTTATTTACACACTGCTTAATTTATTTGTTTAAGAAGGGGAGGAACAAGGAATATTATGACAAATACCAAAAACATGTTTAGAAAGTTTTTTTAACAAAGTTTCAAATGATAATCGTATTTTTACACGGGAAGATATTAAAAATATGTCTACAAAGGCATTTATGAAGCATCAAAAGGCTATTGATTATCAAATGATGAATCTTGGACTTCCAACAAATAATGAACTTAAGAATAATGATGATGTTGTATATGTTCATGAGTATTTAAGGGGTGATGGCACTGTTGTAAAAGCGCACTACAGAAGTAAACCGGATGGCATTGAAGCAAATAATTACGGGTATAACAAAGATAAAATAACAGCCGGGGAAGCATTGATATATGGCGCAAGCAGATTAGCCCAACGAGCTTTACCCTTGGCTGATGCCAATTTGCAGGATGGCCTAAGGGATTTTATACGTGCAAAAAAGGATAACAATGCGCATATAATTAATTCCCGCTCTGAAATATCAGATAAGGGTCTAAATAAACTAATGGATGAAATAGGGATTCCAAAAACATCAAAGGGCGTAATATATGACAGCGACTCAAGGTTTTCCAAACAATTGTGGCATTCTAAAGAGATACAGGAATTTTATAAAAATAATTTTGGAAAACTCCTCAATAAAAAAGAGAACTATTCCGAAGAGATTGAATTCAAGAAAGGATTTCGACGATTGGAACAAATGGATAATCATCTTGCAATACAACATTGTAAAATATATAATCCCCACATAACAAATGACGGTTATTTTAATGGTATAATTGTGGATTTGTATGATTTCATGTACCGCGACAAGAGCACACCATTTGACGTTGCTATTGATTTAAACAATTGGGGTTATTCAATGCAGAAAAAAGGATATCTTCAAAATTACTTTGTAATGTATTTTATTCATGAAAAAATATACTAACAAGGAGGTTTTATGGAAAAGGATAAGGCTGGTTTATTAAAATATGTGGGATTTATTGCACTAATGGCAATAATAGATCCTTGTGCTTTTGTCTTTGTTTTTGCAGCATATGACAATATTGGTGCTTCGGTCGCCTCCATTATAATGATTTTAATTGCTTGGGTGCATATTATTGTGCCCGGAGTAATTACAGCCATTGTGATGTTAAAGAGTAAAAACAAATATTTAAATGATTTTTTAAATAATTTTTTGCTGCATACAATCATACTTATAGTTTTGTTTATCATTGCAACTTATGGGTTTGACCTGAATTTGCCTACTTTTTTTGTATGGATTGCGACCTACCTTTCTTCGCTGCTTATTTGCTATTGCGGGATTTATTTTGTAATAGTTGTTAATAAGATGGCGGGTTTAATTAAAAGGATGATAAGGAGGCGAGGTTAGGTTTTAATGGTTTGCGCAGGATTCTTGATTTATAAACTTTAGGATGTAAAATTGGATAATAAATTTTTAAGCAGAATTATAAGTTTGAAACAAAATATGATTTTAGACAAAACAAAATATAAATTTTTCATTTGTTCAGCGTCTTTATCTTTTATTGCGGCTTTATTGTTTTATTGTTTAGCCGTATATGAAACATCTTTTACTGATGGGTGGATAACAGGTTTATATGTTTTTATACCTGCAATAGCAGCGGTTTTAATATATTATGTTTTAGCCCTTTTGTTTAAGAAATCTACAATTACTGCAAAAATTATAACCGTAATAATAAGTATATTAGCTATTCTGGGGCAAATTTTAGTAAGCCTGGTTATTATTACCATAGTTGCAATTTTTTATGAAGGTAAGGTTTATGAGGATATTAAAGATTATAACAAGGCTGTTGACACAATATGGCATACAAACTGCATACTTCATTTTCCAAAAAGCATACCCGAAAATGCAAAAAATGTGAGGATGCATAAATGTGCTGGCCCAATATTTGGCAGCGAAGAGATGTTTTTAGCCTTTGAGGCTGATAAAGAATATATTGACAGTGAAATCAAAAAATTTAAATTTATCAAAACAGAAGGGCCGTTTTCAAATAAGGTTGCGCGTAGTGTTATTTTTAGCAACCTTTCTATTGATGAAGAAGGTTTTAAATTTTATGTTATAGGGGACAACTCAACCAGCAACACAGAGCGTTTTCCCCTGGAATACGGTATTGCGGTTAATCATAAAACAAATCAGATTATATATTATTACGAGCTTTTTGATTGAGAGCCTCTTGAATAAACTTCTTTTTAGGTTCTTTGAAAGACAAACAATATGAAGTCAAAAATTAATACGGTAATTAAAGAAATTATAGAAAAAATCAAGGGTAAAATTGTATGGTTTACGGTGATGTTATCGTTTTTGATTGCTTTGTTTGTGTATATATTTATAGCTTGTTATGCCAGAAATCTTAAGGTGTTAATTGCCGGCTTATTTGCATTTACTGCACCATTGTTAACTTTTTTAGTATATTTTAACCACACAAAACCGCTTATTAAGAAGAATATATTTCAATTTAACAAAGAACAGTAAATGCTGCAATTTTACCTCATTGCAGCATTTATATTAAATATATTAACAAGCTTAATTTGCTCTTCTAAGTATTCCAGTCAAACTTGTGCTTTTTGGGGTTTCATCGTCAAGTTCAGGGAGTTCCGGTCTTTTTATATTAAGTTCGCTTGAAGCTTCAAAGCTTGTAAGGCCTATATAGCCCTCATTTACCTTATTCAGGCCAAAAAATTTATTGAATAGATTTAATATATTTGCCATTTTCTTTTCCTTTCTAACAAAATTTATGTTAAGGATATTATATTTAAAGGGCGGCGCCACTAAATTGACATTTTGTTTAAAATCTTATGATAGAATAAAGTATAATGTTTTTTAAAAAATTGTAAACAATAATATGGATGAAAGTTTAATTAAAGAATTAATAAATAAGGCAGGTGAGGCTGCCTCTAAACACTACAATAATAAAGAAATTGCAGAAGTATTAAACAGTGAAGATGATTTTGAAAAGCCTGTTGCAATAATGTCTCTTGAAACATTGAATGAGGATGAGGCTTTACTTTTAATTAAGCATTTAACCGGGTGCGACGGCAGAATAAGGGAGGCGAGCGCATTTAAAATTTCAGAATTTCTTAATGATTTAGAGTATTGCCAGTGGTTTTTAAATGAAGATTGCGCCAGCATAATTGTCAACGGCATTATGGATATAAACCCGAATGTCAGCAGAAATTTGATTGAGGGAATAAAATTTTGTAAAGAAATGCAAACATTAATTTTCCCAAAACTTGTTAACAGAATAGAGAGTATTTTAAAAAAACTTAAAGAGATTTCCATATCCCCTTTTTGTGAGAATAAATTAAATGACAGGAAAAATCATGCTAAAAATAAGATAGTTTTTAATTTATACTGGGCACTTGAAGCACTATATTATACAGAATTTAATGATTCAGATAATACAAGACTAATTGAGATTTTGAACTTTACATCAGATTATATTGACTATACAATCAGGGAAAAAAGCGCAAGGATAATTTCAAAGATGAAAAATCCTCCTCGTGATTTGTTACATAAATTGAAAAATGATAAAAATTTTTATGTAAAAAATCAGCTTTTATGTTAACATCAAAGGAAGTAGAAATAAAATAGGAACATTTTATGATTTCAGTAAATGATTTAAAAACCGGCTTAACCCTTGAATTAGACAATGGATTATGGTCTGTTGTAGAATTTTTGCACGTAAAACCAGGCAAGGGAGCAGCTTTTGTACGTTCTAAGCTTAAAAACGTTGAAACTGGACAAGTTGTTGAAAAAACATTCAGAGCCGGCGAAAAGGTTGCAAAGGCAATGCTTGACAGACGCGAAATGCAATATTTATACAAAGAAGGCAATGACTTTGTTATGATGGATCTTGAAAGTTATGAACAGCTTCCTGTAGCCGAAAGTGCAATCGGAGACGGTGTTAAATATCTAAAAGAAAATATGAATGTTCAAATACTTATGCATGATGGTAGAATCATAGGTATCGACCTGCCAAACTTTGTTGAATTAGAAGTGGTTGATACACCTCCTGCTGAAAAAGGAAATACGGCTCAAGGCGGCTCAAAACCTGCAACACTTGAAGGCGGAGCTGTTGTTAACGTTCCTTTCTTTATTCAGGTTGGCGATAAACTTAGAATTGACACAAGAACAAATGAATATTTAGACAGGGTTTAAACTATGAATTTTGAATGCGAATATATTGAAAAGCTGGCAAAGTTAGTAAATGATAACCAGCTTAGCGAAATCACATTAGAGGATGGCGACAGAGCTATAACTATTAAAAAAGGCGGAATTGCTCAGCCTGTTGTTATGCAACAGCCGACTATAGCAACAGCACAACCTGCCGTGGCACCCTCAAATACTGAAGCTCCGGCAAAAATAAATGATGTGCCAAAGGGTACGCCTATAACATCTCCTATGGTGGGTGCTTTTTATGCAGCGCCAAGCCCGGGGTCTGAGCCGTATGTTAGAGTAGGGGATACTGTTAAAGCAGGTCAAGTGGTTTGTATAGTTGAAGCAATGAAACTTATGAACGAAATTGAATCAGAGGTTTCAGGCAAAGTGGTTCAAATATGTGTCGAGGACGGGCAAAGCGTAGAATACGGCCAAGTCTTAATGTATGTTGAGTAAAAAATATGATTAAAAAAGTCTTAATTGCAAACAGGGGAGAGATAGCTCTTAGAATAATAAGGGCTTGTAAAGAATTGGGAATTGCAACAGTTGCTATATATTCACAAGCAGACAGTGACAGCTTACATGTGTCTTTAGCCGATGAAGCATACTGCATAGGGCCTGCGCCAAGCGCAAAAAGCTATCTTAGCATTCCTGCTATAATAAGCGTTGCCTTGACATCAGGCGCGGATGCAATTCACCCCGGATATGGTTTTATGTCCGAAAGGGCTGATTTTGTTGATATCTGCGATCAACACCACATAAAATTTATCGGTCCATCAGCAGATGCTATGAGAAAAATGGGTGATAAGGCAAGTGCTAGAGAGACAATGATAAAAAACAATGTCCCAGTAACTCCTGGGACAGGTTTAATTAGCAATGTTGATGAAATTAAGGCTTTTGCAAAAGAGGCAGGGTATCCTGTAATAATTAAAGCTACTGCAGGTGGTGGCGGAAAAGGCATGAGGATAGTCCACAGTGAGGATGAGGTTGAGGATGCTTTTAACCTATGTCGCAATGAAGCAAAAAATGCTTTTGCGAATCCTGAAGTTTATGTTGAAAAATACGTTATAAACCCAAGACATATTGAGGTTCAGATTCTTGCAGACAGTTTTGGAAATGTTGTACATCTTGGCGAGAGAGACTGTTCTATTCAAAGACGACATCAGAAACTGCTTGAAGAGGCGCCAAGCCCTGCAATAAGCGAAGATGTGCGTGCAAAAATGGGCGAAGCTGCTGTAAATGCAGCAAAGGCTATTAACTATGAGGGTGCTGGTACTATTGAATTTTTGCTTGATGAAAATGACCCGTCAGGCAAAAAGAACTGGTATTTTATGGAGATGAACACAAGGGTTCAGGTAGAACACTGTGTATCTGAAATGATTTCAGGGGTTGATATTGTTAAGGAGCAAATCAGGGTTGCATCCGGCCAGAGACTTTCTGTTAAGCAGGAAGATATTACACTTAGAGGTCATGCGATAGAGTGCAGAATTAATGCAGAAGACCCCCAAAGGGATTTTATTCCATTTGCAGGTAAAATTGAAGGGTACCTTGCACCTGGGGGGTTTGGTGTCAGAATTGATTCACACGTTTATACAGGATATACAATTCCTCCATATTATGATTCTATGGTAGGAAAATTAATCTGCTGGGGAACAGATAGAGAAGATGCCAGAAACAGAGCGCTGAGAGCTTTAAATGAATATATAATCACAGGGATTAAGACAACAATTCCATTCCACAAAGAAATATTGAGCAATGAAGTATTTATTTCGGGCAAATTTGATACAAGCTTTATAGAAAAATATTATTCAAAAGAAGAAATAAAAAAAGCATTGTCAAAGGAAAATGTTTAATTTCTGCCCTGAGATTGAAAAAATAGTTAAGAGTATCGCCATATGTGCCCAAAAAAATAGTGTTAGCACATATTTTGTGGGTGGCATAGTGCGCGATATGCTGATGGATATTAAAATTAAAGATATCGACATCCTGATAGAGGGCTCTGCTATTGAATTTGTGAATAATTATAAAGAACACTTTAAGAATGTTTTTGATATAAATATAAATTCTATTCACAAAGATTTTGATACAGCAAAGACGGTGATTAACGGTGTTGACATTGATTTTGCATCTACAAGGGAGGAGGATTATCCCTTTAGCGGGTGTCTTCCGCTGGTCAAAAACATTGGCTGCCCCATTCATATTGACCTTAAAAGGCGTGATTTTACAATAAATTCCATTGCAGCAAAGATATTATGCGAGGAAGACAGGTTAAAATATAAAATTATTGACCCGTTTTTCGGAAAAGAAGGTATAGCAACAAAAAAGTTAAAAATTTTACACAAAAAGAGTTATATTGATGACCCTACAAGGATTTTAAGAGGGATTGATTTTGCTTTAAGACTTGGATTCGATTTTTGCGATAATGATAAAGCTTTAATAAAAGACTATCTTAAAAACCCTGAAAGGAGTGGTTTAAGCATTGAAAGAGTAAAATTAACATTAAGAAAGCTTTTTTCTGATACAAGACACGGAAAAGAAGCCTACAGATGGATTTTAGAGGAGAAGATATATCGAATCTGGCAGAATGAAATAGATTTTAAAACACACTGGGGCGAGAGGCTCTGCGAATCAATATCTATATTTTCTATTAAAAAACCTTATAATGTTTATCTGGGGGCAATTTTCGATAATAAGAAATACAAGGAATGCTTTTCTGTAAAAAACAATGAAGATCTAAACTTTGAGATTTTTAACTTCTTCAAGGATTTTAGTAGTTATGATTTGGCGATATATTTTGCAATTCATAACGACAAGAATGCGGTATATTATTATAAGAAATTAAGAAATATTAAAATAAAAACTACTGGAGATGATATTATCACTCTTGGTTTTAGGCAGGGAAAAATTATTGGAAAGATTTTAAGAGAACTTTTAAGACAAAAAATCAATCATCCTGAAAGCCTTAAAAATAAAGAGGAAGAAAAAAGTTTTATATTATCAAGATTTGTTCCTTAATATAGGTTCAGATAAAGTTAAATCCAACATCTTTAAAATTTAAAGCCCGAGTTTTCAATCATATTTTTCATCTTTTTTGCAGGAAAATAATCAGGAGAGATTTTTATAAGTTCTAAAACAGCTTTATGCGCATCTTTGTATTTTTCTTCCATAAGATAGGATTCAGCCTCAATATAATGAATTTCAGGATCATAATAACAGATTCTTTTTGCAAGGGCAGAAAACTCATGAATTAATTCATGATATCCAAAGACAGATAGCGTGCGAGCTATAAACTTTGGCGTTTCACTGTTTGCCCTGGTAAAAAATTTGTATGAATTAATAATTTCCTCTGCCCAGTCAAAATGTCCGTTTTCTATAAAAAGGCCTAAGTAAAGTTCAAAGAATGCACGCGTTTGAAAGTAACCTGGAAGCCTTATATGAGGCTTGTTTTCAATTAAATCAAGAATGATAAATCCCCATTCTGTTGCAGAACAGGGATTTTTAATTTCTTTCCAGATAAGCTTTGCACTTTTTATGTTTCCCGCCAACAATGAGGAAAAGCCAGCCTCATAAAGCATATCATTGTTTAAAAATATTTCCTTTGCTTTGTCATATTGTTTATCTTCAAAACACAGTCTGGCAAAATCAATATCATTTATCACGCGCAAGGTCTCGTATTACAGATTATTAAAGCCGCCAAAACCAGGCATCATCTGATTTAACATCATATTTTGTATCATTTGCTTAGCGGCTTCAGGATTTTTAGAGCCCTGAGAGATAATGTAGGGTAAATAATTCATATCAGAAGCATTTGAACCAGTATTACCCATTAGTGCACTCAACTGAACTAATTCAGGATTATTAATCTGCGCATTCATTGAAGCAAGGCCATATGGATTAAAACCAACCTTAGCCAAAACCTTTACTGCATTTGCTATTTCAGCATCTGTAGGCTGTGCATTAACAACACCAGAAGCATCATTTAAAAGTTTATAATTTTGAGCATCAGGCAGCATATCATTATTGATTCTATCTTTCTGTTTATCGAGAGCTTTGTCCTGGATTTGTTGTCTTACATCATCGTGAAGAAATTTGCCAGACTGTATAAACACCGTCATATCATCAAGAGCTGGTGCGTTCTTGTCAACATAATCGGCAGCGCACTGCGGCTGGCCATTCAGACAGGCAACGGCTCTTTTTGCATAATCAACCAATTTTTGGTCAGTTTTTAATTCAATTGCTTTATTGTAGGCAGATTGCGCTTCGCCCCTCATTCCAAGCTGGGCATAAGCTAAACCATAGTAATAATATGCAAGAGAATCTTCTTTAAGCTTGTTATTTTTGTCCTTATATTTATCACCATCCTCTGAAAGATAAGGTGTTAAATCCTGAATTACGCCTGTATAATTTTTTTGTTTATACTTTGAAATTGCAGTATAAACAGTGCTTGGTGCAGAGATTGTTCTCTTTTTTGCAGGAGTTGCTGCCATAGAAATATTTGTTGTGTAGGCTGTTATAACGGTGAGGGCTAACAGCAATGCAATTTTTTTCATCATTGTCTTACTATCCTTAAATTATGTTCTATACCATTTATTTTATAATTATTTTGCACCATATGGCAAGTGCAAATTAACAATTATATTATACCCAAGCTTTTAAAATATATTCTGATATATTTGTATGATTTATTTTTTAGATAAATTATATAAGATTACGTTATTATGACAAAAATTTGTTTAGTATCAGGATTTTTAGTATGAAGATAAAAATTAGAGAAGTTGCAAAAAAAAATAAGGGCTATAGTCTATACAAGCTTGCAAAAGAGCTGAAACTACCTCAACAGACAGTTTATTCCTGGGCAAACGGCAGAACGCAGCCCTCATATGAAAATATGGATAAGTTATGCGATGCACTTGATTGTTCTATCGGTGATTTATTTGAATCTGAACCTATTCAGCACAAGTTAAATTTAAGAAATATTATTTAAGATTGTATATCAGCTATTTATAGACATTTTACAATACATTATCCACAATTTACAGACACATAAAGGGTTTCTTTTAATAACACAAGAGGAATACAGATAGTTTATACCAAAAGAAAAATCCAGTTTATGTGCATTAATGGACTTTTATACAATTTCTTTCTGCATTTCTTTTTCTAAAATATTTTCTAAAATTTTAGAGCAATCTGCAACCATATTTGTGCAGTGAGATTTTCTTTCAGGTGAATGGAAATCAAAACCAGATGTTAACACCCTGCAGCAGGCTGCTTTATGATTTTTCTTAAATTCATCAAGAAATTCTTTTGCAAGCGCGCGGGCTTTCTCTGTTTTTCCCTTGCCGTGAATATAGCCTATAACCATCTGACTACCTGCTATTGCACCACAAAGACAACCTGAGCTCATTCCCCCCGAAAAGCTTGTTGCGACAGATAACAAGTCACCAGGCACCAAGCCTGCATCTATTGCGGCCTTCACCACTGATTCAGAACAAGAATATCCGTTTTTAAAATTTTCGATTGCTTTTTCTTGCAACATTAATATTACTCCTTGTTATTTTTATCGAATTCTCCATTAGTTATATTCTGCACCTTTATCTGCACATCTTCAATTAGTTTTCTATTAATTCCAAGTAAATCAGATATTATGGCAAGAAGCGCTGTTTGAAAGCTAATTGTAATTAAAAGACCACACAAAATTAAAGACTGAACATGGCCTGCGCCGTCTCCTAAATATAAAAAGTATAAATATCTCATTCCAAGGGCAAGGCCCAAGATAAGAAAAATTGACGCAAGCAGGGCAAAAAACCTAAAAGGATGATATATTATAAAAAACCTTATCATCGTCTTTGCAGAGCGAAAAATATAATCAAAATTATTCTTAACAAGCCTTGAGGGCCGTAAATCACTATTTACATTAATTGGCACACTTAAAATTGCAAGCCCTTTTCTCTGAGCTTGAATTATCGATTCCATAGTATAGGTATAGTTGTCAAAAATATTAATTCTTTTTGCAGCTTCCCTATTAAATGCACGAAAACCGCTAGGCGCATCAACAATATCTGCACCTGACAATTTTTTCATAACAAACGAGCCCAACTTTTGAAGCATTTTTTTAAGAGGTGAAAAATGTTTAATGCTACTTATAGGTCTTGCGCCAATTACTATATCAGCCTTATTTTGCAGGATTGGCTTTATGAGTTTTGGAATATCATCAGCGCAATATTGATTATCAGCATCAAGATTAACGATTATATCTGCACCAAATTTTATAGAATTTTTTAAACCCGCATCAAATGCACGCGCAAGTCCTAAATTCTTTGAAAATTCAACTATATGATTAACACCCAGGTTTCTTGCAACATCTGAGGTTTTATCGGTTGAACCATCGTTTATAATTAAAATTTCAACTTCATCTACGCCATCAATATTTTTTGGTATCGCTTCAAGTGTTTTAGGAAGGGTTTCTTCCTCGTTGAAACAAGGTATTTGAATTATCAACTTCATAAAAGAATTATACACTAAACTACATTAAATGGGGGATAATTTTAAAATATACAAAAGTTCTAAAAACTATGACCGAAAACATTTATGTAAAAAAACTTTTATAACACACCATATAACTTTATTGTCATCCTTGTTAGAGCCATAATGTTTCACATTAGGGCTTTTTATTTTGTATGGATTTTAATTTTCAGGGTTATTGGCCTGTTTTTAGCAAGCACGCACAAGCACAGCACTCTGGAGCACAGCCAGCAAGCGCACACAACCAGTACAAAACCTTAAAATTATCAACGCGCAAAACATTGACCCTGGAGCACACCTAAATGCACTATTTATATCATGCTAAATTTTATAATAATATGATATTATCAAGTGTTAATAAAATATGAAGTTCTTGCTATTTTGACAAAAATAAATGTAGAATTGATGATTTTATTAAGTTTTGTAAACATGAATTTAACATCTAAAATGCTTGTGCCGCAAGGATATTAAAGAATTCACAATAATTTTTTAAAAAATATGTATATATTTTGTGCATATACTAGCAAAAAAAATTAATTTCATGTTTTGTATATAAGAATAAAAACAAAGAGTAAAAAGTAAAAATCCTCCAAAGGTAAACACGATTGGGAGACACAAAAATGAGCAACAACATTAACAACTTCGGGTTTAATCCTGTAAATTTCGGAAACAGGCCTGAAAAAGCAAAAAACGAAGAAGAAGCACCAAAATGCGACTGCCCTGAATGCAGAGAATGCGATACAGAGGCTGCAAAAGCGCTTGATGCCATAAACAGAACATTGGTAAAATCGCCATATAGGTTTGATCCAAAAAAAGTCGAACAAGATGTTCAGGAATTTATGTATTTATATGATGAAGGTCTTGAAGAATACATTGATGAGTGCCTTGTAAATAATTTTGCCGGTAATTGTTATACAGAACTTATAAATCAAGGCGTAAGTCCTGATCGTGCGGGCGAGCTTGCATATACGGCTGCAAACTGCTTTAATCCTAATCTATAAATTTTAACCTTTTTGTTAAAATTTATAGTTGAATAAATACGTTTTTTGTGTGAAAATTTTGCCTGTAAACTATTAAGGCAAAATTTTTTAATATGCAAAACCTTGTTTATTTTTTATACGGAAAAACATATATTAATATTACAAATGCCTGCACAAATTCCTGCGCCTTTTGCCTTAGAAATGATAAGGATGACGTTAAAGGCGCTTATATGTGGCTCAAAAATAAAAATGTAGGTGCAGAAGATGTTATCAAGCAAATCGAAGAAAAAAAGGCTGATATTAAGGATGAAATAGTATTTTGCGGATACGGCGAGCCGCTTGTAAAATATAATGAAGTGATTGAAGTTGCAAAATATATTAAAAAAAATATGCCTAATATAAAGATAAGAATTAACACAAACGGACACGGAAATTATATTGCAAAAAGAAACATCGTGCCCGATTTAGCACATGTAATTGATTCTATATCAATAAGTCTGAATGCACAAAATGAAAAAATTTATAATGATATCTCAAAGCCCTCATTCAGCGGGGCATATAATGTCATGCTTGATTTTGCGGCCGAGTGCATAAAAAATAATATAGATACAACTTTAAGCATTGTATCGGGCTATAAGGCAGATTTATATCCTGTTGATATAAAAGCTTGTGAAAAAATTGCTACTGAAATGGGAGCAAAATTCAGAGCAAGAGAATGGATACAGAATGGATACTAAGGTGCGGGTTCAAAAAAGTTGAACCCTTAAATTTTATAAACGTATATTAAAAGGAAAGGTCTAAAAATGAACGTACTGGACAAAATCATGAAACCAAAATCAGTTGCCGTTATTGGCGCTTCTACAAAGCCAAAAACAATCGGCTCTGAAATTATGCAAAGATTAAGAGATTATAAATTCAATGGCAATATTTACCCTGTAAACCCAAAAGGCGGTATGATAGAAGGTTTTCAGGCTTATACATCAATCCTTGAAGTACCTGGTGAGGTTGATTTAGCGGTCATTGTTGTAAATGCAAAATTTGTTCTTCAAACAATTGATGACTGCCACAAAAAAGGTATAAAAGGCCTTTGTATAATCACTGCAGGCTTTAAAGAAACCGGAAAAGAAGGCGCAGAGCTTGAAAAAGAACTTCTCAATAAGGTTAAAGAATATGGTATGAGAGTTGTCGGGCCAAACTGCCTTGGCGTATTAAATACTAATCCTGATGTTATGATGGATGCGACATTTGCTGAATCTCTTCCTGTTCAGGGCGATATTGGCTTTGTATCGCAATCCGGCGCACTTGGCGGCGGTATTTTAAATATATTAAAAGACTTAAACCTTGGCTTTGCACAGTTTGTATCAATCGGAAACCAGGCAGATATAAACGCTGAAACAATGCTTGAATACTGGGAAAACGATGATGATGTGAAACAAATTTTATTATATATGGAATCAATCCAAAACCCTGCAAACTTTAGAAAATTAGCTTCAAGAATTACAAAGAAAAAACCCATCCTTGCTCTAAAGGCAGGCCGCTCGGCTGCAGGTGCAAGCGCTGCTTCATCTCACACAGGCTCACTGGCGGGTGCAGATAAGGCTGCTGCGGCTTTATTAAAGCAATCAGGCGTTATACGTGAATTTTCACTTAAAAACCTTTTTGCAAACGCTAAAGCATTCTCAAACTGCCCCATTCCAAAGGGAAACAGGGTTGCAATCATCACAAACTCAGGCGGCCCGGGCATTATGGCAACTGATGCAATTTGTGAAAACGGTATGCAGATGGCAAAAATTACTGATGAAACAAAGGAAAAATTAAGAAGCTTTCTGCCATCAGCTGCAAGCGTTAAAAACCCTATCGACATGATAGCTTCAGCACCTATTGAGCATTACATTCAAACACTTGAAACAGTTATTGCTGATGAAAACGTTGATATGATTATGGTAATTTACTTGCCATTCCTTGGTTTGAAGGATATTGACGTAGCAAAGGCCCTTATGGAAATCAAGGCTAAAAATCCGCAAAAGCCGATTGTTGGCGTATTTATGACAACAAGCGACTTCTTTACCAACATCTCAAATATGAAGGTTAATATGCCGTTCTATATGTATGCAGAAGAAGCTGCCGAAGCGCTTTTAAGGCTTGATGAGCAGCGTCAGTGGATGGAAAAACCAATGGGAAAAATTCCATGCTTTGATGTGGATAAGGCCAAAGTTGAAAATATCATAAGAAAATCCATGAACGAAGGCAGAGACCAGCTTACAACCTTAGAATCAATCGATGTGCTGCAGGCATATGGTATCAGAGCCTGCAAATACGGCCTTGCCGTGAATGAGGATGAGGCTGCAACCGTTGCAAATAACATTGGCTATCCGGTTGTTATGAAAATGACCTCAAAAACAACTTCTCATAAGACAGATGTTGGCGGCGTTATCGTTAACATTCAGTCAGAAGAACAGCTTAGAAAAGAATACAAGGGGCTTATTTCAAGGTTAGAAGCTAAAAACCTTTTAGACGGGCTTGAAGGCGTTATTATTCAGGAGATGGTAAAAGGCAGCCGTGAGATGGTTTGCGGTATTGCAACAGACCCACAATACGGCCCGATGATGATGTTTGGCCTTGGCGGCGTGTTTGTTGAGGTGATGAAGGATGTAACGTTCAGAATTGCACCTTTAACTGATAATGATGCCATCGATATGATTAAATCAGTTAAGGCATACAAGCTTTTAGAAGGCGCACGCGGCACAACACCTGCGCAGATAGAGCAAATTCAGGAAACGCTTTTAAGATTATCCCAGCTTGTTTCTGATTTTGATTTTATTGATGAATTAGACATCAACCCACTTCTAATCAGCGAAAAGACTGGCGAAGGCATTGCAGTTGATGGCAGAATTAAGGTTCGCATTAATGAAGCAAAAATGGCCATAGGCGAAGGATGCGCCTGCTGCGGTGCAAAAAGCTGCGGCTGCTAAAATTCATTGAAACATCTGAAAGCCCCCAACAATTTGGGGGCTTTTTTAATACCTTGTTTTTGTCCGACAATAATATTTCTATAGCGAATAAGCCGGTGTAATCACAGTATCTGGCTAAAAACCACAATAGAGAATTCTATTCTTCGTATTCTACTTCAAGACGCTGGCCTTTTTTGAGCCGAATTTTAACTACTTCTGTGCTTTTTTCATTCGCAGAGATAAACATAGAACCTTCACCATACAAAAGCCAGTTTAAATTTACATTAAATTTGTCGTGCAGGATTTCCATTGTTTTTTGTGTTAGAGAATTTTTGCCAGTTATCATATGGCTCAATTGTTGTCGTGACACGCCAAGTTCAGCAGCCAATTCTGTCTGATTTAACCTAAGTTCTATTAATATTTTTTTTAAAGCTTGACAATATTTCATATTTTGGTAATAATAAATTTACATAAATAAAGTATTACTTAACAATATACAAGCGCAGTGACAAGTAAAAATTGCGCGTGTACATTTTTATGGTACCTTAACCTGCGCTGTAAATCAAAATATTTAGTTTTATTAAGGAAGGGAACACGCCCCATGGACATAAATAAAATTGTTGAAATTAAATTTAATGAAATAGATGAAAATTTAAAGCAAATGCTTGAATTAATGCTGGAAATTTTTTCAATAAAAGACACTGTGCAGTATTTATTGTTCTTAAAAGAGGAAGAAGAAGAGCAAAAAGCAAATGCTGAAAACAGTGGCGCCACAAACTAAATATTAAGAAATTTTAAGTTAATTTTGTTTTTTATACTTGGCACATTCAAGGTCTGCAAACAATGTTAAAAGCCCACGCTAGTAAAACACAGCAGAGTTTGTATTTAAGCAAATATATAACGCTGCAAATTCGCAAAAGTTATTGCTTTTTAATTATTTGAAGTTCATACCCTAAAAAATCTAAAATTTCCTGCACGGTTTCAAACCTTATCCTCTTTCTTGAAAATAATACAGAAAGACCGCTAGAGGCCGGCATTTTGTAGCCTGCGTCATTCATTTTTACGATGAGTTTTCTCATTGAAAGTCCGCACTTTAAGAGAATTATTTGTATTTCTTGTTTGATATTCAACATTATAACAATGCTACCTTTATTTATATCAATTGACAATTTTATAAAAATTTGCTATTCATGTTTTATTATTGCTATATAATAATTAGCAAATATTAAGGAGATTAAATATGCAAAAACACACAAAAGCTGTAAATTGCCTGCAATTGCTGTTTAAACAGACAAATTATATCTTTAATAAAATCTGTCAGCTATTACCCAATGGGGCAAAATGTTGGCACAGACCCGCCAAAACTTTTCATAAGAACGGATGTGCGCACAATATTAATAAGTATCATCAGCCTGCTTTTTCATTAGTAGAAATGCTCATGGCATTGTTGGTTGCTTCATTGTTGATGGTGGCATTAGCACCTGTAATGACAAAGAGGTTTAGTGAGAATGTTAATGTATCTGGTGGG
>CATJOM010000106.1 GCA_949741915.1 uncultured Candidatus Melainabacteria bacterium | reverse complement strand
TTTATAGTATATTTTTATATTGTCAAGAATATTTTAGACTTCTTAACAATGCCCTGCTATAATTAAAATTGCAGGCAAAGCCTTTGTATACTTAGATTATATTCTGCTGTGCCATACGCCTCCTTGCCTGTCAACTAAGGCATCATAGCAGGACCAGAATCTAAATATTCCTGTTAATCCTAAAAGAGCATGAGTTATATTCTTATCTTTTGGGTTGTCATTTACCACCTGTCCAATGCCTGGCCAGATAATAAGTGATAAAGCTGCAGCACCCACTGAACGCCCTGAAACCTTGCCTGGCGTACCTTCTGTTGGCTTTGCAAAAGCCGGGTTGCTGACAGCTAAAATTGCCAAAAACAAGGTTGCCACTAAAAAATTTTTCATAAATAACCTCCAAAATAAAATCTGTTAACAATAATATGAGTATTTTTAAATATGCCAATTGATATACATTATGATTATATAGCCTTTTATCAAAAACTTGAAGATGTAGTTCCATATAGACAATATAAAAGCGGAGCAAGAGTAGAGCATAACAGTATTTATTCTGATAATTCTAGTCTTAATACAAATCCTATTTTAAGACTTGAAAATGACATTTTAAATAAAGACGGTTATGGCCTAAAAAGAGGATTTTATGAAATTCGCCCTGATGATGAATATTTGTTTCTTAAATTTATACAGGCAGGCAGCATAAAGGCTAAGATTCCTGTCTTCAAAACAGAAAGAATATCAGAATACGGAAATGATTATGAATGGCCTGATAAAAAAAAGAACAAGAACCATTTCAATTCTCCTGTTGCAAGAATTTCTGATTGCAACAGCGTCGTTGCTCCTGCAGGCTTTACGCCTATTTTATCAGACAGGGAAAGAAAAAAACGAGAAAAAAAGTTTAAAAAAGGAATAGATCCTGTAAGCCATATACATTCAATTGTTGATATGAAATATGATAAAGAGTTATCATCTTATATAATTATCTGGGAAAAATATAACACAAGGGTGTTTGGGCTCTTAAAGCTTGAGTGATTTATCCTTCAATAAGATGATTTTCTTAATATTAAGTTATGTTAATTTTAATGTGTCATATATCAGTGATGGATATAATTTTAAAAAAAGGATAAAAAGTATGGAAAAGATTTCCCCGCTTAGGGCTAGTTTGAAAGCATTTGAACAATTTAAAGCACAAAGAGCCCAAAAACGACAGGAAAATACTGGAGTAGGTGCAACAAACCCATTTGGTCTTACGTTTAAGGGTGCTGTTGTACAAATGGATGTTTTTGAATCACAGGCTCCTAAGGCTGAAAAAAATGAAACAAATAGTAGAAGTGAAGCTTTTAAAAAGGCAGGCAAGTTGGCTGCAAGTGCTTGGATTGCAACAAAAAGCAGATTTAATTCATTTAAGCAATCCGCCATTTCTTTTGGCAATAGAATAAAGGAAAACACTATAAATGCCTGGGACAAATTAAGCAAAACAGAGATAACTTTTACAGGATTATTTAAAGATTCTGTATCAAACTTGCAAAAGCGTCCAGTGAGCGAGCTTGAAACCATGTTTAAAGATGAATTGCAAACCGTATAGATGATTTGGGTTTATAATAAAGGAGCTGTTATGTCATTAAAAAAAGTTAGTAATATTATTGAAGCATTAGGAAAACACGAAGATAATGACTCTGTAAGGGTTTTATGTGAGCTGGGGACAAACCATGCAAATGATGAAGTAAGGGAACTTACTGCTCGCGCTTTAATTAAAAGAAACTCAAAAGAATCATTGGAAATTGTAATAAAAAATAAGGGAAAAGGCATAAATGATCTCTCTGCAAGAGTAGCTATGACTGCTATAAATGAACTTCTTGCATTAAAAGAAAAAGAAAGAGCTATTGAGATTTTAGAAGAAACACTTGCAAACTCTGAAACAGAACAAGAAGTGCAGGACACGGCGCGTTCAGTAAAGGCGCTTATGTCATTTAGCTCATAAAAAGCTTATTTTATATAATATAGTAAATGCTCTTGGTTTCAAGAGCATTTTTTGTTATTATCTTTCCAAAGGATAAAATACGGAGTTTTAAATGAAAAATATAATTTTATTAATATGTTTTTGTGCAATAATTACCTCTTTTAATAGCGTTCTTGCTTCAAACACGCTAACCGGCTCAATAAATAAAGAGGTCTCTCAGGATGTCAAGAAAGATAGGCTTGAATCTGCACTAGAATCTAAAAAACTGAATAATGAAGCAAAAAAGAAAAAAATATTATCAAGAAAAGAAAACTATGATTTAAAATTCGCACAACAAAAATCAGAAATACAAGCAGAAGCCTATAAAAATGTAAAGAATGTTACAACTAAGGCGCAAATAAAAAAAGATGCAATAACTTCTAAGGCTGATGCTAAAATTGCCAAAATTAAGGCAAAAGAGGAAGAAAAGCTAAACGAAATTTATGCTAAAGAGCAAAACGCTGTAACTCTAATTAAGGCTAAAGAATCAAAGGAAAAAAATATAATTGAGGCAAGGCAAACAAAAATTTGGGATGAAACAGAAGCAGAACTTGATATAGCTGATAAAAAATTTGCATACGATGAAGCAAAACTCCAAAAAAGGATAGATGCAAAGAAGGCAAAAGAAGAAGCCAAAGCTGCTAAAATCAAGGCAAAGCAAGAAGCAAGAGCAGCAAAAATTAAGGCAAAAGAAGAAAGAGCTGCCCGCAAAGCTGAATTACAAAAGGCAAAAGATGCAAACAAAGCGGCCAAAAAAAATAAGCTAGCCGGGACAGTAAGTGAACCTGAAGATTTTCAAAAGCCAGTTCTAAAAAAACCTCTGCCTGAAACACCAACATCAAAGAAAAGCTATAATAATCCTCATTTTTCTAACCAGGCTGTAAATTTTGAAACAAAAAGGCAGGAAATAATTGACGTATTAAAACTTTCAGATAAGCAACAGGTCAAGGCAGATAAAATTTATACAAAAGCTAAAGGTGAGATAGTATCATTAAGTTCTCAGATTAGAGGCAAGCACGAAGAAGCAAGGGCAGTCAAACTTTCAAAGATAAGTGCAAAAATGCAGTTTGAAAAACTTGCAAAAATTAATGAAGAACTTGATGTTTTATATCAAAAACGCGATAAAATCCACAACAGTGCCCAAAGAAGCTTTGAAAACATATTAGACAATGAGCAGGAAAAAATCTGGCATGATATAAAAATGAGAGGCGCAAGACTTTTTGCTGAAATGGATAGTTATTAAATATTTAATTGCATTATTTAGACTAAAGCAGCGAAAATAAGACAATTTTTCGCTGCTTTATAATATTAAAAATTTAAAACATCAAACTCTGCAAATACAGGAAGATGGTCGCTTCCTATGTTTTGTCCAAACCTAACATTTATAGGCTGTATATCCTCCGTGCTTAGTATGTGCTCAAGTGTAATTCTTAAAAATGGCGGAAAAGCAGTATTCCAGCTTCCCTTAAATTTTGGCGCATATCTTAGTGCATCATGGATTGCTGCGGAATTCAACGATGGATTGGCAAGTCTGTATGCTCTTGGGAAAAATGTAGTATTCAAATCCCCTGCTACAATTATATGTTCCTTATCCATGTTGGCTTGGTCTAAAATTTTGCCGATTTTTTTAAGCATTTCATTCCTTGTTAAGATGTAGCTTTTGCTTGTTGGCGGAAGGGTATGACTGCCGTATATTTTAATAATTTTATTACCCTTTTGTATCTTTGCGCTTATTACAGGAATTTTATAATTGCTCCAATATTCGATTTTTTTATCATCAAGCGGTATTTTAGAATATATTGCTATACCAAAATTATCCCCTCTTGGATATTCTATAAAATTTGGATAATTTTCTTTAAGCTCCTCGATATTTTGAAGCCAGTTTTTATCTACCTCTTGTAATATAGCAATATCAGGGTTATTAGTCTTAATTTCCTTCAGCAAAAGGTGATATTTGGCATTACTTGTAAGTACGTTAAACAAGCCTATTTTTAAATTACTTGCTGGAATTCTTGTTGTACAGTTCCAATGAAATTGTGTATATGAAGATGATACATCAATGTAATTGAATCCTGTAATTAAGGCTGATAGCACCACTCCGGCTATAAACTTTTTGTTCACAAAGGATAAATATAAAAATGCAATAGTGAACAATATTCCTATATAAAAATACTGAACCTTAAGCTGTGATAAAATATCAACAACTAAACTATAGGAATTAATATTGCCAACTATGTTCACAAACATAAAAATGCAAAAAAAGAAAAAAACTCTTGTGCTTAAGTATCCATTGAATTTTTTAAATATTTCATTCTTCAATCTGCTACCCTTAGAAATTAGTTGGATTTTGCAATAGGTATTTTAATGCCCAATATTGCAAAAACAGAAACAATTATAAAGGCAATATTGTTAATAAACTGATCCAGAATCCTGTTAAATATGCTGGGGTTTGTGCAGATTGTTAATAGCAAACCTCCGCCTAATACACTCAATATAACTATTGATGCCACTGTTAAAAACCACAAAAGAACATTTTTTCTATTGTAGCCATCGGTCTGTTCTCTGAGCTGTAAATCTGTCACTCTTTCCGTCATATCAGAAGGACGCGTTATTGAATTTGTGCAATTAATAGAGTTCGATGTATTTGACATAATACCCTAGCCCTCTTAACCTCATAATGACAGATATTAAAGATACTTCAAATGTTTTGGCTATTTTTTGAACAATATTTAAATCAATCTTGGTATCAAGACCAATATTTTCATTTTTTAAATATTCATCTAGGCAGTTTTCAGGCATTAAAATATTTGCTGCTAAAGTATCCGCCTGCGCTTCTTCTTTTGCTGATAATGAATAGTCATTTTGTCTTCCAACAATGCCAAATTCCATAATTTTATCTTTATGCTCTATAAAATGTGCTATCTCATGAGCAACAGAGAAGCGTTGTCTTGTTACTTTTTCTTTAGAGTTAACAAAAATTTCATAACATTTATTTTCTTTATCATATGCAATAAAAGATGGCACAGAAATTTCAGCAGTGGTATATACCTTAAGTCCTAAGCTGTTTGCAAGTTCTATTATATCAATTCTACCTTTAGCGTTTTTTAAATTTTCTGCCTGTTTTACAATGCTATTGCATTTGCAAGACATAATTTTAATCCTCCTTGGATTATTTATTATAACATAGATAATTAGTCTTTAAAGAGGACAAAATGTCCTATTGATAATAAATTCTGCATTTTGTAAATAACATTATTATTCTATATCGAATTTGTATAAATATCAAACTAATTATTTATATCCATAATAAAATACTAGTAAAACAATCCCCTTTCTGAAGGCAATCAGAAAGGGGGTGTTAAAACCTATCCGCGAGAGGATTCGAACCTCCGACATTCACCTTAGGAGGGTGACGTTCTATCCTGCTGAACTACGCGGACATACGATATTCAATTGTCATTCCGCAAACAGAGCAGTCTAGAACATCACAAGTGACATAATATTTTAGTAAGCTAACGCCTTACTAAGTACTGCCTAAGTTACGCGGATTTAAATGTATTTAATTGTCAAATCATAGTAGAACAGTCTAGAACTTCACCAATGTGCATATTCTTTTTGATAAGCTTTGTTCATCAAGTGCTGCTGAACTGTGTGTACAAAAAATTATACCAGCCATATGGATTTAAATCAATCCTTGGATATTATCAGGCTGTCTTATGTGAAAACAGCTTTAAATGTGCTACAACATAATGGTTATGAATATAAAATCTATGAAAAAATGTGAAGTTGACGGCATAACGGAAAATGGCGTAGAAACTATATTTACACCAGATGATTTTTTAGGAAAAATTACAATATTATATTTCTATCCTAATGATGGTACACCTGGCTGTACAATACAAGCTGGAGATTTTCGCGATAATGTAAAATACCTTATGCCTGCGCGCGTTGTTGGTGTAAACAGGGAAACCATTCAAAGTCATAAAAAGTTTATGAAAAACGAGGAATTAAATTTTATACTTCTTTCTGACCCTGACAAAAAATTTATTGATTTCTTTGGTGCTTGGGGCGAAAAACCGGCATATGGCATAGGTTTTATGGGTATAATAAGATCAACCTTTATTATTGATTCTAATGGTGAGGTTGTAAAATCCTGGTATAATGTACAGGTTGATGGTCATATCGAAGAAATTCTAAATGAGCTTCATTCTGCGGGTTTAAACTAACTGTTTAATATTGTGCTATAATCTGAAAATGAATAATCAGGATATATTAAACAGCATAGTTGCTGATTTTAGCGCTTTAAATGAAGTTCAATCAATAGTGCTTGGCGGTTCTTCTGCTGTAAAATGTGACGATAATAACTCAGATTTTGATATATACATTTATTGTTTAAAAATGCCTGATTTAGTCTTAAGAAGGCAGATTGCCATTAAGTATTCAGAAAATCCTGAGATTAATAATACCTATTTTGAGCCTGGTGATACCTTTGTAATAACAGAAACTGGAAAGCCTGTAGATATTATGTACCGCATTTTTGATGATATAGAAAGAAGCATTGATAATACCTGGCTATACCACAATTCTTCAATGGGTTATACTACCTGCTTTGTTGATAATATAAATAAATCAGAAATTTTATATGATAAAGAAGGCAGATTTAAAAAATTGCAGGATAAAACAAATACTCCTTACCCAAAAAGGCTTTCAGAAAATATAATTAAGAAGAATTTTGCATATCTTAAAGACTCAATGTTTTCGTATTTTGATCAGCTAGACTCCGCAATAAAGAGGGATGATTTTATTAGTGTTAACCACAGAACAGCGGCATTTTTAGCGAGCTATTTTGATGTCATTTTTGCTAAAAACAAAATATTGCATCCAGGTGAAAAAAGACTTGTGGATTTTGCACTGAAAAATTGTAAAATTCTACCTGAAAATTTTGCTAAAGATGTAAATCTGCTAGCGGCAGGTTGCATTGAAATAAAGCTTAAAACTGCTGAAAGAATGATTGAAAATTTAAGAAAAATCTTATATTAATTCAAAGGCTCCATCTTTAAAATATTTCCATTTGCAGCGTTTATTTTAAAGTAATATTTCAAGTCTTGATATAAAACAAAACCATCTACAGAGTTATCTTTTTTGTTGTACTTTACCTTATCTAATAAAGCACCTGGCATAGTTTGCTTCAATATATTGTTGATTTCTTCTGTACTTTCTTTAACAAAATTTTTATCTATATATCCAGCTGTCAATTCATCTTTGTCTGGGTTTGGTTCTGGCTTACTCTGTAAACCCCCTGTAATAGCACCGGTTTTCGGGTTTATTAACAAATCTATGATGTTACTCTGATAAGAAACGCTGCATCGATAAAAAGAAGTATTATTTTGTTCAATCTCTTCAAATGATAAAATTTTTGCGCCAGGCAAATGTTCTTGAAGGGTTTTATTTACAGTATCCTTTATATCATTGCTTTTGTTTTCTACTGTTCTGTTGTATATAAACTGCCAGTTTTCATCAACTAGATTTTGAACTGCGCCATCAGCCGAAAGGCTGCAGCCTGCATTCAAAAGAAGTGCAAATATTGCCAAATATCTAAAATTTTACTCATAAAATCTCCAAATAAAATAATTTTAACATATTGCTATTGCTTCTGTCATCAACATATTGCCTGGGTGTAGATGCCTTAAAACAGGATACATTCTTATAATTATTTTATAAACTTAATAAAAAGGAGAACAAAAGGTGCAAAAAATTTTAATAGTAGCAACAAGTGCAGATAAAATAGGCGATATTGATACAGGCTTATGGCTTGAAGAATTTGCAGTGCCTTATAAGGAATTTATAAATAATGGTTTTACAGTAACAGTTATAAGCCCAAAGGGTGGACCTGTTCCAATTGATCCGAAAAGTGAAGATGAAAAATATGAAGATTCTAAGAGCATGCTTTTGAACACTGAAAAATTAGATATAATAGACTATAAAGATTTTGATGCCTTGTTTTTGCCTGGCGGACATGGCCCTATGGTAGATTTAGCAAAAGATGAAACGCTTGCAAAAATCGTATCATATTTTGCTTCCGCAAATAAAGTTATAGCCGCCGTATGCCATGGCCCTGCTGGGCTTTTATCTGCAAAAACTTCAGAAGGTCAACCTTTCGTCTCCGGCAAAAAATTGACTGCATACTCCAACATGGAAGAAAAATTATCCAGAATGGATGACAAAGTGTCATTTTCTCTTGAAGATTCACTAAAGATGCTTGGTGCAGAATATGAAGCCGGCGCACCAATGCTCTCTTGTACCATTATAGACGGCAAGCTGGTGACTGGGCAAAATCCTGCTTCAAGCAAGAAACTCGCTAAAGAAGTAATTAACCTTTTGTCTTGCCATAACTTAGGACAAGAGGCATAAAGCCAATATAAGCTTTTGCAATTAGTGCTTTTTGTGGATAAGGAAAGCATTTACACAATTTAGCTTTAATTCATTGATACTTTATTTGGCAAGGGCCGTTTGTTGGTGTGCAGCTTTTCAGCTTGCAGTTTATGCCATCAAAGCAATGCAAGCTAGCTTTTTGTCCTGAACAGGTCTGAAATTTTATACCTTCCGCAAAATTATTGTGCCATTTTATAATCAAAATGGCTGATTTTTGTACCTTTTATTTTTCTACGATTTCAGGATTGCTTATAAGAATTGTTTTTGTGTTGGAATCATAGTCTATGGTTAGATATGTGTTTTTTAATTTTTCCAGGTTGGCCCCCATAAGCTCTAAGAGCACGGGCGACAAAACTATGCCATAGCTGTTTCCGACACGCGTCATCTTTTTTTTCATAATTTAATTATAACAAAATTAATATTTTGTTACTATTTCTTGTAAATTTATTGAAAAGTTATATAATTGTTTTAACAAAGTATTAATTTTAGGAGGTATCATGTCAAATACTAATAATAAAAAAGAGACTGAAGCGCTGCTTTTAAGAAAAAAACTCTTTGAAATTGAAGATTCTGTAAACGAAATAAGGACTCTGAATAACTTATTTATACCCTTTGCAAATGAAAACTGCCCCGAGGGCTTGATTATAGCTGGCTTAATTTCAAGACAAGTTGATGAAATAATTGACACTATCCTCTGTGAATAATTTTTCATTGAGCTAAATGGTGCTTATTTATCATATATTGCAGCTCGTATTCTTTCCTGTTATAATTATCTTTAGGAGACAGAATGGAAACAATTTTAAACATTTTAGAACAAATGAATATCCCGCAATTGATTGCAATCCTTGCCTTTTTGTGGTTTTTCTATAATCGTTTGGATAAGAAAATGGAAAAAAGCATCAATGCTCTTGAGAAGCGCCTTAATGAACGCATAGATGCGATTGAGAAACGTATGGATGCACTCGAAAAACGCCTCAACGAACGCATAGATGCGATTGAGAAACGTATGGATGCACTCGAAAAACGCCTTAATGAACGCATAGATGCGATTGAGAA
>CATJOM010000105.1 GCA_949741915.1 uncultured Candidatus Melainabacteria bacterium | reverse complement strand
TAACCACTTATATAATTCCACGTTTAAAATATATATAACAGATATATTAATTATATATTAATATTTGTTACAATTATTTTTTTAATACCCCTACAGTAGCAAAAAATAATATTCACCTGTTTTAATAAAAATACATTAACAACATAAATTGTATTCGCTGAAAAAGGAGAAAAATAAGAAATGAGAATAGGCTCAAACTATAACAATTACAATGCTTTTACGGTAAAGAATAACGCAAGTAAGAATAATGTGAAACAAAATACCAATGTAAGCTTTCAAGGTGTTATGTGCGAAAGCAAAGAAAACCAGGACGCAGTTGATGAGATTTTAGGAAACAAGGTGAATTCTTATGATTTAGCAAGCACTGCGAAAGGTTTTGATATATGGATATTTAAACTAAAACAAGGTGGCATAAATTCAAAATGTGTAGGATACAATGCACTTTTTGTAGATAACAAAAAGGGAGCCCTAAAAGATATCTCTTGCCATATTAATAAAGAACAAGATGAAGAAGCAAGGCATCTTGAAACCGAAGCAGAACGCCTAAAAGAGCAGGGCAAGGTGGAAGAAGCTGAAAAGATGTATGAAAATGCACAAAAGCTTCACAAAGAGGTTGATGAACAATTCAAAACAGATGTTGAGAAATTTAAACAACGCCTGGAAGATGTTACAATATGGGCCAATGCGGATAGAAACACAACAACTTGCGGAAAGTTATCAGATAGAAAGGCTGAGCTAAATCGCATACTTGGTGGAGAAGAACAAATTAGAAAAATATATCCTTCTGAACAGGCCGACAAACAAATAAAAGCTGCTAAAAATGGCTTAGAAGCAGTAACTGATTTAGAAGAAAAATTCAAAACAAGTTTGAAGGCCCCAACCGAAATAGTAGCTTGGAGGACAAAAATATTGCAAATTTAGAAACCGACAATATTATTGCGAAGGGCTTATGACAAAAATCATAAGCCCCTTTAAAATTTATGTAATTTAATCAGAACACCAAGCATAATCATAAAAACAGTTCATTAACTAAAGCTTAAATTTAAGCAAAATTTTTATAAAATAAAATCGTAGCAAATATCGATAGGTATCGATTCTGCTTTCTTGTAATGGAAGTCTCTACACATAAAAAAGGGTGGGTGCATAATTATTCTATAGACTGTTTTGCAACTTTTCAAACCAAACCGCACGCTATCCGCACAATTTTTCCAGTGCTGCAATCTTCATCTTATCTGTATTTGGCGCCTTCCCTGTCCAAATCTCAAACGCCCTTGCCCCTTGGTGCACAAGCATATCAATCCCGCCAATAGTTTTTTTGCCGGCCTTTTCAGCCTGCCGTATAAGCTTTGTCTTTAAGGGATTATACACAATATCATAAATAACCCCGTCATTAGAAAGTGTTCTTATGGTGTTATCGCCAACAGGGCTCTCATCAATAAACTTGCCCTTCATCCCCAAAGGCGTAGTATTGACGACAATTGAAAATTCCTCTAAAGACGTCAAAAACTCATTCTGCACAAGATTTATCTTCGCATCGGGAAATTTTTGCCTGAAACTTTCAGCCGTCCTGTGCGAATCAATAATATTTCTGGTATACAGGCTGATTTCAGTGACACCAAGGCTCTTTAGCCCTACAATAACAGCCCTTGAAGCACCGCCCGTGCCAAGCACCGCCCCTTTTTTGCCCTTTAAATCAATATTTTCTAAGGGTTTCACAAAGCCGTAAACATCTGTATTAAACCCCTCTAAGGACTTATCTTCAAGAATTCTCACCGTATTAACAGACCCCGCCAGGTTTGCATACTCATCCACCTTCGACAAAAAAAGTGAAACCGGCACCTTGTGCGGAATTGTGACATTAAAGCCGAAAAAATTATCCCTCTTTAGCATCTTTATTCTGTCAATTAAATCCTCGGGGCTTGTTTCAAGTATCTGGTACTCACCCTTTAGGCCCAAAGATTTAAGCGCTGCATTGTGCATTACTGGGCTTAATGAGTGCCCGAGGGGATATCCAATGATTCCAAATTTATAATATGTATCTTTTTTGCTATTGTCTTTCATCTTTTTTTACTCTATTAGTGTATAAATACCTCAATATCCCTTAGTACAAGGACTTTAACAATACCCTGTTTGCGTGATTTCCTTGTTGCATCCGGCCACGGGGTTCACATGTCATTTTAACCGACAGCTAATAAGCTTATCCATCAAGGTTTTTCAGATTTTATGCTACGTAAAATATTCACCTGATAAGATTTTCACGCCTCATCATCAGCCATGGGCTTAGAGAATTTACAGGTTTTGCTTGAGCAGCCAATCTTATTTCCGCTCTTTAAGAATTTTTTAACAAGCAAACTGCCGCAATCAGGACATTTTTCGCCGGTTGGCTCATTCCACACGGCAAAATCGCAGTCAGGATACTTTGAACAGCCATAAAATGTTTTACCATACCGTGATCTTCTCTGGATTAACTCGCCATCACGGCCTTCATCAGTACATTTTGGGCATTTTACGCCGGATGAAATCACAATGGATTTTCTTGCCTTGCACTTTTCATCAAGGCACTGGTAATATTTCCCGTACGGCCCGGTTTTAATTACAGTTTTGCCGCCGCATTTTTCACATTTTACATCGGTTTCTTCATCTTGTGCTGGCGCTTTTGCCTCGCCGCCCTCTAATGGCATCATAGTCTTGCATTCAGGGTATCCTTGGCATCCTAAAAATTGCTTGCCGAAACGGCTTGTTTTTACAACCATCTTCTTGCCGCAATTCGGGCAAACCACATCAGATTCTATGATTACCCTTTCCATATTGGTTTTGGCGCTTTCAACGGTTTTGCTGAACGGTGCGTAAAAATCCTTCAAAACATTTACAGACTCTGCCTTGTCATCTGCTATATCATCAAGTTTCAATTCCATTGAGGCTGTAAACTGATAATCCATAATATCAGTAAAATGTTTTACAAGCTGATCTGAAATTGTTCTGCCCAAAATTGTTGGTTTCAGGGCCTTATCAAGTTTTTCCACATAACCTCGCTGCTGGATTTTTGTAATAATCGGCGCATAAGTAGACGGGCGGCCGATTCCATACTCTTCAAGCTGTTTTACCAAGGAAGCCTCTGAAAACCTTGGCGGCGGTTGGGTAAAATGCTGCTTAGCATCAAGCTTAATAAAATCAAGTATATCCCCTTCCTTAAGGTCAGGGAATTTCATCTGGGCCTCTTCTTCATCATCCTGATAAACCTTTAAAAAGCCGTCAAATTCCACCTTTGAGGAGCCAATTTTGAATATATAATCATTCGCCTCAATGTCAACTGTATGATTTTTAATTTTGGCATTCTCCATCTGGGATGCCATAAACCTTGACCAAATAAGCTTATAGAGCCTGTATTGTTCGCTTGAAAGATACTTTTTGATGCTCTCAGGTGTTCTTTCAACATATGAAGGACGTATAGCCTCATGCGCGTCCTGCACATTCTTCTTTTTGCCCTTATTATAGTCATTTGGTGTCTTTGGATAATATTTTTCGCCAAAATTATACGTTATATATTCCTTTGCAGCATCCCTTGCATCATCAGAAATCCTCACAGAATCTGTTCTCATATAGGTTATAAGGCCAATTGCGCCCTCTTCGCCCAGTTCAATACCTTCATACAATTTTTGCGCTATCTGCATAGTTTTTGAAACACCATAGCCAAGCTTTGAGCTTGCCTCTCTCTGCAGAGTTGATGTTATAAAAGGCGCCTGCGGCTTTCTTTGTGAATCCCTCGTTGTAATCTTTGAAACCTGATACTTTGCGCCCTCAAGCTCTTTTAGGATTTTATCGACCTCATCTTTGTTCTTTATTTCAATCTTCTCATCCTTAGAACCTGCCTTCTTTCTTGATAATTCGGCAAGAAACTGGAAATTATCTTTGGCAAGAAGTGCATCAATACTCCAATATTCAACAGGCACAAAGGCTTCAATTTCAGCCTCTCTTTCGCATATCATTCTAAGCGCAACCGATTGTACCCTTCCTGCTGAAAGCCTGTAATTCTTAAGCTTTTCCCATAGGATGGGGCTTATCTTAAACCCTACAAGTCTATCTAAAATTTGCCTTGTCTGTTGAGCTTTCACCTTTAGCATATCAATTTCATGATAATTAATAACAGCATCTTTTATGGCCTTTGGGGTGATTTCATTGAATACTATCCTGAATATTTTATCTTCAGGCACCTTTAAAACCTCTTTTATATGCCAGGCAATGGCTTCTCCCTCGCGGTCAGGGTCGGATGCGAGGAATATTTTGTCAGCATTTTTTGCGATTTTATTTAAATTGTCTACAACCTTTTGCTTTTCTGGAATTATGGCAAATGTGGGCTTGAAATCATCCTCAACATCAAAGCCAAGGCCCTTTGGAGGAAGGTCTCTAATGTGCCCGAAACTTGCCTCAATAATGTATTCATTTCCCAAAATTTTCTTAATTGTCTTGGATTTTGCCGGAGACTCTACTATTACAAGGTTTTTACCCTTTGCGCTCTCCTTCTTTTCGCCCGCTTTAGATGCGGTCTTGCCCGCTGCCTTTGTTGTAGTCTTTTTTACTGTTGCTTTTGCCATATCTTCGCCATAAATTATAATAATATCAAAATTTTAGCCCGAAATAAAATAATTTCCGCCGGCTTGTTTTATTAAACCTTTAAGTTCCATTGATGTCAAGTTCACCATTAAATCATTAATATCCATGTTGAGGTTTGTGCTCAAATCTTCAATATTTTTTGAATCAGTTGAAATCTCATCAAGAAGAAGTCTTTCAACATCGTTCAGGGGTGCTTTTTCCTCCCTTTTCACCGCAATATCCCAATTCATGGCATCTATAATATCACAAGCATTCGTCACCATTGAAGCTCCATTTTTTAAAAGATGGTAAATTCCTTCAGTATTTGGGTTTGAGATTAGCCCAGGAATGCACATTAATTCTCTGTTATTTTCTAAAGTCAGTCTTGCGCTAATCATAGCGCCTGATTTCATTCTGGCCTCGGCTACAACTGTGCCGAATGCAATTCCTGTCACAATCCTGTTTCTTTGCGGGAATTGATAAGGCATAGGCGGTGTCTCATAAGGGTACTCGCTAAATATGAGTCCAAAACCATCTGGAATCTTGTTATACAGGTCTTTATTTGTTGAGGGATACTGAAACTTAAATCCAGAACCTATCACGGCGATTGTCTTAAGATTATTTTCAATAGCACTTCTGTGGCTTTTAGCGTCAATTCCCTCAGCAAGCCCTGAAACAATAACAATATCAAGTCCTTTGAATTCTGAAATTATTTTATGAAGTGCCTCTTTGGCATAAAGTGATGCCTTTCTTGAACCAACAAATGCAATTGCCCTTTCGAAATTAACATCGTCAAAATTGCCCTTGTAATAAAGCCCCAAGGGAAAATCTGGTATATTTTTAAGTTCCTTAGGATAAAGCGGTTCATTGTATGAAACAAAGCCTATGTCTTCTTTTTGTGCGATACATATAAATTCCCCATAAACCTCATCTGGGTTAATTGAATCCCGCTCCTTTAAAAAATTTCTAGGAACTGTAATATGACCGCAGGTTTCATCAAAATATTTTGAGGCTAATTTTAAATCATTGCTTGAGGCTTCAAAAGTTTTCTTGATGTCAAAGTCAAAATATTCAAAAAGCTTTGCTTTAAAAAGAGGATTTGTAAGGCAAATGTTGCTCATGGAAAGAAAATATTTAATGTCATTATTAAATATTGGCATTATTCATCTTCCTCATCTTCATCATCATCTTCTTCATATTCATCCTCGTCATCCTCATCAGGGTTTAAACTAGGCTGAATAGTGTTTTCTTCGTCAAGATAATCTTCATTTTCTTCATCATCTTCTTCTTCATCATCTTCTTCTTCGTTATTTTCTTCGTCGTTATCCTTCAAACCAGCAAGGCCACGCTCTTTGCTGGAGTTATCTTCCATATATTCACTAGCAGATTCTTCTTTGTTCTCATGTTGGTTTTCACCATCTGTATTTTTGGTGTTTATAAAATCATCTTCCCCAAATTCCTCATCTTTTTCAGAAGAAGTTTCCTTTTTAACATTTGGTGTTGAATTTTTGGGGTGTGTAGGTTCATTTATTGAATCATTATTTTGTTCAGAAGGTTTATCTGAAGATTTACTGCCATCGATGTTATTGTTTTCTATGGTTGAAATTCCAGTTTGTGAAGCATTTTGTGTCGTATGAGGATTGTCATCAAAATTATTACTCTGCTCATTAGGATTTTGCACTTTTAATTCTTCACTCTTGAATGTTTCACTAAATAAATCAGCCTCTGAAATGTCTGTGGTATCAATAGAATCTGAGCATTCTTTTAACTCTTTTATTATTGCATATTTGCTAAAAGATAAACTTTCCTCATTCTTTAAGGCAAACTCAAGACATTTTTTATAGCCCTTAAAATCGCCTTTTGTTTCATAAATTTTACCATAAAGAAAATAAAAATCTCCGCTTTCTGAAAGATTTTTCCTCATTTTATTTAAGATATCTCGAGCTGAGTCTATATCATTAAGCTTTATGTAAAGCTGTGCTAATAATCTATAAGCTTCCTTGTCTTTGGGATTTTTTTCAATTGTAAAATTTAGCATTATTACTGCATTTTCAAATTGCTCTCTTTCATAGAATATCTGAGCTAGATTAAAATAAGCCCAGGAATAATTCGCAGAAAGCTGAATTACCTTTTTATACTCATCAATTGCTTTATCAATTTCACCTGTGGCTTTATATGCATTTGCTAGATGAAAATGAGCAAAATAATCACTATAATTGTATTCTATGGCTTTCTTAAAGCATTTTATTGCTTTGTCGTAGTCTGTTTTCTTAACAAAAAGACACCCAATGCAAAAAAAGGAATTCGAATCGTCATTTTCAAGACAAATCACCCTTTTAAACTGAGCAAGTGCCTCATCATCCATCCCTGAATTTTCATATGCCAGTGCAAGATTATAAATAAAATCCGGTTCATCCTTGCGAAGCTCTACAGCCTTTTTGTAAGAATCAAGCGCATAATTATATTCTTTTAATTTTTCCCAGCATATTCCAATGTTAAAATAAAGATTTGCGTCATCTGGGAATATATTTTTTAGATAATTCAGATGCTTTAATGCCATAGCATCAAACCCCAAATCAAGACACATAACAGCAAGCTCGCGCCTTGCCTGAAAATTTGCAGGGTCATTTTCTATGGTTTTTTTTAAACTTTCAAACCTCTGAACATCATTCATGGGCTATTCTTGAACTTGTTCTTCCTCGTCAAGGTCTAATACACTTGCTTCAATTGCATCCTCATCAGACATGGTATCAGCATCCTGAACGATTTTTTCAATAACAAGCTGTGCCATATCAAGAGCTACCTTTTGTCTTGTTTCATTTGAGCATTTTTCAAGCATCTGAATAGCTGTTCTTATAGTGGCATCAAGGTCATACCATCTATTTGTACCTTTTTGGATGAGGCCATCCTCAACAGCGCCCATAATATCTTCAATATTTGAAAACTCATTATTATCAATATTGTGCTCTATAATTACTTTGATTAAATTAAGTGCAACCGCGATTTGGCTTGCATCATCGGAATTTGCTAGAGTTCTCATTGACATGGAAAGAACAGGGTCTTTGTCATACCAGCGTGAAAAGTATTCATTTGACATATTTATTCTCCTCGTTGTTTACATGCATAATAATTTAGTGAGCCATTAAAGGCTTAAAAGGCGGATAATTTAGCTGAATTTGTAAATCACGCCGGAGCCGGATGAAGGGTATCTCCATTCAATTGCGCCATACGGACATGCGATTTTACATGCGCCGCATTCAAGACAATTTTCATACTCCACCTCTATTGTATCATTATTTTTAGTGCCCTCTGTTTCATTTTCGTTTGAAACGCACTGTTTATACACATTTGCAGGGCAAATATTTAGGCAAACTTTATCTTCACAAACTTTGCAAATCTCTTGGTTTAATATTAGATGGCTGGTTTTATCTGTTATATATTTAACATTTATGAGTTTTTTTTCTATATCCAATTTTCTTTCCCTTAATGATTTTGGTTTTAATGTAAGAAGCGTTTTAGCATATGATATCTATGAATAATTTAAGTGCTGCCTTGAAGTCTCTGAATAATTCAACAATGCTTCTTTCTGTGAAAAATTTTCTTATAAAGCCTCTGAATTTCTGCTTTTTGGGTATATTGTCAACATGATTTATGAGTTCAAAAAATTCTCCCATTTTTTCAGGGTAATATTTAAGCATGGATTTTTTTCTCTTGTAAATGGTTTCAACTACATTTCTGTATGCTTTCATGTCTTTGAAAATAAAACTTTTTTTGAGTTTATCTTCATAAATTTTTAAGATATTATGCCTGTAATTCCCTAAATTAAGTGCTATTACAGCAGTCTCTCCTGCAAGCTTTCCACTTTCAATGGCAAAATTTGTACCTTCAAAATGTGCACTATTTATAAGGCCTGCAGCATCACCAACCACCATTACGCCATTTGCATATAGTTTTGGCAGATTGTTATATCCGCCCTCAGGAATTAAATGTGCTGAATATTCTGATTCAACTGCCCCTTCTATCAAATTTTTAACATCTGGATGCGATTTTAATTTTTCCAATATTTCATATGGTTTTGTCTTATACTCGCACAAATCTTCCAGAGATACGCCAAGGCCGATTGAGATTGTGTCTTTAAAAGTGTATAAAAAACCAATTGCAAAAGGCACTACGGTTCGTTTTTTCTTGGTGTCCCCCTTACAAAAACCTGAAAGCCCCCCGAAAAATTCATACATGGCCCCTTCATTAGAGCCTTTTTGAAGGTGAAATCTTTCTTCTAATATATTTTTATCAAGTTTCAGAGTTTCTTTAACAGATAAAACAACATCCTTTGGAAAATATTCGCGTTTTAACCCAATTTCTTTTGCAAGAAGGGAATTTACGCCATCTGCTAAAATTACTATCGGCGCATAATATTTTTCTAATTCGGTTTTAACGCCAACAACTGCACCGTTTTTAAATATTAATTTTTTAACAAGCGTTTTTGGTGCAATAAAAACACCCTCTTTTTTAGCCTCTTCTAAAAGCCAGGCATCAAATTTAGGCCTCATGACGGTTGCCGTTGTTTTGTCTTCATAATCTGAAGATTTTATATTAACAGAGCCTTTCTCATTTAGGAAAGAATATGTATGATGGGCCATAAACCTTTCATACGGTGCATTTTGAAAGGAATTTGGCAGGATTGATTTTATAGAATTTAAATAAACCGCACCGCCAAACATATTTTTAGTGCCTGCATTTGATGCCCTTTCAAGCACCACAACGCTTTTGCCCCCTCTTCTTATCGCAAGAGCAGCGCTAATCCCGGCTGGGCCTGCACCTACAACAATTGCATCAATATTTTTTCTAATTTCCTCCATAATTTATAATTATACAATCAATCGTACATTATTACAATTAAGTTATATTGGTATATTTTTTTATGGTAAAATCGGGTTAAGTTTAATGATTAAAAATAGGGGAAAATATGGAAAATATGCCAAAAACCTGTGATGAAATAAGGGAAGCATTTTTAAACTTTTTTGAAAAAAAACATCAGCACACAAGGGTAAAAAGCTCATCGCTTGTGCCTAATAATCCGACAATACTGCTTACAACTGCTGGTATGGTTCAGTTTATACCATATTTTTTGGGAATTGAAACCCCGCCCTATAAGCCGCACCGTGCTACATCATGCCAAAAATGTGCCCGTGCCGGCGGTAAAGATTCTGATATTGAAAACGTGGGAAGAACCCCAAGGCATCATACCTTCTTTGAAATGCTCGGCAATTTCAGCTTTGGAGACTATTTTAAGGAAGAAATTATTCCCTGGTCATGGGATTTTGTAACAAATTATTTAGGTCTTGATAAAGATAGGCTCTGGATTACAATATACGAAAATGATGACGAAGCCGGTGAAATTTGGCAAAAAGTCGGCGTGCCAAAGGAAAGAATCCTAAAAAAGGGTAAAAAGGATAATTTTTGGGGTCCTGTTGGCATTTCGGGCTCTTGCGGGCCATGCAGCGAAATTCATTATGACCTAGGTGAGCACTTAAAGTGTTCTGATGACTGTTCAATCGCAACATGTGAGTGCAACAGGTGGGTTGAAATTTGGAATCTCGTATTCACAGAGCTTTTCCAAGATGAAAAAGGCAATCTTGTACCCCTTGAAAAGAAAAATGTGGATACAGGAATGGGCCTAGAAAGAATTGCAATGGTGTGCCAAAATGTCGCCTCCACCTTTGAAACAGACCTTTTAAGGCAAATTTTGGATGAGGTTTGCAGAATTTCAGGTAAAAAATATGGTGAAGATGAAAAAACAGATATTTCATTAAGAATTATTACAGACCATGCAAGATGTGTGTCATTCCTTATTGCGGATGGCATTACACCTTCGAATGAAGGCAGGGGTTACGTTTTGAGGATGATTTTAAGACGCGCTCTAAGGCATGGCTATATGCTGAACTTAGAGCTTCCTTTCTTGAAACCTGTTGTGGATAAGGTTATTGAACTTTACAAAAATGCATACCCAGAGCTATCTGAAAAAGCTGAAAAGATACAGAGGGCAGTGCTTCTAGAGGAGGAGAGATTTAAATTAACTCTTCAACGCGGCTATAATTTAATGGAAGAAATTTTAACTAATGCTAAAAAGTCTGACAGTAAGCTAATTTCAGGAGAAGATTGTTTTAAACTCTATGATACATACGGCTTTCCGCTAGAATTGACTAAAGAAATCGCAAACGAAAATTTTATAGATGTTGATGAAGCAGCGTTTAAAAAATTAATGGAAGAACAAAGGGAACGCGCTCGAAACTCAATGCAGAAGGTAGTTTTAGCGGATGACAAAAATTATGCTGATAAACCTGCAACAAACTTTGTTGGATACACTCAAAATGAAGCCAAAGCAAAGGTTTTGGCTATAATTAAAAATGGCGAAGAGGTTGATTGTACAAACGAAGATGATATCGCAGATGTTATACTGGATGTGACACCATTTTACGCTGAAAGTGGTGGCCAGGTAGGTGATTCAGGAATTTTGGAACTCTCAAACGCTGAAACTATAGAGGTTTTAAAGACATTCAAGGTACAAAATGTTTTTGCCCACAGGGTTAAAGGTGCAATATGCAAGGGAGATTCTGTAATGGCAAGAATTGACAACGCAAAAAGAGCTGAAACCCAAAAGCATCACTCATTAGCCCATCTATTGCAGGCTGCATTAATCTCTGTACTCGGGAAAGAGGTGCATCAGGCTGGTTCTCAGGTGGAGCCCGACAGAACAAGGTATGATTTTTCCTTTGAGCGCGCCATGACAAAGGATGAAATCGCCAAAACTGAATCCCTGATTAATTTTTGGATAAATGAAGGCCTGGCTGGTAAAACAGAAATTATGGATATAGAAGAGGCTAAAAATTCCGGTGCTATGGCGCTTTTTGGCGAGAAATACGGTGAAAAAGTTCGTGTAGTAAGCTTTTTCGATGAAAATAATCCTGGAAAATGCGTTTCTAAGGAACTTTGCGGCGGTTGCCACTGTGCAAACACAAAAGATATAAGGCTAGCAAAAATCGTTTCAGAAGGCGCAAGCTCAGCTGGGGTAAGGCGTATAGAGATTTTATGTTCAAATTCTGCCTTTGATTATCTAGCCCAAAAAGCCCGACAAATCGATGATATAGCCCATAAGTATAAGCTTAAAACTGATGAGGTAGCGGAAAAAATTGAAAAATTAACAGAAGAAAATAAAGCTCAAAATGCCCGCATACAAGAGCTTGAGGCTCAAATCGCCAATAGCAGATTTGAAACTTTGGCAAATCGAGCTCAGGATGTGCCTTTGGCGGATGGTAAAACCGGAAAACTCTTTATATCACTGATTGAAGACCATAATTCTAATGCATTGAAATTTGGCTTAGAAATGTTTGCCAAAAAACTTGGCGAATCTATCATAATTTTATGCTCTAAAAAGCCTGATAATGCGGGTTTTGTCATAGTCAAAGTGAGTGATGCATTTGTTAAAAAAGGAATAAGTGCAGGGGCCCTAGTTTCAGAAATAACGGCCTTTTTGGGAGGTAAAGGTGGTGGAAAACCTTCTATGGCGCAGGGTTCGGCAAAAGATATTACAAATGTTAAGCAAATTTTTGAAAAAGTTGAAGCTGACATTAAGAAAAAATTGGCTTAAAATATGTAAGATTAGGCCAAAAGCCATTCTATAATGATATTTGAGCCCGTTTTTATACGTGGAAAATCCGGATTTTTATTAATCCGGATTTTTTAATAAAAAATCCTTAATATCATTCTTAGAGTAAGAATATAACGAATTAAGCACGCTGACAATGTCTTTATTAGAGAGTTTCAGCCCCTTAAGTAGCGAAATTCTGTCTTTCAAGTCATTTTGAAGTACAGATTTTTCATCCAAAGCATAGGCCATACAAGCAATTTCGCCTTTTAATACGTGCGAATTATAGTATTCAAGAAGGTTTTTGGGGTAATCAATCTTTATTTCTTCAAATTTTTTCGTTAACTCGCGTCCAATTGCTATTTTACGGTCCTTTTGGGTTTGTGCAATTGTCTTAAGTGTTGATATCAGACGGTTTGCACTCTCATAAAACACTAAATTCTCTGCTGCATTTGCCTTTAGAAGGTTTTCAATCTGAGATTTTACCCTTGGAAGAAAACCAATAAACTTAAAATCCTCGCTCTGCCTGGGTATTGAGGCTAGTAACGCCATAATTGCTGATGCTCCAACGATTGGCACCACTTTAATACCCGAAAAACGTGCTTCTTGAACAAGTTTCACGCCAGGATCTGATATTAAAGGCGTACCTGCATCAGACACCAAAGCTACGTTCTTACCAGCTTTTAGACAATTTATAAATCGGATACTCTTTTCGCTTTCAGAAAATTTATGGTAGCTTTCAAGGGGTGTTTTGATGTCATATTTTTCACAAAGAATTTTGGTATTCCTTGTATCCTCGCAGGCGATGATATCAACGTTTTTTAAAGTCTCCACGGCGTGGAACGTAATATCGGAGAGGTTTCCAATGGGTGTCGAAACTATAAAAAGTTTTCCCTGCTTAATTTCAGCCATCTTAAACCTCAAATATTCAGGCTAATTCCCACTTTGAGCCATCTTTAGAATCTTTTACAACAATGCCGACCGCTAAAAGTTTATCTCTTATTAAATCAGATTTTGCCCAGTCTTTATCAGTCCTTGCGTGGTTCCTATCCTCTAAAAGCTTATTCAGCAAGGTTTTTGGGTTAATAGAATCATCATAACCAAATTCTTCATATAGGGGTAAAATTTTTGCCTGTAAATCTTCTAAATTCAGCTTCTGCTTGTCTTTTAGGCTAAAATTAAATCCCAAAACTTCACCAAGCATGATTATTGTGTTGGCAGTTTTTTGTACCAAAGAAGCTTTGGCAGAGTGTTTTTCGCCATTTATATCATTCGAAAACTCTGCTTTTTTAAGTTTATTAACTAGCGAAAACAAGACAGCCAGTGCCTTTGCTGTGTTTAAATCATCATCCATGGCTTCTTTAAATACAAAAAGAGCTTCGCTGTCATAATCATTTTCGTCAATAGCCTTGTTGGAGTAGTCTTTTACACTATTAATGAGTCTCTTTGCTCCGGTGTTTGCGGCATTTAGGGCTTCATCATTAAATTCCACAGGCATTCTATAATGATTTGTGAGGATGAAAAGCCTGATGGCATTTGAATTATAGCGTTTTAAGACATCATCGATAGTTAAAAAATTGCCAAGAGATTTTGACATTTTTTCTTTGTTGATGGTCACGAAACCATTGTGCAGCCAGTATTTGACGAATTTGCAGCCATTAGCACATTCTGACTGCGCCCTCTCGTTTTCATGATGCGGAAACTGTAAATCTGCTCCTCCCGCGTGTATATCAAGGGTTTCTCCCAAATATTTTTTGCTCATTGCAGAGCATTCAATATGCCATCCTGGCCTGCCTATGCCCCAAGGGCTTTTATATCCGTGTTTTTCATCCTTTTTCCAAAGTGCAAAATCAAGCGGGGAGCGCTTTTTGTTGTCAGCCTCCACCCTTGCGCCTGACATCAAGTCATCAATTGGCTGGCCTGAAAGCGTGCCGTAATCTTGGAATTTAGCTACTTCAAAATAAACATCTCCATCAACAGGGTAAGCAAAGCCTGAGTCAATCAGTTTTTTTGTCATAGCAATCATTTCGCCGATTGTTTTGGTTGCCCTTGGCTCTATATCAGGGTTTAAGACATTTAAGCCCTTCATTGAATTTATAAAACTTTCATAAAATTCTTTTGTTACAACCTCTGGCAAAACCCCCATTGCATCTGCTTTTTTTAGGATTTTATCATCAATATCTGTTACATTTCTGCAGTAGGTAACATCATATCCTGAAAATTTAAGATATCTGTACAAAACATCCCATGTGATATAGCATCTGGCGTGCCCAAGGTGTGCCTTATCATAAACTGTGGGGCCACAAACATACATTTTAACTGTATTTTGGGTAAGCGGCTTGAATTCTTCTGATTTTTTTGAAAGTGTATTAAAAAGCTTTAACATAAGTCGATTTTACTACAAATTTTTTTATAGTAAAATAGGTGAGGAGGATAAATTTTAAAATCTTTCAAAACAGCTTACAGACTTTGTAGAAAGGTAATAGTGTGGAAAATACCGTTGTAGTAGGCGCCCAGTTTGGCGATGAGGGCAAAGCAAAAATTACTGATTTGTTGGCATCAAATGCTGATGTCATAATAAGATATCAGGGGGGCTCAAATGCAGGCCATACAGTGGTTTACAACGATAAAAAATATAAATTTCACCTTGTTCCATCTGGCATTTTATACGAAGGTAAAACTTGCTTTGTTGGTGCAGGAGTTGTGATTAAGCCAGATGATTTTCAAAAAGAAATTAGCGATTTGATGGCTCAGGGAATTTCAGAAGAGCATTTTAAAAAAGCGCTCAAAGTACATCCCTTGGCGCATATTACTATGCCATGGCACACAGAAGCGGACGGATACAGCGAAAATTCGCTTGGAAAAAATAAAATTGGAACAACTAAAAAAGGCATAGGGCCTACATATACTGATAAATACGCACGCATTGGAATAAGGGTTGAAGATTTATTTAATGAAGAAACATTGAGCGAAAAACTTGATGTGATTTTGCCATTAAAAAACAAAATGCTCGATAAAGTTTACAATCTTAACACTTATTCAAAAGATGAGGTCATGGCTTTATGTGCCAAGTATAGAGAAATTTTTGCGCCATATGTATGTTTTGAGTGGCAAAAACTTTTGAATGAAGCTAAAAGAAACAGAGCCATTCTTTTTGAGGGTGCTCAAGGTGTGCTTTTAGACATTGACTACGGCACATACCCATTCGTCACAAGCTCTAATCCGGTTGGTGGTGGGGCAGGTGTTGGTGCTTCAATGGGACCTTTAGCTATAAATGAAGTTATTGGCGTGTTTAAGGCATATATTACAAGGGTTGGCGAAGGGCCTTTTGTAACGGAACTTTTAGATAAAACCGGTGAAAAAATTCAAAAAATTGGTGCGGAATTTGGCGTAACCACTGGAAGGGCAAGACGCTGCGGCTGGTTTGATGCTGTGATTGCAAAGTACAGCGTGCTTGTTGGAGGGATTTCTTCTATTGCGCTTACTAAGCTCGATGTTTTTGACACATTCGAAACAATAAAGCTTTGCACTGCTTACAAAAATAGAAAGACTGGCGAAATTACAGAATATTATCCGACAAATGTATATACGCACAAGGACTTTGAGCCAGTTTATGAGGACTTTGAGGGCTGGATGTCAGATACCACAAAGATTACGCGGTTTGATGATTTGCCAGATGCAGCCAAAGTTTATTTAAAGCGTCTTGAAGAGGTTTCAGGTGCCCCGATAAAAATCGTAAGTATAGGCCCGGATAGAGAACAAACGATATTTGTGTAGAGAATTCTGTACATCTTTTATAAAATGTGAACCTTCTTTTAATTAATTCTTTATTATATAAAGAGTATAGAAGGTTTCACTATGAATAAAAATTTTCTTACCCTGGCTGTTATATTTTATTGGGCCTTTCTACAGTGTCAATAAAGGCAGAATGCACTTGCAGCGGAATTGAAATCATTGATAAGATAAAATCAAATTCAAGCGGTAAACCTGAGGATTTGTTTGAAAAATTGCTGGACAGCGCACATTTTTTGCCAAGTTTTAATATAAGACACTCTCTTGCGAAAATAATAAAGGTAATACTTGTTCATTAAATGTTTTCTTTTTATTTCAATCCCTATGTATAAAAAAAGAGTGGGATAAATTTCACTTTATCTGGAATCTTATTTAGAAGGCTCTCTTCTATGCATAGGGATTTTCATTACAAGAAAAAATAAAGGCAATATTCTTGTGTAAACTTATATATAATTACCATAATAAATTATTCAAAAGATGAATACGATTTTAAAGATGCTCTTGAATATTATATAAAAAAATAGCTGTAGCGTTTTGAACAATAAAATTATCTGTAACTGATACAACTTTTGAATTTTTTATAGGCATGTTTTTGCAGCACAAAAGTATGGAATAATGTCACTTCGCATCTTAAAAGGATTTTATTGAATATTGATTAAAATACATAAACAAAGTAATAGATTAATTTGTATTGCAGGATTATGAAAAATATATGTTGCTTACAAAGTTATTTCCGGCGGCTTTCCCAGATATTCAAATTTGTCTTCATATTGCGTTAAAGTGTTTAAAAATTTCTTAACATCATTTGTGATAATAAGGCCGGGGTTTTTAGATACAAAATTATCCAAAAGCATTATGGCGGGGGCATATTTACCCTGTTTTTCAAAAATTATGGCAACAACTATAGCATTAAAAGGATTTATATTTAAATTTTTCATCAAAAAATCTTTTCTTTGTGCGGTTATCCCTAAAAGTTCATACGATTCAACAAGATTTTTATAATATTCAAATTTCATGCAATCTTGCATAATTGCCCTCTCAAAGCAGGTTTTGGCCATTTCCGAAAAATCGGCATCGGCGCGAGTTAAATTTTTCTCTCGCTGAATTTTGCCAAAGATAAGATACACTTTGCCCAAATTATTGTAATATACAGCAGTAGATTGTGAATTTGGATTTATGGCGATTGCAATTTTAAATTCCTTTAATGCAGCAAAATAATCCTGCTCTCTAAAATAATTTACTCCACGCCTATTGTGCTGGTTTGCGTTTTTCATTGCATCAACAGGGCTTATGATTTTTACCTGATTTAAGTCTGCAAACGCAGGCGGTACAAGGACTTTAGGAAACCAAGACGAGCTTTGCGGAGCAAAAATGGCAATACTTATAGCTAATATTAATAAAGTTTTTTTCTGCATATTTTTAATTTTAATGATTTATTGTATAAAAATCCATTTGAGGATGGTATGTGGCATGGACTTTGGTAATGATTTGTTTGGAAAATCTGTATCAAATAAGACAATGGCAGACAGGAGTTATTTATACAGTGAATTCAAGATTTTCTTTGGCAAATATTATGTTTTCTGAAATATTTGTGTATTCATCCTCGAGCATCGAGAGGATTCCATCATCATAATTGGGGTCATAATGGAAAAAGAACAGAGTTTTAGCCTTTGCAAACTTTGCCGTCTCTGTGGCCATATTAAACGTGGAATGCCCGAAGCCCTGCTTTGGAAGAATTGGTGAAATATAGTCCTGCTGGGTGTATTGGGCATCATGAATTAAGACATTGGCTCCATGTGCAAATTCTATAAATTTTTTGTCGCAGCCTATGTAGCTTTCTTTGTCCGTGGCGTAAACAACGGATTTGCCATTATATTGAATTTTTATACTTAAGGAGCCGTTTTTTGGGTGTGCTGTTGTTTTGTATACTGAAATTATAATATCATCATTATGAACATCAGGGTTAAAATCGCTCTGTGCGATAAATTTTTTCGCTCCATCAGGATTTATTATAAGGACATTTTTCAGCGCAAAATCATGTATATTAAAGTTTGACTGAATTTCATCAATAGAAACAGGGAAAACGCGCTCAAACAGCATATTTGATATGGTTTCGCTTAATGGTTCATTGCTATATGGCAGACCATAAATATCGAGCTTTGTAGTTGGTATAAATAATGGTGCAAAGAATTGCAGCCCCTGAGTGTGGTCTTGGTGAAGATGGCTTAACATTATTGTGGCATCTACAGGTTTTCTTGAGTATAAATCTGTACCAGATAGTATGTGGTCTTTTTGTAAATCGCGGCCTAAGTCAATAATTCCCGTTCCAGCATCAAGGATTATAAGATGTCCCCCAACCCAAACTTCAACGCAGCTTGTGTTTCCTCCAAATTTTAGATGGCTTTGTTTTGCTGTTGGGTGAGAACCCCTCACTCCTCTGAATTTTATTTTGAAATCCTGCATCTTTATTTACTTCTCTGTTTCTTTTTCGGGTTGTAAAGTTTGCGTCTGAGGTTATTGTTATTGCCAGCTGTTTAATTTATTGCAAAGCAGGCAGCTAGGAATTATTTAGTATTTAAAGCGCTGCTAAATAGGGTTTTCAACCGGCTGTATCTTGTCGGACATGCTGTCAGCATTTTCATATAGGGTTTTTTGTGTTTCCTCTAAATCCTTTATTCTTTTAATTTTTTTCTTTGCCTTTTCTTTAGCTTTTTGTTCTTTTTGGAGCTGCTTTTTGGTTCTTTGCATCTCCTTTTGGATTTCTTTATCTTCCTTTATTGTTTTGGGCTTTTCTTCCTTGTATTCATTGTTATTGTCTTTTGATTTTCTAATGGTTATTGTGACATTATGGTCATTTGGCATTCCTCTAAGAGCAGCCTGGGCAATGGCATTCATTTTGCTTTTTTTCTGAACTTCATATAGTCTTGTTTCAATGTATCTGAAATTAAATATGGTTCTATCCTTGTAATTTGTAATATTTACATACCTGAAAGCATTTGGGTATGTGACAAGGGATGGCGTGCTGATATGAATTATATTTCCTTGCCTTATTATTTTTGCAGCATGGTAATGGCCTGAAAATATTGCTATAGGCGTTTTTTTGTATTTTTTTATTATATCCATATATTTATCAGAATTTATAATCCTATGGTGTTCTGATTTAAAGGGTTCTACAACAGGATGATGTTCAAATATAAGTATAACCTTATCTTTGTGGCTTTCTATCTCATTCTTCAAAAATTCTGCCTGTTCGTCTTTTAGTATGCCGTTTGCTGTTATTCTGTCGTCCACAGTAGTATCAAGCACAATTACCCGGTATTCCCTTCTTGGTGAAAAGGCATAATATGGCTTATCAAATATATAGAAGGGGTTGCATTTTTTAATGATTTCAAGGGCTTCAGTCTTATTGATATATGGCGGAGCATCCTTGTCAAGGGTTTTAAGTTGCGCCATATCATGGTTTCCAAATACGGTAAGGCTTGGGTATTTTAATTTTGTAAGCAGTACAAAAAAGTCTCTGTATGATTCTTTCAGGGGTTCGTTTACCATATCCCCGGTAAACATAACAAAATCAACAGGTTTAAGACTGTTTACCTGGCGAATTGCATCCTCCAGTAAAATTTTAGAGCTCGAAAGTGCCTTATAGCTCGTATCTTCCCTGTCAGATATATGAGTATCTGATATCTGCACAAAGCTTAATTCCATTTCTTTGAATGAAAAATCGGCATGTGCAGAATCTTCCTGTATTACAAGAAATGAAAATGCAAATAAAAATGCTGATAAAATTTTTAAGACTACTGTTTTTGTAATATTTTTCATAATGTTATGCTATTGATTCCAATTCTTTTATTAATTCTTCATTTTGGCGGGCAAAATCTATGCCTCTTGCCTTTATAGCATAAATCAATGCCAGTGGCAGATTTAAGGCATTTCCTTCCTTAAGATTTTCTTCATAATATTCTTCAAAATTATTAGGAAGCCTTAGGGTCCAATTCGGATCTCCTGAGGTTCCAGGACGGTTGTACACATCTAAAATGCCAAAGAAATCAGTAAAGAATATTTGAACATTTTCGTTTTTGCCTGCAAAAATTTCTACAAGCTTTGAGAATGCAAGAAATTTATCATCAGTGTAAAGTTTTTCTCTGACTTCATCTTTATTTTCCGCATCAGAATACAAGTCTTCCATTAGATTGTTAACATGGGGTGTTAATTCTTGTTTGCCTATCATTGATTGAGCCCACATTCTGATGGGTTCATTGTCATGCGTTCCAACCATTGCCCATGAATTTTCTGTTATATTGCAGCATCTGTATGGGTGATTGCTCTCTTCGGCAACAACAAACTGAACAAGTTTCATTCCTGCAAGCTCATATTTTTCCATGACTCTTACAACAGGATAAGTAAGCGTGCCAAGGTCTTCAGCCACAATTGCATCTTTATCAAGGCCAGCCTCTTTTGCAGCAGCAATAACTATTTTTTCTATTGTCCTTGCATATCTCTCTACCTGAGAATCATCAAGTTTTTTAATCCACTGCTCTTTATCGGGCTCTACCTGATTATTAGTGTCGTCCTCTCTTGCAATTGAAAATTTGCTTAATTCAGGATGGAATGGAGAAGAATATAATCTGCCTGCTCCTTCTTCAATCTTTGGAAGAGCGCCTTTTTTATAAACCCATGGGTCAATTAATCCGACAGTATGGTCAATCCTAACACCGCCCGGATTTTCTTTAAACATTTTTAAGTATAATCTGTATAAAAGCTTTCCGCCTTCGCCAAGGGTGCCATCCTCGTTAAACATTTTTTCGGGGTTCATAACGCTAAAACCCCATGCTTGGCCATCCTTTGAAAAATAATCTGGCGGGCAGCCAAGACACCAATCTTCAAGGAATAAAGATTTATATGCCCAATTGTCTCTGTCGGAGAATGCAACTTGCCTGTCTGCAATCATTTTGAGGTTTTTACTTTGGGCGTATTGTCTTGTTTTTTCGCTTTGTGAAGCCGTTATAAACTGTGCAAGTTTATATTTTGTAATTACATCTTCGTATTTTTTGTTTATCTCATCAATTCTGGCATTAGCCTTGTTTTTGTCCCAGGTAGATAGTAAATCGCGGTCAAATTCGTTTTCCCACTGCGGCCAGTAATCTGAGTTATTTTCTATGCTTAAGGCTTCATAAAGTGCATCATTATTAAGCCAGTATTCATTTTCTTTCTGAAACTTTTCAAAATCTTCCTTGAATTTGGCAGAAGCATTTATTTTATAGTTTTCGTATACTTCATCCATAACCTGCTCTAATGTTTCAAGTGAATAAGCATAAGCTGCTCTGTTTTCGTATCTGTTTGGGTTTTCTTTTACGATTTTTTCAAGTGTGACTGCTGAAAGCAGATTATCATATTCATTTGTTGCAAGAGAGGCTAAATCCATAAATAGAGGATTTTGCGAAAAAACAGTTCCTGTATAAGGAGATGAATCGCTTGACTTGGTTTTACCATTAGGCCCAAGTTGAATTGCATCAAACATTCCGGATGCAAAATCCATTATTTTTTTTGCACCTTTAGAATTATATGTTCCAAAACCTGTATTTTCGCTCTTTAAAGATGGAAAACTGACACCATGTAAAATTAAGGCCATATTCTTTTTATTGAGAGCGTCTAAGCCTTTTTTTACGATTTTTTTATAATCATCGTTTACTTTTTTGTTTTCCGTCATTTGCATTATAAGAATTCCTCCTAAAAAGTTTGTACTAATTAATAACTATTTAAGCCCCGTTTTTGAAGATATTCCCTTACTTCATTCAGGGCAGATTGAACAATTCTTGTGATTCTGGAACTTGAAAGGCCAACCATTTGTGCAATCTGTTTTACCTGCATATTGCGATAAAATCTATATTCTACAATGGTTCTATCCTTTTGGGGAAGGGTTGCAATGGCTTCTCTGATAAGGCGTCCCAATTCCGTAATTTCAGCTTTTTCGTCTGGCGTAGCTGAATTATCCTTTATGAAATCAAAAGGAGAGTCAGTTTCAGATGAAGCAGCGGCTATTGAATCAATAGAAAGAATGGTTTCATAAATGGCTTCCCTTACTTTTTGTGGGGAAACCTCCAGGCTTGAAGCTTCATCAGGCATACTGGATGAAGCTTCTTCGTTATCATCTTCTAATTCATCTTTTTTGTGCTTGAGGGTATACCATTTGTAACGGTTTCGAAGTTCATTTCTAATAGCCCACCTGATGGCTGTTGCAACATATGAAATATTATAATTTTCTAATTGTTCATCGGTTTTATTTTTAATGAGGGCTTGCACTGCAATAATGCCGATTGATACAAGTTCTTCGCACTCCACCATATGTGTTGGAATGCGCCTGTATTCGACCCTTGCTACTTTTTGAATTATATCAATATAATCTTTTAGTTTATTTGATTGCAATTTTAGCGCCATTTTAACCGTATACTTTAAATAAATTTTACTATCAAATAAAGCTTTTTGCAATCATGCCCCGTCATTTGAAGTATTTTGGGCTGCTGTAAAGTGATTAATTTTTAATGGCTGAATTGGCAAGAATTTATCATTTCTTGTATTATTGAGCGGAATCATAATAAATAGTGCAGCATTAACAAAAAATGCTGCACATGATATTTTTTAAAAATAGTTTACTTAACATATAGCGTATCAGGCATTAATACAGATTGTTATTTTAAATTTTCATTTCTAATGTCTGGCAGCTTATAATTTTTCGAAATGAGATTTATCATTCTATATGGTGTCTTTTCATCTTTTCCAGCATTTGTGCCATCATTATTTTTTTTATCATAATCAGTAAGCATTTTTTCTGGAGTGTCTACAACAGGAAGCGCACAAGCAGATTTTATTAAATCTACAATATCATTTTTCGCTAAAGTTTTATCTTGAAAGTCGTTCTTTATTGAAAGCGCATGGCGCTGTGTTTTTTCCGCTTTTAGGCTCAGAATTTCAATTTCATTTAAAATATTGACACTATCCGCGCAAGATGGCGGTTTTTCATCTTTATTTGAATTTGGAATAATATTATATAGTAAGTCTTTTGAAAAAATTGTTTCTTTATTTTTTTGTTCCATAATATTCTGCCTCATTTATTATATATAATGGATTACGGCAAAAAATCAGAAATATTTAGTTAATGTTACTGAATATTAAGCAAATTGAATTCATTGTTTATAATCTCTGCTGCAATAATTAAATATGGCAGTTGCCTGCAATTTCACTAAAATGTCTCCTTTTTGTGCTATATGCAAAAATGAGCCGTTCATAGCTTCAGACTTTAAGAGAAACTATAAATGTGTTTATTTTTCGTATTTATCAAATTGCAAGAAAAAAGTCAAATTAAAATTTTGTGTAAAATTATATATATTATCAATAATGCAGTATGCTATTTATTTTTTCTTAAAAACCAAGCCCTGCTCAAATTTTGCTTTTAGAATATCAAAATTTTTAATCATAAGCGAGGGTAGATAAATCGCATTTTTAATAAGTAAACCTGTTGCCTTTATGTAGTTTGAATGTTTGAAATCAAGCATATTATAGCTTATGGGTTTTGGGCATGTGCATCTTGAATTTATACATGGCATTGGGCCATTAAATAGTTTAAAATTTTTATTTTTAATGTTTCCCATAGAGTGCGCCTTGTTGAATCTTGAACTGTAGCATCTATAGGCATCGCCATTTTCATATATCAAAAGAAATTTTTCCCCTGAATGACATAGTTTTCCAAAACTGTTTGATATGCGCCCAGGTTCAGGGGCTGCATTTTGTGATAGAAATTCAGCAGCTTCTTTTTTGTATTCGACATATGAATTTTTTATTCTCATATGCTGAAGGCAGAAATTGATATTATTTTCTTTTAGAAACACCGATAATTCTTTTAAGGCAGTTGTATTTTCATCAGTCAAAACCGAGGCTATTGAAAAATTTGTACTGTTGGCCTTATATGAATTAAATTCTTTTGCTTTGCTTTTGAATTCTTCAAGATTTTTTACCTGTGTGCTATGGTATGACACAAAGAGCTCTTTTAGGTTTTGGCCCATGATGTCGGCAATTTTTTTATAATTTTCAATTGGGTATGAAAAATTAGAAATCACTGTTAATTTTAGATTTTGTTTTTTGATTTCTTCTATGACACCAAAAAACCTTGGGTGCGTGAGAGGTTCACCGCCAGAAATTGTTATTTCAAATGTTTTATCAAGGGTTTTTATAAAGTTTAAAAAGGCCTCAATGGTCTCATCTGATGCAGCTTTTGTGTTTGTATAAAATTTTTTAGACTGCGAGCAATACTCGCATCTGTAATTGCATTTTTGTGTAATTAAAAAATCAACGCATGGCCTGATTTGCGGCATAAAACCCCTCTTCTTTTTATGGTTAAATTATATTACAAAATAGCAAATTTTAATATGTTTTGGTTTTATATTAATGCAGAAATTTTATCTTAAAAAAGAGCTATGAGTTTTTTATCACCAATAACATCTAAAATAACAAATATTTTGCCTGCAGCATTAAATAAAACAGGCAAAAGAGCTCCTGTCTCTAGAATGGAGCCGGATACCTTTAGTATTATTACAGGCAAGACATTTTTAAAGAAAGCTCAGATTAAAGATAAAATAGGACGACCATGCGAGGTTTCTTTTGTTGAGGAAAAATTTTCAACAAATAGTAATGTTGAAAACATTGTTGCTTATGTGAATGGTAAGAATGTAGGAATTATGAGGCTTTCTTATAAAGAAAATGAAGCTTATATTGATTCATTAAAAACAGCGGAACATAGCGAGCGAAAATTTAAAGGAATTGGCACGGAATTTTTAAAGATAGCTGTTGAAAAAAGCATGGAAAAAGGCCATAAAGGCAGGGTTTCTCTTCTTGCTGCGCATACACCTTCGCCTGCGCTGTTTTATTTTAAGAATAATTTTAGAACGAGGGCAACATTGTGCAATAGCGGCCTTTATGATGCCATGATGGATTATTCCGTAAGGACCAATAATGATGTTGAGCGCTTTAGTAAAATGATGAAAACATATTATATGGAACTTGACGAAAAAGGTGCGCAAGCCCTGTTAAATGGCAAAAGGCTCTATAAAAATAATTCTTCTGGTGTGATTTTTAAAAAAATGATTGATGATAACAAGACTTTGATAGCTGATTGGGTTCATGTGCAAACTGATAAATTTCAAGAAAAAGGCATGATACATATTCTTGAGCAAAATAAAAAAGGCTGTTTTGACTCTAATATTATTTCAGATGTATTGATAAAAGATACGCAAACAGGTAAAACAATGTATGTTACAAAGCATCCTGGCATGAGATATTCAACAATTCAGTTGGAGCAAATAAAAATGGCGGCCAAAATGAAAGCTAGGCGGCACAATATAAAGAATGTTCATTTTGATTTTTAATAGATAGCATGAGCAAAATACTCTAATATTTATAAAATTATTAGTTACAAATATTATAGCTGTTAATTCCTAAAAACATGAATAAATGACGACCGTAAGGAATTTTACGGTCGTCATAGTTGAAATTATTTTAAAATGGCAATCTTTATTTATCAGGCTGCCAGATTGTTTTTAGTATCTATAGTGAGCAAATGCCTTGTTTGCTTCAGCCATTTTGTGGGTGTCTTCACGTTTTTTAACAGAAGCACCAGTTCCATTTGAAGCATCAAGAATTTCAGAGGTTAATTTTTCAACCATTGATTTTGCATTTCTTTTTCTTGCAGATTCAATTAACCAACAAGAACCAAGTGCCTGTCCTCTCTCGGGCTTTACTTCAACAGGAACCTGATAAGTTGAACCACCGATTCTTCTTGCCTTAACTTCAATTAAAGGAGTTACATTTGTAAGAGCCTTTTTGAATACTTCTGTGGGTTCTTCTTTTGTTTTTTCATGAATTCTCTCCATTGAAGAGTAGAAAATTCTTTGGGCAACTGATTTTTTGCCTCTTTTCATTAATCTGTTTATAAATTTAGCAATATCTACACTGTTGTACATAGGGTCTGGTGCAGGTATTCTTTTTGCTGGTTTTGAGCGTCTTGACATGTTGTTTATTCAACCTTTCTTATAGTTTTAATGCTTTATTATTACTTGCTGCATCTAAAAGTGTTTTGCAGCGTTTGCAACTCTTGATTTGTTAGTTATTGCAGTCATCTTTATATCTTTGGGATTTGAACATTGGCTTTTTGGCCGCGAAGACCGCATTTTAAGCACTTTTAAAATTATTTTTTAGCCTTAGCCTTTTTAGCACCGTATTTTGATCTGCTCTGCGTTCTGTTTGCAACGCCTGCAGTATCAAGTGTGCCCCTTATAATGTGGTATCTTACACCTGGAAGATCTTTTACCCTTCCGCCTCTAATCATAACAACAGAGTGTTCTTGAAGATTGTGGCCGATACCTGGGATGTATGATGTTACCTCAAAACCATTTGTAAGCCTTACCCTGGCTACTTTTCTAAGAGCAGAATTTGGTTTTTTAGGTGTTGTTGTATAAACCCTGGTGCATACGCCTCTTCTTTGAGGGCAGTTTGTAAGCGCCGGAGATTTTGTTTTATCTACAATCTTTTTTCTTTCATTTTTAACTAATTGGTTAATTGTTGGCATAACTTTTCCCTTGTATCTATTACATGTTCTATAATTTGACAATAAACAAAGCCTGATGTCAACTCATATTTGAAAAAATTAACATTTTACGAATAAAAAATTGACTAAAATGCAGCCAAGGTTTATTATTAAGATATGAGAAGCAAAGACGTTGCGAGGGCTGAAAACTCCCTCAGAGATTATATTTTAGAAGAATATTCAGATGATGTAACCGAAAGGGAGCGTATAAACCTTTATAAATACAAGGGTTTATCTCTTACAATTAAGTGGGAACCAAATATAGAGCCGAATTTCAGGGTTCAGATTTTATCTTTTGAAGCAAGCTTTAAGATTGAAACTGGTCAAAAAATTGAGGGCGGCTTGCAAGATAATGATATAAGCATGATTCAAAAGTGGGCTAAACAGAGTTCTAACAAAACCATTCTTATGCGCATATGGGTGAATGAAGCACGTGAAAAGAAAGAAGTAAAGTTAAAGCCCTTTGATATGATATAGTTCCAGACGGGCTTAGGTGATATATTTTAAATAGTAGTTGCGTTATGTTGGAATCTTTTCAGTAATGTATTGTAAATTTTTGTAAAAATTAATTGTTGTTTGTGTTGTAGATTTTTATAGTTTTTAGATTTAACAGTCAAAATGCCCTCCTAGGAGGGCATTTTGATATTTGTTTGTTTGCAAATGATGGTTTTAATTTATGTGTTTCTTTGTATTTTTGTTATTTGCCTATGTCATCGGTTTTGTGCAATATTTCTTTGAATTTTGCTGCTAGTTCAGATAGGTTGCTTGCTGGCATTTTAATTGGAGTTATATCAATTGCGGAACGCATTTTATGACCTCTTGCTCCTTCTGGCACAAGCCCTTTATGTGAGAAATTTGAAACAGTCTTGGGAGTGGACATTTCTGCTGGCATTGAAAACGCTAGTTTTGGAGCGATTTCACACGGTGACTGAAACGTTCTGTCAGGTAGGCCTTCTGGCATAATATCCCTAAGAGAGTAGTTTGAATCTGCTTGACTTTCTCTTGGAACATTCTGTGTTATTGGGGGTTTGTCTGGGCCTATTTGCGCAAAATCAGCTTTTTTGCTGAATGTATCCGTAATATTATTTTTATTGGGTAGCAGCGAGTTAATTTTATTGTGTGGCGTGCTTTGTGGTACAAATTTTCCTGCTTTAATGTTTTGAGCCATAGTGGCAGCTGCTTTTTGGATTGTTCCTGGGGCTTGACTGAATTTAATCATTGTAACATACCTTTCTTTTTTGCTTATATTTTTACAAAACATGTGAACCAAAAAAATTGTTTTTTTTTTTTGATTTTGTGAATTTTTGTAAAGATGAATTTTATTAAATTTGGTAAAGTATTATGAAGAAAGCTGCAAAATAGGTATGATTACAGGCTTTGGGAAGTATTTTATGCGTGCAGAAAAAAATAAATTGTTTTTATAAAAAAAGTCAAAAATAATGTTTTATTTTTCGAATTTTTTTAATAAATTGTCTGCAAACTCAGTGAATTCGCCAATTTTAATGGCATCTTGCACCTGAAACATAAGATTAACAAGGAAATGTATGTTATGAATGCTTAAAAGTATTGCAGCATTAGCCTCTTGCGCGCGGTAAAGATGTCTAATGTACGCCCTGGTGTGGTTTCGGCAAGTCCAGCAACTACATTTGGCATCCAGAGGGGTAAAATCACACTCAAACTCTTTATTTTTAATAATTTTGTTCCCTTCAAACGTGAAAAACGTTCCGTGGCGGGCATTTCGCGTAGGCAAAACACAATCAAACATATCCACACCGGCTTTTACACCATTTAATAAATCTACGGGTGTGCCAACACCCATTAAATATCGCGGTTTTCCTTCGGGCAGAAGAGGTGCCACCAAATTTACGTAGTAATTCTTGATATCAGTTGGTTCTCCGACGCTCACACCCCCTATGGCATAACCAGCAGAAGGCTTTGACGCAATGTATTCGGCGGATTCCTTTCTTAAATCATCAAAAAATGCACCTTGAACTATGGGAAACAAGGCCTGGCGCGGGTTTTTGTGTGCTTCAATGCATCTATCCAGCCAGCGATGAGTCCTTTCCATGGCTTGTTTTGCTTCTTCGTGTGTGCAGGGGTAGGGTGCACATTCATCGAATGCCATAATTATATCTGCGCCTAAGTCGTTTTGTATCTGCATTGAAATTTCTGGTGAAATAAAGTGTTTGGAGCCATTTTTTGGGTCTGTAAAGTGAACGCCGTCTTCTGTAATTTTTCTTAATTTTGCAAGCGAAAATACCTGAAAGCCGCCTGAATCAGTGAGCATGGGCTTGTGCCAGTTCATCCAGGAATGCAGTCCGCCTGCCTGTTTTACAAGTGCAGTACCAGGCTTTAGATACATATGGTAAGAGTTTGCAAGAATAATCTGCGCACCTGTTTCTAAAAGCTGCCTGTTATCAAGCATTTTAACTGCAGAATTTGTGCCAACGGGCATAAAAACAGGGGTTTTAATAAGCCCGTGGGGGGTAAAAAAATCTCCACATCTTGCATTTGAATTTTTGTCTTTTGCCGTTACTTTAAAGCTGAAATAGCCGTCATTCAAGTGAGCCATAAGGTCTAAAACTATACTCCCATAACTATTTCAGACATGGTTTTGTAATTGTCACAAATTTCATCTGGGCTAAACCAAAGCTCCATCTCTCTTTTAGCGCTTTCAATGCAGTCTGAGGCATGAACTGCATTATATTCTTTTACTGTGCAAAAATCTGCTCTAATCGAGCCTACATCGGCATCATCCGGATTTGTTTTGCCCACAATATGTCTCACACCAAGGATTGCATTTTCGCCCTCAAGAATCATAGCTAAAACAGGACCGGATGTTATATATTCAATTAAAGAATCATAGAAAGGCTTGCCAACATGCTCTGCATAGTGTTTTGAGGCTAAATCTTTCGATACGTTGATAAGTTTCATTGCGATAATTTTATAGCCCTTATCTTCAAAGCGTGAGAGTATTTTGCCCATTAAACCTCTTTTTATTGCATCAGGTTTTAGTGCCGCAAATGTTCTTTCCATAATACTTTTCCCCTTATGTAATGCTAGGTTTTGCCCTTATTATATAACAAAAGTTCAAAAAAGTTAAAAGATTAAGGGGACAAAAAATATTTAATTGTCAAAACTCACCATAGCGGTGGCAAAAAATTTTATTTACAAGTTTTTATCTTAGTATGAAAGTTTCAAGTATCTCTCAAAATTATAATATACAGGCTGCCCAAAACGCGTCTAAACTGCCCGGCGGCCATCATTTAGCTTTTGTGCACTCTAAAAACCCTGCAGGGCAAGGTAATTCATTAATGAGTTATCCCGTATCATATTATATTTCCTTTGAAGCAAGAACCGACAAAAGTATGCAGGCTTTTTATGATAGAAACAAGAATATAATGCCATCTACGGTGAAGAGGTATATTGAATCGCTTTCTTCTGATAAAAGAGAAACGATAACACCGCTTGCAGCGCAGTATGAGGCTTTTAAAGATCTGCTTTTGGCAAGCAATGTTGATGATGTGAAAGAGCTTTATCCAGATGAGGTCTTGTTTTCTAATCTAAAAACGGTTGGGCAAACTGTAGCAAAAACCGGCTTTTTATATGAAGCGCGCCTAATGAAGCCTGATTTAGAGGCGGAGGGCAGTGGTATATTGCAGAGCGGGGAAGATTTAACCGTATATCTTCTAAAGAAAATTTTTCTTGAGAATAAAACAAAAGACCAGATAAACGACGATTTAGACTGTGACTTAAACCCTGTTTTTAAGAATGAAGATAAAAAATATGTAACATATGAGGTTTTATCATCTCTTGGAATACGACAGAATGCTGCCTATAAACACTCTTTAGAATCCACAAGGGAAGGTTATAGTGATGAGATTGGTAAAAAAGTTTCTGAAGGGCTTATTGGGTATTGGAATAGCCTAACAGCTGAACAAAGGTACGAAAGAAGCAAAAAAGCCCTATTGTCTATTGAAAACTGGTGGCATTCTTTGCCGCATGAAGAAAAACTTGCCTTGCTTGAAACAAAGAATAATCAACTTGCTCTTTTGAAAGCATACGCGAATGCCGATAAGGCAAAAAAGCCTGTTTTAAAACCGAAGAACAAAGAAGATAATAAAGATGAACAATGTGGTGTTATAGATGGGCTAGCTGCATCTGTTAGAAAAAAACGCAAGTCTGCTAAGATGCAAACGTCACTTTCAGAAGATGCTTTATATTTAGAGTGGGCAAGAAAAAATCTGGAGATTTTTGAGGCAGGTCTTTCTGATAAGGATAAAGAGGCTCTGAATAAGAAGAGAATTCAGGGACAGATAGCAAGGTGGCAGAATTTATCAAATGAAGAAAGGACTGCATTAATTGAAAAGATGCAGTCTGGCTCTGAAAAACACAGGTTAATAATGATTGATGCATGGAACAACTGCGGCGAAATTAGGGAGCATATGTCTGATTTTATGCATCAAAATAATTACCATAATCCTAACGGGCTTTTTTACAGAGAGGCTGACTTTTCGGAGTTTCAAAAAAAGATAATGACAACTTTTTGGCAAAAATATCCAGAAGATGCCATAAAACTAGGGGAAGAAATAAAAGAATCTTATAAAAAGCTTAAGGATTCGATTGATAATGATAAATTTGATAACCTGAAGTTTGAAATTCTTGATGCGCGTGCAAGTGCAAAAAAACAATCTGCAGGCAAGAAACTACACAGGGGGAAAAATAATCCAGGTTTAAAAACTGATGCAGCTGTGCCAACAAAGGATGGCACGCCTGAAACAGAAATTGATTCCGCTGCAGCCAAGAGAGCATTGGATAAGTTTTTTAATAATAAATACTGCGCACATTATGAATTTTTACCAGATGCTTTTCTTGAAGATTATACTGGATTTATAAGAAAAAATCTGAATGATAAGAAAGCCATATATTTGCTGTATAAAATTGTCGAAAATCAAGAGCGTATTAGCAAGGATGATGGTGTATATCTTGCAAATGTAATAGCTAAAACTACAAATAAAGAAGAGGTCTTCAGATGCACCAGAGCGATAGAGCAAGCATTGGCTGAGGTTCTACATGAAGCAAGTAATGGCTGTATAAGTGCTGCAAGATTTTTTGAACTAAACTATGAGGAAATATCACTAATTGCAAAGATGCTGTATACAATAGCTGATGATGAATTTCCTGTGCAAATAGCTGAAAATAGCCCTGTTGTAATAGAAAAAAGGCCTGATTTCTCCAAACTTGACAAATTGTATAAAAAATATAATAAACCTTTGGGTGCTTATGGGGTTTATGAGGCAGTTGAAACACAAATTATAAAGAATGTAATTCAAATTGAGAATAGTGTTGATAAGCAAATGAAAATGATAAATGTATTGGAAGATTTTATAAAAAAATATGGTGCAAGTGCAGAAAGTTTGCTAAATGAAGATTATTACAAGCGTGCTGCTTCGTATGACAAGTTTGTTAATTTATTCCGCCAGCAAAATTTTTAAGAGGATGCAATAGTAAATCCCGTAAATTTTTTTAAAGTTTTCTTAACGTTTTATTTATTTTTTTAATACTTTTTCATATGATTATCAAAGGAAAGATTTTAAGGAAGTAAATAAGGGTAAAATGTACTCTTTAGGCAATAGACAGCAGTTATACGGAAAAAATTTTTCAAACACAAGTGCAGAGTTTGAAAATATCAGTCTGCAAAGTTTGTTTAAAAAAAGCCGGATTTCCCCAAGGCAAAAGGAAATTGCTAATAATTATATGGTAATTAAGAAGATTTTTGGTTTTAGTGCTGTGAATTCCAGAGTGTCAAATTCTGAAGCTGGGCTTTTGAGGCAGTATAGTTTAAAACCCTTAGAAGAGACAACTTATCGTTCTATGGTAAATGAACTTGAAACCCTTATAGAATGGTCGAAAACAGGTGATGCACTAAAAAAGATGCACTCTGATAATATTTTTGAAATCCGTGTTAAGGAATTGAAATTTTTGCAGGCTAATAATTCATTATTAAAGCTTGGTGAGCTTTATGATGGCTACAGTGTGCTTGAAAAATATATTGAATATCTGGCCGGATAGTATTTATTTCAGGTTTAATATTGTTTTGATATATATTCTTGCAAAACATTTTATGAAATATTGTCACGTTTATATATTAAAATGCTGATATTTATTAAACATTTTTAAGCTTCGGCTTTTAGCGGTTGAATTATTTCAGATATATCTATTAATTTTATTTTATGCGGAGGCAGATATTCTTCCAGAATCCTCTTGAGTTTTTCGTGATCTATTTCTATTTTGCCATTTTTATTTGTGTATTCAATATCCCTTGCTTTTATCAGGATATTGCCATCTACATTCAGGTGTCCGCGCTTAAGTCGTTCGCTTATAGCTTGTTTTGTACGGCCCAAGCTTTTAGCGGCTTGCGCTTGATTTAAATAAGGAACAAGCTCTCCGTCGGTGTTGTAAATGTATAATGGATTTGCTTGAGTTTCAGGCTTTTTTTCTTTTATTATCTGAACTATCTGCTGTTTATCGAGTATTTTTTCGCCATTTTTGTCTATGGATTCAACTTTGTCTGCCGGTATTATGATTCGGCCCATGATATTTTTTGTTTTCCCTGAAACATGTTTTTTGAAATTTGCGGGCGTGGTTTTTAGCCCTTGTAATGCTTCATCTCTGCTATTAAAAAACATATAATCATCTGGGTCATCCTTATTTACAGCATAATAAGCCTCACTTGTAGGTGTAAATTGTTGAATAATTTTGTTGATTTTTGCCTTGCGAGGATGACGTTTGCCGTTTTTATCAATTGTTTCAACTATGGAGGCATCTATGAATATGTATTTTCCTGCTTTGCCGTATCCATCGTCATTATTTACTGCTCTTGAAATACATGGCTGCCTAATGTTTAGTTTGTCGGCTGCCTTGCTTTGTGTGTCAAATCTTTTGCGTTTGCCTGTTTCTGTATTAATTGCGTATATAGCAGTTTTCTTTCTTGCGAATGCAAGGTTGTAATTACTCAGGGCATCGAGCCCGCATAAATGACTTTCACCAAGGTATTGCTGTATCTGTTTGCCCTGTGTTTGTAAGGGTTTTGAAGAGGTGGAATTTTGGATATTATATCTTATGGGTGAAGGGCTTATTTTCATTTTTGTTAATACTTCCTTTATAACTTCCTTTGTATTTAGCGGATTTATATAAAACTTGAAAATAAAAAAAGTTGCTATTGTGAAACGTTAGTTCGCGCTAATTTTTAAGATAAACATTATGGCTTAAAAAGCCTGCGCCGGCTCTTGGTAGATATCCGGGGCAGGCAAATATTTTTTATAAAACTTTATTTTTCGGCGTTTTGGGTTTTTTTGTAGATGAATTGTTTTCCATCTTTGTTTGTAAGTATTAGCTTATCGTCTTCTGTTTTAAAATTCATGGTGCCGCCAAAACCCTTGAAGTATTCATCCTCAGATTTCATATCCTCGGGCGAGCCTGCCATTTTGGTTGATGCAGAGTTTTTGAATTCTATGACGCCTTTTTTATTAATTGCGTAATTTCCAAAATAACGGTTTAAAACAGCGCCGTGGTATAAATCTTGTTTTTTGTCGAAGCCAAGAGTTACCTCTGTAGAGTATTTTGGCTCAATTAGGGTATACTCATTGCCTTTGATAGCATCTGCACCCGTGCAGGATGCTAAAGATAAAAATGCAAACATTGAACAAAAAAATGTATTCATATTATTCTCCTTTTCTTATTGTATTAAATCTTTATGTATCAGAGCAGGTATTTTTGTATTAGTTATGGGATTTTATTGTGTTTATCTGATAAAAAATTCAGTTAGTTATTAAATCTAAACAACATAATATCGCCATCCTGAACTATATAGTCCTTGCCTTCAAGTCTTGCAACACCTTTTTCTCTGGCGCCTGCCCAACTTCCCGCAGCGATAAAATCATTATAAGACACAACTTCTGCTTTAATAAAGCCTTTTTCAAAATCTGTATGAATTACACCGGCTGCAGCGGGGGCTTTGGTACCTTTTGTAATAGTCCAGGCGCGTACTTCTTTTTCGCCTGCTGTAATGTAGGTTTGAAGGTTTAGAATGTCATATGCGGATTTTATCATCTTTTCTATACCTGATGAAGTTACACCAAGTTCTTTTAGGTAATTTTCAGCCTCTTCTTTGCCAAGTGATACAAGTTCAGCCTCAATTTGTGCACAAATCATAACAACTTCTGCATTATTTTTTTTAGCGTATTCTTTTACGCGCTCAACATAGTCATTACCTGTGGCAAGTTCGTTTTCTGATACGTTTGCGCAATAAATTACAGGTTTTGTCATAAGGAGGTGAAAATGGTGCAACAGCTTTAATTCTTCTTCATTAAATATTTCCTTAATGTTTACAAATACACCCTTTTCGAGGTATGTCATAAGTCTTTCAATGATAGAATTTTCAAGGACTGCATCCTTATCACCCGCTTTTACCTGTTTTGCAATTCTTTTAAGGCGGTTTTCAAGGCTTGAGATATCAGCAAGAGCAAGCTCTGTATTGATTGTCTCTATATCATCTATAGGGTCAATTTTGCCGTTAACATGGATTGTATTAGCATCATCAAAACACCTTACTACCTGAATTATGGCATCAACCTCTCTAATGTTGTGCAGGAATTGGTTTCCAAGCCCTTCGCCTTTGCTTGCGCCCTTTACAAGGCCTGCAATATCAACAAATTCAATTGCTGTAGGGATTACGGTTTCTGTTTTTACTAAATCTTTTAGTTTGTAGAGCCTTTCATCCGGAACGGTTACAACGCCTACATTCGGCTCTATTGTGCAAAACGGATAATTAGCACTTTGAGCATTGGATGACAATGTAAGCGCATTAAAAAGAGTTGATTTGCCAACGTTTGGAAGCCCTACTATTCCTGCTTTCAGCATTCTTTTTTCCTTTGTTTATTAGTCTGATAAGATTAATGGTAACACAAAAAATATATTTTAAAGCGCATAATGTCGTTAATTAAAATTTTTATGTAAAGAGATATGAATTTGCCAGCAAGCATTTTATGTGCGAATTTTGTGAGATTGCCATAAAGCAGAAAGGTAGCCTTTGTATGAGGATTTTTTTGATGGCTTTTTTATGTTTAACATGGCAAGTTTTGTTAAAATGCACAATTAATGATTTTATTAAATTTGCTGTTTATATGTTTTAACTTAACTCTGCTGTGCAGTATGGGCATTTTGTGGCGTTGATATTGATTGTGGAGAAACATCTGGGGCAGACTTTTGTGTCGATAATTTCCTGAGCTTCGTTTTTGGTTTCTACGGCGGCTCTTAATTTGTTAATAAATTTGATGAGTAAAAATACTGCAAAGGCTACGAATATAAAGCTTATGAGGGTGTTTATGAAAAGACCGTAATTAATAGTGACAGCGCCTGCGGATTGGGCTGCTTCTAATGATGGATATTTTATGATTTTGCCGTCATAGTTTGGCAGGGTTAAATAAAGGTTGGCAAAATTAACTCTACCCATAATCCAGCCCATAGGAGGCATGATTATGTCTTTTACCATGGAATCAACTATTTTTCCAAATGCAGCGCCGATTATAATACCAACTGCCATATCAATAACGTTGCCTTTTATTGCAAAGGTTTTAAATTCATCTGTCCATTTTTTAAATTTTTCAATCATTTTTGTATATCCTTTTGTCTATATTAGCTAAAACAAGGTTTGTCAATGCGTTTTGGTTGATTTTATCATGAAATTTCTTAAAAAAATATCCGCTAAACTAGCAAATTTTTTTATTTACGGTATTTATAGTTAAGTGCAATATAACTTGAGGAAACAATGAATATTAACACAGGAGTTTCAAATATATCGTTTAAAAGCGTTTATACAATATCTGGTGATATGAAGGATGTTTCAAAGGTTGAAGAAAAATTTATTCATAAAAAAGAACAGAGTGAAAGATTTTCAAGTAGAGTAAAATTTGATCATCTTGGATATGGAAATTATTGGCCAAATACAGAGTATGGTGCAATTATTGTGACTACAGGGGAAGATGCTAAAAAATATACAAAATTTATCACTGAATGGAAACCCAAGTATTGGAGATTAAGAAAAATAGTGGGCGATCATCCTTCCTTTGCTGTGCGCAATAGTGATGCCCCTGCAGTAGAAGAAGAAAAAGAAGCAAAGGCATGCTTATTTGCAATTGAAAATATTTGCGATTTTTCTTCTAAAACAAAATCCTATACCGCAAAAGATGCACTTCGGGCAATAGATGAAAATAAATTTGACTATTTTGAGGGTATAATTAGGCAAGAAGGGAGGGCACAAAATATTTTTTAATTAGAGCTATTGTATACATTACTTTGCGTATAATTTAGTAATTAATGCAATATGAATATCCATAGAAGTAAAACTGATAGATAAAACCGTGATAATTTTACTATTTTTTATAATGAACAACAGAATAAAAGGAGAAAATTACTATGAATGTTGGCAAGATATCAAATGTAGCATTTAATGGTGCATATATTATAACAGGCAGGGGTGAGGATGTAAAAAATGTTGAAGATGAAATAAAGCAACATAAAGAATGCAGGATAGTTGGTTCTGAATTTGGATATTCTGCAGCAGATATGCCTGCTTATTTGCTTATAACTACAGGTAAAGATACTGATAAGTATGATAAATTTATTGCCCTTGATGAGCAAAAAGAGACAAGCAGCTTTAAAAAGACGTCTGAAAAAATGCCTGAAAAATTTACCAGGGATGATTTTAAAGATGTTTATAAATATATGAAATATAAGGCGCTACATCAATATAGGGTGTGGCTTACTACAATAAAGCAAGAGTGTGGTTTTGATAATTTGCAAATATTAGATAGTAAAAAGGCGCTTGAATCCATAAATGAAGGCAATTTTAATTATAGTGACGGCACATTTTTAAATAAGGCCGTTTAATAATATTTGAATTTGAATTCAGATTAATCTATGTATTTCATAAATAAAAACCTCCAAAATTTTGGAGGTTTTTTGGCATTTTTACCATGGCATCATAACAAGGTTTTTGCCATAGTAAAATATTGAATATTAGCGTTGTAGTTTATACACCCACAGGTTTCTTTTCTGATTCTAATTGAAGTGTCATTGTTGTGATGTCACAAACTGTAGAAGGGCCAAAATATTGGATAGCACCAGGGAAAACATAGCAGTCTGTTTTTGCCCATTTTTCACGGTTTCTTTCGAATTCTTTGAATACTGGTCCTTCGAGCTCTACAAGGGCTTTTTGGATAACAGGTTTCATTTTGCCATGGCGTTTTTCCATATTCATCATCATTGTTAAAGGAACACCGCCTGCAAGCCATTCTGTAGCAGGTTTTGTTAAGTTTTTAACACAAGATAGATATCCTGTAAGGCCTGCAGATATTAGTGCAAAGGCATTATAGCCTAATGAATAGCAGTAATCAGCATCAAAGTTTGATGGCATAGCACAGCGGCCTTCATATCCAAAGAAATGAGCCTGGTCAGAGAATTTGCCGTCATATTTGCCTTCTGATTTTAGTTGTGCAAGTTTTACCTTAACCATTTCAATTAAAAGTTTTTCAGTTTCGATTTTTGAAACCTGGACATTGCCGTGAGGGTCTCTATCCATTAATAACTGCGCCTTTATCATATCAGGAAGGCTTGTAAAGACTTTTGCATTATCTTTATCAAGCTTTTGGGCAATTATCTGATATTTATCAACATTTGCAGCGTTTGCAAAGTTTGAATCTTTTTCTAATACTGCAAGAAGGTCGTTTAAATTTGCAATCATGGTTTTCATTTCGGGGATAAATTCAATTAAGCCTTCTGGTATGAGGGCTACACCAAAATTTTTGCCGGATTTTGCGCGTTCTGCTATAATGTCTGCAATGTAGTTTACAATGCTTTCAAGAGATTGCTTTTTTGCTTCGACTTCTTCTGAAATCAGGCAGATATTTGGTTGTGTTTGTAGTGCAACTTCTAAACCTACGTGTGTTGCGCTTCTTCCCATTAACTTAATAAAATGCCAGTATTTTTTAGCAGAGTTTGCATCCCTTTGAATGTTGCCAATTAATTCTGCGTATGTTTTTGTTGCAGTATCAAAGCCGAATGAGATTTCAATCTGGTCATTTTTAAGGTCGCCATCTATTGTTTTAGGACAGCCGATTACTTGAATACCTGTATTTTTAGCCTTTAGCCATTCTGCAAGCATGCAGGCATTTGTGTTTGAATCATCTCCGCCAATTATAACAATTGCACTAATGTTTAATGATTTACATGTAGATAGGGTTTTTTCAAACTGCTCTTCTGTTTCAAGCTTTGTTCTGCCAGAGCCTATAATATCAAAGCCGCCCGTGTTTCTGTATTTATCTATGAATTCGTCATCAAATTTAACATATTTTGCATCAACAATACCGGATGGGCCGCCAAGGAAACCATAGAGCTCGTTTTTAGGGTTTGCAGCTTTAAGGGAATCATACAAGCCTGCGATAACGTTGTGTCCGCCAGGTGCCTGACCGCCTGAAAGAATTACACCAACGTTTTTATTTTCAAGGTTTAGAGCAGTACCATTTGCAGAGTCAAATGTTACAACGGGTTCACCATAAACGTGTGAGAATAATTTTTGGATTTCATCGGCATCTTTAACAGCGCTTGTTTCTTTGCCCAATGAAACTTTTATTTCTTTAATGCCATTTTTCAAGGCACCAGCAAGTTTGGGGTTATACCCTAATCTTTCTTTGTGAAGGGGTGATAAATCTCTCATTTTGAAATCTCCTTTAAACTTTTATAACAATATCTTAATACAAATTAATATAAAAAGGCATGCTTTTAGCAATTTTTCTTATTCTTGTGTTTTATAATTACAAAAGAAATAGTTTAGAAGTATGACGTATGACATTAACAATTAATTCTGGAAGATTTGATACAAATATTTTAAATAGAGAAAAACTGACACCAAAGTTTAAGACAGTAGAAGAAGCAGCAAAAGAACAGCTTAAAAGCCTGGAAAACATACAAAAAGAAGAGGATGCAAGAAAAGAGTGCATTAAAAAAGAAACAGAGCTGGCTGCTGATATTATACGTGCAAACTGTGCAATGCCGGGTTTTCTTGTTAACCAGAAACAAGTTATTGATAAAAGAAATAGTGTTATAAATAATGTTTTAAAAAACATTGATGAACTTAAAGCCTTAGGCATGAAAGAATATATAATGCCGTTTTTAGAAAAAAGGGATAATGCGGTTGATATTTATCCTGGGTTTGTTGTGGAAAATTCTGTTTTGGATATAGAGGCAAAAGAATTGCCAACAGCTGCAATTGGCTGGATGGAAGATGAGGTTGAGCCATTAAGAATGTTTGAAAGATACCTTAAGGCTAAGGGCATTTTTTATTTGTATTTTGCTGATGAATTTCAAGATTTTTTCAAAGACAGATTTGAGGGTGAACAGCGGGAAAAATTTTTAGATACTTTAAAATTTCAAAAGAATTATGCAGAAGCAATGCTTAATCCAACATCAAGAATAATAAAGAATGAGGCAAGAAGGATTGATATAGTTAATACTTTTGAAACAGCAGAAAGCCTAAATGACGATGGTGATATTCAGGGTGGGGCTTATAATCTAAATTCTGCTATTCAAAAGACAAAAGAATTTGAAAGTAAAATTGATGAAGCATTAGAAAATAAGCATCTTGTGCCAGAGGACAGACTGTATTTTGATTATCAAAAGAAAATTGCGCAAACTATGCTTCAAAAATTTAACGAAAGATATGAAACACTTTATGTCTCCAATGATGGAGGATATGGCTATGATGATATAAAGAAACCAGATTTATACTCAATTCTAACGGAAGGTCTTGTGGACGATATAACAGATGGTGATAAATTGAGTGATATAGAGAAGAGAAATGTAGAGGTTTTGAGTAAAGCATCTGATGAACTTAAATCTATAGCAAAAAATATAAAGGCTGAGCCAGAAGAGCTTTGTGAATTTTGCGATGATGATAAATTAACAAAAACAGAAAACAGGCAAGAAAAACCAAGCTGCATAAGCGATAGAACAACAGGCATGTTTGGCCGTTTAAAAAACCTTGTCAGAGCATGTGCAAGCTTGTTTTAACGTTGTCTTTGATTTGTGAATGTCTGTTGTTGATAAAAGCCTAATAGTAGAGTATGACTGTAATTTTGCCTTAAAATATATTCAATAGTTAATGCAGTGGAAAAATTTAAAATTCTACTTGAAATTTTTTTTTGTGTATTGTATTATGAGTTTACGTTAAAGCGAACGATGAAAAATTAATTTGCGGAAGTAATTCAGTGGTAGAATGTTTCCTTGCCATGGAAAATGTCGCGAGTTCGAGTCTCGTCTTCCGCTCCATTTAAAACTAAAGAGATTATTTATAAAAAAGAACCCTTCCAAATGGGTTCTTTTTGCTAGAAATGATTTTTAAATACTGTTTGTTTTTGGCTTTATTTAAGAATTGTTAAGTAAAATACGCAAAGATAACCGGTTGTTTAAATATGAGTATTTTGTTTTTTGAATTTATATATAACAGATTAAGGCGCAAAGTATCAAACTTGATTAATTTACAAAAGTATTTTGCAAATAAAGTTTCAAAAAAGACTGTTCTTTTGATTGAGCCAAATAATTGCCACACGGAATTGTTTCCATCTTTTGTAAAATACTTGAATGAACTTAATTATGAAGTTGAAATAATAGCTTCGTATGAGCAAAAATCTTTTCTTCCAAGGCTGAAGGCGAAAAAGATTTATTATTTCACAATGAGTGCTATTAAAAAAATTTTTCTAACCAGCAAACTGAATGAATATGATTTTATTATATTTACATCATATCGTCTATATTATAAAAATCCAGATAAAACAAGGCTCTACTCTAAGCTTTATGATCATATAAAATTTAATAAAGCCATAAAAGATAAGACTATTGCGGTATCTCATCATATGGAAGATATGGATGATTTTATAAAAACCTTAAGAGGTACTGTTGTTTTATCAAAGGTATTAAACCAAGACGGTAGTTTTATTGTTGTTAACCCTTGCTATTTTAAAGAAAACGCCCCAAAAAATAAGAATAAAAAAACAATATTTATAACTATAGGAAAACTTGAAAACAAAAGAAAGAATTCTAATTTATTATATAATGCGGTAAGAGAACTTTTAAAGGCAGGGGTTAGGGATTTTCAAGTATATGCTGTGGGTGAGAATACAGATGAGGCAATTCCTTCTGAATTAGCTGAATATATTGTCTGTAAGGGTAAACTTGGATTTGAAGATTTATATAAAGAGCTTGAGGTAGCAGATTTTTATCTTCCTCTTCTTGATTTTGAACTAGAGGAGCATTTAAGGTATATAACAAAGGGAACGTCTGGTTCGTTTCAGTTAATCAGAGGTTTTTTGCTGCCGCCTGTAATACATGAAGCTTTCAGTAAGCCTCATGGATTTAGCATGGCTGATTCAATAATTTATAATGATAATGCCAATTTTTGGGAAGCTATGAGGTTTGCCATAAATATGTCTAATGAAGAGTATTTAATGTTTCAGAACAATCTTAGAGAGTCAAGAAATATTATAATTAAGGAATCACTTGATGATTTAAGAAGAGTTCTTGAAAAGTGATACATTATTAAACAGTATTTTTTGTTTTAATATTTGTAAGCATACTAAAGAATCTCTTTTCAAATTCATCAATATATGGATTATTCTTTATTATGTCTTCATCCATATTTTTTGCTATTATTTCAATTCTTCTCTGTGCTTCATATGATACATCCTTTATTTCAACACATGAATTTTCTTTAGATATATCAAGCGCTGTTGCTATTAGCTTTAGCTGTCTTTTATAGATATTTGCAAATACATTTTTGTCTCTGGTTTTTTGTCTTAATAAAATTTGACTTATTTCTTCTGCCCTGTCAAATATGAATGATTTTTCCCCATTTGAGCTAAGAGTTTTTTGGCGTCTATAATAATAGGCAGTATCTGTGTATATAATTTTTTGGGCAAGCAACATTGTTTCGATATGAAATGGAGCATCTATAAAGCCATTATTTTTTGCCTCTACAAATCTTATACTGTTATTGTTTAGAAATGTTCTTTTATATAATGAGGTAAAAATGCTAGGGTGAAATGCCAGAAATGATGGACATTCGTTTATTCTAAAGAACCAAGCAGGAATTTTACACCGTTTTTGCCAGTTGATTTTTTCTGGTTTTTTTTCTTCTTGATACAGGCTGGAGTATGGAGATTTTACGATATCTGCATCGCATTTTTTTGCTAATTTGTAAAGATTTTCGTGCATTTTTTTGTCAATATAGTCATTAGGATTAATAATTGCAATGTATTCGGCATTTGCAGCATTTAATCCTGCATTTATCGCGCTTCCAAGGCCTTCTTCCATTTTGTTTATTATGTTTATGCGCTTATCGTTTTTTTGAAATTTTTGTAAAATTTTATCCGCTTCATCATTTTGATTGTTATTAATGCAGATTATTTCAAGTTCTTTTAAGCTTTGCGATACAATGCTTTTTATGCATTGTTCAAAATTTTTTGCTTCTTTGTAAAGTGGTATTATAATACTTGCTTTTTTGTTCATAAAATCCTCTTTTTAATCTTTAACTGCTTCTTTTGGGTCTTCATAAAGTGCAGATACCAGTGGTTCTGCGTTTTCATATTTGATGGAATTAAAGACCTCAAGTGCTCTTTTTATGGATTCATCTATTGTGTAGTTTTTAAAATCGCCGAGTCTGCCAAGAAAATAAATATTTTTAACTTTTTTAGCCTCATCTTTGTATAATTTATACATTTTTTTATTTTTTGTGTTTAAAACAGGGTAGCATCTTTTATTTTGAACGCTATTGTTTCCTAAGATAAAATCTGAAACATATTCTTTTGCGATTATTGTCTTGCAAGATTTTTCGTTTAAATAATGTTTGAATTCATGAATTCTTATAAAGTCATAGTCATTAGGATAGTTTGCAACAGCACTTTTTTGATAATATTCAGTATCGCATTCCAAGAATTCAAAATGTGCACTTCTGTAGCCTAAAACACCATATTTGTATTCAAAAAATTCATCAATTGGGCCTGTATAGAAAATTCTATCAAAACCGTTTGTATCAATACTTTTGAAGTCAACCCCTGTTAATATTTTTATATTTTCATTATGCAATAAATTTTCAATAAGTTTTGAATAGCCATTTAGCGGTATGCCTTGATATTTATCTTCAAAGTATCTGTCATCTTTGTTTGTTTTAATGAAAACTTTGTATGCAAGTGCGGGGCTGATGTCATAAGGCTGCATATTCCATTGTTTTTTCTCAAGATGTATAAACAGCTTTTCGTATATATAGCTTGCCAAAAAATCTAAATCTTTATCCCATAAAAAAGGTTTTGTTTTAAATTCTAAAATTGATATCTTGTTATTGTAACCATATTTTTTGATTAGTTTGTCTTCAAGCTTTTTTGCAAAGGATGGCGAAAAAATGTCATAAATTGTATTGAAGTTTACAGGAATTGGTGTTTCTTTGCCATCTATTGAGGCTGAAACTTTGTGCATGTATGTGTTAAATTTTGTAAACTTATTTATGTATTTCCAGATATATTCAAAATTTGTATGAAAAATGTGTGAGCCAAACTCTTGTATTGTAATGCCTGTTTTGTCTTTATAATCATGACAGACACCCCCTGTGTATGGATTTTTGTCAATCACAAGAACATCTTCTTTTAGTATATTTGCGAGTCTTTCTGCTATAACAGCACCAGAAAAACCTGCGCCAACTACTAAGTTTTTTCTTTTAATCTGAGGCATTTTTAATCCCTTTTTTATTTTATGAATTTATATTAAGAGATGAATATAAAAATAATAATTAGAAAGATGGCTAAATACTGGATTAAATTTTAATTCTGTGTTAGAGTAGATTAGGAAAAGGTATAATATATGCTTTTTTGAATTACAGACAAATTTTTGAATGTAAAATTACCAGCATAAATGTCTAATTTTATAATCTAGGCAGCAGCTTTGTCAGGAATAAGTTAATTATTAAGAATATAATAGACCTATTGGATAAAATTTGAAAATTGAATATTTGGGGCGTTAGCCTTGATGAGCAGTAAGCTCGTCAACAACCAAATTGGTAACCAACTGCGCCC
>CATJOM010000104.1 GCA_949741915.1 uncultured Candidatus Melainabacteria bacterium | reverse complement strand
TTCTATTCCTTCTGGGGTAATTTTTCAATATTTTCTTGTGTTATTTCATCTAAATTTATTTGAGAATAAAATTTATCTATACGGTCTGTGATTTCATGAAAGTTTATTGTAAATATATCCTTGTGTTCTAAATATTTTTTAATATTTTTTTGTTTTTATTATTTTTTATTTCATCGCACAATATTAAATATGATGGCTGTTTATTTTCCTTTAAAATGCCCTTCACCTATTGATAGATTCGATTTACATTTGGAATATCTGCTTAAAAACCAATAAATAAAATAATACTTGTTGCAAAAATAGATTTTATAAAAGTCTTAACCAATTTAAATTTTGAAGAATATTCGATATAATTATTTTCTTTAAAAATAATATTTTATTGTTAAAGTCACCATGCATTTTTATAATGGCTTTATCTTTAATATAAGAAATGTGCTCATTTTTGCATACATTTTTATAGCTGTTATTTTTTAATTCATTTGCAGTTTCTTCAAGAATGCAGTCATAATTTTAGTTATGAAATATTTTGGACTAAATTTATCAAATAATAATTTTGTAATGATATTTGTTTGTCATTTTTTCATTTAAATTTCCACTATATTTTTTTAGAATACACATCAAAATACCATTGAGCTATTTTAATATAATCAGCAGACGAAACATTACTTATATTAAATCGTCTGTGAATTTCTTTATTATTTTACTCCAAGTGGGGACTCCGGAATTTTTAGAAACACCTGTGCCTACAAAATAGCAAGATTATGATGATTGTTAATTGCATCTTGTATTCCCTTTTAATTGAATTCCTAAGTCATTCTTGTTTTCTTGTGTAATATAATATTTTAAAACTCGAAATCATCGTATTCTAATTCTGACATTAGGAAGTCTTTATTAATAATTAAGGCTTCTTGATATGTTAGGTTATATAGTTTGTAAACCATCACATCAATTTGATTTTCATACTCTTGGACTTTTAATTGTTTTTCCTTATTAGTTTCATAATCGCGTGTTAATGAAAGATTTAAAATCTTATCAATAATGTTTAGAAGAAAGCCTTTTTGATTATCAGAAATTATTGGTATTGGAAAATTATTTAGCATGTCTTTGTTAAATCAATTCCTCTACTATAACTTGCAGATGAGTATTTTTCTTTAATATATGCTATTGAAATTTTGCTATTAATTATTGCCATAGCAATTTTTAAGATCTCAAGATTTTCAGACTGTATAACCAATGTAGATTTACAAGGGATATATTCACCCACTCCATCAAGATAACAGTGAAGTAATGTTAATCCTTTAATTATCAATTTGGGCTTGCATACTTTGTTTGAATATGAATTTTGAAACTCGGAATAAAAATCAACCTTTCTTACTACTGGCAATGAATATGTGTCTTTTAAATATTTAATTTTAGAAGTAGCCCATTTTGAAAAATACTTTCCAATTGTTCCTGTATTAATAATTTTAAAATAACTATTGCAATACTCAGTTTCGTCATTAAGCGTGCTAACAATTGGTTTAAGTCTGTAAGCATCGCTTGTAGCACAAGCACTCTGGCACTCACACATGCTTAACAATGTTTTGGGTTGCTCTTCAATTTTTCTAATTAGACTTATATTTTCTGATGAAACAAAATCTAATGTATATGGAGGCAATAAACGACCAACATCAATGTTATGAATATATTTAATTAAATTATTTTTATCGTATTTTCTTACATTTATACCTTTGGCAGAATAATTTTGAATATTAGTTATTATTGAATCAACAATGGCTTTTTCCGAACATTGTTTTGCAAGAATTAGAAATTATTGAGCAAGAGCGCAAGAAGTAAAGAGAAAAAATAGAACAAGAATGACGCAAGCAAGAAGTAGAACACGAAAAAGGGCAAAGAAAGCAAAATCAAATTAAATATGTAAACCATAAAGTATGGCGCGATGCGATTCGTGATGTAAAAATTGCGTTAGATAAAAATAACTTAGATGTGGTGAAGTTATTTGCAACAGATGATGGAAAAATAACTGATTATAAAAAAGAAGAAGTTTGTAATAACATGGAAGCAATGGCATTATCAATAAAATCTTATGATTTGATGACACGTTCATTACAGGTGTAATTTCCGTGCCAAGCTCTTTGCTGGAGGAGGAACTTTGGGGAAGTTATAGCTTCTGCATTCGTAAACTTGATGTAATACCCTATTATTCAAAATATAAAATCGTCTTTTCTAATCCTGAAAGAATTTATTCCACAAGAGAAACCAGAAAAGATTTAGATTTTATCTTAGAAAATTTTGCAAATAGCTAATATCTAGATCGCTATCCAACTCAATCTCAAAAAATACAACATATTTTTCTAATATTGTGTTTGTGAGTGTTATAAGTTATTATTAGAATGGCTGTTTATCCCCTTAGTCTGTTTGATTAAACAATGTACTCTTTCTGTATCCAAATCGAATCCGATTGCTTCCAGAATTTTTTGAAATACATCATTTCAAAGTTATTAGCTGTTAATAATTTTTGAATATCGGAAAATAATTTTTGTCCTTCCCAGACGACATCATCTTCTGCTTCAAGATGTATTGCTTTTACATCTTTTAATCTTGTGCCAAACCCTTCAAGCACTTCATAAGAGCAGCCTTCGACATCTAGTTTTATAAAATCAAATTTTTGTATGTTATGCTTCTCCATAAAATCATCCATTCTGATAGAAGGAACAAGAATTTCTTTTTTTGTTAAGTCATTGTTCGCTTTAGCGCTTAATATAGAGGATATGCCTGAATTTCCTTTCTTTTTTGTGTCTACAGAATTAATCTTTACCCCATTGTTGTGGTTATAGACAGCTAAATTAAATACATTAAAATCATAAAACTTTGGAATTTCTGTGCAGATTTCTGGAACTGCTTCAAAACAATAGACATTATTATTTTGAATATTCCAGGCTTCAGCAAGTCCTGCTGCATCTTGTCCATAATTTGCTCCAATTTCGCGAATAATTTCAGGCTTGATGGTGGTCCATTTTAAAAACCATTCAGAATGGCACAATAAAGAATCTGGAGAACTTGCGGCATTCTTATGATAGGGTATTGAGTATTTATACATTTTTTTGATTTTTTTAAGAAAACTTCTATTTGGGATATATTCTTTTGCAAGGTTCCATAAAAACCACTTTATTTTTTGTATATCCATAATTTGGCCTCCATAATAAATGAAACAATTACGTAATCACCTTTGTCACAAGTGCGCCGAAAAATATAAGCCACACAAACATTATGCCAGCAAGCAGAATGGGTTTTAGTCCAAGTCCTTTGATTTTTTCAAAATTTGTTTCTACCCCAAGGCCAAACATAGCAATGGTTAATAAAAATATATCAAATTCTATAATTCCAGTTTTAATAATTGTTGGCAATAAATTTAAAGAATTAAATCCGCAAACAACAATAAATAAAATCGCAAACCAGGGCATGGGTACCTTTGTTCTCTTTGTCTTTGATTTTTTGGCAAGATAAAGTCCAAGTAAAAACAAATATGGTACAAGCATCATAACGCGTGTCAATTTAACTATGACAGCTGTATCGCAAGCCTCAGGAGATATTGCACTTCCTGCTGCAACAACCTGTGCGACCTCATGTATTGTGGAGCCTATATAAATTCCAAATACTTCCTGGGGCAAAAATCCAAGCGAGCATAAAAACGGATACAAAAACATGGAAATTGTTCCAAAAAGCACGACCGTTGAAACTGCAAGAGAAACTTTGTGCGAATCAGCTTTAAGCATTGAATCTGTGCCCAGAACTGCCGCAGCACCGCAAACAGAGGAGCCTATAGATGTCAACATACACAAATCTTTATCAAGTTTAAAAATCCTTGTGCCAAAATAATACCCTAGAAGATACGTTGTAGAAAGCATAATGGCATCAGCCCAAAAACCCTGCATACCCACTTGAAATATTTGCTGAAATGTTATCCTAAAGCCGTAAAGAATTATTGCAAGCCTTAAAAGTTTTTTAGCTGAAAAAGTTATCCCTTCCTTGAAATCATCTGGAATAAATTTGTTAAAAATATTGCCAATAATCATACCGATAATAATTGCCAAAGTTAATGAATTTAGGTTTATTGATTCGCAAAATCCTGATTTGCATATAAAAAATGCAATAAGTGCAAATACTGAGCAAAAAATTAATCCTTTTAAAATCTTCATCATATCCTCCGGCAATCTGATTATAGCAGAAAAATGTTATTTTAAGCGGAGTGCTTCTCATTTCTATGGCTCTGTCGTGTTATTTTATGGCGCAAGTGGGCAATAATCTGTCTTTTAATATAAAATGTAATCATGGCTAGATTGACCAAGTATCTATTTTTTATTTTTTCATTTGCAGTAATTCTTCCTCTGGTATGTTTATTTTTGTATTCAAATTTTCAAATTAAAAAGATGGAGAAGAGTGCTTCAAACCTTATTCTTGAATCTGCTTCCAGAGAGGTGAATTTCAAGATTGAAAATCACCTTAAACTTGAAACCGTGCGTGCTATGGAAAAATTATACCTTCCTACGCATAAAGACTATACTAAGGACGAGATAAGAAAAATATTTAATGATGCTCGGGTTGAATTTTTAGATAAACTTCCAAGCAAAATTACTTATTACTATGAAACTGATGAAACCCCAAAGCTTTATAGTACAGTAATCATTCCTTTTCTTCAGAATGATATCAAGGGAATAGTTATTACAAAAGAAGTAAAATCCGAGGAGCTAAAACTTTACGGCCCATTTTTTATTGAATTATATTCAGGCGATGAAATTAATAGAAATAAATTAATTTGGTATGTTTCTCCTATAGTTGAATCAAGAAAATTTCCTGGCTTTACAAAGAATTTGCAAAAAATTCCATTGGGTATTCCTGAAGATAAAAGAATTTCTTGTAAAATGTTTAATTTTAATGAAAATTACACAAAAAATAAAATGACTATACTAATAAAGACAAACTGGCATATTTCACCAGGCAATCCATATGCTAGGCGTGCCAGCCTTATTATAATTATTGTTGGCGTGCTCTTGAGTTTTTTTGTAGCAAGGTATGTTAATGTAAATTTCATAAATCCCTTTTTAAAACTTTCTGCAGCCACAAAAAGGGTGTATATGGGTGATTTAAATTTGCATTTGAAAATTAGTGTAAAGCAAAAAACCGTGCAGGAAACCTATGCAAATTTTAATGCAATGGTAAAAGGCTTAAAAGAAAGAAACGAATTAAGGACAGGGTTTATAAGGAATTTAACCCATGACTTAAGGACTCCTTTAATAGCACAACAGAGAGCATTGTCTTTGATTTCAAATAAGTTTAGGGAGTTAAATTTAAAAGAAGAAATTGATTTAACGCAAAGTCTTGAGAACAATGCAAATCACCTTTTAAGGATGGTCAATCTTATTTTGGAATCTTATCAATTTAATTTAAAAAAAGAAGATTTGCAGCTGGAAATTGCTGATATAGCAGCCCTTGTAAATGAGAGCCTTACAAAGATTAAACCCCTTGCTGATGAAAAACAAATTATTCTTGAGAACCTAATAAAACCTGGCGAAGTTTTAATAAAAATAGACAAGACCTGTTTTGAAAGAATTATAATAAATCTTGCTGCCAATTCTATAGAAAATCTAAAAAATAATGGTAAGATTTCAATATCCAATGAATCAACCTCAAAAGAGCACAGGATAATTTTTGAGGATAATGGAAACGGCATAGCAAAAGAAGATATTGAACATATTTTTGATAGATATTTTAGTTCAAAATCGTATAACAGAAAAATAGGTTCAGGCCTTGGGCTTGATGTATGCAAGAAACTTGCTGAAATCTTGGATGGCAAAATAGATATACAAAGCAAGACTGGTAAATTTACAAGATTTATAATAACCCTGCAAACCGATGGAGAAAAAAGATATGACGATAAAAATATTGATTGCTGAGGACCATGAATTAACAAGAAAAGGAATTTCTTATGGTCTAAAATCATATAACGAAATAGACGTTATTGGTGGATTTGAAGATGGCAAGCAAACGCTAGATTTTATTGAAAAAAGCCCAATCCAGCCAGATGTTGTTCTTCTGGATATAATTATGCCTGTTTTAAATGGAATTGATACAGCAAAAAAGATAAGAGAGATGAATCCTGGCATCAAAATTATAATGCTAACATCTGTTAACGAAAAAGAGACTGTACTAAGGGCGTTTAATGCTGGTGCAAATGCATATGCTATGAAAAATATAAGTTTTGAGAAACTTGTGTCTGTGATAAAGATGGTGCTGAATGGCGAAGTTTGGATTGCTCCAAATATTGCTGATTATATCTTGGATGTATTATCAATAAAAGCAGAAGATGCACTTCCTGCCAAAACTGCAGAAGATTTTAAGCTTACAAACAGAGAGAAAGAAATATTATCATTGATTGCAAAGGGCATGAATAATAAAGATATAGCAAACGAATTGATTATATCTCTTTATACTGTGAAAAATCATGTAAAAAGCATAATACAGAAGCTCTCTGTTGAAGACAGGACACAGGCCGCAATTTTAGCCTTAACAGAAAAGATAATTTAATCTTTTCCTTGTTGCATAATCTATACTTTGGAAATTATGCTCAGGATATCCTGAGCTAAGTCTGTTTGTAAATTTTTTATCTGTTTTGTAATATGTGATTAAATATTTACCTATCTTTTTGAGGCAAATTTACTAAATGCTGGGCTTAGTTTAGAAAAGTCATTATAAGCACCTACTGTTTGAGTATTTGGTATATTATTTAAAGGTATTGCTGGCTGATTGCTTGCCAGTGTAGGTGAGATGCTATTTGGTGTTTCTTCGTTGGCATAATATTCTACATCTTTTAATTCTTCAAGTGCTTTCATAACGCCAAGCCTGCCTGCCTGCTTTTGCATGCTCGCAAAGATTGATTCTGTTATAAATGTTAAAAGTATCGTCAGGGCTGTATACGTACTACCTGCGACTGCAGGGACTTCTATCGCACTTTTGGTTAAAAATGCCTTGTTTAAATCGCCATTTTTAACTGCCTGCATGAATTTTTCAGGATTTTTTGAAAATTCATCTAAGGCGGTTTTTATAATTTTAGCCAGTTCTTCTTTTGGTATATTTTCTAATATAATTTCAAGATTTTTGTATATCTTAAGTGCCTGTTCATCGGTCATTGAGGAATTAATTATGTTGTTAATAAGTCTTTGATAACCTGAACCATTAGGCATAACATCTTTTAGTTTCTTTCCAAAATTCCGCCAGTTGCCATTTTTAATCTCCTCTTTTACTGCAGCGTTTGCGCCGCCGAGAGTTGCCTTTAGGGGCGTATTTACGGCGCTTTTAATAGTTCCTGCAAATTTCCATATGGCATCAGTATTTGTTTTTCCTTTTGCTATATCAATTATATTTGCATAATTTGAAATTTTAACGCTTTTTGGTAGATTGTCCCCGTATTTATCTAAAATCTTCTTTGCTGCTTCGCTTAAGTTTTTAGATTGTCCAGCTGCTTCATTTAGTTCGGACATAAATTTTTTAGCAAGCTGGTTTGCTTGCGGTATAAATTCAATTAATTCTGAATTGGATGAAAATAGTTCTGATAAGGTATTTAATACTTCTTCCATTTCTGTTTTTTGGATGTTTTTAAATATTGGGTTATCTGATAAAACACTAAAGAATGCCTTCAGTTCATTATCCTGTCCTTTGATTGATTTCATAGATTCCAGAATATTTTTTATCATCTGTGCTTCCTTCGAATTACTTGATATGCTATTTAAAAATTTAACAAATCCCCCCTCTTCTCCTCTTGGGGCCAATTCTTGCATATTAACTATGCTTGAAATATTTTGAGATATTTCGCTATATTGTTTGCTTGCTATTTTTCCTTTTAAAAATTTTGTATGTTTTGCAAGAAATGATGTGATTGTCTCTACAACCTTTGGGGTGCCACCTTTTTTAATTTTAAGTCCACCAATTACAAGAGGTACTGATGCTATTCCAAGTCCTATGAATGGTAAAAATGGCTGACTCATTTCGTTGACAGCCTCAACTGATTCAGAATATTCTTGCGATTTATCATCAACACTCTCAAAGGTTGTAAACAGTTTCCTTTGAAGATCTTTTGCTTCTTTTAACTGCTTATCAGATATATTATCAAGTTTCACAAGTTCATTTAGAAGTTCTTTATCTTGTTTGGCTTGTGTTTTTCTGTATTTTTCATAATTATAGTAGTCTTTAACGACACGTGGAATAAATGTGATATACTCAGCAAATTTTGAAAATGCGGATTTTTTCTCAGCCTTAACATTGCTAACGGAAGAAAACTGTTCATTGCTATATCCTATAAAATTATTACTATCTTGCTGTAGTTCGCGTTTTGCTATATATCTTCCAGCTCTGGCGGATGCTTTTTGAAGCTTAAGCCCTATTAATGCACCTGCTATGCTTGTGATAATAGTGCCAAAATATCCTATTACTATATTTCTTCCATACTTTGTTGTAAATAGTACTTGTTTTGTCCTTTTTAGCTGATCAAGGGCTTTGGCAAAACCTTTTGTATTTGAAGCCTTTCCTTCGGTAGCCTCCCATAGTTTGCTAAAATATGTGCTGGTTTTGCTTATCTTGTCTGCGAGGGCCATCAGTCCGAGTTTTTTGTCATCTTTTGTTTTTAATTCATTGTAAACCTTTCGTAACTCTTCTTTTTCGCTGTTGCTTGCTATGTTTTTCATTAATTTTTCAAAGTTTTTATCCGAAAACTTTTCCCCAAGCCCACTTTTTGTTGCAATTGTATTTACCAAGGCTCCAATTGCAGCGCCAAGAAAAGGTGTGCCACCAATCAATACTCCTGCTGCTGTTTCCATATTTTCAGAATATTCTTCAGCTTTATTATTAATGATTTTTGTAACTCTTTGTATGACCTCCTGATCTTTTTGGGCTTCCATAATTTCTTCAGGAGTTAAAGACCGTTTGACCTTTTTTTCATCAAGATTATAATCTGCCTTCCATTTGTCATAATTTTTATTATCTTTAAACGTTGCAATTAGAGAAGCTTTATCGTTGTGCTTGAATTTAGATTTCCCATCTTGATTTTTTTTAAAGAATGAGAAAAATCCTTCATTGTTCTCCTTGGATTTTTTTTCAATATTCTCTTTTGCGGTTTGAATCTGCTCGTCTGTATATTGAACAAAATATTTTGGGTCTTTTAAATCTTCTCTTGACTGCCACCTTGCAATTCTTGAACTTTTTACCTGAATTTTTGCTGCATAAATATTTGATGCAATAAAAGTGCCCAAACCTATGGCACCAAAAATTGCACCTGCAAGACCAACTTTTTTACCATAGTTTTTAATATCTGGAGTATTTTTGTATGCATTGTGAAGTTGGCATATTCTTGTATAAAGGTCTTGCACCTTTTTATTTTTAGATTCGGAAAGAATTTTAAGATTTCTTTTATTAAATAATTTAAGGCCTTGTCCATGCATTTTTTGAATATCTTCAGTGCCGCCTGCAGCTATTTCATATAATTGTTTTGAAATTTCAACTAATTCGACTCCTTTGTCGGATTGCATAAAAACCTTATTGGCTTCATTTAGCTTAGTGTATGCTGGATTAAGAATGGTCTTTTTTAAAGTCCAACCGCTCAAACCTGCGGCAGTTAATGGTAAAAGCATTGCTAGAGGCATTATGGCGGTTTCAGTATTTTCGGCTACTTCCTCTGAATGTGTATCCATAATATCAACAATATCCATCATGACTTTGCCTTTGCGGGCAGCATCTTTTAATTCCTGCTCTGTCGCAGGTTTTGACTGTGCAAGAGCTTGTCTTTGTGCTAATCTGTCAGCATCATTTTTTTCCCATTGCTTAAATGTTTTTCTATTGCTTATAACTTGTCCTATAGAATTAAAAAATCCCATTTTTCTCATATCCTCATAGATGTTGTATATATATAAAGTATTCTGAAAAAAAATAATTGCGCACAAAGCACAACAAATGTTAATTTAAAATCAGGCATATTTTTAAATTAATTCGAGTTTGCAGGTGTGATTAACAAAAAGATGGTTTTTTTGCATTAAAAAAGATGGGCTAAACCCTCTGAGCAAATTCTAAACCAAAATTATGGGCCTGGTGGGACTCGAACCCACGACCAAAAGATTAAGAGTCTCCTGCGCTACCAACTGCGCTACAGGCCCAAAACTCCTTTATTAAAATATCATCAAAATGTTTAAAAATCAAGTTTTAATAATATTTATTTTTTTATATCATATATTCAACCTT
>CATJOM010000103.1 GCA_949741915.1 uncultured Candidatus Melainabacteria bacterium | reverse complement strand
TGCACCAAATTCAACTATTGGTTTTATAGCTTGCCATGTTCCAACTGCAAGCAATTTTACAACAGAAATCACCGCACCAACCGTTGAGCGGAAGCCTTCCGATTTTGCATAAGCAATCCCAAGCCCCGCCACCAGAGTGCTAATTGCAACAACCGCAAGCCCAACAGGGTTGCAAAATGCAGCAATAAACCCCGTAACGCTTGTTATTATTTGCAAACCCGCAAAAACACCTGCTAAAGCCCCAACAGCAGGAATAATAACATCCAAATGACCGCACACAAAGCCAATAACATTTGCAAAAGTAGCAATTACAGGAATTAAAGCTGTTTTTATCTGTGGCAGATTATTTATAAGTTCATCTGAAAGATTTTGAACCATAGGAATAAATTGCGTACCTGCAACTAACCCAATAGCGCCAAATGACCTTTTTAAGGCATCCATTGTATCTGTTAATTGAACGGCACCATCTATAGCTTCATCAGACATTACAAGCCCTAAATCGTTTGCTTTTTGCTTCAAAGTATCGATGCTTTCTGCAGATTGGTTTAGCATGGGTTTCATCTCCAAGAAAGATTTCCCAAGAAGCTTTTGCCCGATAATAGCGCGTTCAGTCGGATTTTTTATATTTTGAAGAGAACGAATAACATCATTAAAGATATCATCTTGGTTTCTAAGGGCTCCTGTACTGTCTTTAACTGATACGCCAAGCTTTTTAAAGTATCCGATACTGTCTTTATTGCCTTTCATTACCATTTCCATTTGAGAGGCAAGGGTTTTATAGCCCATTTTAAAATTATCAACACTTCCGCCGCACTGGGACATAACAAAATCCCATTCCTGATATTGCTTTCTGCTCATACCGATTTTTTGGCTCATCTTATCGATATTATCACCGACCTGCATTGTTTTTGAAGTCAAAGCTGCAACAGCTCCCACTGTAGCACCTATTACAACTGTTGCGCCTTGCATAGCATTTTTTAAAGCTCCATCAACCTGCTTTGCCTGCTGCTTCAATTCAGCATTAAGCTTTTTAGCTTCACCTTCTGCCATCCCAAATTTTTGTGCAATATTTATAATAGCAGGTGAACATTTATCTTTTAGGGCTAGAACAACGCCGATAGTTTTTGCCATTTTTTCTTTTCCTCTTCTTTTTCAATTAAAATAGAAGCTGTCGCAAACATTTTTTCTGTTTGCGACCAATTACAAATTTCTTTAAAACTTTTCCCTTTTTGTAAGTAATAATGAATTAAAAGTAAATCATCATCACTTAAGATTGCTTTTTTATTTTTTCAACATCCCCATAGTATCCGTATTTTTTTAAGATGTGTTTTGCAAGATTATCTATTTCAATAATATTTTGACAAAAAGCTTTTTCTACAACCATAACAGGGTCTTCAATGTCGTATGCTTCTTGCAATTCTTTACTTCTAAAAACAGGGCAGCACTCATAAATGAGCTCATAATCCCCCCTTAAGGGTTCATCTTTGCTGGAAGAATTTACTATTGATAAGATTTTTTCAGGTGAAACATCTTCAATTTCAATTTCACCATCAAAGGTTTTTGAATAAAAAGGCTTATTCTGTTTTTCTTCAATAACCTTTTTTGTTTTTAAAATATCTTCCACTGTTATATTTTTTGCCATTTTTAATCCTTTCTTAAATTAAAGAGGGGGCTTGAAATTTCAAGCCCCAATAGCTGTTATTTTTCAATCCATTTGTAATCTTCAGCGCCATAGGGAAGGCTCTCTTTTGTAGGCGTTTTTTGTGCTAAATCAATCAAATTTAATTCATCAAACGTTACACCTATAACCTTAACGCGCTGCATTTTACCCGTATTATTATTATATGCTTTGCCAATTATTGTTATATCTGGCTGTTCACCGTCTTTGTATTTTTCAAAAAGATTTATAAAACGGCTGTCTATTTTATATTTAGTAAAATCACCCTTTAATTCAACTCCGACAATTTTTCTTTTCTTTGCAAAATGCTCGGATTGGTCAACATCAGCAAAAATATTTGCTTGCTTTAGAGAGAATGTTTCCATACTGCCGATTTTAACTTCTTCAGTATCGGTTGAAAGCCAAACCGCGCCGTCTGTGCCGTTAAATATTTCTTTTGGGTTTAAATTATTTGTCATTTTATATCCTTTCTTTTGGTTTTGTAATTTTACCTAAATTTGGTATAATTAAGGTGCAAGGCAATTAAGACTTGCAGGGTATCTTGCCTATTTTAACCCTCCTTCTGCGTCAAGACTTGTTATGTAGAAAAGCACAGAAAAGGAGGCAACAAGATGATTTTCAGCATTACTGAAAAAGCGCTAATAATCATTTTACTGATAATACTAGCGCTAAAATTCATCAAATAGGGAAGTTATGAAAGCCTTAAAGGAAGCCTACACCTTTAGGGCTTTTCCCTATATAACCATTATAGCGCGTTTTTTTTAATTTTCAATATTTTTTAATACATCTCAACTTCAATCTCGCAGGCTTCAATTGCATCCAGAAATTTAACATCAAATTTTAAGCACATTTTCTTTTTGAATGTTAATTTTGCAATATCAAGCTCAGACATTGCATTAATTTCATCTTCATTTTTTCCGGATGCTATCCACAGCTCTCGAAGTCTATCTGTATTGATTTTTACAGTGTTATTGTATTCTTCATCCAAAATATCGGCTTTTTCAAGTTCATTAATAAAGCCGAGAGCTGCGGAAATAAATAATTGCTGGTTGTCATACTTATTTTTATACTTTCCTTTGTAGCCGGTTCTGAAAGCATATTTAACATCTGTATCAAATCTTTTAATGCCTTCCATAATTGTGATAGATTTCATATCTTCTGTATTGTTTTTTGATACAGTGGTTAAGGTGTTAACAGGGCTTGCAATTCTGACACCCTCTTCTTCGTTGTATAAGGTTATTTGTCCCTCGATAATATTTTCCGGCATATCAACCGATTCAAGCTCTGTTAATGTGAACCCTGAAATTGACATATCATAGGGGCATCCGGCACAAAGCCCTGCAACCATAGGTAAAAGGTCGAGCCCTGTTATTTTGCTTGAATTTTTAATAGTAGCTCCATTTGCAAGTTTAGCAGAGGGGTTATTTACAGAATGTACCCATTTTGAATCAGCCTGAATATTGTATACAAGAGCAAAAATTTCATTTTCCTTTGCGTGGCTTGCAATTGATTCTTGGTCGTTTTCCTCAGTGGAAAAGAACCAATCAAATTTAATTTTTTTCAATTCTTCAATAACGCTTGTAAGTGAATCTTTGTATTCAAAAAGAATAAGCTTTGACGGTGAGTATTTCTGTGCTTGTTTGATTTTTGTTTCTAAATCTTTGTTTTCAAGTTCAAAAATTGCAGATTTAAATTCTGAAACTTTGAAATCTTCTTCAAGCTCTGCATTTTTTCTAATCATAAGCAATTTGCCTTTGTTACCCATTTTAATTAAATTTGCAACACGTTGCCTGAAAATAATTGTGCAGGTTTCCAAAATGTCTTTTAATTCTAAAGTTTTTGTCATTTTTATATCCTTTCTTTATATTTCTACCTCTTCCATTAATTCTTCATTGTCATATTCATCAAATCTGTTACTAAAATCTGTGCCAATATCGCATCCCGCACCTGTTGTTTGTGTAATTTCAAGAGAAACTATACAACTTAAAACATAATCCTGTTCATTTAATGCAATTGAATAAACATTAATTTCTTGATATTGGTTTTGTTTTTCGGATTCATTTGTATTTGTTAACTCAATATGCAATGGTTTTTTTAAGATTTCTTTTAATTTTGTTTCAATTTCCAAAAGTTCTAAAAGTTCTTCATTTTCTGCAAAATAAATAATTTCAAAAGAGCAATCTGTATTTTCAATTTCGGATGCGTCTTGTGTTGTTTTTCCTGTAATGTATTTAATGTAAAAACAAGGTGAATTTGGTGTCTTTTTATCTTTTTCCTGGATAGTAATATTTGGAAAATTTTCTTTCAATAGATTTCTTATTGAACGATAAATATCCGTTGTCTCTATCATTTTTTGCCTACCTTATCTATTCCATTGAAAAGGAATTCCTCAACATTTTTGTAAAATTCTTCTTTATAATTTGTTTTAGATATTTCCATAACATGTTTTCCTTCTTGCCAAGTTCCGTCTTTATTTTTATGACCGGTTTCAATTAAATGCGCATGGCGGGCATTGTTATAGGCTCTACCGCATAAATTTCCATCTCTTTTATAAATTTTTCCGATTTTGAAAGATTTATGATAATATCCCATTTTCTTTTTAACTAGCCACTTGCTTGTTTTTTGCATTTCTTTTTGCAGGCCTTTTTGTTCGCATTTTAAAAATTTATTTGTTTCATCCGGAAAGCTTTTCAGGGATTTTTGCAACAAATTTTTTTTGTAATCTTCAAGTTCATCAAAATAAAATCCTGTTTGCAATTTGTTTCCCCCTTAAATTATCTTTCGATAAAAATGCTTCCATAATTTCATTTTTATTGTCTATATTGTCAATGTATTCAATTTTGTATATTTGGTTGTTTATTCTTATAATGTGATCTTCGTTTAAATTTGGAAAATTAAGATATCGATAGCTTATTTTATGAGTAGTTTTAGCAAGCTTACTATCACCGGAACGCCCGTAGAGCATATTTCCGGTTTTACTTTGAAAGTTTACAAATAAATTTTTTTCAACAGGCGTGTATTCAAAAATTTCTTCGCCAAGCTTATTTTTCCTGCCTGTTGACTTCTTTTCTAATATATCTGCCAGATGTTTAAATATTCCCGGGTTCATTTTCTCCCCTTACACCAATATGCGCCATTAAATGCTGGATTGTATACGGCATTTCAGTCATATTTTTTTCACCTACAACCTGTCTGTTTTCGTAATAATGGGCTGCAAGATAGCAGATGAGAAGTTTATATATCTCGTCCGCTTCATTGTATTCTATACCCGTAACACTTTTAACAAGCTGTTTTGCGGCAGTTATAAGTGTTTCTAAAAGCTCATCTTCAATATTATTATTGAGTTTTAAAAATGCTTTTATTTTTTCAAGCATTATTTTGCCTTTCTATTGATTTTGCGCTTCCAGTATCATTGTTTCAAGTTCAGCTTTTGTGGTGTTTTCATCAAATTCAAGCTCGTAACAAAGAGCTATCTGTTGTAGCTTGTCTTTTGTGATATTTTTCACATTTAATTGCCCGGTTTCAAAGGTATGAGCAAAAACCCTTCCTTTTAAAATATCAAGTGTGTCGTTTTCTTCTGTTTCAATGCCGTATGCTTCACAGGCTGATTTTAACGCCGATAATTCGAGCACAGAAGCGTTATCTGTGCCTGCCTGGTTATTTTCTGAATTATCAGCTACGCTTTTTTTAATATCGCAAAGCCTTTTGTAGTTTTTGGCGCCCCGTCACAGAGCATATAAGCACCATAATATGTGGTTCTTTTCTTTTTATTGTCTTCCTGTTCGATACTTATGGTCTCATTAACGTTGTATGCATAACATTTATTCACATTGCCAAATATCATGGTATCATTCGGCACTGCTTCCTCTTCTTTTACAATAGCGCCAAAAATGGTACCGATACCGCCTGTACTATAATCGGTTTTAAAGTATGCTCTGCCTGTTTTGTCCTTGATATCCATAAGAACATTCCAAATATAATCATGGTTAGCATAAATGCAAGCTCCTTTTGCAAATTTACCACTTACCTTTGAAATTGTACGTCTTATGAGTGGTTCAAGGTTATCATCTTTGCTATAGGTTACAACTTGGGGTTTGTCTTTTTCGCTATTGATTGCCGTAATAATGCCGAGCGGTTGTGGTTTGTGTACATCATCTACTCCGGGCTTTCCCTTCCCGTTGATAAAACCATAAGCAAGGGAGTCGCCTATTTTCTCCGAAAGTTTTTTGATTATATAATTAATAAATTTATCAATTGACATCTTTTTAAGCTTCCAAGTTATTGTTATTCCCTTTGGAAGTTCACAAGCACCCAAGGTTAATTTTTCAAGTTCCCCTATTTTTTCATCATCAGTTTCATCTGTTTCATCTGTCCATAAATCTTTATTCTGTTTTTCTTCCGATTTTTCAATAAGAAGCGATAGCTCCCCAGGTACGTCAAAGTTAAATACATCATTCAAAATTGGGTGTTCTTCTCCAACTGTTCTAAAGATTTCTTCCTGGAGTGTATTTGGTATTACAATTCCATCAGTCTTGGTGCTTCTTGTTTGTGAATCACCAACATTTGTAACAGCTAGCGGTTTACTCAACCTATTAAATACTTCTTGTTCTTTATCATCAAGGGCATCCCCTCTTAAGGTTTTCGCAAAAGCTTTTTTGTAAATTATCCAAAAAATTCATTATGCTAATATTTCTTTATAAAAATGAACATTTTTTCATAGATTTCGTTATAATTAATGTATAAAACATAATTAAGGTGAATTTATGAAAAAAATATTTATTTTGTTTTTATTATTAATAATTTCTGCTCCTGTATTTTCTGCACCGGGATATGAAGAAGGTATGGCAAAAATAGGAGGTAAACCACGCACTTATGATGTTTCAGAAAGCCAGGCATACTTTCAGGAATTGGAAAGAAAATATTTTGAAAAATACAAAGGAAAAGACCATAGCGGAAAAGATTACGACAGAGAAGTTTGGGTGCCGTTTTTAGATTTTGAAGCCGAACAACAAAGACAATGTAAACCGGGATTTGCCTATTCAGAAAAAGAGAAGAGAGCTTGCAGAGCAAGAGGATATAATCTGTATTAATTTGCCATATCTATTATTCCTTTTATGCTACTAAACCCATATATTCTTCTTGTTTTTCTAAATAGGCAGCATAAGCATCAAGCATCGCAGCTGTGCCGTCAATCCTGTGTTTTGAATTAGATGTTTTCATAGGCTGAATATTGCCGTTTTTGTCTATATCAACGCTTGTATTGATTAGACACATTCTGGTAATTGGGTTATTATCATAATTAATGCGTTTTGCTTTTAAATCTGCACCCATTTGCTGCATAGGCAGAGACAATGTTTTCTTGCCTTGTATTATTGGTATCATGGATTCTTCGCCAAATTTGTTTTTCATATTATCTACAAATTGTCTAGCGCTCCAGTTGTCATACCCACAATAAGAAAGGTAAATGTTATGCTCTTCATAAAATTCATAGAACCAATCTGCGACATCATCTGTTCTTATTGTGTTTCCGGGGCAAAGCCTTAAATAGCCTTGTTTGTGCCATAAATCGTACGGCACATTATCTTCCTTAACCCGTTTTTCAAGTAAATCCTCGGGGAACCAGTACATGTGTTTTATGTATATTGTTTCATCACCTGGCAATCTAAATAAAATACAGGCTGCTGTCAGGTCCGTTGTTCTCGACAAATCAACCCCGCCAATTGCATAATTGGGTGGTTTGGTTTTTATATCAAACGTATCCGTATTTAATATTTCTTCAAAGCTTAACCAGGCTTCACCTGTGGTTTCTCTGATATTGCAATCTTTAGTTAAGAAGTTTTTTAAATTTCTTGAGTCAAGCTGTGCTCTTTTTGCTTTATTTTCAAGATACTCCAGCTTTTTGGAAATACCAAGATTGGGATTAGCCTTAATCCAGCATTCAGGTTTTAGCCATTCTTCTTTTTTGTCTAATTCGTAGATTAATGGCAGGTATGTGTCATCCTGATACCCATTTTTATTTTCATATCCATCTATTACTTGTGCTGCTTCATCGTATTCAATATCAAATATGCCTTCACGGACCGTGCCACAGGTTGATGTAATAAAAATGATGGGTTGTTCGCGGGCAGACATACCATCCACAACAACATCATAAAGGTTTTTATCTTTAAAGGCGTGCAACTCATCAATAGTTGCTATATGTGGGTTTAGACCATCTTGTGTATTACTATCAGCGCCAAGCGGGATAAATACGCTTTCCATTTGCTTAAATTGAATTGATGAAACAAGACATTTTAAGCGTTTTTTTAATGCCGGGGATTTATCAACCATTTTAACGGCTTCACCCCAAATGATTTTAGCCTGGTCGCGCTTTGTGGCTACTGCATAGATTTCAGCTCCGGCTTCCTTATCTGCCATAAGGCCATATAAGGCAATAGCAGAGGCCAGAATTGATTTTCCATTTTTTCTTGCAACTAAAAGAAAAACTTTTCTAAAACGCCTTAAACCTGTTTTTTTATCAACAATTCCAAAAAGAGCACATATAAAAGCTTTTTGCCATAATTCTAAAATTAAAGGTTTTCTGGCCCATTTGCCTTTTGAATGTTTGCAATAAGTTTGAATAAAAGTTAAAGCGCGGTTTGCCTTCTTTTCATCGTATTTATATTTTGATTTTTTATCCTTAAGGCATTTTGCAAGATGTTTATATACTGCTTTAATTTTGTATGATGTAACAACTTCCCCAGTTTTGATTTTTTCATAATATTCAAATAT
>CATJOM010000102.1 GCA_949741915.1 uncultured Candidatus Melainabacteria bacterium | reverse complement strand
CTAGTGCACAGGATACTAGCGGTAACAGATGTTCATATCGTATAGAAACAGGGAATTTTATTTCAGGTTGCTGGTCAGCTACGCTTGCCCTTGGGGTGCGCTGTGTCCGGATGTGAATACTGCAGATTTCCATATCGCACAGTTCTATGCTTAATATAGGCTGTGCAGGCTCTCATAATGGCTACTGCTACATAGACGGCATTACTACTGGTACAAGCTATGATTCAAAACAGCACTATAGGGCATATTTAAGCACAGGGGGTACTGGTATGCAGATTCAGCCTATCACCCAAGCCTTTTCGGTGCGCTGTATAATGCCTTCTTGGCTTTTATGAATATTTCCATATCAATACGCTGCATGACACTCTGTGCGGTGCAGCGCGCATTATGGCGGCTGTGCCGGAGAGGGCATAGGTACAAGTCGGTCTAATAACTGCTATCCGGCAGAGACTTGGTCATACACACAGACGTCGACAGGCATATATTATAGAGGCAAACCAGAAGGCGGCGTGCACTATTTATCCTTCTATTCAGGTACTCTAACATTTTCGGTGCGCTCTTCAAAAATACATTTAGATCCATTTGGTTTTGACAATACTTTCCTCTAATGTTTATCCCGGCATAGATTACACCAACCTTGGCGAACAAATTTCGTTTGAAAATTGCACCACACTATTATATTGCATGGAATACATTTACTATACACGCTTTTTGTTACCCTGGTTTCTACGATACATACACTACGGCTGTGCAGGCTCAATATACGACGGATGCAATCCTGATGCAGCATGGTTATACCCTGCTAACAACACCATATATGCTTTTTGGTTAAGTAAAGGTACTGTTTACTCAGATATACGTGAAAACACCTGGGCCTTTTCGGTGCGCTGATTTTTGTTTGTATTATGCCATGGTCCTGTTTTACGATTTCCAAACGCACCCTAAAGCAGTAATTACACTATATATCATTTAAGACATCAATATTTAGTTTTAATGCAGCAGTCTGGCCTACAAGGCGCTTGGCTTTACAGTTATCACAAAAAACTTTAAACAGAATACCGTTTAAAAATACTTCCTAAGCAAAAATTGCAAATAATACACTACACCTTGTTTACGCTTGCAGGCTCTGTGCGATGCCCGGCTGCAAATTACTGTGCGGGGGCTACATATGGCGAATGTTTCCCGCACCATATATGGTGTAATACTAGCAGCAGCGGAGGCTATAGTGCCCCTATTTTATCTAACGGGGCATTGGGCTATGGCGCATATGCCTCAGTGCACGGCTTTTCGGTGCGCCCACTGCTTACATACACTAAAAATAATTTCTGCTTGGCTTTAAATGCGGTTCTCCTATGCCTTATACGCCACACCTGCTTGCAATTGACTACCAATTTAAATACAGTACATCGTTAATATATCTATTACAATACATATTTCATACACCACAGTAAATCTAGCGCTGCGCAGGTTCTACTCATGGCACCTGCTGGCCCTATGTAGTATGGGGCATCAGCACAGACCACACAGCTACATTTACTGGGCATTTTAGTAACGGCATTCTGGCATTAGCTGGAGGTTATGAGAAGCCCTGGGCCTATTCGGTGCGCTATGGCAAGCTAATAAGACTTTTTCTTGCCAGCTTGGCCTTATTTATATTGATTTCCTGTAACAAAGATGAATATAAACTATTGCAACATCTATATTACAATTCAGATTAATTCAGGCAATATACATATGTTAACTGGCTCCGTGCAGTGCCATTATAGTTTGTACTGCGCGGGCGCAGCCCCAGGTTCGGGTTATCCTCATGCCTGTTGGGCAAAAGCACTATGGGGAGGCACTATATTTAGTGGCACAAGTTATTATGACCGTTCGTTTGATTCAGGCAATTTTTATGAGCAGACATCAGACCGCACCCATGCCTTTTCGGTGCGCAGCAAGGTCTCCTAGAAGCTTGACTTGGCTTTAACTAGCGATTTTCTATATAACCCTAACGCTATAAGGCTGCTGTATTAATAATAAATTCCGCACAGGGCAACTTCATAAGAATGTTTATAAAAATTTCTTTCAGTAAAATGCCATACTAAAACCACACAAGACATTTTAAAAAATCAGCTAAATCCACAGCTTATGGCATGCAGTATAAAGGCGTATGATGCCTACTCCACAGGCTCTGTGCAGTGCAGCGCCTTGAACGGCTGTGCAGGCTCTTACAATGGCTACTGCTACCCGTGTGACTTTTGGTCAGGCTCACTTATAAGCACCTCAGCTGGATATCATGACTTCTGGCTTGGAAACGGAGGAATTGGAGGCGACGGGCGACCAGTTACCTTTGCCGTTTCGGTGCGCCTATGTAGTTTCATATTACCTCCAAGGATTTAGATAAAGATTTCCGGTTAACAACATATAGACACAAAAACCCTTTAGTCAACAATATACTTTATAGATTGATAAGAATCTCTTTCCCATAGAATTCTGTCAACCTTATTCATTGTCTCAAACTTATTTCTTGCCCACAGAGGAGCAATCAGAGTGCTTGATAAACCACTTCCACCAACTCTGTGCACCGTTGTTTCAGGTGGTAAAATTTCAATAATATCACACACAAGGTTACAATATTCATCTTCCGATAAAAGCTTTATAGGGCTTTTACTATGGATTTTTGCAAGCGGCGAATTTTCTAAAACTGTAAGTGCGTGAATTTTTATGCCGTCAATTCCAAGTTTTGAGAGAATCCTTGCTGTCTTCAGCATATCTTTTGGAGTTTCATTAGGAAGCCCAAGTATTATATGAACACAAACCTTTATCCCTCGCGCCTTTGCAAGCTTATAAGCACCTTCAAAAGTTTTAAAATCATGTCCTCTGTTTATTAATTCCAAAGTATTATCATTGGCACTTTGAAGTCCTAATTCAAGCCATGGATTTTTATATCCGGCAATTAAATCTAGTCTTTCCTTATCAACGCAATCTGGACGCGTGCCGATAGAAATACCCACAACCCTTGAATCGCAAAAAGCCTCATCATAAACTTTTTGTAAATCTTCAACAGATGCATAAGTATTTGAAAAAGCCTGAAAATATGCTAAAAACAATTCAGCCTTAAATCTTTTTGGTAAATTTTCAATAGCAGTTTTGACCTGCTCCATAACAGAAAGCCTTGAAGAGTGTGCCATTGAAAAGCTGCCAGACTCATCGCAAAATATACAGCCGCCGGATGATATTGTGCCATCCCTGTTAGGACACGAAAAACCGGCATCAAGCGTTAACTTATAAACCTTTCTACCATATAAAGAGTAAAGATAGTCACTGAATGTAAAATATCTTTTATTATTCCTGTACTTCATCATTCTGCTGGGGCGGATAAATATAATGTTCACCGCATTTTGGGCAAACAACTTCCTGCTGCTTATCATCAGGCATAATAACAACTTCAAAAAGCTCTCTGCAGCTTGAATTTAAACATCTAATCGCCCAGGTTGGCCTTACAATTCTTGCCATAATTAAACATCCCCATAAAATATCAAGTACAAAAATATACTATAATAAGAATACGAAAATGGCAATAAACTTATGTTATAATAATATAACAAAGTCAGATAAGAGTATTTCAGGAAGACAAAAGATGAAGATTTTAATTTCAAACGATGACGGTATAACAGCCTTGGGTATAAAGGCTTTAATGACAACATTAAGCAAAGAACACGAAGTTTATGTGGTTTCACCTGACAGAGAAAGAAGTGCCGCAGGGCATTCTTTAACGCTCCACACACCCATAAGGGTTGAAGAGCTGGAATCTAAATTCGGCGCAAAAAGAGTATGGGTCACATCAGGTACCCCGGGAGATTGCATAAAATTAGGTATCATAGAACTTTTAGGAGAAAATGAAAAACCTGATCTGGTTATCTCAGGAATAAACCATGGACCAAATTTAGGAACAGATATTCTATACTCTGGAACTGTAAGTTGTGCGATGGAGGGTGCAATGCTAAACTGTCCGAGCATTGCTGTAAGCTTGGCCAGTATGAGCTGTGATCCTATGTATTTTGATGTAACAGCAGATTTTGTATTAAAATTTCTGCCAAAAATTGAAAAAATAAAATTTCCCGAAAAAACAATTCTTAACATTAACACACCAGCTCTTGAAGAGATGGACATCGCAGGTGTTGAAATCACCAAGCTTGGCTCAAAAATGTTCACCGATGAATACGAAAAAAGAATCGACCCGAGGGGTAAAGTTTACTATTGGATGGCCGGCGAATTAACCACAAAACACGAAGAAGACGGCACCGACATAAGTGCAGTACGCGCAAACAGAATTTCTATTACGCCAATCACCTTTGAAATGACCCATAAAAGCATTATGGCAGAATTGGAAAGAGAATTTTGTAAAGACGGCATATGTGACTGGTACGGATATGGTGCAAACCAAAAAGATTAGCGGCTTTTGCTATAAATATAGTCAAAGAAAAACTGATCATAACATATAAATCTTAAAATCTCTGGCAAACCCAAAAATTCCGGAGATTTTTATTGCACAATATTTTTGTTGTACAATTTCTAAAGATTAGAAAAATCAAGGAATCCTTATGAAAAAAAGAGCTTACATAAGTGTTTTTGACAAAACAAACATAGTTGATTTTGCAAATAAATTAATAAAAGCAGGCTATGAAATAGTTTCAACCGGTGGGACCTATGACCTACTAACAAATAACCAAATCCCCGCAACAGAAAGTGCTGATATCACCGGCTTTAGAGAGCTTATTGGCGGCAAAGTAAAATCCCTTCACCCTAAAATATTTGCAGGAATTTTAGCCAATTCAAAGGAAAGAAAAGAGTTTTCAAAGGATGTCTGCGAAACATTTGACCTGGTTTGTGTAAACTTATATCCCTTTGAAAACTATAAAGACAAAGAAGTTGATATTGAAACACTCATTCAAAACATTGATATAGGCGGCGTTGCGCTCTTAAGGGCAGCAGCCAAAAACTATGAAAATATAATCGTAATTTCTGACATAAAAGATTATGAATTAGACATTACAAATATAGATTTAAGCACAAGGGAAACTCTTGCCCTTAAAGCATTTAAGAGAACATCTAAATATGATTTTGAAATATTTACAGAACTTAACAAAAGATTTAATGCAAACCCAGACAACCTGAATAATGAGGAAGTATTTTATTTAAATAAAATTAAAGATTTAAGATACGGCGAAAACCCCCACCAGAAGGCTGCTTTATATTCCTATAACAAAGAAATTGAATACGAATTTCTAAACGGTAAGGAATTTTCATACAACAATATGATTGATGCAACAGCAGCATTGAATATTGTATCGGAATTTTTCGATGTTAATGCCTGTGTCATCATAAAGCACACAAACCCATGCGGCGTTGCATTGGGCAAAACCCTGATGGATGCTTGGCAAAAAGCGCTCGACTGCGACCCGCTAAGTGCATTTGGCGGAATTGTAGCCTTCAGCAAAAAGGTGGATTTAAACATCGCAAAAATGTTAACCTCTATGTTTTTAGAGGTAATAATAGCACCCGATTTTACGGATGAAGCCGTTGAAGAGTTAAGGAAAAAGAAAAATTTAAGGATTGTAAAATTAAAAACACCTTTGGAAGAATATTTAAAATTCACACAAAAAGAAATCAGATTGACACCATTTGGCGCACTTTTACAGGAAAAGGATTCAAAAGAACTTGACCCTGACACGTTTAAAACCGTGACAAAAGAAAAACCGACAGCAGAAATGGTTGAAGATATGGTTTTTGCATTCAAAATTGCAAAACATTTAAAATCAAACGCCATTGTTGTTGCAAAAGACCTAAGAACCCTGGGGCTATGTGGAGGACAAACAAGCAGGGTAGGTTCTGTTGAAATTGCACTAAAAAGAGTATGCGACAGCGCAAAAGGTGCAGTACTTGCAAGTGATGGCTTTTTCCCTGCTATTGATAACATCGAAGTTGCAGCACAAGAAAGAATTGCAGGAATCATTCAGCCAGGAGGAAGCATTAAAGATCCAGATGTGATAAAATTAGCTGATAAACTTGGCCTTGTTATGGTAACAACAGGGATAAGACATTTTAAACATTAAATTTTGGTAAAAGCTATATGACAGATAATGAATTACAAACAAATCAAAAAGCAATAATGGGGCTTTCAATGGGACATTTTATGGTCGATTTGTATGCATCCGCCCTAATTCCTCTGTATCCGTTTTTAACATCAAAATTAGGGATTAAATTATCAACAATAAGCCTGATTATAGCCTGTGGACATTTGTTTTCTTCAATGATGCAGCCATTATTCGGTTTTATTGCAGATAAAATGCGCCACAGAACCTTTATGATATGGGGGCTTGTTATGGGTGCCGTTTTTATACCATTAACCGTAATTGCAAGTAAAACCTGGCTTGTTGCCTTATTTTTACTGCTTGGAATGTGTGGGAATGCACTATTCCACCCTCAGGTTACAAGTCTTGTAAATACATTTAATTACAATAACCCAAACCTTTCAAAATATATGGGTGCATTCATGGGGCTTGGCACAATAGGCTACGCCCTTGGCCCTGTTATTTCATCAAACCTAGTTGAGCATTTTGGGGTTTATTCACTCTCATATGTAACTATATTAGGTGTTTCAACAGCAATAATCCTATATTTTCAGGTACCAAAAATACCACCTTCAACAATAAACAAAAGTAAAGAAAACTTTATAAAGATAATGAAAGAGATTCTAAACAAAAAAGCATATCTTTCATTAATTTGGATTGCAGTTGTAAAATCAGGTGTCAGTATTAGTTTTGGAACCTATGCCCCTTTTATTTTAAAAGAAAGAGGTTTTACATTAAGCCAGATAGGGGTAATAATTTCTCTGTTCTTTATCTTGAGCGGGATTTCAATGCTAACAAGCTCTAAAATTGAAAGAAAAATCGGCGCAGAGAACATAATAAGGCTATCTTTCTGGACAATTTTGCCGCTCGTTCTGTTGTTTATGTTTACAATCAATAAATTACCACTGCTTGCTGTTTTGATATTCATTTTAACCGGCTATTTTACATTTTTGTCTGTTTCTGTCACTATTGTTGCCGCACAAAATCTTATGAAAGAACACAAAGGTGTAATCTCAGGTGTTATGCAAGGTTTCTCCTGGGGTATAGGAGCACTCAGTCTTGCGCCATTAGGGTATATTGCAGAAGCAATAGGCGTTGATAAAATTTTAATAGTAATGGCGCTTGTTGCATTTATCACTGGTTTTTTTGGAATATCCAGAGAACTAAAGCGGATATTCAAAGAAAGCGTCTAGTATTATAAAGCCGCTTTGTGGCTTTAAACCGGATAAACAGCCCAACAATCCAGGCGTAGACAATTTTATTAAGTTTTATTAAGCAAAATCTTTCACAAATAGCAATTTTCTCCCATAAAAATACTTTATTAAATCAGGAACGGGATTAATAAAATTAAAGGGAGATAAAGGATTATGGCAATAGGCGCAAGAGACAGAATAGATGCAATGCTAGTTAAAAAATATGCAATGCAGAAGGTTGACAACCCAATTATTCAAACATCAATGATTGACCCAAATAAAATGTATGAGGCAATGAATGATTATGCACAAATGCATTTAAGTATGTTAAATATTCAACAAAAACTAAAAAATACTTGTATTAGTGCTATCTCAGGCAGTATACAATATACAAAATCAAGAAATTTAAAATCAAGAAGACCAAAAGAAGCAGTGGCCGGGGCAAAATAAGTTTAAAAGAACTTATTGTCAGGTAAAGCAAAATTTTTATGTTACAATTGGCGAATGAGAAGAATAATTTTAGCTTCAAGTTCGCCAAGAAGAAAAGAAATTTTAACAAAGGGAAATATAGATTTTACCGTTGTAAAATCTGATTACAAGGAAGAAAGCTTTAAATTTTACAAGGAAAGCTTCATAAAAAAGAACTCTCTGTATAAAGCACTTGATGTTGCAGACAGAATAGATTATCCTGCAATAGTTATAGGCGCTGATACGATGGTAATCCTCGATAGTGTGTGTTTATTAAAGCCAGCTGATTTCAGCGAGGCTTTTTTTATGTTAAAAAATCTTTCAGGAAAAACCCATAAAGTAATAACATCAGTCTCCCTTGTTAATAGCGCAACAAAGCAGACCTTAACAGAAACCTGCAGCACGCTTGTTACATTCCGGGAGCTTGATGATGATGAAATTCAAAATTATCTTCACACATACAAACCCCTTGATAAGGCCGGAAGCTATGGAATTCAAGATTTTATAACAATTGATAAAGCTAATAACCCACCAAAAAATAGTTTCATTCAAAAAATAGACGGTGATTATTACAATGTTGTGGGAATTTCAATTGAGCAGTTAAAAAATATGTTAAAAAGATTTGATTAACAGATATTTACTCTTTATTATTTATGTAGTTTAATAAAATCAGGGAGAGCTTAAGATGCTAGAAATTTTTAAAACACAGGATGATAAAACCCTAAAAGCTTTAAGCTTGAACGATGCTGAATCAGGTTCTTGGTTTAATATGATACACCCAAGCCTTGAAGAAATTCAAAAAGTTTCAATTGTCTTAGACCTTGACGAAAGCTTTTTAAAGAATTCACTTGATGCTGATGAGACCTCTCGTATTGAATATGAGGATGGCAATCTTCTTATAATCACAAACATTCCTGTTATGGATGAAGAGGGAAATTTTGACACGCTGCCATTAGGTATAATTTTTACGCCAGAAAGTATGATAACGGTTAGCTCTATGGAGAATAAAATAATAAATTCATTTAGCAGTGAAACTTCAATGTATTTTGATACAAGAAACAAAACCAATTTTATGCTTAATATACTATTCAGGGCAGCAAAATTCTACTTAAGATACTTAAATATAATTAACAAGCATTCAGAAAGGATTGAAGACTCGCTTAAAAAAACAACAAGCAACAAAGCCCTTTTTCAACTAATGGAAGTACAGAAATCCCTGGTGTATTTTACAACAGCACTAAAGGACAATCAGGTCGTTCTTCAAAAAATTTTAAGAATAGCAAATGCTTCCAAGGGGCAAGGCGGTATTCTGAAATTTACAGAAGATGATATAGATCTATTAGAAGATGTAATTATTGAGAACAAGCAGGCCGTTGAAATGGTAGAAATGCATAGAACAATCCTAGAGAGTATGATGGATGGCTTTGCATCAATTATAAGTAACAATGTAAATGTTATAATGAAATTCCTTGCTGCAATCACAATTATCCTATCCATCCCCACTATGTTCGGTACATTTTGGGGAATGAATGTTTCAGTGCCTTTTGGACAAAACCCTTGGGGATTCATGATAATAATTATATTATCAATGATAGCCGCAGCAGGAGCAGCAATATTCTTTAACAAAAAGGGGATGTTTTAGCGTATTGCTTTTCTAAGCAGTAGTTTAAACAAGTTATCTGCCAGCTGAACAGCGTATATAAAAACTTTAGGTTTACTTTTTTCCCATATTTAATTTTACATTATTTCTCAGCTCGCTTACAGTATTTGCCATAACAAGACTTCTTCTTGTCTCATATTCTTTAAATGCTTCAAAAAGCCCATCTATACTTTTATATTTAATAAAATCCACAAGAATTCGATATGGAAATACATCATCTAACATATCAATGTTCAAGCAGGAATGATAGGCTTTTATAAGTGCTTTTGCGCACAGTAGTTTTACTTCGCTTGAATCATTTTTATACAATATATGAAAAATTGTCCCAAGTGTTCTGTTGTATGAATCTATATAAAGGCTTTTATTTTCATAATATAATCCAGTATTGTTTAGTTCTGCCAATATTAAATCAACAGCCCTTAAGCCAGAAATCACATAGTCAAGGCAAATCCCATGAGAATCAAGACTACCAGCTCTTTTTATATGATAATAAAATACATCATCAATGAGACTTATCTTTTGAGCCTTTAATACACATTCGTTTAAAAAAACAATATCCTGAGCCTTCGGGCACTCATTTGGAAACATTATCTTGTTTCTCTTAACAAATAAGCTTTTATAAATTGCGCTTTGCCATTCATATGTAAAATTAAATTTACTTTTTTTAATTTTATCATTCAAATTACCCAAAAATACTGTGCCGTTATTATATATCTCTTTTCTTTTTGCCTTCACAATTTCAGAATCATCATCTTTTGCTTTCTTATAAAGTTTTTCATAAAAATCATGGTCAATATAATCGTCACTATCAACAAACCCAAGATACTCGCCGGTCGCAATTATAAGCCCAACATTTCTTGCCATTGCTGCATTTTGTTTCTGCTTAAATTCAACAACCTTTATCCTTTTATCGTTCTTTGAAAAATCTGTCAAAATTTTTAGGGAATTATCAACTGAGCAATCATCAATACAAATAATCTCAATTTCATACAACGTCTGACAAATAATACTATTCAAACATTTTTCTAGATAATCTTCAACATTAAATACAGGAACAATAACAGAAACCTTTGGAATTTTAGATGACATGCCTTAAATCCCTATAGACATTTTTATTTAACGCAACAAAAAGCTGTGCCGTTACGCTTTTGCTTCTTAAAATATCCACCAAATCATCTACGCTATTATTAATTAAATATGAAACAAGAAAACCCTGATGCTCAAACACTCTCGCAGACACATCATTCTTATGTCTACATTCTGCAAAAATTCGACAAAGCGCTTTAATTGCATATCTTTTCATTTGTAAATCCTGAATCTTGAAAACACATTCATACACTTTCTTTATATTTTTTGAATAAAGCATTATGTAATCAGTTTTCTTAGCGATACAAGAATTTTCATTCAATGTCTGAGTTATCATTATACTCGCATTTATTCTAGATTTAATAGCTTGAAGGTTGTCAATAGCACCATTCGTAAGGCTGTTTGGCCTTTTTATATAATGATAAAAAACTTCATCCACATATTCAACATTTTTTGAACACAAAAGAATATTGGTTAAAAATACCAAATCTTCAGCAGTGCATAAATTTTCAGGCAGCCTGATATGATACTTATCGATTACGCTTTTCTTATAAATTGCTGTCGTCCACTGATATTCAAATAAAAATTTATTATTATCATTTTCATGAATATAATGCTGCAAAGGCTCTATATGAGGCTCATTTGAGTTCTTATAAATCTTTCTATTGCCTTTCACCACATCTGCTCCTGTTGTTAGGGCTTTAGTGTAGAGAGTGTGGTGGAAGTTTTGGTCAATATAGTCATCACTGTCTATAAATGAGATGTATTT
>CATJOM010000101.1 GCA_949741915.1 uncultured Candidatus Melainabacteria bacterium | reverse complement strand
CAGACTCTGACACAGATTCAATTCCAGACTCTGACACAGATTCAATTCCAGATCCAGATACGGATCCTGGCGATAGTGGAAATCCTAACCCTGATCAAAACCCTGGTCACACAACCGATCCTGGTGAAAATAACAGTGGTGACAAATTACCGCCAATATCACAAGATCCAGCTCCATCACAAACTGTGCCTGATGGCTGCGATCCACCAGTCCTTGAAGGACAATTGGATGCAAACGTAAATAATGATACAACAACTAAAAATCCTGGCGAAACTCAACCAGATAAGACTGATGAAGAAAAAATAGAGTTTATTAATCAAGGTATAAATAAGGAATCGCCAGTAACAGGGGGTGGCTCAAAAATACAAGACACAAGTGCAGATGATGTACTGCAGGCTGCACAAAAACATAAAGAAGAACAAACAAAAGAAGAAACACAAGAAATAGTAAGTTCTTCCAGCGCAAATTCCACAAATACAAACAACTCAACAGTTTCCAATTCAACGCAAGACACAAGTGCAGATGATGTACTGCAGGCTGCACAAAAATATAAAGACCAGCAAAAACAAGCTGCAGAAGAGCAAACACAAGAGGTAAGTTCTTCCTCTGACACAAGTTCTGCAGACTTAGATAGTTCTACAAGCAATGCTTCTACTGCCAGTGTGTCAACATCAAACAATGCAAGCAACACTACCAATGAGGACACCACAGATGCGGTTATGCAAGCCCTAATGAATGCAGAAGAAGAATTAGAAGAAGAACTTGTAGAAGAATAAGGCAGCAAATAAAATAATTCCTATACTATAAAGCAGGGCGTAAAAAACCCTGCTTTATATATTGAAATCACAAAAAACATATATCATAATACGACAACGTCAGATTTTATCGTATGGAGCTTTCTATAGTGCCACCACCAAGGACAATGTTATCTTTATAAAAAACTATGGCCTGACCCGGCGCTACAGCATTTTGCGATTCTTTAAATTTAACCTTGACTTTGTCACCCAAAGGTAGCACTTCGCATTCGGCTTTTTGCCCTGCTGAGCGAATTTTAGCACTTGCAGTCATACTTTCAGTCAGAGTATCAAAAAATGTCCAGCTTAAATCTTTTGCAAATAGTTCTCTAGAGTATGTAAATTCTTTTTCACCAACTATAACTTCATTTTCAGCAAGATTAAACCCCACAACATACAAAGGAGTTCTCCAAGCAATTTTCAACCCCTTTCGCTGGCCAATAGTATAATTGAATACACCTTGGTGTTTGCCCAAAATCTGGCCATTAATATGTACAATATTACCAGGATTTGGCATAGCATCAATAATATCGCAATAATTGCCTTTGAAAAAATCCTGACTATCGCTTTTATCACACACTATTAAACCATTTTCTTTAGCAAACAGTCTCACTTCATCTTTTTCCAATCCCCCCAATGGGAAAAGGATATTTTGAAGCTTGTCCTGGGTGAGTTTATATAAAAAATAACTCTGGTCTTTTTTTTGATTTACGCCTTGTTTTAGAAGATACTTTTCAAGTTTGTTATCATATTCTATTTTCGCATAATGCCCTGTTGCAAATTTATCAAAAACAAGCCCTTGCTTTTTTGCTACATTTGGAAATACATCAAATTTTATTAGCGGATTACACAAAACACAAGGATTTGGCGTTCTTCCATTTTTATACTCGCTCTTAAAGTGTTCAAAAACCAGGTCGTTAAATTCGGTTGTGCAATCAATAAGATGAAATTTTATCCCGATTTTATCGCAAATTGCTCTGGCATCTTCAATTTCTCTGGTTTTATCAGTGCCATAGCAAGAGTTAGCAATTGTTTTAATACTGCCATCGTATATTTTCATCATTGCGCCGATGACATTATGGCCAGCCTGTTTTAATTTCAGTGCACAAACGGCTGAATCAACTCCGCCTGAGATACCAGCTAGAACAGTAAGTTTATTGTTTTTCATACAAAAAATTTTATCATAAAATTGACATTCTTAATAAAATTATATAAAATCAAATAATGCTACCTGAAATTGATGAAGAAACAGCAAATAAAATTTTATCAGGCATTTTAAACGACATTCCTGCTTGGCGAAAATCAATGATACACCACATTAAAGAGGAAAATCCAGAATTAAATGCGGCAATCATTGAAATAGCCAATAAGACAGATCTTGATCCAAAAGCCTTTGCTACAGGTGCATATATGGCTTACTGTCTCATTTCTGAGTCTGCAAAAAAGCAAGATACCCTGATAAATTTTGAAGAATAATTTTGTTAAATATAGTTTTTAGTGTAAAATGTTTTTATGAATATTAATCAAGTCGACAATAATAATTTTCAAGATATAAAGAGCAACATGCCTTTTCTTGCAAAAATTTTGGAAAATATCAGGGAAGTTATAGCCTATGATAAGAAACAGAAACAACCCCTGATTTTAAGAATAAATGAAGCTTTTATTTTTAAAATAGCAAGAAAGGCAATCTTGGAAGAAAATTCCACCTTTTTAATGTCTATTGCGGGTGAATCAGCCTCTGGAAAAACAACACTTGTCAAAAATACTGCAAAGGCCTGTATTAAAACTGATACAGACAATGCCTATACGGTAATTTGCTGTGATGATTATTATAAAGATGCTTCAAAAGAACTAAAAGCAGCTGGCGGATATGAGGAGCTGTTTAAAACCGGATTCAGTTTCGACACCCCGGATGCAATTGATTTAGCACTTATGAAAGAGCATCTTGCTAAGTTAAAAAACGGCGAGACAGTTTACTCACCTTATTATGATTTTGTTACCTGCGAAAGCAAAAAGGACAGCGTAATAAAAAAACCTGCTAAAATCATATTAAATGAAGGCTTATATGTATTAAATGAGTGCGTGCGGGATATTGTTGATGTAAAAATATACGTTTATACGCCTTTTGAAATCATAAAAGAAAGATGGTATGCAAGAGCTGTAACCCGTGGCAAAATAGGCAAGGCGGCTGATATGCAGTTTCATGATGTAAACCAAACTGCATTTAGATACATTCGCCCTACTATGGAAATTGCTGATATTGTTATTAATGGACTTACTTCTCAAAAATATATAGAAGAAATTGCCCTAATGTTTATTGATGCTATTGTTCAGGTCTTAAGGACGCGATAGAGTAAATCATATTATCAATAGAAAGAATTTTTGCACTGGTAATAATAGTATTATCAGTGCTTATTTAATGCCTTTTAATGCCTTTTAAAACTATTTCAGAGTAAAATATTATCAATACATTTCGTATCGTAAGAGTATTAAAATAAAATACTTGACATAAAAGCATTATCTTAATAAGATAGTAATTGACAGTGGGATGTCGCCAAGTGGTAAGGCACCTGGTTTTGGTCCAGGCATTTCGGAGGTTCGAGTCCTTCCATCCCAGATTTAAACTAAAACGGCTCATTTTGAGTCGTTTTTTATTTTTATTTTTTCACAATCTGACAAGAGATAACTCCAAATAAAAAATCTTTTCTGTATACATTTTTATAGCCAGATTTCTTATATATTTTAATTAATTCTGCTGGTGTTAAAAAACTTTTTTTTGATTCAATCAGGTACTCATAAGCATTATATTTATTACTAAACAACTTTGCACACACTAAAGTAATAAAATCAAATATTTTGCTTGCGAAATTTTTAGCCCCAAAATCAATATGCATAAAATATCCATCTTGCCGCAAAACCCGGTAAACTTCATTTAAAACTGTGATTTTATTTTTTATATTTCTTAGTCCAAAACCCATAACAACATAATCAAATTGATTTTCATTAAACTGCAAATTCATAGCATCACCGTATAAAAAATCAATATTCTCATGCTTTTTTTTAGCTATAGCCAACATTTGATTAGAGAAATCCACGCCAGTGACATTACAATTAGGGCATTGGCGTTTAATTATAGCTGCCAAATCACCACTGCCGCAACATAAATCCAAAACAGAAGCATTATTGGTTATTTTGAGCATTTTGATAGCACGTTTTTTTATAACTTTATGCATAAAAAACGAGATTAGGTTATTCAAAAAATCATATTTTAGAGCAATTGAATCAAACACACTCCTTATATCAGCAGATGTTTTATATTCTATTTTTTTCATGTATTAATTACTTTTTTTTCAAATTTACACAATATTAAAATGTTAACACAGAGTTTAGTCTTTTAAATAGCATTAGTGCTGTAATCTCCTGTTTTAGGCATTTCAGCACTAAATACTGACTTGAAGTTTCTTTAATGGACTATTTTAGAGCTATTTCCTTTTTAAGGTTGTCAATAAATTCTTGTCTGTATAAAAACCCTAGGTGTGCACCATTGCTTAATAATATTAGTTTTTTTCCTGAATATTGTCTTAACTTTTTAAGCTGGTTTTTATTTGCAAGGTAGTCATCTGTGGCATGGTAGATTTTATAATTTTCATTATTTTTCAAGTAATTTGAAATAGAGTGCAAACTTGCAGAATAGCATAGGCTGTCAATAGTTTTGGTTTCATCTTTTATCAAATATTTTTGCGCATAGTCTTTAAAACTCATATTATTTATAGTTTTATAAAGCTCTGCCTTATCTGTTTTTTTGGTATTTTCAATAGTATACACTAAATCAGATAATTTTTGCCTTAGAATAAAGCTTGTAATAAGCTTTCCTTCATAATCAGAAAACGGCAGTGTTTCTATTTTAAAATCAGATTGTTCATTGTTTTGGTTAACAAGACTTAATATTTTTGCCGCGGTCACAGCAGTTCTATGCTTAAGATTTGAAGGGTTTTTATTCCATTCATCATTATTTTTATCAATTTCTTTTAAAGCAAACATAAGCTCTACTGGCGGATTGATTGATATATATTTATCAATATCTAACATTTTTTCTTTATTTTCATTTTCTGCAACAAAAAGTGTGGTCATGGCTCCAAAAGATGTTCCTAGAAGAACTTTTTTGCTAAACTTGGTATCGTATTTCTCTTCCATTTTGTCAATAATTTTCTTTGTTGCAATTTGAAGTGTTTTAGCATCTTCAGACGGCAAACCAGGCCTATAACCCTCTGGCATACTTTTTAAATATTGCCATTGGAAATGACTGCCCTGAATAATTACCGAATAACCAGCATCATAAAATAGCTTTGCAAGCACAACTGAATGATGCGACATAATGCCTTCACCTATTGACGGGTATAAAATAGCAACAGGAGAGCTTTTGTCTTTTTGCATAATATATCTAAACTTGTATTTTTCTCTTTCAGGAGACAGGGATATCGCTGCGGTTCTTATCCTTTTTGAAAACGAACGATTCCAAATGGATAATTCGCTCCAAAATGATTCATCAATGCCAGGCAAATCAAATAAAGCTGTCCTCATAGAATCTACAACTGGGCCTTGAGGTTTGAAATCCTTTAGAACAATATCTGGCTCTAAATCATTTGAACTTTGAATCGCCTCTTGCATAAGGGCATCATCAGTATAAGTACCGCCTTTTAAAACCTCATTTGCAGCAAGTTTTTCTTCATTGTCAGATGTGATTTTTTCATCCTCCTCTGAAGAAATTTTTTCCGCATTACCTTCTCCGCTCACATTTAATAAATCTGGCTCGGTATCATTATTTTCTTTGGGCTCCCCGTTGGCAAATTCACCAACTACTTCTTTGCTTTCTATAGTATCATTAGAAACTTCCGTTTGTTCTGCAGCATCATCGGTATTAACGCCAAGCAGGCTTGTTTGTGAATTTGAGGATGCCATAAGTGTTTTGCCACTCTGAACGGCTACTTCTTCAATAATTTTTTCAGATTCTCTAGCAAGAACATCCTTTCTATCTAGGTTTGCCAATTTAATATAGCTTTCTAGGCCATACAATTTTTTAGTAATATCATAAGGATCAGCATAAGTACGTTCCAGAAGCACTGCAAGTGGCTGCATAAATGAAGTTTTATTTATAAATATCCCCATTCTAACCAGTGCTGCAATTGGACTTGCAACATATGTTGTAGGGTCTAGCCCCGTCTCAATCGCTCTCCCTGCAAGCGCTCTAGGTGTTGTTCCATTGATTACTGGCAACACAAGATATGGCCCGCGTTTAACTTTACATTTGCATAATGCCTGATCAATATCTTCTTCCTTTGATTCAATTTTCAAGAATCGTTTTGCTGGATCATACATACCTGCAAGTCCGATTGTTGAATTTGCAAGAAATCTCACAGTTTCAGTTCCAGCTGCCTTAAAATCTCTCTGAAGAAGGGAGCTTACAAGCCTCTTTGGATATTCAATATTGTGATAGGCATTTTGTATTCTTTCCATTCCATACTTTGGCATTATAGATGCCCAGATTACATGAACGGGACGCAGGGCATATTTATTCAATTTTGAATTGAAATTAAACATTTTTCTGTTAAATTTTTCAAATTTGTCATTGCCGATATATTGTTTTGCATAATCAGGATATCTTGATTCAACAACCGCTTCTTCATTGCTTTTAATGTCTGCTTTTGCTGCAAAAATCGGCTGCATATTGCAAGCAATCATAAAAGCAAATAAAGATAAAAAGACTGCTATTTTAGTTTTTTTAAACATATTTTTCCTTAATTTATTATTTACAGCTTTCATAATTTATTTATAGTGATTATTTTTTTCATCGCTCAACAGGTTAGCAAAACAGTGTAAAGAAAAGTTAAGAAAAATAAGCAATATTTTTTCATAAGTTTTATGTGAAAAAGTCTATATAGAAAATAAAAGGAGAAAATAATTATGCCAGAATTTTGCACACCATTTTCAGTCAAGAAAAGTGACAGAAGCCTTACAAAGGAAGAATTAATAAGAGCAATAAGATTTAGCATAGCTTCTGAATACGAGGCAGTTCAAATTTATGAAACACTTGCAGAATCTATTGAGAATACAGAGGCTAAAAAGCTATTAAACGAAATAGCAGAAGATGAAAAAATTCATGCTGGAAATTTTTTATACTTATTAAAAATCCTAGATCCAAACGAAGAAAATCTTTACAAAAAAGGCGAAGAAGAAGCCAGGGAAATAACAAAAAGTTAAAACATTTTATATTATTATGATATAATTTAGCATGTCAAAAAGCTTTTGCACTTATAGAATGAAACCTTTAGAACATCCAAGCATAGCGATAAGTTTTAAAATATGTCGGAGTGGCGAAATTGGTAGACGCGCATGATTCAGGTTCATGTGGGCTTCCCTTGAGGGTTCGACTCCCTTCTCCGACATTTTTTAAAAAAGCATAAATGTCTTTTTTAGCATTTACCGAAGTACATTTTTTGTTCAGCTGTATACTGTACTTGTTCTATTTCAGGTTTATCATCGGCAGGAAAACCCAAACCTATATCGCAAGGTAGTAGATAATTTTCCGGCGCACCTATAGCATCAGCAACATTTTTACCCTCGGCTCCAACAAGAATTCTCATAGAGCAAGCTAAGCCCTCGGCTGTTGCAGCAAGAAAAATATTCTGAATTACACACCAAATTGATAAAATAGGATTTAGAGAACTAACGCAGCTTGGCTTTAAAACACCTGGATTTGATTTAAAAAATGGCAGAATAATATGTGAGGTACCCATAAGCATTGAATATTGCCTTGGCATCGCAATGCCATACATTTTTTGTTGAGGCGTTCCATTTGTTAAAGTCTTTTTCAAAATTTCAAAAGTTGGCTCAATACCTTGTTTAACAAACTGTAGTGCTCTTTCTTTATCTTCCTGTCTTTCAGAATAACATCTTAAATGATCGTGTGTTGGCGCTTGCAAACCTGCGTTAATTATTCTTTTTAAAACCTCATCTGATACAATTTAATCATTAAAATCCCTCGCAACCCGTCTATTATAAAATTCCATAGTGCAACTCCTTCTTTTGTATTTTTACTTCGCAAATATTATCTTGTTCCAGTGCACATTATTTATATAATAAATTTAAATTTTTTGAATACCAGACAAATAATTATATTTTTATTTTAACAATAACTTTCTTTACTTTTTTTGTTTCACCAGAGACGTTCAGCGAAGGTTTATGGGCATCTTTTGGTGCAAATATGGTAAAATATCCTTCCGGCACATTAATTGTTGAAAATGGACATTCTCCAAAGGCCACATCTCTTTCTTCATCATAAAATTTTGTTACATGTAAATCATCTAGCTGGCCAATACTCATGGCTTCTTCGCCAGATATTACATACTGGATATCATAATATTTTCTATGTACCTCAAATTCAGCATCTTCAGGATTTTTAGTTTCATATTCCTGCAAATTTGCAAATATATCTTCATCATACTCATATTTCCCAGCCTTTAGCTTTTTCCACTCTGTAATTTTTATGAATTCAAAGGCTTTTTTAATTTTTTTAGACAAAGGGTAGTAAAATTCTGCATTATCAAGTTTATCAAAAATCATAGCTTAATCCTTTCATTAACGCACCTATTACGCGATTATATATTATAAAGGGCGCCGATAGTTTCAGCGCCCAAAAGAAAAGTTTTTTTAGAATTATTTTTGTTCTTCATTCCAGGAATACATTTTCCTTAGTTCTTTACCTACTTTTTCAAGTTCATGTTCTGCTTTTATGCGGCGTGTAGCAGTAAAGTGTGCACGGCCATTTTTATTTTCTGCAATCCATTTGCTTGCAAAAGTACCATCCTGAATTTCAGATAAAACTTTTTTCATTTCCTTCTTTGTTTCATCAGTAATCATGCGCTTTCCAATTTCATAATCGCCAAATTCTGCGGTATCAGAGATAGAATAACGCATTTTTGAAAATCCGCCTTGATAAATTAAATCAACAATCAATTTCATCTCATGGATGCATTCAAAATAAGCATTTTCTGGAGCATAACCAGCTTCTACAAGTGTTTCAAAACCAGCTTGCATTAAAGCAGTTACACCGCCGCAAAGAACAGCCTGTTCTCCAAAAAGATCTGTTTCGGTTTCTACCCTGAATGTTGTTTCAAGAACACCAGCTCTTGCGCCGCCAATTCCTGCTGCATATGCTAAACCTGTTTGCAAAGCTTTTCCGGTTGCATCTTGATGAATAGCAACTAGACAAGGAACGCCTTTACCCTCAACATATTCACTTCTAACCGTGTGACCAGGACCTTTTGGAGCAATCATAATAACATCAACATCAGCCGGAGGAACTATTTGAGCAAAATGAATATTAAAACCATGGGCAAAAGCAAGAGTTTTGCCAGATGTCAAATTAGGAGCAATTTCATTTTTATATATATCAGCTTGTTTTTCATCGGGAAGCAAAATCATTATTAAATCAGCTTTTTTAGAAGCTTCTGCAACTGTTGCAACCTTTAAACCAGCATCTTCAGCTTTTTTCCAAGATTTAGAACCATTGTAAAGCCCAACAATTACATCAATTCCACTTTCATGTAAATTTAGTGCGTGGGCATGCCCTTGGCTTCCATAACCAATAATAGCAACAGTTTTACCCTTTAATAAATCTAAATTACAATCTTCTGCATAATAAATTTTTGTCATATTTTTCTCCTCCAGAATTCAATATTTTCCTCTAGTTTATTCCCATCAAAGAGAAACGTCAACTAGTTATTTTTTGGTATAATATAAGGATATTGGGAGGATAAAAACGTGATTATAGAAGACTTTAGGATGTTATTCAACACAATAAGCTTGTATAACAAGGTTTTAGAGGATTGTGCCATACAAAACTTTATACGCATATTGAATTTACTTTCAAATAAAGAGGATTTTAATAAGATATTAAAAGCATGGTCTGATATGGTAAATATGTTGTATAATGAGGCATACCAAGGTGATTGGGCAAAATATATTAATGATTTAATATTATTTGACAATAATTATTTTACGCTTGAGGCTGCAAAAGGCAGGTATGACAACCTAAGTGAGAATATCAAATGCGCTGCACGCAATGATATTGATACTTTAGTACGTCTATCAAGTATAAAATGTTCAGAATTTAAAGATTTATTGACAGCACATTTTTCCGAAAAACACAATATAATTGATAATTTACCATCATTTAACAATCGCACACCTGAATTAACCTTTAATGATATTATAAACTATCATAAAAACAATGGTGTTGGTATTTTTGCAAATTTTAGAGCATTCAAATTCAATTCAAATCAAGATATAGAGCCCATTAAAAATTGCGATACTGTACTTCTAAAGGATTTGAAGCATTACGAAAGGGAACAAAAAATTGTAATAGACAACACATTGGGCTTTTTGAAAAACAAACCATACAATAATGTTCTTTTATACGGAGACAGGGGGACAGGTAAATCGAGCACTGTAAAAGCAATTGTTAACGAATACTATAATAAAGGTCTGCGCGTAATTCAGGTGTATAAAGATAATCTCAGACACCTTGATACACTGATGCACCTAATAAATGACATTCCACTGAAATTTATCATTTTTATTGATGATTTAACATTTAATGAAAATGATGATTTTGGAGCACTAAAGGCGCTTTTAGAAGGTTCATTATCAAAACAACCAGATAATATGGTTATTTATGCCACAACAAACCGCCGACACCTTGTCAAGGAAAGTTTTACGGCACGCCAAGGTGATGAAGTACACTTAGCTGATACAATTGATGAAACCGTCTCTCTTTCAGACAGATTTGGTATTACGGTCACCTTTAGTATGCCAAATAAGGATAATTTTCTTGCAATTGTTAAAGAAATTAAAGAAGATAGAAAACTGAAAATTTCAGATGACGAGCTGTTTTTGGGAGCAGAAAGATTTGCACTTTCAAAGGGAAAAAGAAGCCCGAGGCTTGCAAGACAATATATTGACTATCTGCAAGCAAGACTAGAGTTGAATTTAAGCGTAAAATAATCTCTGTTTTGATTTTATTTTGTGTTTTTGTTAAGATACTTTTATAAAATAATTTGATTTAGGAGTTTTACTATGCCAGTTTTAGAAGAAGGTTTAACCGTACTATTAATAGGATTTTCCAGTGTTTTTGTTTTTTTGTGTCTGCTTATTTTTGCAATGGGAATTCAGGCAAAAATTATTGCATACCTAAATAAAGTTTTTCCTGTTGCAGAGCCTCAAACAGCTGCACCAAAGGCACTAAAAGTTTCTGATGATGCCGAAATAGCTATTGCAATTGCTTGTGCAACATTAAAACAAAATCATGGCTAATTTTAAATTCATTTATAGTTTTTAAACAAAAACCGCAAATTAACTTTTGTGGTTTTTATGTTTATAATGCCTACAAAAAGCTTAAAAGAGCTATAGGGTATCAGAATTAATTTCTTTGGCACATAAGCTCTTTACTTCTGACTCAATTTCAGCTATGACGGAATTCCAATTTCCTTCTTGCTCTTGTTTAAATATCCTAACGCTGCCATACCAGCTGCACTTGTCTTTATCGTCAAACCATCGCCAATCAGCAGAATACGGAAGCATCAAGAAAGTTTTCTTACCCAAGGCTCCAGAAAGATGAGCAACAGCAGAATCAACGCTTATAACCAAATCTAAATTTTCAATAATCGCAGCAGTATCAGAAAAATTAGTTATTTTATCAGATAAATCTGTAACATTGTACATCATGCAAGCTTCCCCATAAGTATCTTCTGGTTGAAGCGAATAGAAACTTGCATCATTCAATAAGAACAATGGTTTTAGTTTCTCAAAATCAATTTTTCTATTGTGCAAACTCCTCTTATTAGTAGTATTTCCGGCAAAAAAGATTCCTACATTTAACTTATCCTTATTGAAGAAATCTTTCCAATTTTTAAAATATTCAGGCGGAGCTATTAGATATTTATCGGTTGATGGAATATGCTCAAAATCAATATTATATATGAGCGGCAAATCCATTAATATAGTTGCAAAATTATAAACAACGTTCTTGCCCATATTTACTATTTTAAAACCTGGAAAATTAAAGTTAAACAAATCATGAAGGGCTGGAGGCACTATTAAAATGACCTCTTTAAACTTTGCAACATCAAGAAAATCTAGATATCTTGAAAACATAAAAATATCTCCAAACCCTTCAGTGGCACATATAACAAGAGAGGCGTTTTCATTATATTCACCGCTCCACCAAAGATTATCATCAATATTATTTTTTTGAAGCACCTTCAGATAATCAATATAGGGTTTATAGCCAGTTTTAAAGTCTTTTTGAAAAAGATGCAAGAGACCAAAGCTGTGTTTGTATTTTTCAGGATTACAGTCAAATTGTTTTGACAATTCCAATAGCTCTAAAGCCTCATTGTATTTTTTTTTGCGCCTCAATAAAATTGACAAATTATAGATTACATCAAGGTTTGGACTGATTTCAAAAGCCTTTCTGTATGCATCCTCTGCAGAATCAAAATCAGAAGTAAACTCATACACTAGCCCCAAATTATTATAGGCAACATAATCTTTCGGACAAAGTTTAATAAGCATTAATAAAAGTGTTTTGGCTTGTTCAAATTCTTGTAAATCCTGAGCTAGTGCAGCAATATCGCGCAGCTTATAAATATCGTTAGTATAAAACTTTAAAGCTCTAATAGAATAATTGAGCATTTCTTTTGGAAGGTTTAAAAAACTGCAGCACTGGATAATTTTGTCGTACAAAACCTTATTATCACAGGTTTGCACAACATCCTTTAGATGCATATATGCAGTTTTAAAGTCCTTGATTTCAAAAGCACATAAGGCTAAATCTGTCGCTATTGGAATTGAATTATCAAGCTCGTATGCTTTTTGCAAAGATTGGAATGCAGCATTAAAATTTTTCATTTGCATATACATACATCCCAATAAATGATGAGCCTTGCCCTCAAGTGGATTATCGGCCAAAAATTCTAAATAAAATTTTTCAGCGCATGAATAATTACCCTTTTTGTGAAATGCTATGGCTTTTTTTATTTTTTCCATTTATTTATTATATTATTTTAATTAAAAAGTGGCAAATTATAATACATCCAAAACGTATGCTTGGAGTAGGCGAATTTGTGAGTTGTAGTCTTTGTTACATTTTGCATTCCGGAAAATAGGTATTTTGATGGGGCTCCGTGTGCCAGCATTTGTTAAGAACAGATAAATCAACACAAAAAATTGCGCTTGGCGCGATTCGAACGCGCGACCTATCCCTTAAAAGGGGAGTGCTCTACCTGCTGAGCTACAAGCGCAAAATTTTATTTTGGGTTAGATTGAATTTTTATTGTTTACTAGATAAGAATAGCAGGAACATAATCAGACGTCAATACCATTTTTTAAAATTATTCTAAAAGGTTATCCTAAAGGGTAATATATTTTAAAAAAAATTAATGCTAGCGTTTTTTTATGATTAAAAATATAAAAATTTTCACCTTGTTAACATTTATGTTATTTGTAATTCAACCTGCATCTGCAAAGAATATGTGTGATTGCGGCTGCCTTTTTGATGAATTTTTCAAAGAAAATTATACACATCTTATTGAATATCTGAATCCAGATTGCAAAAGGCGGGAAATTTTTGACATAATTTTTAATGCATACTCAATAAAATTTAAGGCTATTGACTATGAGTACAAATGTCGCTGCAAGGCTCTGGCAGATGGCGTAAATGACGGATGCGAAAAACAAGCAAAGAAGGATATAAAAAATCTGACAGAAATTGCAATGGAAGAATATGACAGCTTTTTAGATGATTTGACATTTGAAATATGTTCTGATGAAGAGACAGAGCACAAATTTATTAAAAAAAATAAGAAAAAATACAGACGAAGCCTAAAAAAGCTTATTGCAAAGAACTGTAGATAAGTTTGATAGATAGGATAAAATATGTAAAAAACTAAAAAGCCCGAAGGATTTGCACCAAGGGCTTTTTAAATTTATAATTCAAAGACAAGCATTTATATTTACTGCATACAGGGCAGTTTTTGCCAGTGGATATTTTATCTAAAATTTGAAATTAATTCATTTATTTTGCCTGCAGCAAGTTTTATTTCTTCAATTCTTGTCTTTGTCGCACTTACAACATCAGCAGGAGCGGATGAAACAAATTTTTGATTATTCATTCTGCCTTCAAGAGATTTTAGCTCAGCCTCTAGCTTTTGCAATTTCTTATTTTGCCTTGCAATTTCTTCCTCAACATTAATTACACCTTTTAGGGGCACAATAATTTTTACATCGCCCACAACAACGCTAGCAGCCTGACTGTCAGACGGTGCAGAAGCCAGAAATTCAATATTTTCAACCTTTGCGAGACGTTTTAGGTATTCAACAACACCTTTAAAAAGTTTCTCGCCGCCAACAATCTGAATATTGATTTTAGCGCCAGGAATAACATTAAATTCACTTCTTATGTTTCTTAGGGAGCGCACAGCCTCAAAAAGTGCTTCAATCTGCTCTTTGGCTTCCTTAAATTCAAGCCTTGCATCATACTCAGGAAAATCTGATAGCATGATAGCCTTTGCGTCTTTGTTTTCTGGAATTAATTGCCAAATTTTTTCTGTAATATGGGGCATTATAGGATGAAGCAGTTTTAGAAATTTATCCAGAACACAAACAAGGACTGCCTCATTTTTTTCAATTTTTGATAATTCCACATACCAGTCACAATAAGAGTTCCAGAAGAAATCATACAGAATTGATGCCACTTCACCAATTCTATAGTTTTGAATATTTTCATTTACAAGCTTAATAGTATTGTTAAGTTCATTCAAAATCCATTTATCAGCGTTTGAAAGGCTGCTTAAATCAAGATTAAGCTCATCAGCTGATTTTGTCAGGTTCATAAGAACAAAACGGGAAGCATTCCAGATTTTGTTTGCAAAATTTCTTCCATATTCAAACCTTTCATCAGAAAGCTTTATATCCTGTCCTCCATATGTACAAAGGCTTGCAAGGGTAAATCTTAGAGCGTCGCAGCCATATTTTTCTATTATTTCCACAGGGTCAATAGTGTTGCCTTTTGATTTTGACATTTTTTGACCGTTTTCATCCCTTATGAGGCCATGAATATAAACGGTTGAAAATGGCGGCTTACCTGTGAATTCAAGACCCATGGTTATCATTCTTGCAACCCAAAAGAATATAATATCAAAACCAGTTACAAGTGTTGTTGTTGGGTAGAATTTTTTAAAATCAGCGCTATCGGTGTCAGGCCAGCCCATTGTTGAAAATGGCCATAATCCGCTTGAAAACCAAGTATCTAGCACATCTGTATCCTGTGTATAATTTTCAGGGTCAGGATTTTCGGTACTCACAACCATTTCGCCTGTTTTTTTATGATAATAAGCAGGAATCTGATGGCCCCACCATAATTGCCTTGAAATACACCAATCACGGATATTTTCCATCCACATAAGGTAATTCTTTTCCCAACGCTTTGGTACAAATTCAATTGAGCCATTTTTAACCGCCTCAATTGCAGGCTTTGCAAGAGGTTCCATCTTTACAAACCACTGTTCAGACAATAGAGGCTCAATAGTTGTATTGCATCTCTGGCATTTGCCTACATTATGCTCATGCGGAGTGATTCGAACAAGCACTTCATGGGCTTTTAACATTCTTATTGTACGCTCTCTTGCATCATATCTGTCTTTGCCGTGAAGCTCGGGGTGGACTTCTTGCCTTGCAATCATTTTGCCCTGTTCATCTATAACTTTTATAAAGGGCAAATTATGACGGCGGCCAACCTCAAAGTCATTCGGATCATGGGCTGGTGTAATCTTCAAGGCGCCTGTACCAAAAGATTTGTCAACATATTCATCGGCAATAATAGGGATTTCCCTTCCAGTCAGGGGAATTACGCATTTTTTGCCTATTAAATCCTTATATTTAAAATCATTAGGATTAACTGCAACTGCAACATCGCCAAACATAGTCTCAGGACGGGTTGTGGCAATTACAATTGCACCCATTTCATCTTTTAAGGGATAAGATATTTCCCACAGGTTCCCTTCTTCGGTTTCATATTCAGTTTCAATGTCAGAAATAGCGCTTTGGCATCTGGGACACCAGTTTACAATATATGAGCCCTTATAGATAAGCCCCTTATTGTAAAGGTCAACAAATACTTTTTTAACAGCCTTAGAACACCCTTCATCAAGGGTAAAACGTTTTCTTGAAAGGTCAAAACTTGCACCAAGAAGCTTGCACTGTTCTAAAATTCTGTCTTTATGCTTATTTGCCCAATCCCAGGTAATTTCTAAAAACTTTTGACGCCCAAGTTCATGCCTGTTTTTGCCTTCTTTTGCCAGTTGTTTTTCAACAACATTTTGTGTTGCAATGCCAGCATGGTCGCATCCTGGCAGCCAAAGAGCTTCGTAACCCTTCATTCTGTGGTATCTAGTTAAAACATCTTGCAGGGTTTCATCAAGCGCATGGCCCATATGCAAAATACCTGTAACATTTGGTGGAGGAATAACTATTGAATAAGGCGGTTTCTTTGAATTATTGTCAGCCTTAAAGAAGGAATTGTCCTCCCAAAATTTGTAAATAGCATTTTCGGTTTCTCTCGCCTCATACTTGGTGGGTAAATTTGCAATATCGGATGTCATTTTATTCCTCGCTCTGTTTTTCTGATACAAAAAGAATATCACAAAAGTATTAGCCAATAAAGTATCAGCCACAAAGCGTATTATTTTTTGAGCAAAATTTAACTACCCTTTTAGATATGAAAAAATGGGCAATAATATTAATCTTAGGTATGCTTTTAAGCCTCCTTAATCTGGAGGTTTATGCTCATAAAAACATTACGGAAGAGAATAATTCAGGCTTTGATGCTTATTGCAAAGCCTGTAAAGAAGACACAAAGGTAAATGTTGAGGCAGAAATTAAGGAACATTTTAAGGAAGAGCCAGTTTTTGTAAGCCTTGATGAGTGCATTGGCACGGCTTTGCTTAACAACTTTAATATAAAGGTTGCAAATTCAAACTATGTAAGCTCAAAATGGGATTACAGAAATGCATTGACACAGTTTTTGCCAGATGTAAGTTTTGAAGGGTACACAATTTATTACAACGGCCAAGTGCTTGTTGGCGGCGTAATCCCTGATCATGTTGAAGAATTAGCTATCTCGGGCACAGTTAAAGTAACCCATGATTTAACAAGAGGTGGAGAGCAAATATTTGAAGCAAAGGCTAGAAAGCTTGCCGCGAGGGCAAATTTAAATAATCTTGATTTTACAAAGGATGAAATCATTCTTGAAACTTCAAAAAGCTACTATGAATTGTTAAGGGCAAAGATAAGCATTGAAATTCAATTAAAAAACCTTTACGAAAGAACAGCACAGCTAAAATTAACCCAAACACTTAAGGATGCAGGGCTAGGAACAAGGTTTGACGTTGTAAGGTCCAAAAGCGAACAGGCGCTTGCAGAGCAAAATTTAATGGTTGCATTAAATAACTTCAGGCGCTTTCAGGCAAAATTGTCAAACGTCATGGGAATTGAGGTAAATTCACACCTCTTTCCTGTGGAATATGAAGTAAAACCGTTTATATTGGTGGATGAGGCACTTAGTGTGGATGATTTATTTAAAATCGCAGAATTTTCAAGGGATGATGTCAAAACACTGGAAGTCAAAATAAAATCAATGAAACAAGAAAAAAATAAAGTTTATACTGAGTTTGTACCAAAACCAAGATTTCTTTATCAGGGACAATTTCAGGGAACTGCAAGAGCTGGTGTGTATTCAAATAATGTCATTGGGGGATATATTGATATACCACTGGGGTCAAGGCTGGGTGTAGGCACAATTACAAAGGCAAAAAGCGTTCAAAGCTTAATAGATGCTGAAATGCATTCACTAGAACAGCTCTTAAGGAATATAAGGGAAAATATTATAGCCAATTATTATAATGCACAAATTTTAAAGGACAGAATAGAAATAGCTAAAAAACAGGTAGAATATGCATCCGACAGCGTAACCCTTGCAGAATTAAGGCTAGATGCAGGTGAAGGGATTTTAATTGATGTTATCCAGGCGCAGACAATAAAAAATAATGCAAGGATAGAACTTTTAAGCACAATTGTTGATTATAATATTAATCAAATTCAGCTTTTATATGACAATGGCACAATTTCCTATGAAAACATTGTACAAAATTATAAGCCATAAGGCGAATATACTATGGCACAAAGGGCTCGTTCGCGTTTTGCATAAATATCTTTAGCGCGTATGTCCATGGCAAAGAAGTACGAAATCAATCTAAAAGTTCTTTGCAATTCAGGATTGAGCATTTTTTGTCAAAATAGGCGCCAGCCGTTCGTTTTTCTTGCTTTTAGCAATAAAAACAAATAAAGTACGGAAGTTTTTTATAGCAATTCATGGGCATTCATCCTTGTGTGCCTGCCAGATTAAAGCAGATTTTCCGGCGTTATCGGCACCATCAGCCTTAAAGAAATATACAGGTTTTTTATCTTCAAAATCTATGATTTTACTTGCGATATTTTCTTTCCCATTCCCATAAAAAGGATCACTAAAGCAGCAAGAATTAATATTACAAATTAAATCATTGCTGCAACCCTCAGCATAGCGCATACCCGGAATATATTCACAAACCATTCCTCCAGCTTCGTTGCGGATGGATTTTTCCATATTATCATAAGATAGTTCCGGTATATCATAAAGTCCTATTGCCTTTTTAACAGCGTTGCCATCATAATTTTCTGCATACATATTCAGTTTGCCATTATCGCGCAACTCAATAAAATTTGAATATTTTAGTATGCCATCAATGTGGTCTTCATTATAAAGTATTTCACAATTTTCATAACACATACTGCCTTTAGCGCCATAAAACACGGTATATTTATCCGCACTAATTTTTCCGTCAGCCATATTATAAATATTCTCAAGATATTCGTCTACGTCGCCAGATGCAGCATCAAAGGCACTTATATTCTTTGCACCGTCTATAAACTCCTCTATTGTTTGAGGCTTATATTTGCCATCAACAAAGCTAGGCACAAATGCACTTTGGCGCCTTAATGTTGTACCGTCATCATTAAATTCTTTTAGAATTTTTACAGCACTGCGTTTGGAGGAATCTTCAATTCTTGCCAATGTTTTACCATCAACAACTATTTCACCTTTATCTTGAATTTCCTCAAAAAGTGAAACAACCTCATTTTTTAGACCTGTCAATTTTTCTTCGACCGTGGCAACATACTCTTTAGCCTTTTCTGCTGCATTTTCTGCTTTTACCTGAAATTCTTTTGCATCTGCCACTGTTTTTTCAAGCAGATTTTTTGTGGTTTCAGAAACTTTTTCTGCACCTGCAGCATTCGCAGCCCGCTCAACTGCAGGCACGGCTTTGGTTTTTCCAAATTTAAATGCGGAAATTCCTGTTATAGCGGCAGCTAAAAGACTTATTCCAAGTGCAATAAGGGTCTTTTTATCAGCCTCTTTTTTGTTTACCAATACAACATCACTTTTTAGTTCACCAGAAAGTCTGGGGCTATCATTAGATACAGCAGTCTGTGTTGTTTGCAGGGATTTTAGTTGTCCTATTTGAGTCTGCGGATTTTGTCTTGCGGACTGATTATTTTGAGCAGGCTTTGGTAACATCATATTAAAATTAGGCGCATTATTTGCTATCATGGGTCCTCCTGTTATATATAAAACATGAAAATATTATTTATTGCTAAATATTATTATTTTTAAACTTATTTTTATTAAAAGAGCAAAAAAAATAACGGCTGCAAACACCTTGCACTTAAAATGCCCTAAAATCAGGATTATAGGCGTTTTTTGAGTATAGTTAAATTTTATGGTATACTAGAATATATCTAGTTTTATTTGGAATTTTTATGAAAAAAATAATATTAACTTTGTTGAGTTTAGCGCTATTATGCCCCTTGCAGGCTTTTTCCAGTGAAACCTCCCTGGATGAAATGATAGGGCAGATGATAATTGTAGGTTTCAAGGGAAATAGCACACTATCAAAGGGTTTCAAGGATGTTGTTGAAGATTTAAATGATGGAAAAATTTCGGGCGTCATATTTTTTGAAGATAACATCAAAAGTCCCCAGGCGCTTTCAGCTATGACAAGTACTATTTATAAAACCAGAATGCAGAACAGGCCTTTTATTGCGGTTGATATGGAGGGTGGAAATGTCCAGAGGCTGAATTCAAAAAATGAATTTAAAGATTATCCCTCAGCCCTTGCAGTGTCTGCTTTTAAACCCAAAAAAGCTCATGAAATTTATTCCGATATGGCTGAAACCCTTAGGGGGAGCTTATTTAACGTGAATTTTGCGCCTTGTGTTGATTTAGATTTAAACGAAAATTCTATTGTCCACAAAAAAGAAAGGAGCTATTCTAAAGATCCTGCAAGGGTTTCAGTCTATGCAGGCGAATTAATAAACGCACATTATGATAAGTCTATAGTGACCGCACTGAAACATTTTCCCGGGCATGGCAGTCTCGCAGATGATACCCATCTGAATTTTGCTGATGCAACCAAAACTCACACAGCTATTGAGCTTGAGCCGTATGAAAATTTAATGTTTAAAAATAATTTACAGATGGTTATGACATCACATGTTTTTAATAAAAATTACGATGATATTTACCCGGCAAGCCTTTCGTACAACACGGTTAACGGCCTTTTAAGAAAAAGACTTGGCTTCAAAGGAGTTGTCATTACAGATGATTTAGATATGGGTGCAATCAGGCAGAACTATGACCTTGAAGAAGCAGTGATACAGGCAATTAATGCCGGAAATGATATCTTACTTTTTTCTAACAGAGAACATTATAATCCAAATTTAGCGAACGATGTTAACAAAATAATCAAAAATGCCATATTGGATGGGCTTATACAGCCATATAGAATTCAAGAATCGTATGATAGAATTATAAAACTCAAAAAAAGCATAATTGAAAGCGAGAAAAAGGGCTAAAAGCACACATTAGCTTGTACTTACAGATTTTAAATACGTGCAAAGCCCTCTAGATAGAGGGTTTTCTGTTTTTTAAAAATTGCAAAATGGCAATATACAAGGTTTCTACTCGTGTATTTTAAATTATTTTATAAAGAATGAGCAAAACAGTGATAACACCAGTATTTCATACGTGCAAGTAAGCCTAGAAGTTTGATATAGCAAGGCTTTTGGGCTAGCAGATTTTTAAAGCCATACAGTGCCAAAATAAAGAAAAGAGCATTGGTATTGCTATCAAAGCATTTCAGATGATGACTATACGCACAATAGCTATTTTATGAGGGATACGGCAATTTCTATGGCACAAAAAACTTGCCACATAGGACTTTTATCTGTTACGTAAGTTTAAAACATACGCACTGTATGCTTTTTCAAGCATTACAAGAGTAATAATTCAAATAACCTTACTTTTTCTAAATTTTATTTTCTGCACGTACAAAATAAAAATAAATATAAAAATACACACAAAGATAGAGCAACAAAATGCCGCAAAGAAATTTTAATTGCGGCATTTTATGTAAAGTTTATTAACTTTTATTAAGTTTTATTTACATTATTTACTTTAGTGCATTTTCAACAGCAACAGCTACTGCAACAGTCGCACCAACCATTGGGTTATTACCCATACCGATAACACCCATCATTTCAACGTGAGCAGGAACGCTTGAAGAACCTGCGAACTGTGCATCGCCGTGCATTCTTCCCATAGTATCAGTCATACCATATGAAGCAGGACCTGCAGCCATATTGTCAGGATGAAGGGTTCTTCCTGTGCCGCCGCCTGATGCAACAGAGAAATACTTTCTGCCATTTTCAAAGCACCATTTTTTATATGTGCCTGCAACAGGGTGTTGGAATCTGGTTGGGTTAGTTGAATTTCCTGTAATTGAAACATCAACGCCTTCTGAAATCATTATAGCTACGCCTTCTGAAACATCATCAGCACCATAAACTTTAACTTTAGCTCTTTCGCCGTTTGAGAATGGAGTTTCTTTTACAACATTTAATTTACCAGTTTTATAGTCATACTGAGTTTCAACATGGGTAAAGCCATTAATTCTTGAAATAATATAAGCAGCATCTTTTCCAAGGCCATTCAAGATTACCCTTAAGGGCTCTTTTCTTACCTTATTAGCATTTCTTGCAATACCAATAGCACCTTCCGCTGCAGCAAAAGACTCATGGCCAGCCAGGAAGCAGAAACATTTTGTTTCTTCTCTTAGCAACATAGCACCCAAATTACCATGACCAATACCTACTTTTCTGGTATCGCCAACAGAGCCAGGCACTGCAAATGCCTGTAGACCTAAACCAATAGCTTCAGCAGCATCAGCAGCATTTTTGCACTCTTTTTTAATTGCAATAGCACAGCCTAAAGTATAAGCCCAAACAGCATTTTCAAAAGCAATTGGCTGAATGCCTTTTACTATTTCTTCTACGTTAATTCCTTTAGAAAGGCATAGAGCCTGAGCATCTTCCAAAGTTTTAAAACCATATTCCGGTAAAACCTTGTCAAGCTTAGCTTGGCGCCTGTCTTGTCCTTCAAATTTTATCATATGTTTGTTTCCTTATAGTTTATTTTGTATTTACCAGTACTAATTTCCATAACGGCTTTTATAAGAGTTTTAAAATAAGCCCAGGATAGTGAATTATTCTTTACGTGGGTCTACTTTTTTAACAGCATCGTCAAATCTGCCGTATTGGCCGATATTCTTTTCAAATGCTTCTTTGGGGTCAACACCTTTTTTAATTTGTTCCATCATCTTTCCAAGGTGTACAAATTTATAGCCAATTATTTCATCATTAGCATCAAGACCAAGCTCTAAAATATAGCCTTCTGCAACTTCTAGGTATCTTGGGCCTTTTTGTTTGGTTGAGAATATTGTTCCAACCTGAGACCTCAAGCCCTTTCCAAGGTCTTCCAGGCCAGCGCCTACAGGCAAACCGTTTTCAGAAAATGCAGTTTGTGTTCTTCCGTAAACAATTTGAAGGAATAACTCTCTCATAGCAACATTTATGGCATCACAAACAAGGTCAGTATTCAAAGCTTCAAGGATAGTTTTACCAGGAAGTATTTCACCTGCCATTGCAGCAGAGTGAGTCATGCCTGAACAACCAAGTGTTTCAACAAGAGCTTCTTGAATAATGCCGTTTTTAACATTAAGTGTCAATTTGCATGTTCCCTGCTGAGGTGCACAACAGCCACAGCCGTGGGTTAAGCCTGAAATGTCTTCAATTTTCTTTGCCTTTGTCCATTCGCCTTCCTGGGGAATAGGAGCAGGCTCGCCTTTTACGCCCCTTTTAATAGGACACATTTGCTCAACTTCATGAGAAATTTGTATTTCACTCATATTTTTTCTCCTCCAGAGTAATAATTCCTGTCTTTTATGCTTATTGTACTATCTCAATCTTAAAAAGCAAAAAATAAGCTTGTGCATTTGAAGAATTATAAAGCTGGTACTTTTGATACTTTAAGATTATTTTTGCAGCAAAAGTTATTAGTTTTCTACTAATTTGTTGTTAAATAAAGAAAGCTCAAAGCACGCAGCCCAAAAGATTTGTGCAAATATCAAAATAAAGGCAAAAATATATTTTTAAAAAACGCTATGAAGATTTTAATGAATCAAAATATAAAAAAAGAAGTCATAGATTAATTTTAAGATTTTGCGACAATACGAAAAATAATCGCATCAAATACCTAATGGCAAAGAGCATGGGCAAATATTTCGCCGACCATATGATTATAGTTTCTGCCATCATCTTTTGTAAAAAGATTTTCCCAGTGGCTTTCTTTTTTGCCATCAATTGAATAGGAGGGATTTGTCATCATTAAATGATGAGTATTTGTATCATAGCGAAGTGGGAAAATATCATGCATCTGCATAAAACTTGGGAGTTTATCAGAGGGAAACTCATTACCAAAGAGAGAAGTTTTTATTCTATTTAGTCTTTCTTCATAAGATGCGCCACCTGGGTCATTATCATTAGAAACTTCAACCCCAGGAGCATAATTCCTTTCATATTTTGTTTTTTCAGCCCAGTACCTTACAGAATTAAAATCATTGGCATCTACAAAAGCTGTGCCGGCAGTAAGGCCCAAATTTTTATATCTTTCAAGATCACCGGTACTTTTTTCTCCTACAAAGCTTATAGTAAAAGAACCTGAACGCGCCCTAATTTCATTTAGAATGTACTGCATCTGGCCATAATTTGGCAATCTGCCAACACCAGTATAATTAATGCAGTCATAGCCGCCAATGTGTTTTGCTGAATCAATATACATGGCTTCAAAACCAAGTTTCATCAATTTTACGCATTCGTTTATAAAAAGTTCCTGATGCTCATAATTATCCCAATTAAATGGTTCATCTGAATAATCATCTTTTGCAACCTTGATTTGTCCTTCTGAAATTGCTACACGAAAACCGGTTTTAAGGCCCCTAAAATGCGCCAGATTATTAAAGGCTTGGAATTGTTCCTCTGGGGTAATTTTGTTTGAGATTTCTTCGCAAATTATATTTTTTGAGTATTTTCCGCCGATTTTCATACCATAAATTGAATTTTCTTCAAATGGGCCTTTATTATAGCCATCGCCATAAATGTTTGGAAATATCTGAGACAATATCACACAGTTTGCCCAACTTTTTGCAGATGGAAAAATTGCAGGCAGCATTTTTATGGATGACAATATGCCATTTTTGCAGGAATCACCATCCATTTCAGCTATTGCTCTGTTATTTATTTCAATATAATTAGCAGTCCTGCCCCATTTATCTCCATAATCCGGTGAGTAGACAGGATTTGGAAATTTATTATAAAATGTATGGCACTCGCAAAGAGTGACAATAGAATTAACAGCATCTTTTATGCTGCGTTTTAATAATTCAGAGGGAAGAATGTTAGCAACCCATTTTTTAAAGCAATGTCCGCCAATGCCATGGTATGTATGTTCTTTTGTCCATTCGTCCACTGAGAGAGTAGTGTCATCCCCAAGGGCAATTAATAATTTATCAACAGCTGAAATAGTTTCCATATTTACTCCTTTACAAAAATATTTTGAAGCAGTGAAATAAAAAAATAATTCACTATTTGGGCAATTTTGCTTTATAATTTATCTATTACTTGTTTTAAGGAAGATAATATGCACAATGACAGGCACAATGATATAAGCAGTGAAACAAAACCCTGGAGGGAATCAAGCTTTAAGGCTCTAATACCTTTTATTGTTTTTATCATTTTTTATTTCGGATTTTCAATCTTAACTAGAGACTTTTCAAAAGTGCCAATGACAGTAGCTTTTATAATATCTTCGGCAACTGCTTTAATATTAAATCATAAGGAAAAACTAAACAAAAAAATCGAAATCTTTGCTCTTGGGATGGGAAACAAAGACATTATGATTATGTGCCTTGTTTTTATATTAGCAGGTGCATTTACCGCTAGCGCACAGGCAGTAGGCGGAGTGAGTGCTGCAGTAGAAATTGCAGAGCATTTTATACCTGCAAAATTTTTGGTTTCAGGGCTTTTTGTGGTTTCAGCATTGATTTCCCTTGCAGTAGGGACTTCTTGCGGAACAATTGCAGCGGTTGTTCCAATTGCTGTTGGGTTAAGTGAAACCCTAGGCTTAAATCCTGCCATTATTATAGGTGCATCCATTGGCGGCGCCATGTTTGGGGATAACCTTTCATTAATATCTGATACAACTATAGCATCGACAAGAACACAAAATGTTGAGATGCGCGATAAAATGCTGTGCAACTTAAAGATTGTAATTTTACCTGCAATTTTGTGTGTTTTATTGTATACCTTACCCATATTCACCACTGCTGCCGCAGAAAGCACCGCAAGTAGCGTCGATTTTTCTTCTTACATAAAAATATTGCCGTACATTTTACTCCTGATTTTAGGAGTAGCTGGGATTAATGTTATGTTTCTATTGCTTTTAGGAACAATTTTGAACGTTATAATAGGGCTATATTTTGGAGCTTTTAATATATGGGAGGCATTCAGCTACATTGGCGATGGAACCATAAGCATGGCGAATACCTTGATAGTTGCGCTTCTTGCTGGCGGCCTATTGTGTATGGTAAGGTATAACGGGGGAATAAACTTTATTATTAAAAAGACACAAAACTTAATAAAGGACAGAAAATCCTGCGAATTTGGGATAACATTTCTTGTGGGTATCATCAACCTTTTTACGGCAAATAATACTGTTGCAATTATAACAGCAGGCCCCATAGCAAAGGAACTATCGTTAAAATATAATGTTGACCCAAAAAGAACCGCAAGCCTTTTAGATACAACATCATGCTGCGTACAAGGGGTTATTCCTTATGGAGCACAGATTTTAATTGCAACAAGCCTTGCGGCATCTATTTCAATAAGTTCATTTTCCATTATGAAAGGGCTTTTTTATCCGGTATTAATGGGTTTAGGGCTTCTTGTCTCACTTTCTCTTGCAAAAAAATAATTTCACAAGCGGCAATTTAATATTTTTGTATAAAAAGCTTTTAAATTGCTTTGCATTTTGGATTAACACATTTTTGATTAGGATATAACGGATTTTAAGGGCAAAAGTAGTTTTATTTGCAGTGTTAAAAAATTCTTTTGACATCGGAGCATCTAAAACTTTCCAGGGCTTTTTTCCTGCGTAATGAATTATCAAAGGAGCAATATTACCATAATGCATATAAAAATCGGGAATGTAATTATATTTATAGTCAAGTCTTTTATATTTACCCTCAAAAACAATATTAAAAATATCTTGGTCAGGACAGTTTAATTTATCAGCATATTCCAATGTAAGGTTAATCAAACCATTGGAAAAGTCATTTTCTATGAATTTTTGAACATTCAACAACAAAACCCCTGCATTAAAATAATCGTCAGGATTTCGATATTTTTGATAAATATTCTTTTTTAAAAATTCACCATTATTTTTATAGAAATCTTCTGGAACAGCACCAAGAGGGTATTCATTAATACCTTCATTAAAAAGAATTGAAATATCGCCTGTTAAAATCGTATCAACATCCAGATATATTGCTTTTGAAATATCAGGTGTTAATTTTGGTATAAAATATCTTGAAAATGTGTTTGTAGAATAATGGGAAAGATTTGGAAATTTTTGAAGCCCAAATTCCTGCATATTAAAGTATGTTATTTTTTTGTTTTGAAACTTTGAAACCGATTTTTCAATCTTTTGCCTGGATTTTTTGCTGATACCACCATCCAGAATATAAAATTCGACAAATGATTTTGTATTCACAAGAATAGAGTACATAACAACTGCAAGAAAAGGGGCATAATTTTCATCAGACGCTAAAAAAACAGGTATTATTTTTTTATCAGCCATAGTCTCCTCCATTCCCTCTTTTTAATAAAAAGTCTGATTTTTCTAAAAAATACAGGTTTGTCATCAATAAAAAACCATTCTCTAAACATTCTATCCATGATATTTTTCTTAATTTGTATTTTTTTTGGATGAATAATTTTATCAATTTCAAAAGTTTCTGTATAGAATAAAGGACTTTTGCCATTAAAATGCGTGCCGCAATTACCAATATTTTGCACCATATTGAGCTTTGGAACTAAAGAAATGCCGTCATATTTCAGCATAGAAAAAAACCACCTGTATGCCCAGGAGTTCAATTTACCCTTGTTTGTATCATTAAGTATATTCAACCAATATTTTTGAAAGGCCTTGTTAGATGTAAGGTTTTTAAAATTATCTGCATCATAATTTGATATATCAAATTCAAACTTTTTCCACCTATCAGCCCAGGTTGCCCAGCCCCAAACATGTGGCACAGAAGAAAAATAATATGATTCTTTTAAGTTTGGCAGATTCAAAAAATTGTATCCTGAAATATGCCATATGTCTTGATTGTCTTTATAATAATCAAGCAACTCTTCGCAATACCTAAAAAATGATTGGGTTGGAACACAATCATCTTCAAGTATTATACCATTCTTTTCATTGTCAAAAAACCAATTTAGTGCATCACTAATATTAATAGCACAGCCAATATTTTCATCCCTAAATTTTGTCTTTATTTCACATTGCCAGTCAATTTTATTAATAACAAAATCTCTGACAGAATTAACTACAGCATCTTCATTTAAAATACTTGCCCGAGGACCGTCTGATACAATATAGAGTTTTGGAGGCTTTGCTATTTTAATCTGCTCAAAAACCATCTTTGTAGTATCAAGTCTGTTAAAAATTATAAATAAAACTGCACATTCCATAAAATTTAATTATACCACAGACAAAAAACAAACCCTATTGTAACATATTAGCTTTTTGTTTTTCAAAAAACTAAATTTGGCTAAGTTTAGCAAAAAAAACAATTTATGTTGTATTAATAAACTTAGGTTTTATAGAAAGGTACAAGTAAAAAAAGCAACGGTGTAAAATGTAACAAAAATTAATATTTAGTCTTTTCGTGTAAAAGAATATTCTTCACAGGTGTTATATATAGGCAAATTATGAAATTTTAAACAAATTAGAGAAATACAATGAGAATATCATCTATAAAAAACAATTACCTAAAAAGCTATTTTGATAATAAAGGTTTGACTTGCAAAAATCATGTCTTTAATAATTTTGATAGAGTCAAAAATTTGTCAGCACACAGCAATGCATTGCATAATGATATTTTTGTAAAGAATATGCAAAATATTTCTTTCGGCTAAAACAACAGAGGCGTCTCAGTCTACGCCATACAGCAAAATGGAGAGTATAAAACTTTTGCTTCATATAAAGAGGCTTCCAATAAGCTTGTTTTACCGTATAAGGATATTAAAAACTGTGCAGAAAAAGGGAAACCGAAAATCGTTGGCAAGTATACCTTTGCAAGAGAGGATGAAATTTTATATATAAAAAACGGTATAATTACAGAAAACAAAGATGTTATAGAGAGCCTTAGAAAAAATTTTCTTGGCAATGGTTTTTATATATACAAAAGAAACGGCGAGCCTCCAAGTAAATTTAGTAAACCGTAAGAAGCAAATAAAGAACTTGGCATCAGCATAGAGGCAATAAATAACCGCCTGAAAAGCCGTGCAGTAGGACCAATAGAAAATAAATATATTGTTGTTCCTGCAAAAGATGTTGAAGAATTTGATAAAGACGGCAAAATAACCATTGACAATAAAATACTACAATCATATTTAGATATATTTGATGAATACAATAGCGGTATATATCAAATAGATAGAAATGGAAACTATGATTATTATGACTCACCAAAGGAGGCAGCAGAAAAAACTGGAATTTCAAAAAATCTATTAACTTCTGCTGTATCACACGGAAGAGTGATTGATGAAAAACTTTTTATAAATGCAAAAAATGTAAATATAAAGGGAAGCGATAAACCTGATATTAAAATTATAAACAACTTAGCCAAGACAATTAAACCAAAGAATAGTGGCGACATTTATGCTATAGATGCAGAGGGTGTCTGCACGCCATATGCAAACACCAAAGAAGCATCCGCAGCACTTAGCATAAGCACAACCACAATAAATAAGTGTCTCAACAGGGACGATAAACAAGTTGTAAGCAAGGGGAATTACTTCATAAGAGCAAACGATATTGGAATGAAAGACGAGGATGGAAACACAATATTTGACAAAAATGGAGAACCAGTATTAAATCCTGATGTTATTTCCAAAGCAAAAGATGAAATAGAGAAGAAAGCTTTGTATCTCATAAAAGCCAACGGAGAATATACAAAAATTAAATATTTTCATGAAGGTTTAGGGAATGGTTTGATGTATGATATTGATTCAAAAAAACTTAGCGCTACTAATAACCATTATTATATTATGGCAAGATATATAGATAAAAAAGATGCCAAAGGAAACTATGTACTTGATAAAGAAGAATATGACAAATGGCTTGAGCACAAGCGACTTTCAGCAATATATGCACCCGACAGGGAAGGAAATTATACAAGATTCAATAATTCACGCATTGCAGCAAAAATATTGGATAATATAACATTGGACCCAAAGACCAAAAGAGCATTGTCGTCAGATGGATATAAGATATTCAGGGCAATTGAAATTGAATCAAAAGATGAAAATGGATTATATTATCTAGATAAGGAGAAATTATCTGCATTGTTGGATGCTGCATAGGGTAAAATATTTTTATGTCTAGCAAAGGCATTCATTTTACAATTTAAGCAGTTGATTTTTTGCTGTTGCAAATTTTAACCTGCAGACGGCCTTGTTTGTTTTATACTAGTATACATTTTTAGAGCTTTATGTCTAAATTAGATATTTAATTATAAACTTAGATAATTATATACAGTTTTACACAAAAATAAATATCAAATTTTTGCAATGGAAGTTCTTATGTACAAAAAAATACGGGGATAAGTTTCACTTAACAGGAAATTTATTTAGAACACTCTTTTTTATACATAGAGACCAAAAAGAAAACATTTAATGAATAATTACCAAAACTTATATTCGCCTCTGTGTTTTTAAACTTTTTATTATATTATAATAATGCAATGCTTAATAATTATCTTATTTATCTTAAATTTTTAGATGAGAAATTTGCAAAATTTTTTGATAAACAAAAACCTTATATTTTTTGCAAAAAAGGCTGCGCAAAATGCTGCAAAAATGCTCAGTTTCCATATTCTGAAATAGAAATTTTCTATTTAATGAAAGGAGCAAAGCTTTTGTCACATGAAATTCAAGAAAATATTAAACAAAATGTTGAAAATATTAGGGAACAAAAATCAAAGTTTGATGGTGAAAGATTTTTATATAACTGCCCATTTTTGATAGATGATGTGTGTTCTGTATATAATTACAGGGGGATTGTCTGCCGCTCCTTTGGCCTTATGTATAAAGTGGCAGATGGCAAAAACAAAGTTCCTTTTTGTTGTTTTCAGGGTTTAAATTATTCAAATGTTGTAGAAGAAGGCACAAGCATTGTCTCTGGTGAAAAATTTGAAAATCTGGGCTTAGAAGAAGAACCCTTAGCATTCAATATTAGCTATGAGTTTTTAACTGATTCAGATTTTGAAAAAGGTTTTAATTTTAAATTTGGCGATAAGAAACCTATGATTGAGTGGTTTTTGTAATATTAAACTTAGGTAATTATATACAATTTTACATTTATTCCTATTTATTAAATGTTTTCTTT
>CATJOM010000100.1 GCA_949741915.1 uncultured Candidatus Melainabacteria bacterium | reverse complement strand
TATAATAACTTGTTGGCGTTTTGATACCTTGGTATAAATGTCTTTTATTATTTTGCAAAAAGTGGCCTATCTTTTGTATTATGCCGATAAACTGCGTTTTATTCTGCACTAAAATTTTATATTAATTTTTTGCAAAATAAATAATTTTGTGATAAAATTTTTATGACTTATAGCGGTATCGTCTAGGGGTTAGGATAGCAGATTCTCATTCTGTTGACACGGGTTCGAATCCCGTTACCGCCGTTTTTCATTAAATATATTTATCGCTGAATTTTATACTAATATTTAAAATCTAAACATTGCAAGCTAACTTATAAACTCCTTGTGCCGTTGATTTTGCAATAAAATAAAAACTTGATTTTTTGTATCTTTAATCAATTTTAATAATGGATTTAAACCCTGCGTTTTCTTGTATTTGTAAATCTAATTTACAGGGCCAAAATGCAATAAACAGCAGCTGACAAAATAAACTTTAGTAAAATCTTAATCTGTAATCTTATCGAGCGTATCATAGTAGCCTTTTAGAATACCTTCTTTTTTGTTTTTGTTATATTCTTCAAGCTGTTCTTTATTCATTTTCTTAAATGGCATTCCAGATAAAGTTCTTGAGGCCATGTCTGTTAAAACTGTACAAGCGGCGGTTATTGCGCTTGCACCCAGTAATCCACCTTTGTATGAAAGTTTAAACAGGTCGTTTAAGCCCATAAATACACATTGCACAGATGTTCTTATTATTTTATTTACACCTCTTATGCGGGCATCTTTATTTGCTTTTTCAACGTCGCCAGTTTGTTTTAAGGTAGAGTTATAATCATCTGTCATCGAAAAATACAAGGAAGAGAACAATCCTAAAAGTGCTGTTAATTTGCCAATATCACAGTTGTTAACGTTTGATTTTGTTTCCTTGTTTAATGCTGTATAGCGGTTATTATCTAAGTGTTTTTTATAGTGCATTAAAAATTCTAGACTCTCTGTTTTATTATCAAATTTTTCTGCCTGTTTTCTAAAATCAAGCATTGTATTTACAAGATTATAATCATTCTTAAGTTCTTTTTTAGGATCCTTTTTAATTAGGCCTACGCCCTCAAGAGCGGCACTAACAAGTTTATATGGGTAGAATGCTACTTCTTTTACAATCTTTAATGGTGCTAAAGGCAGGGTATAAAGCTCTTTTTTAGACATTTGAATATTAGTAAACGGAACCTTTGCGAATTTTTCAAATTCACCTATGAATATCTCACCATTTTTATTAACAGGCACATTGGTTAGTTTGTTGCCGTAGTATTGGATGGTGCCCTTGGATTTATATCTTTCCAATACAGTTTTAAATTCTTCAATTTCTTTCTTGCCAACCCATAATTCTCCTGTAGTGGCATTTTTAAACTTATCTGTCGCAGTTTTAATGGGCTTAAAATTCATCAAGCTATCAAATGCTTTTGTACCTTTAAATTTTCTTATTGCAAAACCTGCGCCAATGCTTGCAAGGCAGGCAAGGACAATGTTTTTTGCTGATAATAAATGCTTTTTCTTTTCCTTTTGTTCTTTGTTTCCAAGTTTGATTTCCTCAAGCTCTATTGGCTTTTTATTCTTGATTGATTCAACAAAGCTATTCATTGAAACAGTTTTTATGCCGGTTTCTTTTATTTCTGGCGCCTTTATTCTTGTTAGGGGGCGGCCTGTGGATAATCTTGATGTTATTCTGAATAATGTACTCAAGGCTGTATTTAAAATGGGTGCGCCAAAGGTTGAATTATTGGTAAAGCTTGAAAATGCACCAAGCAGGAAGTATTGTGAAAGCGCCTCCTGCCCGCTTTCTAGCAGTTCCTGGTTTCTTTTGCTTTTAGCCTCTTTTGTTGCCTCTTCATCTGATTTGCCATTTTTGATTGATTTATTATAAAAATCATTCATCATCATAAAGGCTGCAATGCACCCTGAAACTATTTTTACAAGGGTTCTTTCATGGGTTGTGTTATACTTTGCCTTATCAGGCGCAAGGTTTTCATCAAATAATTTATAAAAATTGTCAGCTACATCGTCATAAATTTCTTTAAAAGTTTTTGGGCATCTATCTTCGTATAGGGTTTTTTCAATTTCATCGGGTTTAATTCCTTTCTTTTTTGCTGCACGGTTAAGAAAAGCGTCGCCGTTTTGAAACAATCCCCGCATAGCTCTTTCGTATTGTTCGTTTTCTTTGGCCTTTCTAAAATCTGTGAGCATTTTGCTGTTTTGCAAGCTTTCAATATTGAACTTGTTTGCAAAAGCATTTAATATTTCTTTTGGCATTACAGCAAAAGGATACTTTACAGTATCCCATAGTGCATTTGCCTTTTTATACGTTATGGTGCCATCTGATGTTTTTTGAATAAAATTGCTGCCTGTTTTTTTAGAGAGTGAAGTATGGATGTAATCAAGATGGCAGCCGGATATTTTTTCAATTGCATCAAAATGGTTGATTTTATTTGAGATTTTTAAGCCGGAAAAACTTATAACACTTTTGGGCTTGGTGTAATTGGCACCAAGACCACTAACATGGGGAGGCACTAAGGATACTCCTTATACTATTAATGTGCGTACTATAAAACTATTCATACAAAACGCATGAATAATTTTAATTGCTATAGTTTGTCAAATTTGAAACAAAAGTTTACAAAGTTAGAATAAATTCCATTGATGTATTTTATCCCAGTTGCTTAATTCTTCATCCCATGAATCATCTGATGTCTTCTGCCTTTTTATTCTCTCCTCCTCTTCTTCTTTTGAGTAGTTTTCAGCATTTTCAAAGCTTTGATGCAATGAGCACATAGCTTTATTGGCTGCCTCATAATCAGTTTCTTTAAAGGCCATTCCGTTATCAAAATCAAATCCTGCTCCATCAAGCTCTTCCAAAAAGTCAGGTTCAGAATCAAGTATACCGGCTTCCTTGGAGCGCTTTTCACACACTTTTGGGTCTATTAGTTCGAAGTAATTATTAGCGCACCAATATAATTTTTCTTTATTCTTATGCCTGTCAACAGCTTCTTTTTCAAGCACAGCATACGTTATACCTTTTCTTTTCTTAATTGTCACAAATGGTGTAGCATCTAAATATTCAAAAGCATCTCTGCTTAATTCCAGAATGCAGTCGTCATTATAGGCACCTAAAATATTTTCTCTAAAATGGTTCCTTACTTCTTCATTTTCAAACTTCCCAAAAGCAATATTTTTATTTTGATTTAGCGCTTGGTTATTCTGATTCTTGTTTTGATTTTGCGGTCTTAAATTTTGACGGTTATATGCCATGCCTATTGGGTTTATTCTCATATAATATTCCTCTTATTGTTGTTTTATAGTTACGATTTTAACACAATAATGATGTGGAACTTTATAAAACATGTGAATAAAATAATTTGCTAGTTTTGTAAAGATATATTAAGCTAAGCTTCCCTGTCACTTTTTATATTTTGTAATAATCTGCTATTTACTTTCAAACAATATTCCGTTAATATATTTGAGTAATGTTTGTAAAATGAAATTTTTAATAAGCAGGTTTTTTGCCTGTCAATTTTGGAGAGGTGTCCGAGTGGTTTAAGGTGCAGACCTGGAACGTCTGTGCGGGGGAGACTCCGCCGAGGGTTCGAATCCCTCCCTTTCCGAATTTTAAAGAGATTGTATTTTTTTGCATTTAATCATTCTTGGCGTAATTTGGTTTGAAATTTGCAAACTAATAATATTTAAAGCTGGTGATTAAATGTTACAGGTATCGCTTGAGTGTTAATTATGCATTGAGACTTTTGAATGGCATTTGTTATTTAACACCTCAGTTGCGAATGTACGGTTCAAGTGTGAAATGCCTCAAAAGTGGCTTTGTGTTTAGGTTTTAGAAGTCGGAAGTCTTTTAAAATTCGCAATTCAACTGTCCTCAAAAGTCCACAAGCTGTCCAAATTTGTCCAAGCTTGGACAGTTGCCTTAAAACCTAAATATAGCAAAAGTTTAGACGGTGTTTAAGTTTGGGCTGCTGAAATGCGAAATTTGGAACAGGACTTTTGAAATTTTTAATTATAATAAAATGTATATCATATAACAACAAGAATGGGACTATTCTATGAACAATATAAATGATAAACTATTGAAATGCTATCAGTATTATTATAGAAATATTGTTGTAAAATTGTTGGAATTTTGCGAAGAGTGTGTTAAAGAATTAGAAGTTATAAACCCTAAGCACATGTACGGTGAACTTAATCCTGTACAGTTATTAAAAACGGAAATTCGTTTTAGATTTATTTATAAAATTATAAATATGCTAACAGAAAATTCTTTTCAAATAGATATAAATAAAAAAGACAGCATTAAAGACTTGGCAAAACTGTCAACATTCTTTATGACAGTTGCAATGATACCAGAGGATGAACTTTCCCCTGAAAGAATATTAAAAAATACAGAGAGTTTAAAATAATTTTTGTTAGATAATATGCTTATGGATAATTTATCAAAATTTGCAATTAAAAATTCTGCATTATCCTTTATTGCAGGTGATGCAATAGGGCTTCCTTTTGAATTCGAAACAAAAGAAGAAATTGACGGAAAAATTTTTGATTTTATTGGTTTTGGTACCTATAATCAGCCTGTTGGTACTTGGTCGGATGATACATCAATGACACTATGTACAATGAAATCAATTATCGATAAAAAAGAAATTAGCATAAAAAATATTTCTGATTTATTTTTAAAATGGTCTGACGAAGATTATTTGACTGCAACAGATGAGTGTTTTGACGTTGGCTTAACAACTTCTAAGGCATTAACCAGATATGCTTGTGGCATTATTCCATCCGGAATAAATGATTTTCAATCAAACGGAAATGGCTCATTAATGCGAATTCTGCCAATTTCCTTATATTGTTATTATAAAAACATAACAATATCTGAAACTTTTAAAATAATTAAAGAAGTTTCAAGCATTACCCATGCTCATCCCATCAGTATTCTTGGCTGTTTTTTGTATACAAATGTTATTTTTAATATTTTAGATAAAAAAGATAAATATAATTGCTTGGATTTTAATTTTATAGAGTATATTCCAAATGACTATGCAAATTATATTGATGATTATGAAAAAATTATTAATAATTTATTTTTGGATAAAAAATATGAAGACTTGAGTTCTTCAGGGTACGTGGTTGATACTTTAGAGGTTGTTCTATGGAATTTTTATAATAACAATAATGTTGAAGATTGTATTTTAAAAACAGCCAACTTGGGCGGTGATACAGATACAAATGCAGCTATTGCTGGAAGTTTGAGCGGTTTGTATTATGGTTTAAAAGAACAAGCAATTAACAAAGAATGGCAAAATAAAGTTCTAAAATTAAATTTAATTTTAGAACTTATTGATAAATTTATAGTTGAACTTAGTAATTAATTGTTTTTACTAAGTATTTTGAAAAATTAATTTTACTTCTTATATCAACAAAACAAGAATTATTATGTTTTATTTGTAAATCCATCAAGTTTCTATTATTTAAAATTCTTGTTTTGATTTGATTTTTAGATATGGAATTCGCCTTTATTGTAAAGCAATATAATATTCTATTATGATAATCATTTAAAACAAAATACCAATCAACATCAAGAAAATCAACATTTGGATTTGCCCAATATATATCATTATTTCTCAAAGCCTTATTTTTAGAAGCAATTGTAAAATTACCGCAAATATTTACACCATTTTTTATGCATATTTGTTTTATTTCTGATTTTGTAAGTTTTGCCATGTTGCTACCCTTCTATTCCTAAAATTTTTCTTGCTTCCAATACAACATCTGTCTTGTTTTTATTCTCATACATATTTTTAAATTGTTGCATATCATCTGGTAATGGTGCTTGCCACCAACCGCTTCTGTCGTTATCGTTATGTCCATCAAACCAATCTCTGGTATTTTTTAACGTATTTTTTTTAATACCCAATTTTTCGGCAGCGATATTAAAAGCTTTATCTTGAGTATATTGCGGATACAAGCTTGTATGTTCATAGTAACTAAAGCAATATGCAACTAAATACATGTCTTTCTTTATATTGTCTTCAATTTTTTCGTAAGTTCTATCAGGATTTTTTGTGTTAGGTTTTTCAAAATCCTTAATCTTATTTGTATTATTTAAAGCAATTTCAGCCTTAAGTAAAATATTTAAAAAAGTATCTTTGCTTTTTAATTCATTGGAAATAATAGCCTCCTCATATCCATTTTTTGCTAATTTTTTGATTTCATTTAATAAAATGTCCATAAAATAAAAAACCTTTCTTTTTTGTATTCTTTTATTATATTATTTTATTTATAAAATGTCAAAAAT
>CATJOM010000099.1 GCA_949741915.1 uncultured Candidatus Melainabacteria bacterium | reverse complement strand
TCTTCCGATCTCTCCTTCCTATTCAAACCACGTGAGTCCAGGCAAAAATGGAGCCGAGGTAGGGGAGGCAGGGGTACTAGTGTAGCATTCATCCAATTTGAATCGAATTATCTATAAGCTTGCTGTTGCCACACAGTTCAGAAAATGGCAGCACTATAATTTCAGTTAAACACATTATGCTGTACTCAGACACCAAAGTAATACAGTCATTAACACGCTGTGCCAGAATGCTTATTGACACAAAACTATGTCTCCAATATATAGTTACTTGAAATATAAGCTTCAAAACAAATGCATGCAGTATAATTCATTTTACTTAAAAAAATCTTTATGCAAAATAGGAAAAGATGTACTCACAGAAATAATTTTTTATTACAATTAATACAAATAATAATTTATAAATAATAAAATTACTAGTTTCCTTTTTCTTCTTTCTTTCTTTCCTTCTTTCTTACCTGTTCTTATCCAAAATGAGCATACATTATTTTAATGAGAAAAAAGCTATCTTAATCACAGTATTTTTTTCATTTGGACGTTGGATGATTGCGATATCACGATATTCAACATTTGCTCCCACCCTGATAAAAACACCATCTTGCAGTTTATCTTCATCACTGCCTAAAAAAGCGTCAGGGTTTATGGTAGGTTGCATAGATGTTCCACTAACAGGATAATATTGATACATTCTATCAAATATATGCATGCCAAGAAAGCCACAGCCGAAGATTAACGCGACAACAAAAACACATGTAAAAACCCAATAAAGTACATTATTTAATATATTTTTTTCAATTTTTTCATTGTTTTCCATTAAATTTTCTCCTTTCTGCTAATGAAAAAGCGCATCCGCAATAATCTTGCCTATACAAATTATATTGTTTAGAAAACTCTATGCTCTTTTTATATCCGTCTTGCTTTTTAAAATTTCCAGCCAAAAACTCTATATCATATTTTTCACTAATTTCTTGTCCAACCATATTAATAACAGCAGTGTTTTTATGTGGACTAACTGACAACGTTGTTGCAAAAACATCAAAATTATTGTTTTTTGCATAAGAAGACGTTTTGTCTAATCTTAATTCAAAACATAGTTTACAACGCTCGCCACCCTCTCTGTCTTGTTCATGACCTTTTGTTTTACACACAAATTCCTGTGTGTCATAAGCAATATCAATCACAGGAATTTCAACAATTTTACAAAATTTCTTTTGTTCAGCAAGCCTATGAGCATACTCCTCTTGTGGCTGAATGTTTGGATTGTAATAAAAAACTGTTATATCATAATCCTTTCTTAAAACATCAATCACTTGTGTGCTACAAGGTCCGCAACATGAATGTAATAAAAGTTTTTTCATGCCTGACCTCGCTTATTCAATAGTTTTCAAGATTTTTACAAGGTCTGCAAGCACTTTTTCAGACTTAACAGCCTCGCTAAACTTTGACGGCATCTCTTTTAAATTAACCATAAAGCATGCCAGGCAATCGCCGCAATTGCAAAATACTTGAACAGTGATAAGTGGCTTATCTCCGTGACCGCGTATTATATAAGTTGGAAAAACAAAACCATTAGCCTTTAATGCTGGGCAACTGATTAGTGTATATTTGCCAGAAATATTATCAATATTTGTTACAACCCTATCATAACTTTCAAAAAATTCGTCAGGGTCTCTGTGAATAGCAAACAAAGAAATGACTTCACCTTTTTCTGAAACATAGTTCTGAACATTCACCATGCCTTGCCCGTTAGGCAAATCATAGATATCTTGACTTTTGTTCCACCCAGCTGGCAAATCAAAAGAAATTTCATTCAAAGACATAATAACTTCGCGCATAATTAACCTCTTGCACATAATTATGCCATATTTCAATAAGTTTGTCAAATATTATAAAGTTTTATTTCTTTACAGTTTTTGTTCTTTGATATCATTTTCATTTGCTTACTTTTCACGCCAAAAACTAATACTTACGCTTGCTGACCAAATACTGCATAACACATAATATCGTTGACAGATTGATTGATAAGCGAATACACCAAAATTTTGCCGTCCCTACGATAACTTACAATCCCTTGGTCTTTCAAAAGTTTAAGCTGATGTGATATCGTTGTTTGATTTATTCCCAAAAGATTGGATAAATCGCTGACACATAAACTTGAAATTGCAAGACAAGACAAAATCTTAATTCTTGTGTTATCTGCAAAATTCTGAAAATAACATGCCAATTTTTCTACTTGATTTTCTTCTGGCAAACTGCAAATAATATCATGCTTGTTTCGCTCAGATAATAATAAATATTTACTTTGCATAAAAATCTCCTTTAACACTTTTTTTGATTAATTCATACAAATATATATGACTAATACCATTGTGCCAGAAAAAAGAAAAAATTCCAAAGAGAAAATTTTATAATTTTACATAATTTTGTTTTATTAAATATTTTTTTGTTGAAAGGAGAAATAATTATGAATTTATCACGAAATGTTTTGCTTATTTTGATTTTATCAGTGCTAGCCTCAGCAACAGATACAAATTTGGCAACAAATCAAAACTTTTTATTGCTGCTT
>CATJOM010000098.1 GCA_949741915.1 uncultured Candidatus Melainabacteria bacterium | reverse complement strand
GCTCTATCCAGCCAAAGTTGAGGTGTTGAAAATAATCCATGTGCCTGTAGCTCAGCTGGATAGAGCGTCGGTCTCCGAAGCCGAAGGTCGCGTGTTCGAATCACGTCAGGCACATTTAATCTTACAAAAGAAGGGTTCTTATGATTACCGTATTCTCAATAATTCTATCATTCATAACTGGCTTTCTCGCCGCATTTATAATTTTAAAATCCCAAAATGCAAAGCTCGAAATTGATAAAGCAAAACTTGAAGAAAAAATAAAAACATTGTTAGAGAATTCAAAAACAAAGGAAGAATACTCTGAACTAATAAAAAAAGAGTTTACAAACCTAGCAAACCAAGCCCTGCTTGAAAAAAATAAGGCACTTGATGAAAATAACCAAAAAAATCTTGAAGCATATCTGAATCCTCTAAAGGAAAAAATCAGAGAATTCCAGGACAAAATAGAACAGTACAATATAACTGGGATAAAAAATACTCAAACCATCAGGGAACAAATTGAATACCTAACATCTCAAAACAAGCTTATATCAGGCCAAACAGAGAAACTTGCAAACGCAATAAGTGCAAACTCAAAGTTTAGAGGCTCTTTTGGCGAAATGATTCTTGAAAAACTGTTAAAACTTTCTGGCCTTGTCAATAAAAAAGATGATCCTGTTAAGGGAAACTATGTAACGCAGGAAGGTTTTAGGGATTTAAACAACCCCTCATCCAATAAAATTAACCCTGATGCAGTAATTTATCTTGCTGATGGCAAAAACATTATAGTAGACTCAAAGGCAACAATTGTAAACTTTTTAGAATACACAAACGCTAGCACCGAGGAGGCTGCAGCCGAATCAATTAAAAAATTCTATCAAAACACAATGGATAGAATAAAGGAATTAGAGAATAAATACGTAAACCTTGAAGGCCTTGCAACACCTGATTTCACACTATTGTTTATCCCATTTGAAGCATGCATGGGCCTAATTTATGCAAACCAAAGTTTAATAGAGGAAGCAAGCAAAAGAAATATAGTAATAGTGGGCCCTTCCACCCTGCTTGCCACCCTTCGGACAATAAACTTTGCCTGGATGAATAAAAATCAGGCAAACAACATAAAAGAAATCTTAAAAACTGGCGAAGGGATATATTCAAAATGTCAAACGTTAATAAGTAAGCTGGAAGCACTTTCTGTGAATTTTGATACCCTAAGAAAAGGTTTTGACGGGGTTTTTACCTCACTTAAGGGCAGGGGCGGCCTATTTGGACAAATTGCAAAATTTAAGGATTTAGGCTTTAATCCCTCAAATCCCATTGATGAAAAATACCTAGATGCCTCTGAGTATACGCCTTTGAGCTTGGAATTAATTGAAAAATAAATGTACATAAGATATTAAGCTATAGCATTATTTTTATGCATAATATATTTTTACAAACAAACAGGTTAATCCTAAAATACCTAACAATGGATGATTTCGAAGAACTAAGAGCAATTCTTCAGGATGATGATGTGATGTACGCATGGGAATATACTTTCAGTGATAATGATGTGCGAAACTGGATTAATAAAAATTTAGAACTATATGAAAAATATAATCTTGGCTATTTTATAATTATAGATAAATCGACAGATAAAATCTCAGGCCAGGCGGCATTAATGCCTGATACTATTAATGACCGCAGGTATTATGAAATCAGCTATATTTTAAAGAAAAACTGTTGGCACAAAGGGTATGCAACAGAGGCTGCTAGTGCCCTTGCGTTATACGCTTTCAATGTTTTGGATATAGAGGAAATTATATTTGAAATTCGCCCTAATAATTTTTCATCAAGAAAAGTTGCCGAAAGATTAAATGCAAAAGAGGCGGGAAAATTTACTAAGGATGTTAGAGGCACAAAAGTGCCCCATTTGATTTACAGATTAGATAAAAATGCCCTGACATCCAATTTTTGCAAGAAATTTTGAAGCTTTTATGACAAAAACAATGGGTAAAATCAAACATCGGATAATTTTTTAGCACTGCAAGAGTGTTATTTTCTAAGATTAATCCGTTTTTAAATGCTTTTCACCCCATTCACACATAGTATAAAGTATCGAAATAGAGCTTTTACTTTTTTTGAGAGCAAATATTCTACCTTTGGGGAAATTTTGAATAATCCTTTCTTATAATTAAACCATCGCTCTCAAGCTCTTTTTGAGTGCTGCTTAATGTTTTGTGCGACTTTAGCGAATAAATATAAATCACACATTGTTTCATTAAATTTTATTGTTAGACATTAAATAAAAAAACAAAAATAAAATCAGCCCACCAGGCAGTTTTTAGAGCTATTTTGTAAAGTTATGTAAAAATATTTGACAAAACAGGCATGTTTTTAGCAAAAAAATTCTTTGAGGAGAATTATATAGATGTAAACTCCTCTATAAACTCCGTAATACTAATTCTATCCATCACGGCGACCTCTTAATTTAATTAAGAAAGCCGTTTTTTTTATGTATATCGCTGGTTTTGGCAGCATCAAAGACGTGCTAACATAATAAAGTCAAGGATTTTTAAGATAGTTAAATTATAAAAATACAGCTATATAAGAATTTGAGTGCTTTGCAAGCGTGCAAATCCAGTCAAATCAATACCTTGTCAGGATATCTTTTGAGCAACAAATCATAAATAAAGGGTTTCAAACTATATAATACGTAAGAATTCAATAACAACAATGATTTTCAGTTTATTAAGTTTCTAAAATCATTGTATTGCTTGAGCTTTAACGTGTTTATCATATTATTCAAGCAAAATTTGCAAAAAATCCAACTATAGCAACATTCCCCACCGTGTAAATTCGCCAAAATGCATACTAGGCTAGCCTTTAAGCCACATGCAAAATGCTTGCGAGTCTTTATATATAAAATAAAATCGCCACTTCTCAAGCTAAACAAGGATTTTAGGCGCGCAATAAGTGGTAAATTATTTCATAGCAAGAATTTTTAGAGATTTTACACTCTTAAAATATACTCAGGCCAGTTTTTCCGCATTTATTTTTTTGCACGCATTAAAATTCCTGGAAACCCTTGCAGCACAGTGTAAAACAAGACATCTAAAAGATAATTGTTAAGTTTGTAAAGTTTTCTAATGCCCCTGTAAATCTTTTAGCGCCATTGGGATGTAGTTTGTAAGATTTGAAGCAAGCACACTGTACTCTGTAAGCGCGTTTGAAGCCATTTCGCCTGCTTTTCCATGCAGATAAACCGCAAGATGTACAGCCTCCAAGAGTTTCAGCCCTTGTGCTGCAAATCCTGCAATCATACCTGTAAGCACATCACCGCTTCCACCCTTTGCCAGAGCGGAATTCCCGGTTTTATTTACATAAACATCGCTATCATTCGGGCTTGCAATAACTGTCTCATTGCCCTTCAGCACTACAATACAGCCAAGATAATCCGCCGCCATAGAGGCAGCTTTCACCCTGTCATCCTGAATCTCCTCAACACTCATATCCATTAGCCGCGACATTTCGAGCGGATGTGGCGTTACCACTGCGTTTGAGGGTATTGGCATTTTATTTGTATCAGATAACGCATTGATAGCATCAGCGTCAATTATGAAAGGCTTTTCAGACTTTAAATTTTTGCTTAAAAACTTCAAAACAAAGTCCCTGGCGGGTTTTTCGAATGACAAACCGCAGCCTATAGATACAGCCTTGTATTTACTGATATCTTTCAGAAATTTCACCGCATCTTTAGATATAGTAAGCCTTTCAGAGGTTCCAAGGTTTAAAAACGTTATGTCAGGGGTGTTTGAGGCAACTATTGACAACGTATTGCTTTCTGTTGCAAGACAAACAAGCCCCGCTCCTGATTTTAGGGCAGAAATTGAGCTCAAATACGCTGCCCCAGGGTATTGCAGGCATCCTGCAATGTTTAATACGGTGCCATATGTGCCCTTATTAGAATTCGCGTATCTTATCGGCAAAAGGCTGCGAACATAGTTTTTCTCAAGGGTTTTCACATTTCTATTTATAATTTTTCGTTCTTCTTTTTTAAAAAACATATTTTACTTTCTATCTAGCACTTAATCCCGCCAAACTGCCTTATGGCTTCATATGCACCGATTGCAATACTGTTTGAAAGATTTAGGCTTCTGGTGTTTTGATTCATCGGTATGGTGACACAATTATTATTATATCTTTCAAGTAAATCTTCCGGCAACCCCCTTGTTTCGGGCCCAAAGATTAAAAAATCTCCCTCACTATATTGAACATCAGTATATTTTTTGTCTGTTTTTGTTGTAAAAAAATGAAATTTTTCTTTTGGAAACTTTTTTTCAAATTCTTCAAAGTCAAGTATATGCTCAATTTCAAGCTTATCCCAATAGTCAAGACCTGAACGCTTTAAATATTTATCACTCATAGAAAAGCCAAGACGCCCTATCAGATAGAGCTTTGCATTGCAGCAGGCGCAAAGTCTCGCCACATTGCCGGTGTTTTGCGGTATTTCAGGCTCAAACATAACAATATTTAAATATTTTGAATCATTAATAAAACTGCACAAAGCTCTTATACCCTGCCAAAATGACGATTTTACACTATTCTATACCCTAAACATACCGCTTTTGCATCATCTGAAATCATTAAAACTTTTAATACACGCGAACGGCTTGGATACCAAGGTTTTCCAGGGTGCAAAACAGCGGAATACAGTATTCTATAGCCTTTTTACTGTACCTTGCAAGATAAATACGCATAGGAGAAGACTTTGGAAGATAAATAAACCGCTTTAATTCTTCTCTTCAAAAAATCTTTTTGATTCAAACACAACAGGAAGTCCTCTTAAAACGCAGAATATGACTGAACCCCAAGTGCAAACTATACCTGCAATATAAAGTGTATGGTCGGTGTTGAACTTCAAATGCCCCGCAATCAATAAGAGAAAGGCTAAAGCTTTGCACACAGCATATGTAAATCTTGAAAAGTTTGATGCCACAATGAATTTGGCGATTTTTCCCTGCATCATAGTCTTTTCACCAAAGGCTGTAAAACCTTGCGCCAAAGCTAAAGAGCGAAGTGAATCTGTCACAATTCCTCTTGTCAAAACAATGATTGGAACAAGCGGGCTAATCCAGCCAAGTGCGCAAAAACTCACCCAGTAAAGGTTTTCAACAATCCTGTCACCCATAATATCTAACACTGCACCAAGTTTCGATGATTCATTAAACTTTCTTGCGACAAACCCATCAAGCCCATCAAACCACATAACAAAAATCGTCAAAATAAGCGAAATCATCGCATTTTCATTATTTAAAAATAAAAGCCCCATTGCAATGAATGCTAAAAAAATTCTTGATATCGTAATTATATTTGCCATATCTATTCCTCAACCCCGCTATTTTTATCATCAACTCTTTTTATTAACTCTTTATTTATAACATATGCTGCCTCTTCAACACAATGTTTTTGCGACAATTTTGAAATAGTTTCATCAAAACCGCTCCGCTGCAGCATTCTAGCCTTTTCACTGTTGAGCAGATTCAAAATCCCGTCTGCAATTTTTTCAGGTTTTGCATCATACATCAAATACTCAGGCACTACATCCTTTCCCGTGATAATATTCACAAGGCATGCCTTCTTGATTGACCTGACCAAAAGATACACTATATAGAAAAGCAAGGGGCCCTTATATGCAATAACCATAGGTGTTTTATACAACGCCGCCTCAAGTGCCACAGTGCCGGAGGCTAAAATAAGGGCGTCCGAAACACTCAAAAGAGCGTGGTTTTCACCCTTTATCGCCTTATAATTACACTTAAAAGCATCATCCTTGAGATTATTCGCATGAGAAAACACAAACTGCACATCATCACGCGTCTTTTCAATAATCCTCACTGCCTTTACAAAAATATCAAACAAATACTTAATCTCAAACATTCTAGAACCCGGAAAAACAGCAACAAGCTTCTTATTAGGGTCCAGCCTGTGCCTTTTAAAGAATTCATGCCGGCATTCAGCGGGCGGCAATTCTTTTACAAGAGGATGCCCCACATAAACATTATCAATTCCCTCATCATTATACATATTGGCCTCAAATGGAAAGATTGTCAGTACCTTATCAACCTTCTTTTTCATTGATTTTATACGCCATTTCCTTGATGCCCAAATTTGAGGCGGAATAAAATAAAACGTCTTGATTCCTGCCTTTTTTAGATGCCCTGCAATTTGAAGATTGAATGCACCATAATCTACAAGAAGCACTACATCTGGCTTATAGGCATTCTTTAAATAATCTACAAGCCTTTTGCCTATCTTAAAATGATTTATTATAACCGCAGGCGAAAGCCCAACAGCACTCATATCCTTATGATCACAAAAGAGTTTTATACCAGTTTTTCTAAGGTTTTCACCGCCAATAGCCTCAATTTCAACATCAGGATTTATCTTGAGAAGTTCACGCACAACACCGCTTGCATGCTTATCTCCTGAGGCCTCTCCTGTTACTATAAAAACTCTTTTGTTCAAATCATATCCTCTTTTATTTTAAGCTCTGGCAATTTTGGCCCAATCACTGTTGCTTTGCACCATTACAGATAATTTGCAAAAGCCTTAATCCGCACCCCAGAAGGCCAAAAGTAGCACTAAAGCCAATATAAGACCTCAAAAGCGTGTTAAAGTCCTTCTATACCGCCATTATCACCATATTGTTCTTGTCTGCATATTTTACCATCTCGTCCTGGTTTACAATTATAGTCTCTCCGGCTTCAAGCGCCAAGACAGAGGCACCATAATGCTTCATAACCTTTAAAGTGCGAAGGCCAACCGTTGGAATATCAAAACGTTTATCCTGATTTGGCTTTGAGACTTTAACCACAACAGCACCCTTATGGCGCGCAAGCTTTCCACCCCTCTTTATACACTTATCCGTGCCCTCAATAGCCTCCACCGCCATTATCATCTTATTTTTCATCACAACAGACTGGCCTATATCAAGCTTTCCCATCTCTTTTGCAATCTTGAAACCGTATTCCACATCCATCAACTGGGCTTCATTGGGCTGCGTTTTTGTCATGACACCCTTTTGCATCATCAGGCTCTTTATAAAAATTGTCTGATCCAAAATTGTAATTCCAATATCCTCCATAAGGCTTACAATTTTTAGCATAATAGCATCGTCATTCAGTTTTGGAGCCTCCTTTAAAAATTCAATCGCCATAGGCTCTAGTTTTGGACGCTTTAATAGCATGGTCTTTGAAACCTTGCCCAAAAAAGTTAATTGTTTGATTCCTTCATCAATCAAGGCCTGCCTTATGCTATTTGCTTGTCCAAAGCCGAATGACAGTACCTTTGAACAGTGCTTTGTAAGCTCCTTGTAATTATCAGATGAAAGCGAGATGGCAACAACATTAAAACCATTTTCCTTAGCTGCCTGCGCCATCTTGACGGGCAAAAGCCCATCGCCTGCCATTAAACACTGTTTATTTTCTAACGTAATACTCATATCTAGGGCATAATCTCCATATCATCATCACCATTGCCGCCACTTGATGAAATACTTGTTTTCACGTTTCCTGTGGCATCAAATTTTTTTGGGTTCATTGTCATCGTTATAACATCAGCCTCTACCGTGTTTGCATTCTGCGTAATTTTTGACCTTCCTGTAAATACAACCTTGTTTGGTTTTTGGGTAGTTTTATCTATAAAAACCTGCGCCTTTGGGCCAACTGCAGTATAGTCTTTATAATCTATTTTAACATTTCCACCAGCTATAATATTATTTGCATTCTTATTATACTGTTGATACCTAGCCTTAACTAGAAGCCTTGAACCATCTTCAAAAGTAACATCTGTACTAGTATTACCAGACATTTGATATTCTTGTAGCTCTGGCTTATATTCAAACTTATTGCCCTTTAGAACGTTTGATTTTTCCTTCATCACAACATTTCCAATAAGTTTCAGGTTCTTAATCTCCCCACCCTTTTCAATAACTGCATTTGCAGCATCAGAAAATGTTTCAACATCCTGATAATGCACAATAACGGAGCCTTTTGCCTGCATTAATTTAGTTGTCGTATCATATTCCTGAACATCAGAATTTATGGTAACCACAGGCTGTCTGTCCTTCATCATAATGGATTGAGTATTTCCTTCGGCTCTCAAAGTTTTATTAATCAATGAAACCTTCATTATGTTGGCCTTAATCTCATGCTTTTTATTGTCTTTATTTTGAAAGGCATAAGGATTGTCGAAAAATACCGCAAGAGAAGGTTTTTTTGACTTTGGTTCTAAGTCAAGCTCAGCCCTGGGGCTCTTTACCATAACATCGCCGATGGTAACCTTCACATCGCCGTTAAAAAAGCCCTTATTGGCATCAACATTCACACGCTGCTCATCAGCCTCAATCACAACTCCTGCAGCCATTGCAGCAGTTATAGTCAGTGCTGTTAAAAATAATGTCAAAAATATATTTTTTTTAATTTTCATCTACTTTTTTACTCCCAGGCTCAAATCAAACGCAGGTTTTTTCTTTTCGGTTCCGTCATCATGCTTATCATATATTGAAGATTTACAATTCCCTTCTATCTTAAACTTTGTAAAATCATAATTAAATATTGCCCTGTCGCTTAATGCCATAAACTGGTCATTGCTTCGAACCATAACGTTGCCAGATGCAACAATATCTTCATCTCTGCCCTTCCAGACAATTTTATCTGCCTTAATAGAATAGCCATCTTTTGCAACGATTAATGTATCCCCTTCAAGAGTGATTATCTTTTCGTCTTCCTTATATGTACCAGTGCTTGATTCTACACTTAAAACAACTTCATTCTCTTTATTGTAAAAATTGCCCATTGCATCTTCAAGTATAACAAGCCCTGATGTGCTTTCGTAGCTGCCTTTTTTAGCATACAATTCCCAATAAACTTTTTCGTCTTTGGTTTCTGTTAATATCAGGTTTCCAACAGAGACACGCCTTGATTTTACATCATTTGAAACAGAATTAGAGCGTATATCTTTTGTTACAAACCATGACCAGATAAAACCAAAAAGACATATCCCAAAAACCGTTAAAAATACAGCTGCATATACTTTTTTCTTATTCAACATGACAAGGATAATTTTAGCATAAAGACATCCATGCCATATCATGTTGTGAAAATATGTTACGGCTAAGTTTTAGTTTTTTTACTTTGCAGGGTGATTCTGGTTTATTCCAAAAAAAAGGTAAAATCACCTTAAGTTTTTTTGCAAGGTCATTAAAAGACGCCTGCTAAAAATCCCGGTTTGCTATATGCAAGCCCGGGATTTTAAAATTTTATTCAGCTCTTTAAAAACTATGACTTGGGAGCCTGCTCTGTTTTTGATGCCTTATTTTTTGTTGCAAAATATGTAATTGTCGCACCTGCGGCACCCATAAGAACTGCACCTGCTGCTGCAAATTTTGCTTTGTGGCCTTTAACAGCTTTTTTAGCATCTTTTAGGGCTTGCCCAGCAGTATCGCCAACTTTTGATGTATAAGCTTTAATAACATCTTTTATTGAATTGTCAGCTTTTTCGCCTTTTAGTACCTGTTTTGAGATAACAGCATTTTTAGTATTGCTTACTGCAGCTTGTTTGGCTTCACTAGCATCAGCAAGTTTTTTAAGTTTTTTAACAGTGGATTTACTTGGTGCTTTAATGTCTTCCGTACCTGCAGCTGTTTTTAAATCAGCAAACAATTCATCATTTGATTCGCCTTTAGTTAAGGCTTCAAGATAATCAAACATTTCGGTGCTGTCAACCAAGGTTTTGAGCTTATCACCTTCAAGATTGGCACCTTTTAGCACTTCTTTTGCTGCTGCAGTATAAGCTTCATCAAAGGCTTTGGTTGCAGCATTAAATTTTTCTTTAGCCTTTTTAATAGCTTTATTTTCATCTACAAATTTATCTAAAGTTGCAACAGCATTTTTGCCTAATTTACCAGAACCTGCTTTATTGAAAACGTCTTTTGTAAGTTCACCAGCTTGGAATTTAACATCATCTAATAATTTATTACCATGCTCTGTCTTCATAGAAGCTGCTGCACCGCCAAGAGCTCCTGCACCCGCAGCTGCGATGCCTACGCCTGCTGTTAACATGGTTCTTTGCTTATCATCCACATTTAAATTCATTATATCTTCCCTTCACTTAATTAATTGTCCGTTTACTTCAATAAAAACATGAAAAAATATTTTTTTGCTACTCAAATTATAAAATTACTAACATTTTTTATGAACCCCGTACTACACTTGTCTTTAACAGACTTTACATTTCTTAACAATAATCTTTAATAATTGGATAAATTAACTTTGGCAATTATATACAATTTTACACAAAAATGTTGATTTTCTTTTTTCTTACAATAGAAGTCCCTATGTATAAAAAAGAACGTTCTAAATAAGTTTCCTGAAAGTGAAACTTATCCCGTTCTTTTTTATGCATAGGGACTGAAATGAAAAGAAAACATTTAATTGGCACGTGTAAAATTGTATATAATTGCCTTAACTTTTATAGCATAAAAATATCACTATTTTCAAAAACTCCACCTGGGTAAAGCCACATAGAAACACTTTGTTGTGTTTTATTTCAGAAATTAATAATAAAATCTTTTTTAAAAAGGGGCTATTAAAAAAGCATTTTCAAGAATTTTGAATTTAGTAGCCCGCAGGCAGAAATTCCTAACATATAATATTAAATTTCATCAAACTACCATGGGCTTTTAATAATAAAAACACATGTTCAAATACATAATAATTATTACCTGCAATCCTGATAAATCAACATACCAACTTTTACAAAATCGCGATAATATAGAAAATGTTTAACTGTTGTTCTGTCAAATCATATTTATTTTACAATATAGCTCAAAACAATAACAGCTTGCCCAAAGAAAAAGCAGATAAAAATGTGCCCTACAAGAGTATCAAAAACGCTAAAAGATCCTAAATATTTCAACTTTTCATACTACTATAAATTTAAAATTTTTTGCCAGCCTCATTCATACATTTATCCATACAATTAATTGCAGTGATAATAAAAAATATCACCCGAAATTTAACAATTGAAATTTTATTTTCAGCGTTTAATAACATTTGTGTCGAGGGAATTTTCCTCGGTTTAAAATTAAATATCGCGGGATGGGGCAGTCTGGTAGCTCGTCGGGCCCATAAGACTCATTTAAAATTTGGTTCCTTGCTTGCCCCTGTACAATAATGTAAGTGTTATTGGCATTTATAGAATACTTAATTTTTTGCTTTAAATTGTAGGGAAGACCTACAATTATTGTAGGTCAATTTGTGTACAATTTTCTTTTTATTTTCTTTCATTTTTATTCCCCCGTTTTTGCTATTTATGCGGTATAAATTCATCAGGAATTTCTTTTCTTTACTGTTAAATATTCTTTTCAGGCGATTACTTTGAAGGTCTGCAAATTCTTCTAATTGGTGTGGTAATACGTGCG
>CATJOM010000097.1 GCA_949741915.1 uncultured Candidatus Melainabacteria bacterium | reverse complement strand
TTTTTTATATTTTTTATTTATACACCAATACTGGGGCTTATTTTTAATGTGCAGGATGGACTTGAAAACACGGAAAAAAGAAACCTTGCAGGCTTTCCGAAATTTAAAACCATCAATCAATTTTCTGATGATTTTCTTAAATATTATGAAGATAATTTTGGCTTCAGATATACATTTATGAAGTTTGCATCAAATTTAAAGGTTAAGATATTCAAAACATATCCTAAAAGCATTGATTTAAAAGTTTTAAGGGGCAAGAATGGCTGGCTTTTTTATAAACGCGGAAATGAAACAGAAGATTTTGAAGGCAGGGTGCCGTTTGCAAAATCTTCACTAATTAAGATAGTGCAAAATCAAAAAGAAAGAGTATCTTATCTTAATCAAATTTCTAATAAAAAAATAAAATTTTACACATTCATACCTCCAGACAAGACTGTAGTATATTCTGAATATTTACCCCATGGTGTTTTTTTAAATAAAAACGAACAAAATTCAAGAATAACCCAACTTTTAAACACGGGTATAGAAATTATATATCCAAAAAACAGCATAATTAAAAACAAAGACAAGGGCCTTTTATACTTTAAAACAGACACGCATTGGAGCTATCTTGGGGCATATTTTGGATATAGAGCATTAATGGAAGAGATATCTAAAGATTTTAATGTAAAAACACTTGAATTGTCAGATTTTACAAAAGAAACATACATCAATGAAAGCCCGGACCTTTTGGATATCGTAAATGTAGGAACAAAAAAATCTGAAACCGGCTATAAATATAACTGCAAAAACAATATCACAAAATCCAATTTAAGAATTATAATTTTTGGCGACTCGTTCCTTGAATATCTGAAACCTTATCTAGAGTGCACATTTCAAAATATTTCAATCAATCCTTCCGGCACGCTTGACAGGGGGCTGATAGAAAAATTTAATCCCGATGTTGTAATACTTGAAATTGTACAAAGAAATATAAAGCAGCTTGAAAATAAAGACAAATAAATGATAAGCAGCTATATCTGCTTATGAAGCTTGAAGCATAAAAGGGTAGCTTAGAATTTTTGTAAATTTTAAAACTAATAACGTTATTTAATTATTTCCTACTTCAAATATATGATTTTTTGACTTTATTTAGAAAATCATTAAAGTGAATACATAAAAAGCCGTATAATTAAATGTAAAAATGTGTCTTTAAAGATATTTTGGAATGCCATTTAAATACAGACTTCAACAATTCCTGGAAATCAGGATAAATAAGAGGGATGAGCAGCTTCAAGTTGTTCAAGAATGCCAGGAAGAAGTATTTAGAATTGAGGGTCTGATAGCGCAAAACAACCAAAATATTCAGGATACAAGAATAAATATGCGAAAATCAGACCCCAGAATGTATGATGGTTTTGACAAATTTTTAAAACATCTTTATGAAGAAGGCGAAAAATTAGAGGTTCAAAGGCAAAACGCACTTAACATTCTTCACAAAGAAGAAGAAACCCTCCGCCAGAGGGAAAAAGAAGTCAATGTTCTAGAAAAGCACAAAGAGCACAAAAAAGAAGAATTTTTGTACGAAGAAAAAATGCTTGAACTAAAAAATTTAAATGAAATAGGCTCGCAAAAACATTTTATGAGGAGCCGCGAAGCCGCTTATGAAGCGGAACTTGAAGAAATGCTTATGAAAAATAAGGAAAAAAATCATTGAACATAGAAGATAAAGCATTCCAAAATACAAAAGAATTTACAAATGGCGGCTTAAAGGGTGCCCTTACTTATTCTGCGCTCGCTGGTAAGTCTGAAAACCAGTATAAAGAAGCGTCATCAGGCGGAGTATCATTTAAAGGCGAGCTTGAAAAAATCCTAAAAGGCACACAGGAAGAGGATTATGGCAATTATAACATTGAAAATATTCTAGCTGATATGGATTTTGTTGAAAATATAAATCTTGAAACTGTAAATATAGATAAGGCTGATGCAATGTTTTTTGTAAACCTGATAAACCAGTCAGGGCTTACAAATTACACACTTTCAGATGATGGCACCGTGATTGACGGCTCAAATTATAAAAGCATTGAAGTTTCAAAAACTTTATCCAGCCTGCTTTTAAAGGCAAGCGAGAGCAAGAAAGCTGTAAGACTTGACTTTGACAACAATGTAACCGTGATTTTAAAACTCTCAGAAGAAGGAAAAGTAGATGCCCGCTTTATTCCAGGCGACAGAATAGTTGAAGAATACCTGAAAAACAACATCCCATACCTAAAACAGAGATTTGATGATGCCAATATTCCATATGCAAACATAAGTTATAAGGGTTATAAAGGCAATAAACAAAGGGAAAACGAACAAAATAGCAAGGAGAAAAACAATGAATGATTCATATGTAAATGCGCTAAACACCCAAAAGGCCACTAAAAGCTGGATGGATGCCGTGAGCGAAAATATGGTGAATCTGTATACACCGGGCTACAGGGAAAATAAAATCACCTTCAAAACCTTCTTGGACAGTACATATAGCGATTGCTATATGAAGAAAACTAATCAGGGCAAGGCAACACCAGGAACCTCTGATGAAAACGTGTTTTTAGAGGGCACTGGCTATTTTGTAATTAGAAATGATGAGGGAAAGCTTGCCTATACAAGGCTTGGCGAGTTTAAATTTGACTCAGAAGGTATCTACAAGGCTACAGACGGCTCAAAGGTGCAAGGCTACATTATGAATGACAAAGGCGAAATCGTAAGCGGCACAAAGTCTTTAAGCCAGGAAGATTTTGATAAAAATTTAGCCGAAGGGGGCGCTTTGTCAATCCCTACAACGGAAATCAAACTTTGGATTGACCCGGATAACGGCAAATATCTTGGAAAGTATGATGAATACGAAATAAAAGAGGACGGCATTTTATACGGAAAAGCCAATAGTGGCAAGGATTTAACACCATTATACAAACTTTCAATTATGAATTTTCACAATCAGGAATGGCTTTTTGAGTATAAACCTGGGCAGTTTGTCGAAACAGAAGAATCAGGGAAGCCTGTAATGGGCCGCGGAGAGGTAAGAAGCGGCCTATTAGAGCTCTCAAACGTAGATTTTAAGGGAAATATCTCCTATTATCAACAGGCAAAAATGCAGATGGAGCTCTCAAACAAACTAATTTCAAGCTACAAAGATTTACTGCAAAACGTAATATCATTAATGAGCTGATTACGTGCAAAAATTTTTCCTGCGCTAAAATAGATTATTTGGTTTTTATAATCAAAAAATCAGTTAAAAAGCATATATAACAGGTATTAACAGATTTTTCACGTACAAAAAGCAGCAATATAAAGGGTTTTAAGAAATGAACATCTTGAAAGCCCTTTATTTATAAAGTTTTTACTGCAATTAAACCGGCGTATACCCAGGCGTGCAGATATATTGCACACTTTTAAAAACATTATTGAAATTGCATATATTTTTTCGTATGTAATAAAACATTGTTATAAAGGCTTTACAGCATTTTTGCACGCTTAAAAACAAAGTAGGACAAAGATTTTAGCCTTATTACACCAAAAAATACCATAAAACCTTGTGATATAAAGTTTTTAGCATATTTCAACCTTCAAAAGCCCAGCCATAAAGCTATTTACACACAAAATATGCGTCAAAATTCTTGTGCGACAAACTTTTTGGGATAAGCAAAACATGTGCGTGAATATTTTTACGGGTGTATGAAACTTATTTTGATTTAAAATGCTTGAAAACACTTGCCAGATGGGCATATAAAATGCAAAAAAATATAAAAATCTTATCGCACGGCAAAAACCCAATCATATAGGGAATAGCACTATAATACATCATTCAAAAAGCAGTTATAGATATTGTTTCACGCTATCTAATATAATATCACCCTTCCCCCACAACCTTATTAAGACCAATGGGTTTATCGACATTCCTGCCTAGTTTTTGGGCGATATTTAAGGCTAAAAGCTGCAGTACAACAATTAAAGCAAGAATTCTTAATATTTCATCGTCAAATCTTTTAAATTGAACAGTCAAAAATGCATCTTTATAAGGTTTTAAGCCCTCCCCGCAGTTTGAAAGTTTTTCACAGTCCGGCTCAATGTCAGTAATAGCAACAATTTTAGGGCTGTAATCCTTTTTTATCTTATCAAGAGTTTTTACCTCAAACCCGCCCATAGAGCTGGTAAAGACCTCAAGTATAACACTATTTTCATTTAATATCGCCGTATGCCCATGGAGGAATTCGCCTGTGGGATAAGCGTTTACATCTATATAAGAGGTTTCTTTAATTTTAAGAGCGCCCTCTTTTGCAATAACATAATTATACCCATAACCCACAACAGGAAAGGCTTTCAGTCCGGATAAAAGATTTGCCGCCTCATCAATATTTTTTATATTTTCAATGACAAAATCAATATCCGTCTCAATATTTTTTAGCAAAAAAAGATGTTGAGAAACGTCAAAACCCTTGTTTTGAGCAATATACAAGGCTATAAGCCATAAACACAAAACGCCCCCGGTAAAAGATTTTGTTGCAGCAATTGATTTTTCAAGCCCAGCCTCAATATCCATCTTAAATTCGCAAGTGTTATAAATGTATGAATCATTATTGTTAACCAGCGCAAAAGTGTGCCCGCCCTTGCTTTTTACTAAATCAAGCGCGCATTTTGTATCATGGGTTTTGCCAGACTGACTTATAAAAAAGTACAAAACATCGCTATCTATGGGCTTTTCAGGGTTTGAATTAAACTCAGAAGAATATTCAAAAGAGGCTTTGATTTTTGCAACATTTTCAAAAAACTTTTGGCCAAGACGCGCACAGTTATAAGAAGAACCCGATGCCACAAACTTAATTTCAGAAAAATTCCAAGGAAAATCCATAAGAATTTTTGCGCCATTAATATATTTTCTGACAAGATGTCCAAAAACCCCTGGCTGCGCGCATATTTCAGCAAACATCATATTTTTTGAAAAATTTTCCATTTTCTTATTATAATATTAAAATGCAAAATATAACACCCCCAAAAGCCGAAAAACAGCTAAAAAAGCAATTTGCGGATTCAAGTGCAAAATCAGCCTATATTCATATGCCCTTTTGCCGCAAAAAGTGCAGCTATTGCGCGTTTACATCCTTTGGGGCACTAAATTTTATCGATGATTATATAAAAAAAATAACCAAAGAAATTAAATATTTTTACGATGGTACACCACTAAACACCTTGTATATCGGTGGCGGAACACCATCTCTTCTTGAAATTAAATATTTTGAAAAGATTTTATCACTATTTAATTTTGAAAAACCAGCCAAGCTCGCCTCAAATAAAACATTTCCAGATGCCGTACATCCAAAAGACTTATTATCAAAGGATTATACAGATTTCAATGCCAATAAAACATCTCAAAACAATACTTTTACACCTAATGACACTACTCAAAGTATTGATACATCAATATATGCACCTGAAATCACAGTTGAAATAAACCCGGAGAGTGCAGATATTAACCTTTTATCGGCCCTTTTTAAAATGGGTGTAAACCGCCTGAGCATCGGGGTTCAAAGCTTTGATGACGACATTTTAAAATCAATAGGCAGGCTGCACACAGCAAAAAAGGCTAAAGATATAATATTTTTAGCGCAGGATATCGGCTTTGAAAACATAAGTATAGACCTAATTTACGGCCTGCCCGGGCAGAAAATCGGCGTAAAATCAAGCGTTTCAGCCGATAATGGCAGCAGCAAATTGTTGCAAACTACTATAACACAAGAGGATTCAGCATATTGGGAAAATACCTTAGAAATAGCTAAAAGCCTTGATATAGCGCATATTTCCCTATACGGATTAAAGATTGAAGAAAATACCCTGTTTTATAAAAAACCGCCAAAACACTTGCCAAACGATGATATTCAGGCAGATATGTACGAATTTGCGGTTAATTTTTTGGAGCCTAAATTTTCACTTTATGAAATTTCAAACTTTGCAAAAACAGAAAAATTTTATTCAAAACATAACCTAAACTACTGGAATGACGGGAAATATTATGGTTTTGGCATATCGGCTGCAGGGTTTTTAAATAATATAAGATATCAAAATACAAAAAATTTTAAAGAATATATGGAAAACCCGCTCTCAACAAAGGATTTGAGCATATTAACACCCGAAGAAAGGCTTGATGAGACGATTTTTCTGGGGTTTAGAAAAAGAGAAGGGATAAATGTTAAGAAAATTAACGAAAAATTCATGATAGACTTTGATAAAAAATATGAAGAAATTGTAACAAAATTCATTTCAACAGGCCACATAGAAAAAACCGAAAACGGCTACAGGCTAACAATTTCAGGCATTCTCATTTCAAACCTCATTTTGTCAGAATTTTTGTGCTAAGATAAATTTTATGGATGAAAAAGAAAGAATAATCGAGGAAATGCAGGCTGTGGCCGAGCAAATGGTAAAAGACGACATCAATGAGAATCCTGATGTTGTAAATGAATTTTTTGACTGTTCTGCCTGCGGCCAAAACAAATGCCTGGCTGGCAGCATCCAATACGGCAAATACAGGCTGTGCAACGATTGCGTTCTTTTGGCTGAAACCGGTTTTGCTCTCAAGAAAATTAAGGATATTCAGGAATTAATTGACGCAATGGAAGATAAGAGGTTGACCGAAATTTGCGACTTTATAAAGAAAGATTTTGATGCACACAACAACTAAAAACCTTACTATACTTGGCTCTACAGGCTCTATCGGTACTCAGACACTGGAGGTTGTTGAAAACCTGCACAATAAGGAGCTTTTTAATATCGTTGGAATGTCAGCAGGGAGAAACATTGAGCTTTTTATCAGCCAAATTAAAAAATTTCACCCCAAAAAAGTGTGCACAATAAGCCCGGCTGATGCCAAAAAAATAAAATCCATTTTTCCTGATATAGAGGTATTTTCAGGGGATGAAGGCCTGCTTCAATTAGCTGATGACAAGTCCTTAGACATTATGTTAACTGGAACATCAGGCTGTGCGGGTCTAAAGCCCACATTAAAGGCAATAGAAAACGGCATAAACATTGCCCTTGCAAACAAAGAAACCCTTGTAATGGCGGGGGATATCGTAACAGCTGCCGCAAAACAAAGTGGAGCAAAGATTTTGCCTGTGGATAGCGAACATTCTGCCATCCTTCAAAGCTCAAACGGCAGATTTGATATTTTAGATAAAATCATTATAACGGCTTCAGGCGGGCCTTTTCTGCACAAAGACAAGGCTGAAATCCTTAATTCAACAGCGCTTGATGCGCTCAAACATCCTAATTGGAATATGGGAAAAAAAATTACAATTGACTCTGCAACCCTTATGAATAAAGGCTTAGAGGTAATTGAAGCACACCATTTGTTTAATTTGCCGTATGAAAAAATTGAAGTTGTGGTGCACCCTGAAAGCATTGTACACTCTGCCATAGAATTCATTGATGGCTCAATCATTGCCCAGCTTGGCTTTCCAAGTATGCATATTCCAATACAATACGCACTCACCTGGCCCTGTCGCGAATATGGCATAAAGACAGGCAGTTTTAGTTTCTTTGGACAAAAATTAACCTTTGAAAAGCCGGATTATGATAAGTTTCCATGTCTTGAGCTTGCCTTTGAGGCCGGAAAGATAGGCGGCACAATGCCTGTAGTATTAAATGCAGCAAACGAGGCTGCAGTGTATAAATTTTTAAAGGGTGAAATCGGCATGGGGGACATATTTAAGGCTGTTGAAAAAGAAATAAACCGGCACAATGTTATAAAAAACCCAACCCTTGATGAAATTTTCGCCATTGACAATGAAGTTAGAAGACGGATTTCAGGATAATTACAGCTACTTCCGCTGAATTTTTACATAGAGTTGTAGAACTTTCAGTGATGTAAATGCAAAGAAAAAGTGTACAACACCTGTTTTTGGTCTTATTCACGAAGCATGTGCCCCATTTATAGTGTGTTTAAGTACATAAGCCAACTAAAATAGACGATTTACAAGTATTTTGCAATAATAATTTATGTGTAACCTTTGCTCAGTACGGATTTTGGCAGATTAGTTATAAACACTGGAAAGATATAAAAACAAAAAATAGGTCATTAATAACATATGCCCTCTTCCATCAGGCTAAAATCCTTTGGGAGCTCCTTTTCAACAAGGCCAATCAGACAGGATGGTTTCATACGAAGAGCTTCGGCAATTGTCCAAATAGAGACAAGCTTTGGCTCATTTGTCCCATTTTCAAGGCGCGACAATAAAGACCTCTGAAACGAGCATTCATCTGCCAAAAGACGCTGGGATTTGCCTTGTTTTTCCCTTTCTTCTTTTATAACCTTTGCCAGAGTTTTAATGATTATATCAGCATTTCTAAAATTAACATGTTGCATGTATAGAATTCTAATGTTAAAATAAAATCAAGGTGTCTATATATAGACACCCGGGTAATCTAATAGGATAATATTTTATGAAGAAAGTTGTTCATCTTAAAAGGGCATTGCCCTTAATTTGTAATGCCTTGAATTTGCAAAAATTTTTGAATATTTCAGTCGAAGTATTGCCAAAAAAAGCAAAGTTTCAGGCTAAAAACTGCAGGAATAATACTTGTGCTTTTTCCCTCGTTGAAATGCTTATGGCATTGTTGGTTGCTTCATTGTTACTTGCAGCTTTGGCTCCTGTAATGACAAAGAAGTTTAGTGAGACTGTTAATTTTGAAGGAGTT
>CATJOM010000096.1 GCA_949741915.1 uncultured Candidatus Melainabacteria bacterium | reverse complement strand
TTAAACTCAAAATGCCTTTATGGTCATACAGTCTAAAATCGCATCTTTTAATCTGATTTTTAATTTGTTTAAAATCGATTTTGTATAGCGAGTATAATAGTTCAAGATTGTCATTTTTGGAAATATAATTAATTAATGTTTTATAACCCCAGCAACGTTTTTCTGGATATTTTGAGGTCATTGCAATCATTGACAAAAAGTAGGGTAAGGTTTCAACAGCTGGCTCGCCAAAAGATGCATAATCCTCTTTAAAAATACGTTTGAATAAAATCAAGTCTTTTATGGATAAAAAGGATTCCATCACTAAATCATTTTCCATTATTTCTCTATTTATTACATCTAATGAACGAGAGCTTGTTGATGCGTTGGATATGCGATATTTAATCAGGGTTTTATCTAAAATTTTTACATTGTACTTCATTAAAAATTTATTGTGCATGTCCCAATCAGAATATTGAAGCAGTCCTGCAGGAAGGGGTGCAATTTCTTTGTAGGCAGACTTTTTAAATGCCATGCCAGGGGAGGGGATTTCATTGGTGCCTAAGAAAGAATCTCTAAGTAATTCGTATCTATTTTTGTTTGGATTTCCTGCAATTATCTTATTTTTGATAATCTTGCCATCTTCATCTATTGCCTGTAAGGCTGGATATACAACTGATGCGGTAGGATTGTCATCAAAGGCTTTTAAGATTTCTCCTACATAATTTGGATAAAGCATATCATCCGATGCAATAAAAGCTACTATATCTGATGTTGAATAAGAAACAAGCTCATTTAATGTGGCGTTAATTCCTTTGTTGAAATTGTGCTGATAAAATCTAATTCTTTCATCATTAAATTTTTTAATTACAGAAACAGTGTCGTCAGATGAACAATCATCAACAATAATGAGCTCAAAATCTTTTGTACTTTGATTTAGTATACTTTCAATATAATATTCAATAAATCCTTCATGATTAAATGTTGGACAAAGGATTGAAATTTTTGGCTTATTCATAAATTAAACCTTATTATCTGTCTAAGACATAGTATATTCCAATAATATTACAACTTGCAAATTTTAAACTTATATTTAACAATAAATTATTTGAAACGGAATTTGCATTTGACCTATGTTGCATTTTACAATCACTTTAATTGCAAAACAAATGTTATTTGATAAATATTAAAATTAATTAAGTTATATGTATAAAAAAATAAAATGCATATATATTTATGCTAAAATCTTTCTATGATGACAAACGCAACACAATAGTAATTATGTTGTGCAAATTAAAAGAAAATTAAGGATAAGATGGATTATAAACTGATTGATATGACAGTGTTTGGGGATAGGCGAGGTAAACTCATCTCGCTTGAGGGAAATAAAAATGTACCTTTTGATATCAAACGGGTTTATTACATCTTTGACACCATTCCTGATGAAGAACGTGGTAAACATGCACACAAGGATTTAGAACAAATAATAGTGGCTATTGACGGAGCTTGCGAGTTTGTCTTAGATGATGGCCAGTTTAGAGAAACTATATGGCTTAATCGCCCTGATGTAGGTCTTTACATAGGTAAAAATATGTGGAGAGAGATGAGACATTTTTCATATGGCTGCAAACTAATGATTTTAGCCAGCGATTATTACAAACCGGAAGAATACATAAGAAATTACGATGAATTTTTAAAAGGGGTAGGGTAAGTGAAAATTTGTATTGCCGGTAAAAATGATATAGCGGTTAATGCACTTTATTATGTTATTAACGAGTACGATGCAGATAATGTCATTGTTGTTTTAAACAGAAATGATTCCGGCAAAGATGATTGGCAAAAATCTTTAAAAAATGCTGCGAATGAATTGAATATTAAAACATGTTCTCTTGAAGATATTTACAAAATAAGTGATTTGTATTTTTTCTCTTTAGAATTTGACAAAATAGTCAAAACCGAAAAATTCAAGACTGACAAGCTTTTTAATATCCATTTTTCTAATCTTCCCAAATATAAGGGCATGTATACTTCAATTCTTCCTATATTAAATGGCGAAAATGAAACAGGGGTGACGCTTCATAAAATAGATAATGGAATTGATACAGGCGACATTATTGCACAAAAGAACTTTCACATAGGTATAAATGACACATCAAGAGATGTTTATTTTAAATTTTTGGAAAACGCCTTTATCCTATTTAAAGAAAACTTTGCAAAAATTTTATCAAATGAATATTCGTCGAAAAAACAACCGCAAGTTAATTCAAGCTATTATTCAAAAGGAACTCTTGACTTTAAAAATATCAAAATAGATTTTAATAAAACAAGTTTTGAAATTCATAACCAGTTAAGAGCGTTTATGTTTAAGGAATACCAATTGCCGGAAATAAATGGCATAAAGGTTGAAAAATCAATATTAACAGACAGTTTCATAGGATATAATTGCTTCAAAGAGAAGGAAAGCGAATTCATTATTTCGGGAATTGACGGATATAAAATATCTGTTCAAAAACAAAAATTGGCAGGAGAAATGTAAATGAATATTCTAGCAATAACAATTCCTTCTTATAAAAAAGGTGTAAGCATTGGAGCCAATGCAACAATTCTTCCTGGCATTACCATTGGTGAAAATGCAATGATTGGCGCTGGGGCGGTTATAACAAAGGACGTTCCAGGAAATGAGAAGGTGAAGGGAAAGTGGTAAGAGAAAATGGAAATCTGATAAGTTCATTCCCAGGGAGGAAGGGATGAATAGTTGCAAGCTTTCAATTCTAATGCCTTCTTATAACAAAGGAAGATATATAGAAGAAGCATTGGAATCAATTTTGATGCAAGAAACGGATTACGAATATCAAATTATTATTGCAGATGATTGTTCCACCGATAACACAATAGATATTGTTAAGAGCTATCAAGATAAATATTCAAATAAGATTGTTTTCTTGGAATCTGATAAAAATCAAGGATTATATAAAAATATTTTGAGAGCTTATCAAATAACCAAAACGGATTATTTTTGTGTATTAGATCCAGATGATTATTGGATAGCTGCAAATTTTATTCAAAGCGCTTTGGATTTTTTGGAGAAAAATGTTGAGTATACCACTTATGCTGCCAATGCTTACAAACTTAAAAATGAAAGCAGATGTCCCTATATCAATGTAAATAAGCCCACATCCTATGACTTTCGTGATTTTTTAGATGGCAGAGCAGTTTTGGGCTGGACTGGTGCGACAATATTCAGAAATGTAATTTTTAAAAACGGTGTACCTGAAAAAATGTTGCATTTAGAAAATCCAACTTGCAAAGATAGCTTCAGGGGTGATAGCTTTAGAAATCTGATTCATTTGAAAGAAGGTAAAAGTTATTTTTCTGCAGATTATATGGCTGTTTATAGGATAAGCAATGATGGTATATGGCAAGGAAGTTCGACCATAAAAAAGAACCTTCTCAATGCACAGTTTTTTATTAATCTCGACAAATACTATGATGGAAAATATCCAGAATTGGTGTTGATGGCCTATCGTATATTTTTAAATATGAAGATTTTCAATGAGATTGCTGATGAAAAAATTTTCAATCAATTTTTTGAACTTAAGCATTACTTTAAGGCCAGAAAAGGCATTATTAATTCCATGCTTTCAGTAAAATCAAAGTTGAAATATTTTATTAAAGATTTAAAACAGGCTATAAAAATCAGGGTTTTAAAAAGCATAAACATTAACTTAATCAATAAAAAAATTTCTAATGCAAAATACGTGCATATCATGTTTAATGATAAATTCAACAAACCATTTGTGAGCTTTTTAAATAGAAACTTCAACCAGGAAGAGCATATTGTTTTGTGCAAACGTTGGTTTAATGAGCATGAGTTTCCACAAGGTAAAAATGTATTTGAAATCAAAAGGTTAAAGGGCTTAAAATTTCCAAAATCTGACAAGATTATATGCCATTCTTTGTTTGATGTTGAATTAGTTGAGTATTTATACAATAACAAAAACTTACTGAATAAAGCATATTGGGTTATTTGGGGCGGTGATTTATACAATGCAAAAAGAGATAAAATTAATGACTATGTAAGACAAAACTTTAAAGGATATATTGGTGAATCTGAAAAGAAGACTTTGTTTGAAAGGTATGGCATAGCTGCCACTTTTTATAAACCATACTATACTTTTCCGATATCTCCTTCTGTTTTAAATCATATTAAGGTGTCAAGGCATGATTATATAAAGATTCAAATAAATAATTCTTGTGATGATTCAACCTTGGAAATGCTAGATATCTTGTTTAAATTTAAAGATAAAAATATTAAAATCACTACAATTCTCTCTTATGGAAAATTGGAATACAAGCAAAGAATAATAAATAAGGGAAAAGAATTATTTGGCGATAGGTTTGAATATATTGATAAGTATTTGCCATCAGGTGAATATGCCAGCTATTTATCGGAAAATGACATCCTTATATTAAACCAAAACCGTCAGCAGGGTTTTGGAAATGTGGTAGCTTCTCTTTATCTTGGTAAAAAAGTTTATATTAAATCCGATATTTCTTTATATGAATATTTTAAAAATAATGGTGTAAAAATTTATAATACTAATGATATATGCAGTATGGAATTTGACGAATTTATTGCAAACAATAGCTCAGTGCAGAATCAAAATGGCGTGCTAAAGTTTTTTGATGAAAAGTATTTGGCAAAGCTTTGGGGAGAGTTTTTTGATGCGTAAAAAAGTGTTACTCTTGGGTGGAGGCCATGCTGAAATTCCATTGATACAAGCCCTTCAGGCAAGAAACTATGAAGTTATTACGACCGGTAATAATGACGGAGGCCTGGGGCATAGGTATTCTGATAAATATATTTGCGAAGATTTTTCAAATAAAGAAAAAATTTTGGCATTGGCAAAAAAAGAAAATATAGATGGTATTGTATCTGGCTGTAATGATTTTGCTTTATTAACAGCTGTGTGGGTTTCGGAAAAATTAAATCTCAAAGGCCATGATTCATATGAAACCTCGCTGCACATTCATATAAAAGATAAGTATAGAACAATGGCACAAGAATTGTTTATCAAAACACCTAGAGCTGTCAGATGCTCAAAGCCCAATGATTGCAAGAAAATACTTGAATGTCTTAATTTTCCTTTAATAATTAAGCCAGTTGATTTAACGGGAGGCAAAGGTGTAAAAAGATGCAATACTGAAAGAGAACTTGGGCCAGCATTGGAAGCAGCGATTAAGGCCACAAGAGAGAATTATATTATAGCAGAGGAATTCATAGAAGGCACCAACCATGGCTTTTCGGCTTTTATTCAAAATCAAAAAGTTGTTTTTTATTTTGCAGATGATGAACAATATTACATAAATAAATATTTAGTATCGGGTGCATCAACTAATAAACATATTTCTGAAAATACAATACAAAAACTTCTTGAAGATTTAGAAAAAATAGCTACAAAATTAAATCTTGTGGATGGAATTTTGCATACGCAGTTTATATTGGACTCCAATAGTAATGAGCCAACTATCATTGAAATTACGAGGCGCTCACCAGGCGATTTATATATAAAATTTGTGGAGCTTGCTACAGGAATTAATTATGCCGATTTAATTGTAGCAGCTGAGTTAGGTTTGCCACTTGAAAAAATTCAACAAAAAAATATAATGCACAATATAGTAAGACACTGCATTATGGGAAATAAGACTGGTGTGTTAAAAAATGTTAAAATAGACAGATGCATTCAAAATAACATAAAAGAATCTTTGGAGTGGTGGAGGCCTGGAGATATTATTGAGAATGAAAAGTTATATAAAGCGGGAATAGTGTTTATTTATTTTGATTCTGATGTGAAAATGCAGCAAACTTTGCCTTATTTAAACGACTTGATTTCGCTTGAAGTGGAGAATTTTGATGAAAAAAACGTATAGAATGGCATTTATAGGCGGAAATGTTAATTCAGCAATTGGCATAACGCATAAGATTGCAAGTCAAATGGATGGCAAGTTTATTTTAGTTAGTGGAGCATTTAGCAGGAATGATGATGTAAATCAAAAAACTGCAGAAGAATACAACATTGATAAATCGCACGTTTATGCTGACTATAAAGAACTGCTTATAAAAGAAAAAAACAATGTTGACGTTATAGTTGTTCTTGTATCGACTGATTTGCACGAAGAAGTTGTTATTAACTGTCTTAATGCGGGATATAATGTGATTTGCGAAAAATCATTGACCACATCTTATGAGGCTGGCAAAAACATTATTGAAACAGCAAAAAAGAATAACAGTTTTCTTGCTGTGACATACAATTATACAGGATACCCAATGTTAAGAGTTCTTAAACGAAAAATAAAAGAAGGGTGTCTAGGGAATATAATTAGCATAAATATAGAAATGCCACAGGAAGGCTATATTAGGTTGAAAAACGACGGTTCAAAGCCTGTTGTACAAAAATGGAGATTACATGATTATAAAATACCCACAATATCTTTGGATTTAGGTACACATTTGCATAATATGATTGCATTTTTCACAGATGAAACACCATTGCAAATTACTGCTGAAGAAAATTCGTACGGATTTTTTAAGGATATAGTTGATGATGTAAAATGTCTTATAAAATACACAAATAATTTGTCTGTTAATATGTGGTATTCAAAGTCTGCATTAGGAAGCAGAAATGGCCTAAAAATCAGACTTTATGGTACAAGTGCAAGTGCAGAATGGTATCAAATGGAGCCAGAAATATTAAAGATTGCAAAAAATGACGGCACTATTATAAATTATGATAGGAGCAATGATGCAAATATCGGTCTGCTTAACAGATATAACCGATTTAAAGCAGGTCATCCAATTGGGTTTATAGAGGCATTTGCAAATTATTATGTTGATTTATATAAGGTACTGTCCGATTTTGAACAGGATAAAAAATTTAATTCAGAGTATATTATTTCTATGGAAAAGACTCTTGAAGGCTTGAAATTATTTGAAGGAGCCCATAAGGCTTCAAAATATCAGAATTGGGTACAACTATAAAAATAAAAAGGAGATAATATGCAGGTACTTGAAAATTTTAACTTAGAACTAGATAGCTTGTCTAATTTATTTCAAGAAAATATTGAATATTTAAGGGACACTGATAAGAAAATCTTTATTTATGGCGCACAAGATACTGCAAAAAGAAAATATGACCTAATTAGCTCTTTGGGAAAGGATGTGGAGGCATTTTTTGTAGATGATAAATATTATGTTCCTAATCAAAAGATTAACGGTAAAAATGTTTATTCAAAAGCTTATGTGCTCAATAAATACAATGATTTTGTTGTCGTAATTGGCTTTTATGAATATGCTAAGTATCTGGATGTGTTAAAATCAAACGTTTTTTCGCAAAGTATCAGACTTCTATTCTTTTATGAGAGTGAAATGTTTGATAAAAATTATTTTCTCAAAAATAAAGATGCTTTTTATGAAACATATAACTGGCTTGAGGATGAAAAATCCAGACAAATATTTGTTGCATATCTAAAATCAAGACTGAGTGGAAATCCTGAGGAGTTGATAGGGTGCTGCACAAAGCCCCAGTATTTCGATAAGATTATAAAATCTTTGAATATCGATACATTTATTGATTGCGGGGCATATGATGGCTATACGATTACGGAATTTATAAAACAAACCAATGGTAATTATAAAACAATATATGCCTTTGAGGCTGATTCTGAAAACGTAGAACAATTGAAGAAAAACCATTATGGAAATGAAAAAATTAAAGTGATTGATAAGGGGGTTTGGAGTCATAAAACATCTCTTTACTTTGATGCAGATAACACTACGTCTTCAAAAATATCAGATAATGGAAGTATAAAAATTGATGTTGTTCCAATTGATGATTATAAATTCAATCCAAATGAAAGAATTTTTCTGAAAGCCGACATTGAAGGCAGTGAACTTGAAATGTTAAAGGGTGCACAAAACTTAATCAAAAACCATAAGCCTTTGCTTGCAATTTGCTGTTATCACAAAAAGGAAGATTTAATAGTTCTGCCACAATATTTGAAAACTCTCAACCCGGATTACAAGTTCTACCTCAGGCATCATTCTGGAAGTTCCAATGAAACTGTTTTGTATGCAGTATAAAGGCCAAATGCCAAGAATTAGAAAGAATCAAAAATGAATAACATCCCATTCAACAAACCATTTATCATAGACAAAGAATTAGAATACATTACAGGCGCCATTAATAAAGGCGTTTTGAGGGGCGATGGTTTTTATACACAAAAATGCAATGAGTTTTTACAGCAAAAACTTGATTGCAAAAAGGTGCTTTTGGCGCATTCCTGTACAGCAGCACTCGAAATGTGCGCAATATTGGCTGATGTAAGGCCAGGTGATGAAATCATAATGCCGTCTTTCACGTTTGTGTCTACCGCTAATGCCTTTGTTTTGAGGGGGGGGGTACCCGTTTTTGTAGATATAAACAAAGATACAAAAAACATTGATGAAACATTAATAGAAAAAGCAATAACAAAAAAGACAAAGGCTGTGTGTGTGGTTCATTATGCAGGAGTTGCCTGTGAAATGGAAAAAATCAAAAATATTTGCGATGAACACGGGCTGATTTTAATCGAAGATGCAGCGCAGGCCTTGGGAAGCTTTTATAAGGATAAACCGCTTGGAACAGTAGGAGATTTAGGAGCTTTTAGTTTTCATGAAACAAAAAATATAATTTCAGGCGAAGGCGGGGCAATTGTCATTAATAATGAGGCATTTATTGAACGTGCAGAAATTATAAGAGAAAAAGGCACCAACCGCTCTAAATTTTTTAGAGGTGAAGTTGACAAATATACCTGGGTGGATATAGGATCCAGCTTTTTGCCTTCTGATATGGTTGCTGCTTTTTTATACTCACAGCTGGAACATATGGATAAAATAAACAAAAAAAGACTTCAGATATGGAATCAATATGATGATTTTTTGAAATCTTATGATGGAGCAATAAGAAGGCCATATATCCCTGATTATTGTCAGCACAATGCCCACATGTATTACATTCTTTTTAAAAATTTAGGAGTTAGAACCAGCTTTATAAACTATATGAAACAAAATGGTATTAATCCCGTGTTTCACTACATTCCCCTGCATTCATCGCCTGCGGGTTTAAAATACAGTAAAACACCATTTGGGATGTCCAATACAAATTTAATTGCAGATACATTAGTCAGACTGCCAATGTTTTATGAATTATCGGATGATAATATGAATTATTTATTAGAAACAATACAAAACTTTATGGAATTATTATAATAAATTTTAACTATTGTAAGCTATTATGGTTTATTAAACTTAATCACCTTTAAAGGTTACAATCTTGCATTTTGTATTTAAAAATGTTCAAATAAAGGTATGATTAAATTTTTAGATTTACACAAAATAAATGAAAGATTTCGAAAAGAAATTGATGAGCGGCTAAAAACCGTACTTGATTCAGGTTGGTATATTTTAGGGGAGCAAAATAGGCTTTTTGAAAGGCATTTTGCAGAATATATCGGTACAAAACATTGTATTAGCTGTGCAAATGGACTTGATGCTCTTAATTTAATTATAAGAGGATATGGTTTTAAACCTGGCGATGAAATTATTGTTCCGTCAAATACATATATTGCAAGCATTTTGGCTATTTCTGAAAATGGCTGCATACCAGTTTTAGTTGAGCCTGATATCAAAACATATAATATTGATACTAAGAAGATTGAAGAAAAAATTACGTCTAAGACCAAAGCTATAATGGTTGTACATCTTTATGGACAGGCAGTTCAAATAAAAAGTATTACAGAAATTGCAAAAAAATATGACCTGAAAGTTATTGAAGATGCCGCACAGGCCCATGGCGCAATATATGACGGTAAGCGCACGGGAAATTTAGGTGATGCGGCAGGTTTTTCTTTTTATCCGGGTAAAAATCTTGGTGCACTAGGAGATGGCGGGTGCGTTACCACAAATGATGTTGAGCTTGCCAAACGTATCCGTGCAATTGCAAACTACGGCTCTGATTATAAATATCATCATATTTTTAAGGGTATCAATTCAAGGCTTGATGAAATTCAGGCTGCAATTTTGGATGTAAAACTTCCGTTTTTAGATAAAGATAACGCACGAAGGCGCGAAATTGCTAAATATTACAGGGAAAATATTAAAAATCCTGAAATTATTTTGCCTGAAACTTACAATGAAGATGCCCATGTTTGGCATATTTTTGCAATAAGGACAAAAAACAGGACAAAATTACAGGAATATCTTGAAAATAATGGCGTACAAACAAATATTCATTATCCAACTCCGCCACATAAGCAGTATGCATATAAAGAATGGATGAATCAAAATTATCCCATAACAGAAAAGATTCATAATGAAATAATATCCATTCCGATTTCTCCTGTTTTGAAAGATAAAGAGGTGGAATGTGTGACAAATGTTTTAAATCAATATACAGGGTGACTATGATAAAAAGGTTTGTGCAGCTTTTAAAAAATCTTAACTACTTGTCAAAATTTAGCCTTAAAGAAACTTTGGCAAATACTTCTTTATTTACGTATGAAGATTTGTATAATGAAATAATTTTTAGAACACCAAATGATAAGATTGTCCGCCCGAAAATTTATTCTGTTTTTGAGACTTTAGAAATGCTTCAAAACACAAATTATAGCATTGCAAGGTTTGGCGATGGTGAAATTCTAATCATGGAAGGCAAAGACATTCCTTTTCAAAGATATGAGAAGAAGCTTGCAGAAAGGTTAAAAGAGATTGTTTCGAATAAGCAGGAAAATCTTGTTGCTGGAATAAACCATCATTATTTTAATTATTCAAATTTGTATGAGAAAAATGAATTCTGCAGAAATTTTGACATTTATGAAATTCCAAAACTTAGAAAAAGTCTTTTAAAATATATCACTTGGGATACGCAATATTGTTCTACAGGTTTATCATGGCTGTTTGATTATAATGATTCCTCAAAAGATAAATATTTTGAAGATTTCAGACAAATCTGGCAGGAAAAAAAGATTGCAGTTGTCTGTTGTAAAAATGCTTTTGATAACCTGAAATTTAACATTTTTGACAATGCGTTTGAAGAAAATTATGTTTTTGTTCCAAATAAAAATGCATATTCAACCTATGATGAGACATTGAAAAAACTTTTAGAATTTGACAAGAATACGTCGATTGTATTAATGGCTGGGCCTGCTGCAAAGGTGTGGGCTTCCGATTTAACTAAAGTAGGTTTTAGGGCGCTTGATTTAGGTCATCTTGCAAAAAGTTATGATTTCTATAAAAGGAAAATTCCTAACACTGGTGAAAATGAATTAAAATTTTGGGGTGTGGATGAGTAGAGGCCTGAATTTAGAAAAACTTAACAGCTTCCATTAACCGCTTTTGGTAACCAAAATTTATGTAATAAATGGCTGATTAAAATTAATAAATTGCAATTGTAGGAAATATATGAATAAATTTAGGTTTTATTATCCCAAACTAAATAAAAAACAAAAAAAATTTGAAAACATGCTTATAAAGCTGCACAATGCCAAAGATGAAATGAATAGGCTGAGCCTTGCCCAGGAGGCACTTTCGTTTGCTACTTACAATGGAACAGGATATTTTTATTCAACTCAACTTGAGAAATTTTATACTGATTTAGCGAATAAATATGATATTTCATCATATTATACAAAATACAAACCATACAGCTTTTTGCATGTTATGACAACTTGTTATAGTACAAGCGGCCATACAAGAGTTGTTGAAAGGTGGATAGGTCAATCAGGCAAAGAAGAGAGGCATTCGGTTGTTCTTTTAAATCAAGAATTTGAATGTATACCAGATTTACTTAAGGTAAACGTCAAGGAAAAAAATGGTGATTTCATTGTGTTCAACAGTGATGAAACCCAAATAAAAAAGGCTCTAGAGCTTAGAAAAATTGCGCTTAATTATGAATATGTAATTTTGCATACACATATGGATGATCCAATTGCAACGATTGCCTTTGGAACAAGTAAATTTACAAGACCTGTTATTTTTTATAACCATGCTGATCATATGTTTTGGATAGGGAAGAGCGTAGCAGATACGGTTGCTGACTTAAAAGGGGTTACGAGTATTACAAAATCAAAAAGACTGATTCACAATCCATATTTTTTAGGAATACCACTTGATAATCAGGTAAGGATAATTTCAAAAGAAGAGGCAAGAAAAAGGCTTAGTCTTCCGTTGGATAAAAAAATTATTCTAACAATTGGTGGAGGCTCCAAATATTTTCCAATAGGTGAATATGACTTAAGCAATGCATTTGTTAGGATATTGCAAAAAAACAAGGATGCAATTTTATATTGTATTGGCCCGAAGATAAATGCTGCCCCTTGGAAAAGATTGAATAAAACAATCCTTGAAAGGGCTAATTTTACAGGATGTATTGATTATGAGAAGGATTATCAAATTTATCTTTCAGCATGTGATTTAATTATAGATTCATATCCTATGCCTGGATACACGGTTGCTGTTGATGCAATTACCCACAGTGTTCCGTTTTTGTCCATAGATAATACTTTAGGGCAACTGGATTTTGTTACAAGAACAGATGGATATTGCAAGAATGAGACTGAATTAATACAAAAAGCTTGTGCTGTTTTAAATGATGATGTGTATTCTAATAAAATTATTAAACAAGAGAAAGATATCTTTTATGAAGAAAATTCAACAGCTGCTTTTAAATCAAAGTTACAAAAATTAATAGAAATAACTCCAAAACAGCACTTTGTTAAAAATCTTGAAAATGAGACAGAGCCTTTAGATATTGATGATAATTCTGTTATTGTTGATATTATGTATAGAAAACCAGCAAATTTTAAAGTGTTAATTGATGAAACTGGAATCTGTAAGAAAAGACAGGGTGTTCCGTATATTTTCGAAGTGTTAACTTATGTAAAATCTTTTGGAAAGGTGAAAAAATTAAAACTTTTTAATATTGATATATTTACATTCTGCAAAAAGGTACGTAAGCGCATGTAATTACAACTTTTTATATCTGCAGTAAATATAGTATTATTTTTTTATATTACATTAATTCATTAATAAGGGATGGTGCTATATTTTGCCATGTTGCATTCTATCTGAGCCCCCCCCTAAAACAACCTAGCCCTCACCGCCTTAACTGCAGCCTGTATTCTATCATTAACTGA
>CATJOM010000095.1 GCA_949741915.1 uncultured Candidatus Melainabacteria bacterium | reverse complement strand
TCCATCGCCGCCGTTAAGCTGGTCATTTCCAGGGCCGCCATAGAGAATATCGTTTCCGGCATCGCCATTGAGATAGTCGTTGCCTTCGTTGCCGTAGATAAAACTACCGTAGGCGCTGCTTTTTATGGTATCGTCACCCTCCGTTCCTATAACATCTGCAAGATATTTAAGAAAAGCATAGCCAAGGGCATTGCCAAATTCTTTTCGCAATTTTCCCATATATACAAACCATTCCGTTGCCTCTAAATACTCAAAATACTTTAAAATATACGCAAGATCGGATACAATGTTATACACTGGTGTGTAATCAACTACAATTTCGGGCTCTTCCGGTGTTTCAGTGTTGCCGGCTTCTGTGTTTTCTTCTGTGGCATTGTTGGTCTCTTGGTTTTCTATAGTTTCGCCAAGTTCTTCCCAGGCTTTATCTTCACATTCTCTTATGTATTTTTCTATGATAGGGAAAGTGTTGTTAAGGTTTACTTTCCATTTATTGTTGTTGTTTAGTTCAAATGTTATAGAATTAAATAATTCATTCATATGGGTTTGAATAGCAAGGGATGAATATACAAAGCCAAGAAGGCTATTGAAGCCGTTATCTAGGATATTAGCAGCATTTTGGTTAATAACCTGTGTTTTTTGACTTCCCTGAAGATATGTTCCTGCAAAGGCTTCTATTGTAGCAAGTTTTCTGCCGTCGAATAGTGTGCCTCTTGATGTAGTTGATATGTTTTCAGTATTTGCCCATTTATATAGAAGTTCTTCACATAATTGATGTTTTATATCTATGTTTTCTTCGTTTATGAATTGTTTTAGTTTGTTTAATATATCTTGCGAAACATCTCTCATAATAGCTTGATGCAAGGAATGGACAAGGCCAGAGCCCGATATATCAGGCAATGTTTTTACTTCTTCCGATTCCTCTATTATTTCAGCACTTATTGATTGATAGATATTTTGGTTTAGCATAAATTCACCATAGATGTGTTCTTGATTATCATTTGTTATGAATTTAGCTTCTTTGATTTGTCTGTTATTGTTTTCATCAGTTTTATTTGTTACTTGATAATCAAGATGTATTTCTTTTATTCCTGCTTGTTCTAAGGTTATTGTTGTATTATCGGATTTTAGGAGTTTGAGGTCAGAGAATTTAAGGTCGTTTATTGTTATTTTATTATCATTGTCTGTGTCGAATTCTTTTAGGGCTTCTATTCCTGATTTAGCGTATTCTCCGTTTTCAAGTAATGTGTTATCTCCGAATAATTCTAATCCATTGTCTATTGTTCCGTTATTGTTTCTATCATATACAAGGATTGCATCACCTGAATTTATCCAGGATACTTTTTGTGCTATACCGTCATTATCAATGTCAAAGTTTCTTCCGTTTTCAGGTTTTGATAGAGAGATGATGTTGTTGAAATCAAGGTCAAAGATTAGAGGGTCAACGGGTGGGGTGTTGGCGGTGCCGGCGTCTGCTGGAACATCGCCAACGCCACCGTTTGGTTTTTGAGGACCGATTTGTCCGCCTGCAGGTGGAATTCCTTCCCCTTCATCCGGATTTTCCCCCTCAATAAGGTTTCCCTCATCATCATGGTCATAGTTTGGCTCACCTGTACCTTTTTTAGGACCATTGTCACTGCCGGAGCCTGAACCACCTCCTGAGCCCTCACCGGAACCATCTCCGCTGCCATCTCCATTACCATCTCCACCTTCACCCGAACCATTACCACCAGGAATTGATGGTTCGGGAGTGCCGTTTTCTTTTAGAAGGGTGATATTAAGATCGCCATTTTTGAAACTTTGAACAGTAATGTTATTGTTAATAATTAGGTTAGAGTTTATGTATTCAAATATATTTCCAAATGCATCCATCCACTTGTAATCTTCATTTGGAAGTCTTGTTGCCTGGTTTAGAAATATGCCATCATAGTTAATCTCACCATAACCATCAGAATCACCTATTGTGCTGTGGTTAGAATACATTCCTGTCATATAGATATCATAACCACTGCCGCCTGATAAATAATTTTTTCCAGGGCCATCATGAAGAATGTCTCTGCCGGAGCCGCCGTATAGTTTATTGTTTCCTGTTTCTGCGAATAATTCATCATTGCCTGCATCACCATATAGGGTGTCATTGCCACTCATGGCATACAATGTATCATTTCCGGTGCCACCTCTTAATGTATCATTGCCTTCGAAGCCATGGAGGGTGTCATTGCCAGCTCCGCCTGATATTGAATCGATTTTATTGCCGCCATAGATAATTTCATTGTCTTTAGAGCCTATTATTATGTTTTCTTTATTGGGAAGACCTAGGATGTAGGATTTTTTATTTGTTTCATATCTGAATTCATGTTGAATAAAATCAGGATTGTTTCTTAGAATTGATATGGCGTTTTCGAGAGAGTTCTTAGATACTTTAGCAACTATTGCATTGGCAACAGCTCTAATTGCAGCATCGCCAATATTACTTGCTTTTCTTGTGGTGTTGTTTGAATCAAAATACCAGAGGGATAAACCTTCGGATTCATTATATCCTTTTGGTTTTTGAATAGATTTAGATAAATCTATTTCTTGGTCCAATATATCACCATGAGGACCGGTCCATGGACCCATTGTAGTATTAGGTATAACTCTTGGGGGTAAAAGTCTTAATGTTCCAATATGGGAATTAAACATGCCGCACCAATCATTCATGATTGAATAGTTAATTATTGGATAGTTTAAGCTTGGATTATATCCAAGAGTGCGCGCTATAGCATGAGCTCCGGGGGCGTTAAAGGTAAATCCGCCATGTGCTTTCGATTTTTCTTTCAGGGCATATATACATACAAGCTGTGCTAAACCACCGCCTAATGAGTGGCCGGTTATACATATGGTGGTATTTTGATATTTTGTATTTGTGATTATGGCATTGTAAAATGCAATTGCATCGTTATATTGTTGAGGGATTTGTCCGGTTAAAAAACATAAGTCTGTTGCGAAATCTTTTGCGGCTTCTCTTTCGGGTTCTGTACCACGATATGCGATAACGCCTTCATTTAATGCTTCATTGTGATAAAAGGCAGCTTGGCAGCCAGAGGGGGAAGTGTAGAAGTTTTTATTAATACTTTCAAAATTACCATCTATTTTGTCTATCGATACAATTTCAAAACCAGAGCCAGTAGGTATAGCAGCTGGCCAACTCTTATCATCATAAACATGTTTTGATAAAATCGCACATAATTTAACATCAATTGTCATAATTTTAATTTCCTTTCTTATATTCTATAAAGTGTAATTTTGCATATCAAATTTAAGCATTCCAAATTAAACTTTCTCCTTTCTATGAAGAATGCTTTGTTGCATTGATATATTTATGTAGTGTGTAATTTATTGTTTTTATTTTTCTATTTTGTTATTAAACATGTATATTTCGGCAGCAAGAGGATCGTTTTTTCTATTGCCACCCAAGATTAGAATATTCCCATCCTTCATAAGGGTTGCCACACTGTGTCCATTTCTTGAAAAATTTGGTTTTTCTTCTAGTGCTTTAAGTTTATTTGTTTTAGGGTCATATATTTTTGCCATTTTATATTGCTTAAAGCTCATTCCAAACCCTGACGAGCCACCAATAAATAAAAGAGTGTCATCGGGAAGCAAAATAGTTTCAGCATAATAACCATTTGGCAAGTCTAAAGAATGACTTTCTATCTCATTTGTTTTAGGATTAAATATTGTAACTTGAGGAGAGCCATTATTTCTATCCGTGGTTGAAAACATTATCATTTTTTCAGATTTCAACTTAAAAATATGACTATGGGTTGGAAGCTTTGATACATATTCAAACCTATCTGAATTATTTACAAGTTTATAGATACGTTCTTCACATTTGTATTCATCAACATACATGCAACCAAAAACATAGGTATCATTATTTTTTAGTTGAATAATTTGATGAGTATACGGAAGTGCAACAGGCAAATCTGGCCCTTTTTCAAACTGATTATTCTTAGGATTGTAAAATTCGGTAAACTTAAAGTTTTTATAATCGGTTTTATTATCTGAACTCATACCACCCACAACAAATACCTTGCCATTATTTAATAATAACGTTGCATTATTCTTTCTTGGAAAAATCATTTCGGGCCCTTTAGAAATATCTTGTTGCGGTGAGTAGATATAAGAAAATTGTTCCCCGGTTATTAAAATAGTTTTGTTACCTAATTCAATTAAGTTTACAAAATCATCAAGCATTTTTTTATCAATAGTAATTTGTTTAAACTTTCTAGCTTGATGTTCATATATTTCTGCACCATAAAAACCAACAACCAGTATATTGCCATCATTTAAAAGAAGTGTTTTGGCACTATTTGCAGAATTATTAGTATCTCCCACCCTCACAAAGTCACCTTGCTTATGAGGAGTTATGAAAGACCATTCAGCTGGGAAGAAGTTTTTCATAATGAAGCAGAATGTTAGTATTGAGATTATTAGGATTAATATTTTAATTATTTTTTTCATGATGGCATTTTTCCTTCCATTCCATTCCCAGGTAATTTGACCTATGCTGGTTTGTTTTTTTTCTTTTTTTATTTGTTTTTCTTTTTATTTTTTTTGTTTTTTAAAGTCTCTTTTATTATTTTAATTCTTGTTTTTAGGGTTTTCAAGAGAGTAAAATTACTCAAATAAAAATGAAGATTTTTTAGGTTGTATTAGTGTAGCGTGCTGCGTTTTAGATTGTTTGAAATGTTGACATTTTGAATTATGAAGTTTGTAAAGTTTTTTGATGTTTTGTCATGATTATAAAAAACAGAATATCGCAAGACACACTAATAAAAATAAAGGGGATAAGCCAATTTTCCGTATCAGCTTAAGTTTTTAAAAGTCTTTGAGCTATCAAAAAAGAAAGGATAAATAGGATAACTAAACTCCAAAATCTTTACAGTTATTGCCCTTGATTTTTAAATATTTTAATGGTACTTTAATAGATGTGTCACGGGCCTGTGGCGCAGCGGTAGCGCAGGGGACTCATAATCCCTTGGTCGTGGGTTCGAATCCCTCCGGGCCCAAATATTAAGCTTAGCTTCCAAATAAGGAAGCTTTTTTATGCCCATTTTATCTGAAAGTTTTTTCAAACTTTCCTGTGCAAAGAATAATATTTAACTGCCTTCCTGCCAAAAGAAAGATTGTATGCAGATTGTCAAAACCTCACAAAAATTTGTTGTATGCCAATTCAAAGTTTACACAACAAAAAGCTTTTGTATTGATATTTAGACTTTAAAACTGAAAACTAGTTATTTAGGGTACTTTTGCGGATAAAACTAATAAAATAAGTAGTCAAGCAATTTAGACTTAAAACCTATACAAAAATAGTTATGCCCTTGGATGAGTGTGTTCATAAACTGTTTTCAATCTTTGAATTGAAACATGGGTGTAGATTTGTGTATTTGCAATACTAGAATGACCCAAAAGTTCCTGTACAATCCTTAAATCAGCACCATTTTCCAATAGCCTTGTTGCAAAAGAGTGCCTAAAAACATGCGGGGTCACTTTTTTTGAAATTTCTATATGATTAAGCACTTCTTTTAGGGCTTTTCTAATGCTCTGATTTTGCAGTCTGTAGCCGTTATTGTTTATAAAAACAGGACTTGATGGGGCTTTATCGGTTTTACATATTAAATCAGAGACATTTTCAATGTAATATTCAAAAGATTCTTTGGTTCTATCTGGAATTAAAACTATTCTTTCTTTTGCGCCCTTTCCATAAACCGTGATTTCATTTTGATTTAAGTTCAAATTTTCATAATTCAGGCCGGATAATTCACTTATTCGCATACCTGAAACCCACAATAATTCAAATATTACGCGGTTTCTGTATCCTGCCGGGGTTGAAATTTTTACATTTGTTAAAATTGTTTCAACTTCATTATCAGATAAAAAATTAGGCAGGTTTTTAGTTCTTTTTGGGCCTTGTAATGTGTCTGTCGGGTTAAAATCAATTATTTCTTCCCTGTATAAAAATTTATAAAATGCCCTGATTGAGGCGATTTTCCTTGCAATTGTAGTTTTTGTATAATTCAATTGGCCGATAAAATAAATGTATTCACTAAACTTTTTTGTATCAATTTCTTTGATATCAGCCTCATTTACCCATATTAAAAACGTCAAAACATCAGCCTGATAGGCTCTTATAGTGTGGGATGAAAAATTCTTTTCACTTTTAAGATATTCTTCAAAACTGCTTAAATATGTTTTAGATTTTTGATTAACGCCCATAAAAAATTACCTGTTTACTTAATTATACATTTTTTAAAGAAAATTAATATAAATCAAGTATTCTAAATTGTAAAAAAAATATTATGATGGTGTTAAATAACCCCATATTTAAGTTATTATACTCATGACAAAAATTTGGATTTTATAAAAATTGCAAAATAACTTTGAAAGTTTAAATAATCTTGAAGATCATATAAGAAAATCGTCCGTAGTTCAGGAAAGAACTGGGCTTGTTGCTGTATATATGTATAAGCAGTTTTTGGATTTTCAAAAATCTACCCATAATACTGCTGAAACATTTATAAAAATTACAGATATTATGGAACAGGTTGCAGAATCCTTAAAGCAATCTTTCAGCGTTAGAAACGTTCCTGCAAACAATATATATGTAAGTGTTGATTCCACAAAAACAATTGCCACAATCAATATTTTATGGCACACGATAAGTTTTACAAACAGATTTAATGTTGCTCCAAAGGCAATTCCAAGAGAAAGCCAGCCGCCATTATTCTGCGGAAGGATTTTTGCCCTGAATGGCGATTACAATGTACTTATGAAGGATGCGCATGATGCAGACAGCCAGATGAAAGTGCTTTTGGATAATGAGGTTGCATCTCTTTATGTACCTGCTGAAAAAAACCAGAGCGTAATTATGACAATACGACACAAAGATAATCAAGAGCACTTTTTATCACACGTTGATGCACCAAGGGACTTTCTTTTAAAGGTTATAGAAATTATCTGTGCCGGCGGGCAATTCCACGAACAAAAGTAACTTGTATGGCTGAAATTAGAATTCATACCACATTTAATGTACCTATGATACATTCACATCAAGAATAAACAATTGAGGTAATTTTAAATGATTCATTCTGTGAAACAAATTTAACCATTTTAATTTGCTTTTAATGCAATCATCCTTGCTGTATAATTTGAACTGGCATTAGCTTTCTAATAACTAGAGGGCAAAAATTCCCGTCCTTTTCTTTTTTAGATTCGATTAATTTTTGGATTTCATTTTTAATTTCATCACTCAAGGGATTGTACTCTGAATAAATAGGGTCAAAATAATCAAATTCAAATTCTTTGTTTTCCATAATAATAACTTCCTTTGTCATCTATTTCTTATATTTAATGTGTCGTCCATGCTTTTTAAAAACTTTATTTCAAAAGGCAAATTTAGCTTAACTTTTTACAAAATGTAACATTTCAGCCGTCAGCACATATAATCAGCTAATGGTGCATTCCATTAATTAATTTGCAGTAATATCAAAAAAGCGGTGTCTAACAAGACACCGCAAAATATTTATGTAGACATTCTGTATTACATAAGCATATTATAAGATTCAGAATCTTCCGCGCCTGCAGAATACATAGTATTTATCTCATTATACAGATTCATTAATTTCTGGTTGGTTTCAGTAAAAATAGTTTGCTCGGCCGCAAAATTCAACTTTATGATACCAAGTGCATCTACAATGTCTTGGTTTTTATTATTTAAATCTTGCAAAACCTTTGATGCAGCAGCATACATAGGGCTTTCTGAAAGCTGTGACTGCACATAGGCATCCTTATTTTCGCCATGTTCGATTGGATTATATTTTTTTTCTGCTTGTTCTATGACTCTTGTTAAAACACCCTGTTGGTTACTTATTTCAGCATACAGCGCTTCTTGTTCCAGCGCCTTGGCATTCATCATTTCCTGCATTTCAAAAAGTTTTTTCTCAGATTCAGCTAATTGTTTTTGCGTTGTTTCGAAATCAGACAGTTTATTTGCTTCATTATTCACTTTTTGACCATCTGAAGCAGTGGTTTTAGAATCTTCAACTGTGCTTTTTGATGTATTTTTAACAGCGGTTTTGCCCGAAGTGTTGTTTGATGTACTCTCAAATAAATTAGCAGAAGTGTTTGTTTTTTTATTTGTAGTGTCTGCTGTCAATTTACTTGTATCAACCGTATTTGTCATCTTAACAGAATTTACCGCCATTATTTTTTCCTTTCAATATCCGCCAAATCATGTTCTTATATTTAATGTAATCGGCTTCAAGCAAGAAAACTTTAGTAAAAATAGTGGTTTTGTATATTTATGTTACAATTAATTTTATACAATCTCTTGATGGTTAAGAAAAGCAAAACTATGAGAATAAAAACCAAAAATACAGCTGATACGCAAAAGCTTGCCCGAATCTTTGCGCAAAACCTGCCAGAGAATGGAGCTTTTGTGTCATTATTTGGTGATATTGGCGCCGGAAAAACAGCATTTGTAAGATTTGTTTTAAAAGATTTAGGCGTAAAAGAAAAAATCACAAGTCCAAGTTTTGTAATTTTAAACGAATATAAAGGCGCAAGAGTACAATCTTCTGATATTCTGGTTTATCATTTTGATTTATACAGACTTGAAGATGATGGGCTTGACACCATAAAAGAAGAACTTAGAGAATATTCCAAAGATAATGTTTTAACATTTGTAGAATGGGCAGATTTTGGTGGAGGCGAGCTTCCATATAACAGACTCAATATTAAAGTTTATTATGAAGAAAACGATTATGACGACACACGATATTATGAATTTGAGCCAGTTGGCAAGAAATATGAAATTTTTGTCCAAAAAATTAATACGCAAGCAGCAAAAGAGGGCTTGAAATGAAGATTTTAGCTTTTGATACTTCCCTAAATAAAACTTATATTAGCCTTTTGACTGATGATGTCATTAGCTCAAAAATTTTTATAACAGATGAAAAAAATTATCATAGCGCTTATTTGATTACAGGAATAAAAGGAATATTGGATACAAACAATACAAAATTTCCAGACATTGATTTAATAGCCGTAAATAAAGGGCCTGGAAGCTTCACAGGAATTCGCGCTGGTGTAGCTGTCGCAAAAACTATGGCGAAAGAACTTAATAAAAATGTGGTTGGTATAAATTCACTTGATATTTTATATAAAACATATGAAAACCTTAACCCTGAAGTTATTTTAGATGCAAGAAAAGAAATGTTTTATTTTAGAGTAAACGATAAAATTGAACTTATTCCTTATAGTGAAATCTCAAAACATATAACTAAAAACCATATCATATGTGATACTTCAAGTCACACACGCCTAAAAACCTTTCTAGACAAGCTAAATACAGATATAAAAGCCCAGAATAAAACACCTGGGAATTGTTTAACGCTCATAAATTTTGAGGATGAAAATATAAATCTTTCAGAAGCATTAATTAAGATTGCAAAAAGCAGGTTTGAAACTTTGAAAAATAATGATTACGACAGCTTTTTGTGGCACAATCTAAATCCTATGTATATTCAACCTCCACCGATTCACGGAAAATAATATTATTACTTGTATAGGATACAAAAAAGATAAAATCACTCGTTAAATCATTTTATTTTTTATTTTCACCTTTGGCTTTATTTAAGATAAATATAATAGATAGCACATGCTGCACCAATAATTGCAACACTATATTACTGCAAAACCCGGACACAGCGCACCGAAGCAGCAAAGGAAGACGGGCAGTAGCCTGTGCCGCAGGCTGAATACAGACTAAGTCCTCCATCGCCAAAATATGGCGCCCAGCGCCAATTATCTTCACGCAAACCAGTAGACCAAATATGGTAAACATAGCAGGTACCGGCCCAGTCAGTAGCATAGGAAGCGCCTGCACAGGCGCCTGATGAAAAACACTGCATATTGCCTAAAACATAAGTAAATTAAGCCTCAGGTAATATACCCTCAAAGAGCAGCATCTACCTAACTAGACAGAACCTAGACCTTGCATTGCGCGTGTAGCGATTGCCATCGTTAGAACTAGCACAGACGCCACCCCGCCATAAGCACTACATAGAGTCTGCCTCACGAACGTCGCACTGCAGACTAAAATAAATTGTTCAAAACCCAGACACAGCGCACCGAATAAGACATACGCTTGTGCGGATTGCCAGGGTTATCATAAAAATGCCCGCCATCCAAATAATGCCCGCGATAATAGTCTTGCTGGGTATTAGGAGTGTTTGACCATGCAACGTACGGGTAGCAGTTGCCATCATAAGCGCCTGCACAGCCTCTTTTATAAAATCAGCTTCAACAAATAACGCAAAACCCAAAAGATGACAACAATTAATATGATAATCATATCCGAAAACAGCGCACCGAAAAGGCATAAGTAGAAACTATCACCTGCTGGCGCCAGACTCCTGCATCCAAGTGCCAGTCATAGTAATCAGAGCCGGAAGAATAAGTGCCTGACCACATATGCTTTGGGTAGCAACTATTAAGCCAGCCTACACCACCAGACCCACCAGCACAGCCGCCATTCAGACTGCTACACTGCACAGAACCCTTCATGCACAATAGAAAACAGAATGTCCCTTCAGCAACACAAACAATTGCGTAACGCTGATGATAATATATAAGAATAAATATTGTAAAATATGCCAAAACCACCACAGAACCAAAAGACACAGTGCGTAGCAGCTAAAGCAAAAGTAAAGGCTGCCGCCGGAGCACTGAATACACCAATAAGGCAACAGCGCACCGAAAAGGGCTGCCCAGCAGCATAAGAAGACTGCGAAAATGAACCGCCTGAAAAAGCAAAATAATAGTATAAAGAAACATTAGCAGACGAGCCAGACCACATGATATATGGGTCACAATTAGTATTAGAACCGCCCGCACAGCCACGAGCCAAGTGGTAGCACTGCAAAGAGTCAGCACATCTCTTTAACCGCACAAGCAGCATTGAAGTTCCAGCACATATTAACCATAGCCATAAAGCCAACACAACGTGCCACTGCCAAATTCCAGGGAAGAAGAACCACTAGCAATAAGCAAACAGCGCACCGAAAAGGCCCGCGGCTTGTCATAGCCTGAAGACACTCCAAAGAAGCCTGAATACATATGACCAGAATAAGGTATACCACTCGTAGAAAGTATGCCCCAGATAATACGCGAAAAACAAATATTACTTAAAGACCCTCCGCACCCAGCTGTACGCTCAGCGCACCGCACAGAGTGTGCAGATTCAGAGTCGCACAGTAGTAAGTACAAAGTATGGCATCCGCCTTAAAAACAAGTCAAAGCATATACTAAATAAAGGTATATCGTATCAATCCCAAGCAATCATAACCCGGGCGTACATAATACACCAGTGCCCTAGTGAATACCATGCAGAAGCAACATGCCTGTAGCAAGCCCAAAAGACACAGTGCGTAGCAGCTAAAAGCAAAAAGTTAACAGACTACGCGACCACTAAAACTAACTGCAAGACAAAGAGGTAACAGCGCACCGAAAAGGCGTGAGTACTAGCACGCACCAAACTTGTAGCAAAACTGCCACCCACATACTCCTGGTTATAATAGTCTACCCCGCTTGCAGAAGTACTTGACCACACAGGGTACGGGTAGCAGTGGGTATAGTAAGAGCCAGAGCAGCTGCATACGCCCATAAAGAAGTTTTAGACAATGACATTCTTAATATACCTATAGTACCGCATATCAAACCCAAGGTGACACAGGGAACTAAACATAGTGCGCCCACAGACGCACCGAAAAGGCGCTGCCCATAGGCCAACTGCTGATACTAAATACTCCAGTATTCAGCCAGTAGCGCCAATAATCCGAGCCGCTTTGTGCACCCCACAAAATATAAGGAAAACACCAGTTAAGATAACCGCCATCAGTACCAGCACCAGAGCAATGTCCATCCCACTGAACACACTGCACAGAGCCTGCTGCATAGGCGTCGCACAGCGCAACTGCCAGCAGCTAAATTAACTATAGCCAACTTGTAAACACAGATTAAACCAATATGACTAGACAGTACAAGCAAAAAACTATTAACCTGTGTATGTATTTCAGGCAATAACGAACAACAAAAGAGCTGAGATGCTTGTGATTGTAAGCATACTTGTATTGTGGCTTTAAACATTTCAAGCCACCTAAAGTCGGTACTAATAAAGCGGGTTAGAAAAACATTACAATTCCTGATGGCACAGCGCACCAAAAAGGCTCGTGCATAAGCAGACGCGTCTGTATAAAACACCCCTCCTGAGAGCCAAAAATCCCAGAAGGCCGCATACAAAGATACTGTATAAGACCACAAAGCATAAGTATGACAGCCATCGTACGAGCCTGAACAATAAATAGCATTGCCACACCGCACAGAGGCTGCAGAGCAAACCTTGCACCAGAAGCTACGCCGTAAGCTAAAAACAACAAACAAAGCCATAACAGCGCGCCACAGCCTAGGCCAAAAACTTATCACCATACTCCTACACGGCAACAGCATGAGGGCTAAACAGCGCACCGAAAAGGCAAGAGTGATAGGACAATAGCCCACAACGCAAGCATCATGCGTATTAACGGCACCTCCAAGCAATACAGGCGACCGGTAAACACCTGCTGTCTGTGGAGTAAAAGACCAATAATGGCTCGGATAGCAATTACCAATGAATGCACTGCCAATAGAAGAGCCCGCACAACCACCCGATAACCAGTAGCACCGTACGGAGCCTGCTAGCTGGTAGTCGCACAGATAGCATTGCAAAACCGCCATGCCAAAACTACAACCTAGGATGAGCAGCATACCAAACAAGTAACTGCAATGCCCAGCCGAATAAATAACAGCTATAACAACCCACTGCTAAAGCAACAAGCAAGCAAAAGCTGCACACAGCAAAATCACAACGAGCACTATAGCGAAGACAATACTAACTACTATATACAATAAAACGCACAAAATGTATGCCTGCCAGCAGGTCAAAAGCTGCAGGCAAAGCCTTAACAGTATGCCGTAAACCGAGGGCAAAAAGAGCTTTGCGGCTACACCCGCATCCGTAACAACAGAGCAAAAACAACCAGCGCACCGAAAAGGCGTACGTACAAGCATCTGGCATCAAACCAAACCAACCACCACTAAGATACCCAGTATTGCAGGTATTAACAGAAAGTTTAGACTGTGACCACATCTGCCTTGCACTGCACAAACCAGCCTCAGCCCCTGCGCAGCCATAGTGCCAATAGCACTGCACAGAGCCTGCCGCGTTGGCGTCGCACAGCTGTAGGGGATACAATACACAAGCAAACAGTAAACACAACTCTTAAGTAGACCAACTTATCATACAAAGCCAAAGACCATAATACTATATTATTAGCAAATATAAAGCCCAAGACACAGCGCACCGAAAAGGCGTCAGTGTCATGATACATGCCTGAGCCAATATAGCCTATGTAAAGATACCCTCTGTCGTGGTAGCCGTCTGCTCCTGGAGTGTACAGCCAGAAAGTGTCTGGATTGCAATAGTTATTTACAGAACCTACACAGCTACTTACTGGACAACATCGGACAGAGCCTGCAGATAAGGGGCTGCACAAACACTAATAAACCCAGCTATAACAAAGAAGGTCCTAGTAACGAAAGTCAATTGCATTAAAAAGCCACAAAGCACAGCGCACCGAAAAGGCGTAAGTAACCACCCTGGCGCCACCGCCAACGCTTCCATTTCCAAGCCAGAAATCATGATATCCAGCTGAGGCGCTTATAAGTGAGCTTGACCAGAAGTCACCTGGGTGGCAGTAGCCGTTGCTAGAGCCTGTACAGCCGCCACCCAGGATGCTGCATCACACAAAATCTGCACGGCTAACAGCAAATAAACTAAAACCAAGATATCAAATCCAAAACCAGTGCTCACTATTAAAAACATACGGGCTTATAAGCATAGAAATTACAACTCTGGCAAGTATACGCACAATAACAGTACTATATAGAATGCCAGCGCACCGAAAAGGGAAACAGCCCACTAAAATACCAATATTCAAAAACACCACTCTGCAAGTGTCCTCTATAGTAATCTGCAGACGTAGAGGGTGTAGAGGTCCAAACGTCAAAGGGAACGCACCTATCATCAATGGAACCTGGACACATCCGCCAACCATTATCGCACCGCACAGAGCCTGCAGCATACCAGTCGCACAGCTGTACAGCATGTCTCAAAAGTTAGTATAAACAAGTCATACGGGGCCAAACCCAAACACAGTAAGCCATATCCGAGCACAAAACAGAGCTCTGCCACTAAACTACTAAACATAGCGGCAAGGCAAGGAGCGAGCGACGCACCGAAAAGACAAGAGGGCCTGGACACCCACTGCCTAAAGCATAACAATAATCATGCACCAGGCTGCCACTATACAAGAACCCAGTGTGAAAGACAAAGTCTCCATAAGACGGGGAGGGCGACGCAGACCATATACTGCGCGGGTAGCAGTTATTAGGCCAACTAGTACCAGAGGAGGCGCCCGCACACATACCACCAGACTCAAAGCACCGGACAGAGCCAATAGCAATAATACAATGCTATAAGAAGCTGACTTGAGCAAAAGATACAAAACTCCGCAGGCATCTAAAACTAGGCTAGTATATAACAGCACCTTCCAGTGCAACACAGTATGCTGTACAGCACAAATATGACATCAAACAAAGCCATAAAAACAGCGCACCGAAAAGGGATAGGTAGTGCCGCAACCAAGGACTCCCTGACAAGTATCAGGAACAAAGCTTCCCGACACTAGGGCATAGTCATAATAAAGTATACCCTCTTTGGGTGAAATAGACCAAAGCGCATTAGGCCAGCAAGCACCAGTGTTAGAGCCCGCACAGCCAGCTGTACGCCAAACGTTTCACAAAGAGTGATGCAAACTTAGATTAATACAGTATAAAAAGCCATTTGCAAAACCAGGAAGACACAATGTAAAACTGGTGCAATACAACCCCTGGAAGCACTACAAGATACAACGCCTGCAGCGCACCGAAAAGGCGTAGGTACAGGCACGAACAAGACTTGTGGTGAAACTGCCGCCCATATACTCCTGGTTATAATAGTCCACGCCACCTGCAGACGTGCTAGACCACACAGGGTACGGGTAGCAGCGGCCATTGTAAGAGCCAGCAGAATATACAACCAAGCAGTACTGCTGCAGATATATGCAAAAAACAGCGTCAGGAAACATTTCAAAATGCAGCAAAATACTGCACACAGCAGCTTCAAGGCATAAAGCACAGCGCACCGAATGGGCATTACGAAAAGAATAAAGGCCACCCCCAGAAACCCCTGTGTCAAACCAATTCGCATGGCGCTTATCAGAAGAAACCAAGCCAGCCCAATAGTGATGCGGATGGCAGCAGTTATTGTCAGAACCTGCACAGCCGCCTGACTTAGCTTGACACTGCATAGAAGCTACATACAATATAAGAAACCAGTATAAAAACCAACAGGGCAGCATATAAAGCCAATACACTGCCCAGCCAACAACGCCTTATAGAAACAGATGCACCGAAAAGGCCCAGCCTAGGGTACAATAGCCAACACCACAAGAACCATGAAAATTCATAGTGCCACTAGACAGATATGGGGCATAAAACTCACCTGCAGACCTTGCAGTGGCAGACCAAATCAACTGAGGATAACACCAACTGTTCGCTGAGCCTGGACAGCCGCCAATCCACTCATAACACTGCACAGAGCCCAAAATACAGATGCAGCTCACGCACCATTCCTGAGAACACTTGCACTAACAGTCAAAGCGAACTTTAATCAGTCTGCAAACAAAGTCCTGCAAAGCTAAAATCAGCTTCTTGATGCACAAATTAAACCGCATAAGAACCTGGAGGCATAACGAAATATTATAACGACTCAAAACCAACAGTGCAAACTCGGGCAGCTAGATAGCTACCCAGAGCAAGCCTACCATGAACGCAACACTCCTCTAACTCGTCTTAGAGCACAGATAACTAGCGCACCGAAAAGGCATAAATAGGAGAATTATACCTGCCCAACGGATCCGACAAAACACCCGACACCAGGTCAGTATAGTAGTAATGCCCATCAAGAACATAGCTATCCCATATATGACTAGGGTAACATGGCCCAGTAGCACCCAGGCAGCCGCCAGTAAGGCGTGCACACCGCACAGAGCCTGCTGCTGAGTGGTCGCACAGGACATAGAGCAGGTAAACAAACCTGCCAAAGCACAGTAAAACAAACATGAGAAACACTCCACTAACCCCAAAGCCCGTAAGAAACAGTACACCACAGCCAAGAAAGAAGTAAACAGCGCACCGAAAAGGCATAGGCGAAACCACAATAGCCAGAACCACAGGCAAAGCCCATATCCCAGCTACCACTGTGCAGCCCAGGTACCCAATAGCTAGCGCCAACATAGGATGACCCAGACCACATATGATACGGGTAGCAGGAGCCGCCATCTGAGCCCGCACAGGCAGCAACCAGCGTGCCACACTGCACAGAGGAAACGTCGCTAAACTCTCCCATCCACAAAGTAGTAACTCCACCCAGAGAGCAGAAACCACTACATACGCCACCACACACAAACGGCGTACACTGCAACTACCCAGTCTAACGCCTTGCGCTAAATAGACCGTAGCTGCAGCTTGGGCGCTGCATAACCGTGCACCTAGGAAGAGCAACCTATACACCGGCACCCAGCACCAAACAAAGATTACACGGCAGCAACTCAGTGCAACAATGAACGGTAAACTACCACCTAAACAACCAACCGCCAAAACACCCAATAATACAGACACTATATAAAAACAACAACTCCATAAAGTACTAAAACGCAAATGAATACCAAGTAAATTCTAAGCCAATAAATACTTATAACAAGTGCACCGAAAAGGGAAATACAGAGGAGTCCTTGTGTGCGCTAAAATCGCCACTGCCTAAGGCACTACCATGATATACACTGCCGGACTGCACACTGCCTGACCACAGGTAATGCGGATTACAGTGGCTATTGTAAGAGCCTACACAGCTGCCACTGCCCCATAGGCACTGCACAGAGCCGTAACCTGCAAGGCTGTCGCACAGCTGCAAACAGTACAAAAGCTAATAGGACAACTTTACCAAACAAAGCCTGCAAACACAGTGCAACAAAGCCAAAGGACGAGCACAGATAGACCACATAAAAAATATGTACACCAAACACTATAACCAAGGATGAAGCAACCAGCGCACCGAAATAGCCCAAAACGTGTTAAAATCTGTAGAAACAGATAAAACGCCAATATTAAAATGGCCACTAACAGGTAATCCACCCACTTTAGCACCCCAAAAAATATGCGCATCGCAGCCATCATTAGCTGAACCCGCACAGCCTCCGCCACGAGCATCGCACCGCAGGGCATTTGCAGCACTCCAGTCGCACAGCTGTAAAGCTTGCACCAAACAACAGCACAAAGAGGATGACAGAAAACAGCCACAGAAACACCTACAGTGAATACATGCATAAGTCTGCAAGAAAAACTCTACAAAAATAAAGACACATAAACAATACGCCCACAAACCAATGTGCCCAAGGAAACAGTCTCAAAGCTCCATACTTACCAAAGTACTTGGCAACTTGGGATATATACAAACCAGAAGACACACAGGAAGCGCACCGAAAATGGGCGATAATCACATCAGAGAAGTATAGAGAGCACACCCATACGTACGGATACAGCACCTTAACTTGAAACAGTACCTCAAACCACATAAAAACAACAAACAGGAGAGACGGCCTCACTACAACTAAGGGATAAGCTGTCACAGCATACAGGGCCTGATAATACCTACACAGCCCTCGCCATAGCTGCTGCCGAGGTGCTTACTTCAAGCCCAACACAACAATTAGTCACTTCGTCAAACAGAATCCTGCGCAGCCCTCGCACAGCTATAAACAACGTGGAACTCGAGACCTATAATACAAAGCAACATTAGAAGAACACCAAACGCACTCTGGAAACCAAAACCTAAAAGACACAAGCCAGCGCACCGAAAGAGAGAACACCTGCGTATGACCAGCAGGACCGTTATACTCAAACAACCGACCACCGCTTAAGTCGTAGCTATAGTAATAACCAACAGAAGCTGCTGCGCCAGACCATACGGAATACGGAAAGCAGCCGCCCTGAAAAGCACCCACACAAGCAATATGTGAGCACTGCACAGAGCCTGTCGACTGCTGGTCGCACAGCCGCTAGGCGCCACGCACACAGGCAAAAACAAAGTCACCACACCTGCAAACAGTGTACACCACTACAGCAAAACCACGACACAGGCGCCGAAAAAGCGGTACCAGAAATACAGTAGCCAGTATCGCAAGCGCTGGTATAACCAACGCTGCCGCCAGCAAAATGCAACGGGGCAAAGTAAAACCCTGGGGCCTGTAAACTGCCTGACCATACAATGTACGGCCAGCAGGAGCCACCATTAGAACCCGCACAGCCGCCAGCCAAGTAGTAGCACCGCACAGAGCCTGCTGCACCCCAGTCGCACAGCTGCACACAACTTGAGGAAAGCTAACAGGCTGACATAAAACAGAGGCCTACAGCCAGAAAAACCGCAAAACCCCTGCCGAACAAGGAGGAAAAAGGCAAAGGCACTACTAATAAGCATATGGCAAGCATAGTATGTGACGACACAGCTCTACAAAACCTCCAGCTGTAAAACACACAAAACCCGGTCAAAAAGTACAAGCTAACCACCGCAGACTATATACAAACCCTCGACACAGGCGCCGACATAGCAGTATATGCGAGGAAGCCAAGGTACCGCAAGCACCCGTAAGTACTGCGACACCTTCGGACAAATGAGGCACAGCCCAATACACCCCAGTGTGAACCATAACACCAGACCACACATCAAGCGGGTAGCAGTGGGCATCCGCTGAGCCCGCACAGCCGCCAGGGCCCCAATCACACCGCACAGAGCCTGCCGCACCAGCGTCGCACAGCAAGCGCACACAAGCATAGCACTCTGGAGCACAGCCAGCAAGTGCACACAACCAGTGCAAACCTTAAAATTATCAACGTGCAAAACATTGACCCTGGAGCACACCTAAAAAGCCAGTCAAAAGAATGGAATCCGGCAACGGCACACTGTGTCTATAAAAAACGGCAAAAACTTTAACCTGATAAAATATACGTTAACAGGCGGTATCTGCGCCAGAATAAAGAAAGACTGCGCAAAGCTGAATCATTTAAAATGACATTGCCGACGATTTGAAGCCCCATTCTGCTGAAATCCGTAAACTTCAACACTCTTAGGGAATAATAGTATCCTAACTGCAAAAAGAAATTTTGGCAAATACGACAATTTATAAGAAAAAGAGAGGTTAAAATATTTTGCAAAAATTCAGCTTGTAACTTTAATTTGCGCTTTGCTTACAGTAATGTATATCTTTCTTCACAAAACTTTACAAAATAAATTCTACCACAAAGACAGGGCCTACATCCTAAAAACCATAAAAAATTCAGCGTTTGTTAAATAATAGAATTAATATACAGCCAGATATTCACCATTTTTTCACGATCTTTTTCTAATATTTTAAGTTTTCTGTAAATCTCTTTTTTGATTTTTAAATCCGATTCCTCGTTTGGAAAATTAAACAAATCAACAGGCTTAATGTCAAGTGCATCAATTATTTTAGCGAAACTTTCAGCTGATGGAAAATTTTGTCCTCGCTCAATTCTACTGTAGGAATTTGGCGTCATGTCAATAATTTCTGACATGTATTCCTGGCTGTAACCTCTAAATTTCCTTATCTTGGCGATGTTTTCGCCTATATATTTTTTAAAATCAGTCCCGTTCACGCTTATTCCGCCTTATTTTTTATGGTAATTTGTAATCATTTAAAAAATAACGACTTAAAAGTGTTGACACTATACTTAATAAGTCGTAAGATAAAAACAAGGTTTTAATTTGAATATTCTTTGACTCTCCTAAAAAACTGTATTTACAGGCATTTAAGGACAGATAAAATTAAAATCGCTTGTTTTGTTTATCTTAAATAAAGGTTACTTAAAAATGAAGAAAAGTTCATCCGCTTTACGTACACTTTTTTGAAATTAAACTGCAAAAATATCTTAACAAAATGCTTTTCTGTGGCCTATATAATATTAAACCACTTGCCGTACAAGCAATAAAAGGGTTTACCATTATCTAGTTGTCAATCTTGGCATTTAAGCTTGGCAAAAAAATTGCACCTTATTTATTGCTGCGGTTAAAAATAAATAATTACACCGGCAGATAGCATCAACTGGCGTGCCTTATTTTGGCTCTAACAGTTCATTTGCAATATTTTAAACACCCTATAAAAACAGATATAAGTAAAACCCAAAGCAGGAATCAAGGATATTAAATAAAAAATAGAAGGAATTAAACATGACAATTAAGTCAACAAAATCATTACACGGTAAAATCCTAAAAACTCTCAAAAAAGACCTATTTTGTACTAAAATAGAGGTCTTGAAGAAAAGAAGGCAAGTTCAAATCAGCAGGGCTTTTAGGAAAAATTCAGCGCCAGCTGATAAGATACCCTTACCAAAAAGCAGCAAAGAAAGGCAAACACAGGATTATAAATCCATTGTGCGGCATTCAGCGCCTAAAGGAAATAAGAATAAAACATTAGAAAAATATTTAAATTTCACATCCCAATATGCAACCATTATACTGAATTTATTTGTTTGCGGTTGCCAAAATTCTCTGACTTTGCGCAAAATGTCTGCTTTTCAAGAGTATACGGCTGCATACGACAACCATAAAATAAAGAAAAGCAATAAAACCAAACAAAATCAGAAGCAAGTCGCTTTCTCCCTCGTTGAAATGCTTATGGCGCTGCTTATTGCATCATTATTGCTTGCAGCGTTGGCACCTGTTATGACAAAGAAATTCAGTGAAAACATAAACGTGACAGGCAATATCGGAACAGCAGAGACAACAAGAAAAACCCAGGAGATTGAATTTGGTTCTGCAGATTGCGCTGATATAAAAATAGACACTGATGGCAGTGAATACTGTGAAGGTGAATTTGAGGTTCCAGGAAACAAATTCAACGGCTACATAAAAGCAACTGTAATAAGCGCTGGCGGGGGCGGAGGTACGGCACCAACTGCGGGTTTCACTGAATATACAACAGCCGGAAGCACGAACACATTTACTGTGCCTGCCATGACAGGAAATATTGAAGCAACACTGATATCAGGAGGTGCTGGCGGGGGCGCAGGAGGACAAAAACTTACAGATGTTGATTTTAAAACACAAGGTGAAACCAGCTGGAGTGTGCCAGCAATTGCACAAAACAAAAACGTACTTGTAACAGCGTGTGGCGGGGGCGGGGGCGCAGGAGGCGGAGGTGCTGGGGGTTGTGCACAAGCTGCAAGCGGTGGAAGCGGTGGCTATGTACAAAATGTGCCCATAACAATTCCTAGTACAATTTATATAAAAATCCCTGGCGGCGGAGGGGGTGGTGGAAGCGGCGCAGGCCCCAATAATGGTGGATTTTATTCAGGCGGCGGTGGAGGTGGATGGACCCATGCAGGAGCTGCGGGCGGTGCATATGGTGGAAAAGGAGGCAATGGGGCAATAGGCGCAAATGGCGGCAGTGGTGGCAATGGCACAATTGGCACAGTTTTTGCAAATGGCAGTGGCGGAAGCCATGGAAACAATGGAAACAATTATGCTGGAGGAGGCGGAAGGGGTACGGTATGGGCAGGCGGAGGAGCCGGGGGCACCAGCTGGACCCAAGATGATGGAGGCTCTGGCACAGGGGGCGGAGGTGGCGGACCAACAACCATAACAAATGCTGCTGGAACAAATGAAAATTCTATAATATTTCAAATCGGCGGTGGAGGAGGAGGGGGTGGCGGAAATATTGACTATGGTAACCCTGCAGGCGGAGGCGGAGGCGGCGGTGGAGGTTATGGTGCAGGGGGTGGCGGCGGCGGAGGGGGCTTTAATGGCTTAGGCGGTGGGGGTGGGGGTGTAGGTTATAAGACAAGTACCATTGGCAAAGGCAGCGGCAAAAGCGGGCTTTCTGCTACAAGGATTAATTCATCATCCGCAAGCGGTTTTTGCACAGGCGGCAATTCAAACTGCAGTGCAGGTGGGGGTGGGGGTGGAGGATACGGCGGTGCAAACGGTGCCAGTAATGCATCCTACCTGTGTTCGGCCGTTTCAGGTGGAAAAATATCTACAATTTTTGGCGACAACTACTGCAACGGTGGAGACACATGGAATGACTGGACCGGAAACAACGGAAAGCCAGGCGCCTTGAGAATTTCCTACCTGACTCATGGCCCAGGAGGCTCAGGTGGCGGTGCTGCTCATATTGTACCTATTCAAAAAATAAATGTGGTACAAAATGAGGCACTGAGTGTAAAAATAGGTACAGGCGGCACTGGAGGCATGCCAGGCTCAATAAACAATAGTGGCACAATCGTGAATCCAACCACAGGGCAGGGTTCAGATACAAATGTAACGCCACTGATTACAAAAATATTAAGAGGAACAAACACAATTTTAACAACACCGCAAAACAGCCAGCATGGCTTATTTGGAGGCGTTTGGAGCGGCACAATCTGCAATCCCTATGGCTCTTTGGCTGGCGCCATAACAAATGGTAATCCTGCAAACTATGGACACATAGGCGTTTCAGGATTCACTAGTACAGTAGGCAAAACCGCTGGTAACACAATACAAACAGGCAATATAACATTTGCAAACGGCTCTACAGGCGGAGATGGCGGCACAACAACAACACCATTTACAGGCACATGTACACCCGGAAAAGGCGGAACAACAGATTATCCAACGGGCGGCAATGCAAGCGGATACGGCTGTGGAGGGGGCGGCGGATATGGTTTAACCAACGGAGGCACTGGTTCCGGAGGATATGCAAGAATCAGCTGGAATAAATATTGGGATACAGCTTCAAATTCATACAAATTAGCAGGGACGGGCGCAGGAGGGGGAGGCGCTAGTGGCAACGTTTTCACCTATACAATACAGGCAAAAAGCAGACAAATGATACCTTTCAGAATAGGTAGAGGAGGAAGAGGGGCATACGTATTGAATAACACGCTCATAGAAGCCAAAAAAGGAGGAAACACAGTGTTTGGAGACATCAAGGCGCTTGGCGGAAGCGGAGGCGCAAGTGTTAGCGTAAATTCTGACGGAACACTGAAAAATGGTACCGGGGGCGGCATTCCAGGGGATAAAATCTGTACTGTTGGCACAGGCAAAGATTTCAGCCGCGACAAAAAATGTATAAAAGGCGCAAAAGGCAGTGATGCCAAGGGTTTCACAGGGGGAGAGGGTGCAAACTTTGCAGGTATCAAAGTAGAAATTGCAACAAATGCTGCAAACCCAGATAGTGGAAGTGTTTCAGGCACAGTAGAAAAATTAATCAGCGGCATAGGCGGAGAAGGGGGCACCCCAGGAGATAACAGCAGCGGAAAAAGCGCTGAAAACCCAGGATACGCTTCAGGGGGCGGAGGTGCCGCCATAAGAGACATGGGCCAAGTGAATTCAACCTCCCAAGCCAACATAACAAAGAACGAAAACGAAGGCGGCAGAGGCTCAAACGGCAAAATAATATTGGAATGGTGGGAGTAAAATATATTCAGCCACCCGCCCACAGGCAACCCTGCCCAGCCTTTAGCCTGCCTCAAGGCCCGCAATTGACAGCCCTTAGAAGTTTTTCAAAGACTATCAATCATTATAAAGCAGCGAGGCAAGAGTTTTCAGATAAATACAAATCAAAAATCAAGATAAAATAGCAATATAAGAGGATTTTAAGCTTGGAAAAAAGCTAAACACTGGCAGATAAAGGCTTGAGACAGACTAAAATTCGCCACAGAGTAAAAATAACAAATGGCGAGTTTTGGCAAGCGTGACAAAAAAGCTGATAGATAAGAGTTTTGGCTAGTTTATAAGAAGAAAAAAGCGCAGATAAAGTGTTTGAGCCAAAATGAAAAGCTGGAAGCTAGAGTGGGAGGAGATGTGCAGCTTATATAAAATTTAAAACAATAAAACAACTTTTCGGGTGCTGTTTTTTTGTAACCTCAGCACCCTTTTTTTATTAATATTATTGAATTTATCGGGATAACCAAGCTTAAAATCAAGTTAAATAAGTGATTTTGAAGATTTTTAGAAAGTAAAACAGAATTTTTATAAGGGTTTTCAGGGTTGAAGTAATACTTCTTTACATAATACTAAAGAATTTTTGTAAAAAAACTTAATATTCTAAATATTTTCTAGCCGCATACGTGCAAAAACAACAAAGAGCACAAAAGGAGAATGTTTGCTTTGTAAAAGCAAAAAATCGGCAAAATACTTGCCACGCAACGTTATAGAGCATGGATAACAGTGAAATTAATCAAAAATAGAAGATTTCAGAGCTTTAATAAAATGGTATCAGCGTTATAGATAGCATTTCACAGATAGATAAACGCGATAATGCAGTCCAGACAAGCATTTTAAGAATATTAATTTAGATATAAAAAATTTTGCTAAATTTACTTGTATCAATAATAGCAACAGGACAAGGTTTTTCAGGATTGTGCACGGTTAAAAGTATTGCCCAGCCTAAACCTTGGGGTATTTGACATATAAAACATATCTAAACACTGATATGACAAGGTTTTATGACACATTAAAACATATAAATAGTTACCAATAAAGGTTTTTAACGCATAGCATTGCCCAAAAAGCAGACAGTAGTAAGAATAAAGAGATGATAAATTTTATGATAAAGAAAAATAATAAAAACAATAAACCGCATCATAAATCAAAAAGCTTATACAGCAGGGCTTTTGGGGAATTTATTAAAAGCTACACGCAAAAGCATTGGGCCATAATTAAGTATACAGACTGTTTTAGGGTATTGGCCTTGCTAAACAAATGGAGACAAATAGCCTCAACGGCAGTTAGAGCTTATATTTCACGGTAAACTTTTGTAATCATCACGCTTTATAAAAACATCAATCATCATGAAAAATTTGTGTATAAAAAATACTCACAATGGCTCAAAAAGCATACCCAATAAGGTTTTAGGGTAATCTTTTTATCAACACAATGCCATTTGTTGAAATTTCAAAGCCATCAGCCGCAGATTCAGATAGAATGGCTATTTCACCGGTTGTAATATCCAAACTCCAGCTGCCAAGAAAAATATGCTCCTTATTTTTTTCATCATAGGTGTAAGCGTTTGATATTACTATGTTTTCATTGTTTGCAAGAAATCCCAGAGGCTTAATATCCCACCTGTAATGATTCAAATTCAGATTGTTTTTTGAATACCAGTATTGTTTTACAATTTCATTCAGGCCATCAAAACGCTTGCCATACGCAGTTAAAGCACTAAATGTACTACCAAAATCATCGTCCTCAAAGGAATCCTCATCCAAAAAATAAACCCATATATAGGTTTGATAAATACCCTCAACAGAAGAGCCAACTTTTTCCTTTAAAAGCACAGACCTATTGTCTTTTGACCAATCGACGATTGTGAAAGATGAAAACAAAAATTGCTTCAAAGCCTCACTGCTAGAGGATATCAGAGGCATTTTCTTTGCACCGCCAAATACATTAGCCTCCAAAACCCTTTGTTTCTTGCCTTTTGAGGTATCAAAAGGGTAAATAAAAAAGGCTGACGACGTTTGCTGGCTTGAGGGATGGTAATAACACTCGGTGTAGGCCATTAGCTTAAAGTTTGGGCTTATAACACCCTCAGAGCGAGCGTTTTTGTTTGCTTGCAATTTTTCTAAATTAAATTCCCTGGAGCCGGGACGGTTATTATATTTTTCGAAAAACACAGGCCAGTCTGCCTTTTCAAGTAGCCTTGCATTTACTTCTTCCTTATATGGCTCAACTTCCCTATGCTGCATTTTGATGTCTGTAGCTCTTTCCATCCATTCATCAACGGTTTGCACCATAGGTTCAACCTCTTTCTCTTGCTGCTTTTGGAGTTTTTTTTGCTTGTAAGCCTCGCTCCATGGGGCATCAAAGTGCAGGCCAAACGGCAAATCAAGCGCCTGAGCTGTTTTTGTGGTTAATAATAGTGTAAAAAGCAAGCCCAGAAGCTTATTTGGGTGAAAAAAAGGGGCAAACATTTATATGAGGCCTTCCTTTAGGGCTTTTATTGCAGCTTTTGTCCTATCTGTTAAATATAATTTCTGCAAAATACTGTGCACATGAGCCTTTGTGGTTGATATTGAAACAACCAATTTTTGTGAAATCTCCTGATTTGAAAGCCCGTCAGAAATCAAAGAAAGCACTTCAAGCTCCTTCTTTGTTAGGCCATAGACGTTATTTTCGCCTTTTTCTTTTTTGGGCACTGGCAGAACACTATTTTGCATACTGCCAAGGACAATTCTTGCAATCATCGGATCAAGCCAGCCAGCCTTTTGATTGACCGATTTTATAGCATTGGTAAGGCTTTCTAGGTTTGAACCCTTCATAATATATCCATCAGCACCTGCATTCAAGGCGGCAAAAACATCCTCCTCGGCCTCTCTTGATGTGAGCATTAAAATTGCAGAATCTGAACCATTTTCCTTAATTTTTCTTGTGGCCTCAATGCCGTCAATCTTTGGAAGACCAATATCCATAAGAATTACATCAGGTTTAAGCCTTTTTGCTAAGTCCACCGCCATAAGGCCATCCTCGGCCTGCCCTATAAGGTCAAAATCCGGATTATTCTTGATAAATAGGGCTGTACCCATTCTTGCCATAATATGGTCCTCGACAAGAAGTATTTTAATGGTATCAATGCTTTGAACAGTACTGTTTATCATAAAACCGCCTGATTTTCAATAACTGAATTATTTAAAATAAAGCTAAATGTGCAGCCCAAGCCTGGTTCGCCTGCTGCAAAGATTTTTCCGCCATGTGCTTCTATTATCTGGCGCGAAAGATAAAGTCCTAAACCTGTTGAGGCAGAACGCTTTCTGCTAGTCCCTTGCGAAAATCTTTTAAATAATTTTTCTATGTCTTCCTTGTTGAGACCTTCGCCAAAATCAACAATATCAAGTCTTAGGGCCTTTTTTGTAAGGTCATATACAGTTTTTATCTGAATTTTGCCATCTTTTTTACTATGTTTTATGGCATTGCCAAGCAAATTTGAAATTACTCGCCTAAGCTCATTTTTATCGGCATTAATTAAAATTTCAATGCCCGATTTAGGCGCAACAGCAAGATTCGCAGGTTCAGAATGCACTATGCTGGAGGGAATCTCTATAAAAGCATATTCCGGAGAGCAAATTTCAAAGGTTAAATTATCCTCCCTTAAAAGGGGCTCGAGTTTTTTTGTACATTCTTCAACAAGTTCATTCAGGGAAAAATGGGTTTTACATAAGAATAATTTACCTGATTCGTATCTGTACACCTCCAGAAGTGCATTTACAAGGCCCAGCATATCTTCTGAGCTTTTTTTCATAACAGATAAAAGCTCTTTTAAATCATCACTAACACCGCCAAGTTCACCATTTAGCGTAAAATCAAGAGCATTAATTGAAGCAAGAAGGGGCGTTCTAAGGTCATGAGTTAAGGTTGCAATAAAATCATCCCGCAATCTTTCGTTTTCTTTCTGAAAAGTTATGTCTCTAATCAAAGCAACACAAAGATTTTCACCATCTACATCTATACTTGCAAGGCTAATTTCGACGGGGATTTTTTTATTTTCGTTATAGTCTATTATACTGAAATCTCTAAGGATTTTATCACTTTTAGAGATTTTTTTGTTTTTTTCATTAATTATAAGTTCAAAGAAATTTTTGCCAGTAATTGAATTTTCATCAGCACAAAACATTTTTTTTGCGGTAGAATTTGCCTGCAATATCACATTATTTGCGTTAAAAACAACAAGCCCATCAGCCAGATTTTCTATTATTGTATTCAACTTTATGTTAAGAATATTAAGACTTTTTGTCCTATCGTCAACCTTTTTTTCAAGAGTTTTAGAGTATTCTTCAAGTTTCTTGTTAGCTATTTCAAGCTCATTAATTTTATTTTTTAATTGAGCTTTTAGCCTTGTTCTTTCAATACCGTTTTTTATATTTATTATAATATCACTGTTATTCCAAGGTTTTTCAATGTATTTAAAGATTCCTACTTCATTAATCGCCCGTATGGCATTTTCCTTATCAGCATATCCAGTTAATAGGATTTGCGTGGTATCAGGCTGAATTTCCTTAGCCTTTGATAAAAATTCAATACCATTCATATCCGGCATAATGAAGTCAGAAATTATTAAATCATAGGGATTATCTTTAATGCTTTCAAGGGCATGATCAGGGTTATTAAAGGTATCAACATTTGAAAAGCCCTCAATTTTAAGAAGAGTCTTAAGGGTTTTTGTTACCATATTTTCATCATCTATGATGGCTATTTTTCCAGTGATTAACATACTTACAGAATAAGATATTTTTATGTTTTAGACAAATATGTTTACAAAAATACAAAAAAGCATGCAAATTTAGCAAAAAATTTTATTTATATGTTTTATACTATATGGCAGGGCATGACTTTTTAGTATGGTACAATAGGGGAATTATGAAATTAGGTTTGATAGATAAGAACTACAGGCAGAAAAGTGCCCTTCGAAGCGCGAAAGGCCCCAATGCCAGCTCCTCTTCGTATATGTCTGAAGTCCCTAAAAACAATTTAAGCCAGATTGTAGATAAAACAATTAGTTTTCAAGGACTGAATACAGGAAAAGTTGCCTCTGCCGCAGGCTCTTTGGCCGGAGTTTCAAAAGGTTTTAAAAAGCCTGCAAATCAGGATATTGTTATTGAAAATTTCAGTGCATTTAAAAGGCAACTTGACGGATACATAGGAAAAGACTTTGTTAGCGGCTTTATAGAGGATTTTACAAAACTCAAAGGCGATGAAACATCTAAATTTATAGAGATTAAAAATGATTCTCTTACAATCCATGAAAAAAACCTTGCAGGAAAAATTTTAAGAGGTCTGTCAGATGTAGCCAAGCTGCCTATAGATATTCTAGGTGCAAGTGTCAATGGATTGCAAAAAATTCCTTTTATAAAAGATGCTGCTGCTGTTAAAAACTTATCAAACCTTTCTATTCTGCAAAAAAGAAATGCCGAAAAGCAATCAATGGAGCTATTTTATAAGATTAAAGGCTTTGCGGAATACAAGGACGACCCATTTGCATTAAGAAGTAAAATCTTAAATATTCCAGCAGGAAAGCCTGTCGGAAACTACAATACAAAAGATGAAAGGGCCCTAAACAGGCTTGGAACGGGTTTTGTTTCATCATTATTTGTAGGAATGGATTTTTACAATCTTACAATGTATGAAAAAAATGACAAAAAAGAGGCAAAAAAAACAGAAAGAAAACGCAGATACAGAGAACTTTCGAGAATAGGAATCAATGCACTTATGTCTTATTCTATACTCGGGGCGTTTTCAAGTTATATAAATAAAAACAAAAACCTTGCGTGCGCTGCAATTGCAGGCTCTGCTTTATTTGCAGAGATAACAACAAGACTTATTACAGGCACGCCGCTAACGCCATTAAGCCCCGAGGGTGCAAAGAAATATAACGAAAAACTTGCACAAAGAAAACAGAATGGATTTTTTGGGCTCTTTAGAAAAAATAAGGCAGAAAATTTAAATACACAGCAAAAGGCAGATAAAAATGTTTCCACGCAGGGTGTATTGGGCAATATAAATAATAAAACAAATAAAAGTTCAATTAACAATTTGCAAAACACAAACAAGGGACAAATTTTACAAACTAGTGTAAAAAATTCAGAATCAGAAGGTAATAGCAAGATACCTTCCTTAAGGCAAAACAGCCCGATAATGCCACAGCAGCAGGCATTTGCAGCACAGAATCAAATAAGTGCTCAAAAAAATACAGCAGGCGCTATTTTGGGACAGTCTGGAAGTTCTTTAAGTAATGCATTTTTGAACGATGAAAGTAAAAATGTGTTTAAACCTTTCAAACCGTCATTCGGCATTCAAAACACCATCGAAAGCACTATTTTAGCAGACAATGAATATAAATCAAAAGAAGACATACAGCCAAAAACCTTAAGCAGCCAGGAAACTGACGATAAAAAAAGTCCAGTAACCTTAAAAAAAGTTGGTCTTGCAGCACTTGCTGCGCTTGCGGTTGATATAGCCTATTATCTACTAATGCAAAGAAAAGGAGGCTTTAATAATGCTGTTGTAAAATTTAATGACAGCATAATTGCAGGCTACAAAAAACTTACAAAGAAAGATTTAATCGTAGAAGACAATGATTTAAGAAAATTTCTTGAGGGCTTTAACGACAGCAGGATGGGTTCTATAAAAGATGCTTATGCAAGAATTATGGATGTCAAATTCACAAAGGCGGAGGCCGAAGAGCTCTTAAAAGCTTCAAAAGATGGTATTATCCATATTGATAAAAATAATAAAATATTCAATGGTGCATACGAAAGAAGCGCAAGAGAAAGCATTGAAAGACGCATTAGTAACATTGAAGGCTTTAGCAGGACAGAAAACATCAATAATGAAATCAATTATACAATAAACAAAAATCTTGATGGACAAATCAGACAAAAATTTAGTACGATTGATTTCAAAATAGATTTAAACAGCCCTAAAAGCAGTGGAGATGGCGAATATTATACAATGAATGACGCCGTGTTTAATTTTGGAAATATAAAAAACAGAAAAAGAAAAGTGCTGATAGATGCCATAACTTATCCGTTTAATGCAATAAAAAATCTAATTAAACTTCCATCTAAACCCATAAAATCGCTTTTGGTAAAAAAAGAAGAAAAAGTAAAAAATCCATATGAAGTGCCTGATTTAGGAGAATTATACAGAGATTGCTCCGTTATGTTCCAAAAATACAAGAACGGCAAAATTGACAAAGCCAAATTTTCCGATTATCTAATAAATGATGTGAACACCAAAGTTTTAAACACTGACACCACGCCAAGCTACCCACAGAGTTCTCTTGCATCTATTTCAAGGACACTAGTAACATTAATTTCAAGTTATTTCTTCATTAACGACTTTAGGAATGAGGTTTTAATACAATCAAACGGTAAAAATACTCAAAAGGCAGCAGAAGTTACAAAGGAGCGCACTGCGCACAAGGTTTCAAACTTTGTGTTGAACCAGTTCTTTATGAATTTATTTAATCATACATTTGAAAAAGCACACCTTGGAAGCCTAGCAGGAGCAACACTTGTTGCAGCAGCAACCGAGGTTACAAACGAAAGCAGCGTCAGGGCATCCATTGGCGTACCGCTTCGCCGGATGGAATCAAAAGAAGCCATAAACGAGCATGAAAGAAAGCATATAGAGAAAAAAGGACCAATCGGTGCCTATTACAGATTTATGGCAAGAATAACCGGCAAAAAGATGTTGAGTGAAAAGGCTGAGAATAAAAAATAAGCCCAATCAATTACGCAATAACAATAGCCAAATACTTATTTAACGTGGCACCCACTTCTTTAAGTATTTTTATTTCTTTATGATAGAATACTTTTAAAACTATGTATTGAAGGAAAAATTTTGATGGAAAATTTAGAGAAGCTTTTATATGAAGGCGTAGAGAAGAATACACCCGATTTTGTGAAGAATGATAAGGTATTTGATTATACAAATAAGGAAAAGTTTACATTCGGGCTGACAAAGGATTTGGTTCACAAGCTTGATTTATGGAAGTGGTTTGAAGGATATAAAAAAGAAGCACTTGTTTCAACAGCAGGAATAAGAGGACCACAAAATATACTCTATCCACATGACACCAGATTTCCCATTAACACCATTGGCATTACCCTTGCAACACTTGCAAAAGCACTTGTCTTAAAAGACAAATATCCTGACAAAAAACTTGTAAAACTTGCAGGATGCGAAGTCCGCTATAATAGCAAAAATTATCTTGATTTAATAGCAAGAATTCAGGCAGCACTTGGCATAAAGACGCTTGTACCAAGCCAAAGACAAACCATTCCTATATGGCTTGCATCATTTTTGGCATTTAAGCTTGATTTAGTTGGAGCGGAATACATCACAAGCTCTCATGGAATAAGTGTCAAGAATGCCACAAAAGATCTTAATAATCAGGGGTCGCAGTTTTTACCAAATGAGAGCCTTGAGTTTGTAAATAAGATTGAAGAAATTTTAGAAAAGGCCGAAAAAGAGGGTGAATACAAGATTGAATTTTCAGCATCTGAGGATGCTTTAATAGACGAAAAGGCCATGGAAAGATTAAATAACGGAATTGATTTATATGTGGAATATCTGAGGTCAAACGTTGCAAATGATGAGATTTTAAATAAAATAAAAAATTTTGATAAAAAGATAATAATAGATGCAGTTGGCGGGGCTGCGTATAATACGTTATCAAAAATATTGACGGAACTTAATATTTCAAACACCTATGACTGGCTGAATACTGAGGAAGACCCGTTTTTCCATTCTATTGGAAAGGACATTAAAAATGGTGCATTTTATGACTGGTCGCTTGATATTACAGTTACTGCAAAGGACAAGGATGGCAAGCCTTATTTTCCGGTTATAAATTCACTTCACTATGATAAAAAACTTGCAAATTATCCAATTGGCACAGTTTGCCTTGTGACAGATCCTGACCACGACAGATTAAGCGTTGTGCAGGTTGAGGATAGTGCAAACAAAGAAGCTGTAATTAAAGCAGGAGTTGACATTGCAGAATTAGGCAATGGCAGAATCCTTTGTATATTCAGCGCAAACCAGGCATTTTTAATGATAATGGATTTTTGGGCGAAACAGCTCAAAGAAACAGGCGAATTTGATAAGCATGCAAGGTTTATTGTCAAAACAACAGCAAGCTCTAAAAGCTGGGATGAGTGGGCAAAGAACAATGACATCAAGGTAATCAATACACCTGTAGGATTCAAGGAAATTGCGAACACCATTAAAAAAATAGAATTCCAACTTGAAAACGGTGCAGAAAATATCATCGTTGAGGATATATTTAAAAATAAGATTGAGCTTGGTAATGCTGAATCTGGCGGGCCAAGAATGATATTTGGCGGGGAAGAATCTGGCGGGATGATAATTGGCTCAAATGATATAATAAAATCGTTTAACGGTAGATGTGCCCTTGCCATGAGGGAGAAGAGTGCAACCGAAGCCATTATAGCGGCATCCGGATTAATTGCAAGTTTAGATATTCCATTATGGAGACACCTTGTAAATGTTTATGATGAGAATAAAATCAAGGCCAGATTTGATGTTAGAGACGATATTTCATATTATAATGAGTCAGAGCCTGATATTGAAAAATTAAAGGCTGCAAAGCTTTCAGGCGAGGCCTTAAGAACCAAGAATGATTTATTCTATCTTGCTATTGCAATAGCTCTTGAGGAAGAAAAAATCACACTTCAAAATGCAAAAGAAATATTATCTGAAACATTCCCAAAACTTGACTTTTCAAATCTTTTAGCAGTAAAATTTGCCGGAGATGGCACCTATCTTGATTTTGACGATAAATTTATTGAAATAAGGCCGTCTGGCACTGATGCCAAGACAAAAGCATATGCAGGAGGGTCTGACAAAGAACTCCTCGCTGTATGGTCTAAAACTTTGGGCAATTATTCAGGAGATTTAAATGAAACCTACATAAAATATATGGATGAAGATTTTGTAAACTCTTCAAAAGAAAAATCACTAAAACTCTATGATTCATACGCAAACAACGGTATTGATACAAGAAAATTTAAGGTACCTCGTTATGCGTTTTAGGGTTTTATGAATCATTATCGAATTTTTAAAGGAGGGCATTGTCCCTCCTTTACTTTTTAATACTGCGGCGCCCAAAGAAAATATTCTTTGTGTACGTGCAATTTGGATAAGTTGAACAACCATAAAACTCGCCAAATTTTCCCTCGCGCCTAATAAGATAGCCCTCATTACAAAGCGGGCATTTGGTTTTAACTTCATGACATCTTGGGTTTGTGCATTCAAAAGCATCATTTGTTTGGTCATATTTTATATATCCCTTGCCGCAATTGTCACACACGGGAGTCATAAAATCGCAGTAATTTGTGTGGGAGCATAAAAATGTTTTCTTTGAATTAGATTTTATTAACAAGCCCGTCCCGCATTTTGGGCACTTCATTTTTCTTGCTAAGTCTAAATCGCCATATATTCCGACATTATAATCACCATTTTCAAGTTCTTCCACAAAGGATGATGGTTTTGTATCACAGATTAGATAGACCTTTTCTTTTGCCCTGGTGAGCGCTACATAAAACAGCCTTCTTTCTTCGGCATTCGGATAATTTTCGGGAACAGGCATAACCATATTTAAAATAGGGTCATCTATTTTTTCAAGCGGAAATGCCCCTCTGTTTACATCAATTACAACAACATAATCAAACCCTAAACCCTTAAAGGCATGGACCGAGCTAAACTCTATCTCTAGCATTGGAAATATTTTGCGGCAGTTTTCAAGCTTGTCTTTAAAGTCTTCCCTTGAAACCTTGTCTTTATCTTTTATTTTATTAAATCTGGACAGAATCAAAACCCTGTTTTTATCCGCATCTTTAATATTTGATGCTATTGCCCCTAAAACAGTCTGAAGGGAATCTGTTTCATCATTTTTATAATAGATAAAAACACAGGGTGTTATGCTCTTTTTTGCTGCATTTATTTGTTTTACAAGCTGGTTTCTGTTTTGTGTAATAAATTTGGTTGCAACATCATTTATCTGGTTATTAAATCTGAATGTCATATCTAAGTCTATTCGTTTTGTATAACCGAATTCCTTTTCAAAATTTGTCATAATTGAGATATCACTGCCTGCAAAACGGTATATCGACTGCCAGTCATCACCAACGCAAAATAGCTTCACCCCTTTATTTTTAGCCAATGCTTTTAAGAGCATAGCGCGCCCTTTTGAGATATCCTGAAATTCATCCACAAGGATATATTTATAATTAGGTTTATAAAAACCGACATTAAGAAACTTTGTAGCAAGCAAAATCATATCATTGAAATCATTCTCGTTTTTCTCTTCTAATTCTTCTTCATATCTTGCTTCTATAACTTTAAAAATTTTAAGAAATGCCTGTTTTCTTTTTTCTTGCTGTAAGTCAAATTTTTCTTCATCATCAAGATGCATGGTTAAGTTTGCACTAATTTTGTCAAACAAAGTATCAAAATCAAATTGGTTAGACTTAAAATGGTTTAAAAACGTTGATACAAGCTCTGTGAATGAATCTACATGCTTTGCATTATTAAGTTTTGCAAATATTTCTGTCTTTTTAATGGGCTTAAACTTTACACCACATATTAAGAGTTTTTGTTTTAGATTTTTAAGCAATACACCATCATGATTTTCATAGCTGTAGGTTTCTATGAGGTTTGTATTATAAAAATTATGTGTTTTCTTTTCCACTTCATACCTTCAATATATTTTTTATTATCGATAAAAGAAGGGGTTGTGCCATTTTTATTTATGGCAAAGTGCTCAATATAAATATCGTATGCAGGAAGGTAAAAATCAGGTTTATAGATTCCATAATCAATCTTGCCACAATCATAAGGATATGCTTTTTCATACTCATATTCTATTCCATTTAGATATAAAAAGTTTGCTATATAGCATTCTTCTAAACTTCTGACCTTCTCTGTATTAAGGGTTCTAATTTCAAAATTTTCAAGATAGTTATAATAATCTCCCTCTACCTTAAATTGTGCAATATTTGGAACAGGATAGAAAAACTCTTGGAAATAGATTTTCATAATGTCCACAAAATCAGAATCCTCAAGGGAGTTTTGAATAATTGCTTTAATTGCATTCTTAAACATAAAATCATCGGTTGCAAGCTTGGATAATCCTTTTTGATTCTGCCCAAACCTCAGAATATAGTTTCCCAAACTATGAAATGTTTTAACGTCTGGTATGATTTCTAATTTTTCAGAAAGCCTTTCCTGTATTTCTTCCTGCGCTTTTTTGTTAAACGCAAGAATAAGAATTTCATTAGCATTGGCAAGGCGTTTTTTAAGTAAATACAAAACCTTGCCGACAATTACGCTTGTTTTTCCTGAGCCAGCCCCTGCAACCACAAGATTATTGTCTTCATTTGTAATAATTGATATCCTTTGCATCTTCGTTAAGGGATTTGACTCAATCTTATCGAAAAATGTTTTATGCCTGTCCAGCTCCTGTTTTAAAAACGCATTATTATTGGCTAAACGGATTTTTTCAGGATTTGCCAGAAAGGCTTTGTATGCTTTTAAATACTTTTTGCATTTGTCCTGTCCCGACGCATCATAGGCAGGGATTCCGATTTTAAATAATACTGAATGTTTTATATTGTTTATCATAGCCTGATTTATAGAATATGGAACATACCTTGCCCCGTCTGTTATTGAATCATACAGGCTAAAGTCCTTTTGTATCATCTCAAAATTCATACAATAATCTAGATATTGTTTAATTTTTTCCACTTTTAATGAAGGAATATTAATAAGCCTATACTCTTCTTTGTATTTATTGACTTTTAAAACCACAACATCTGAAAACAAAAAACCTTTTTTAACGCTTACAGAGTCAATATCATTTAATTTAATTTAATTACTCCAACATCCTTTTTGGATTTAAATAACAGTGTACTTTTGCCAACTATAAGAGTTGTATAGTTATTATTTAAAATAAAATGCAAAAAACTTTTAAAATGTAACCTTTTTTTCAACCGCACTCCAAGACGCCATACTATTTTTAGTTTAGATAAGCATACCAAACAATAAATGAATTATGTACCTAAAAAAATAATATCATATGTAAATATGATATTACAATGCATTCAAGCTTGTTTCATAATATCAGTATAACAATTATTAATATTGCATGTCATATAGAGATTTATAAACTAAGTGCAACATAAAAAGGTAAAAAGAATTGGAGTTTCAGAATTTTATCTCATAAAAAGCTTGTTAAATAGGCAAACAGGCTAAACGAACACACTTCTTGCATAAAAAGAGAAAGGATTGGGCCCGAAAAAATCTTTATTCTTTAGCTAATTTTTTAGTATTAATATTAAATTTTTTTACTCTATAAAGTCTTTTTGCAAAGAATCAAAAAGGGCCCCTTGTCATATCCTCGCAGGGGCCTTATATGCAAATGCTTTATTATGCCAAATGTTTTTCAATGTTTTGGACTATTGCAGATTTTGGCATTAGGCCGACTAAGGTTTCTTTAGCTTCACCGTTTTTAAAGATTACAATGCTCGGAAGGCCTGAAATCTGGTATTCTTTTGCAGTTTTCAGGTTTTCATCTGTGTTAATTTTTGCAACTTTGATTTTACCTGCAAAATCACCAGCAATTTCATCTAATACGGGACCCATTTTTCTGCAAGGACCGCACCAAGGTGCCCAAAAATCAACCACTGTGATTGAATCATTCTTTAAAACTTCATTTTCAAATGTAGCATCCGTTATATCAACAGCATTACTCATTAAAAATCTCCTTTATTTCTCATTTTGTATTATAATCATGACAATATTGTATGTCAAAGAATTATTGTATTAACCTGCCGCAGCGGCAATGACAGCCGCGGGGCGCCTAGAATAATATGAATATAGATAAGATAGTTGAAAGTTTAAGAAAAGACAATTCGACAAACAGAGTAGTCCAGACAGAGTTTGTAAAATTTATGGAAGGGGTAAACGACCCGTATCTTGTCCTGATTTGCTGCATTCTAAGCCTTAGAACAAATGATAAGACAACATATCCCTGTTCTATGAGGATGCTTGAGCTTGGGAAGACGCCCAAAGAGATTGCAGCACTTGATATTGAAACACTTTCAAAGGCAATTTATCCAGTGGGATTTTATGAGAATAAGGCAAAACAAATAATTCAATTATCAAAAGAGCTTGTTGAAAAATATGATTCGCAAGTGCCAGATGAGATTGAGGAATTGATAAAATTTAAAGGGGTGGGAAGAAAGACGGCAAACCTTGTTTTAACAAAGGGGTTTAATAAGCCCGCAATTTGCGTGGATGTACATGTACACAGGATTTCAAACAGGCTCGGCTATGTTAAAACCAAAAACCCGGAAGAAACCGAATTTGCCCTACGGGACAAACTCCCAAAAAAACATTGGATAGATTTTAATACACTTTTGGTGACACATGGACAAAACATCTGCAAGCCAACAAAACCAAAATGTTCAGAATGTTCTATTGAGAAATACTGTATGAAGGTTGTGTAATTTTAACAATATAATTGAGTATTAATTTGGTGCAAAACTGCAGGTTGTAATAAATACAAGATTTAAAAAGATCTTCATATTGACAACCAATGGTTTACAATTTATAATATAGGTATGATAAAGTCATTTAAGCACAAAGGCTTAGAAGAATTTTTCAAAACAGGCTCCACCAAAGGAATACAGGCAAAGCATGCAAATAAGCTAAGTGCATTACTATTTTTGCTTTGTAATATATAGGCTCTATGGATGATTTAGCTTCTCCTGCTCTCAGATTTCACAAGCTGCAGGGAAATATGAAAAATCTATATTCAGTTACCGTGCAGGCCAATTGGCGTTTAACTTTTGAAATTGATAAAAACACCCTGGACGTTTACATTCTAGATTATCAAGACTATCATTAAGAAAGGAAAAATATGGAAATGTATAATCCGCCGCACCCCGGAAAGGTTTTAAAAGAATTATATCTAAATGAATACAAAATATCGGTCACAGCCTTGGCTTTAAAACTTGGTGTTTCAAGAACAACAGCGTCAGAGCTTGTAAACGGCAAAAACGGGGTTACGGCTGAAATGGCTCTCAAACTTGCAAAAGCCTTTAAGACAACGCCAAAACTTTGGCTTGATATGCAGACGCAGTATGATCTTTGGCAGGCTAGGCAGCGTGTAAACCTTGATGATGTTGAGGTTATAGCGCTGTAATTGGTAAGATATTTTAATGTAATAGTTTAAAAAAATCCCGCATAAGTTGCAGGGCAATCTTGTCTTATAATGTCTGGTTATAAGAGAACGACATGTATAAAAATACATGTCGCCTTAAGGTCAAAAAGGGGTGAAAACTGTTTTTTCAACCCCTCTATATTTTTATTATAGCAAAAATATTTCTAGTGTCAAGTAACTTTATTTCCTTAATTTCGTCTTAATTAAACGTTAGGATATTTTGATAGGGATAATTTACTAAAATGAGTGAAGAATTCAAGATATCATTTGGAAAACGCATTGCAAAATTAAGAAAAATAAAAGGAATTTCACAGGAAATTCTTGCAGAAGAACTTGGACTTAGTACAAAAACAATATCAAATATAGAAACGGGCTCACACCTTACAAAGTCTGAAAATTTTGACAAGATAGCCAAAGTGCTCGGTATTGAGGTGCGTGAACTGTTTAATTTTGATAACACAAATAATAAGGAACAAAACCTAAAAGGCATCTATGACAAAATAGAATTCATAAAAGATGATGAGGATAAAGTTGCAATTTTATATGAAATTTTAAGAAAATTTTTGTAGCACCGTCTTTGTTTGTCAAAGCTTTGATTTTATAATACAATCTAATGTAATAATGAGTACTAAAAAGCCCCTAATGAAGGGGCTTTGGTAATTATTCTACATATTCGTTTTCAACCTTTAGTTCTCTGTCAATGTTGACAATTTCGCAGCTGCAATCTTTGATATAGCTCATTTTATCAAGCATTGACTGGAAAAGATGCTCTTCTTCAACCTGCTCATTCACAAACCAGCCCATAAAAACCTCAAGCGCATAATCGCCTTTTTCTTTTGATTCCTTATAAAGCCTGTTTATGTGGTCAGATACAAATTTCTCATGATCAAGCGCTGCATTTATAGCATCGATAGGATTATTCCAATTTGTATCAGGCGCCTCTATTTCAAAAAGAGACACCTTCTCATTCCTTAATATCAGGTAATCATAGAATTTTTTAGCATGCTCTAGTTCTTCCTTGGCATGGTTTTTTGTTAATTTTGCAAAACCCTCCATATTGATTTCAGCAAAATATGTTGCCATCGCAAAATAAAGGTATGCTGCGTAAAACTCTCTGTTTATCTGCTTATTAATATTTTCTAGCAGAGTATTATCCATCTTCATTTTTTAGTCTCCATTCTAATTTTCGTCTGCGCTTTTATACAGTCCATGTATATTGCAATATTCCCTGGCCTTCAGACCTCTTCTTTTTGCTAAATCACTTCTGCAATTTACACAAATTTCAGGCTTCTCGCCAGGATGCAAATATTCTCTGTGAATTGTTTTACCTTCGTTTCCAATGGCTTCAACGAATTGTATATAGTGTTCGCTTTCCATAGGATGAGGTAATTCACCAACCCTTATTTTTACACCACCTTCGTCACAGTCATAGTCAATTACAGGAACATGTTTTTCCTGTGTTCCATCAGTAGTGCCAGGTTTTAATAATTCCATTTCTTCACCACAGCATACAAGTGTTCCTTCGCCTTCAAGAATTACCTCTACAATATTTTTACAAATATTGCACCTAAAAATTTCAAGTTTTTGTGTCATAATTTTTCCCTTCCTAGAGTATGGCATATTGAAAGCCCAATAAAAACAAAGGCCTCCATTGTCCAACACCTAAGATGAAACAAAAACGCGTATTTTTAAATTACCCCAAAAGGCACTAGCAATTAGTTAAGGAGTACTAATCTACTTCAAAATGAATTCGATTTATAACTACCGCACTTGATTCTTAAATGTGTATAATAAAAAAGGTAATTATGTACAATTTTACACTTGTTCATTAAATGTTTTCATTTCAGTCCCTATGTATAAAAAAGAGCGGGATAAGTTTCACTTTGCAGGAAACTTATTTGAAACGCTCTTTTTTATGTAAAATCGTACATGAAAATTATGAATTTTTATGTTCTTCTTTGGCCTTTTCTATTGCATCAATTTCTTCATAGAAAATTTCATCGTCAGTTAATTGTCTTTTTATGTGAAGTTCATTTATTTGCCTTAATATTTCTTCGTTTTTCAAAACAAGAAAAACCTTAATATTTTGCGATTTTAGCCGAGTTAGAATATCCTCAAGCGCAAAGACGGCGCTTATATCAAGTTTTCTGTCTGAATCATAGCAAATTATGATATGTTTTGTGCCCAACAATTCTTCAAACTGGGAGATAATTTGCGTAGCAGAGCCAAAGAAAAATTCGCCCTGAATATGCACAACCCTTATTTTATAATGACTTTCATCATGAACTTGCTTTTCAAGCTTTGCTATATCCGAATTATCAACTTCCTTAATATTGAGCGTTGTTTTATCTGCCAACTGCTTTGCAAAAAGCGCCGCAGAAAGGGTTATGCCGACACCGACTGCAAAAATAATGTCATGAAAAATAGTTAAGAACAGCACCAAAGACATTACTACTAAATCCTCTTTAGGTGCATAGCGAATCACTTTCAGGAATTTAGTGTCAATAATACCATATCCTATTTTTATAAGAATAGCAGCAAGTACGGCCATTGGCACAAGATTTACCAAACTTGCCCCGTACAAAATTATAAATAATATTAAAACGCCTGAAAAAATCGGCGAAATTTTCGTTGTTGCGCCAGTCTTTATGGCTGCCACAGAGCGCATTGTAGCCGCAGCACCCGAAATCCCGCCAAATAATGCAGCTATTGAGTTTCCTATACCCTGTGAAAATATCATGGTTTGATTATTTATTTTCTTTTTGGTTAATGAAGATACAACAAGGCCTGTCATCAGGCTTTCAGTGGAACAAATAATTGCAATCATTATTGCCAGAGATGAAATCTGCACTATATTTGAAAAATCTGCTGTCACGATAGAAGGAAGCTCGCCTGTCATGCCAGTTATAGTTGGGACATTCATCCTATAGAAAAACGAAAATATGGTCCCAAATATTAGTGCAAAAATTTCTGCAGGAATATATTTAGTTATCTTCTTGGGTGTATAAATTAATATTCCAAGGCTTAGAAGCCCAATAACAAAGGCATCGGTATTTATGTTTGACAAAACCTTTGATAAATTTTGAAAAGTTAATACAGGGGTTGCAAACCCCGTTGTGCCAAGCAGGGGAGGAATTTGAAGAATTATAAGAATTATACCGACACCATTCATAAAGCCTGAAATTACCGGATACGGAACATATTTAACCAAATTTGGAATTTTTGTAAACGATAAAATTATCTGGAACACGCTTGCCAGGAATAACACTGCCCACAAAGCATTAATGTTCCCCCCTACTGTTGCATAAACAGAGGCTATAACAATAGCTGTCGGGCCGGTAGGTCCTGAAATTATAGGTACATTGACACCAAATAACCCTGAAAAAAGACACAAAAACATGGCACCATACAAACCTGCAAGTGCACCAGCACCTGTCATGGTACCAAAGGCAAGCGCTTGCCCGAGAGCAATTGTAGCCCCGATAAAACCGCCTATTAAATCTCCTGACACATTTCTCATATTCATAGTATAATTTGATTATAGCAAAAATTTATTTTTTTGGAGCGAGATAAAGAAGTATGACAAAAGAATTATATTCAGGTGCTGAAATCATATTAAAATCCCTTGTAAAAGAAGGTGTGAAGGAGATTTTCGGTTATCCAGGCGGCCAAGTCATAAAAATTTATGATGCCTTGTATAATCAAAATGAAATAAAACACTACCTTGTAAGGCACGAACAAGCTGCAGTGCACGCTGCAGAAGGATATGCCAGAGCAACAGGAAAATGCGGTGTTGCACTTGTAACATCGGGCCCTGGGGCATGCAACACGATTACAGGTATTGCAAATGCTTATTATGACGGTTATCCTATTGTTGTTCTAACGGGACAGGTGGGTTTAGCACAAATCGGTAACGATGCTTTCCAGGAGGCTGATATCGTTGGCATTACAAGATCTTGTTGTAAACATAATTATCTCGTCAAGGATATTAAAGATATCCCAAGGGTTATAAAAGAGGCTTTTCATATAGCAACAACTGGAAAACCTGGACCCGTTGTAATTGACTTACCAAAGGATGTTCAGACTGCAAAGAGCACTTTTGAGTATCCTGAAACAATTAAACTCGCGGGATACAATCCTAATTACAAAGGTCATCCACTCCAGATGGCAAAGGCTGTCAGAATGCTTGCAGAAGCACACAGACCTGTTATCATTTCTGGAGGTGGCGTTTTAATGTCTGGCGCACATAACGAGGTGCAAAAACTAGCAGAGCTTGTACAGGCGCCTGTAACGCACACTCTTATGGGAACAGGCACCTATCCTGATTCTTTGGATTCAAGTCTTGGTATGCTTGGAATGCACGGAAACTACTGGGCAAATTATGCAGTCGTTCATGCTGATGTAATATTAGCACTTGGCACAAGGTTTAATGACAGAATTACAGGATGCTTAAAGCGCTTTGCAAGGGATTCGCATGTTATCCATGTTGATATTGACCCCTGTTCAATTTCAAAAAATGTTAAAGCAGATATTCCAATTGTCGGAGATGTTAAAAATGTGCTTCTTGGCATGATTGAGCTTTTCAAAAAGGAAGACCTCAATATATATCTTGATGATAAGAAAAAATGGTTTTCACAGATAGACGAATGGAAACAAAAGCGCGCTATCCCGCCATTTGCATCTGACAAATTAAGTGCAATAACAGTTATTCAAAAACTTTATGAAATAACAAAAAAATATAATCCTATTGTATGTACAGAGGTTGGTCAACACCAAATGTGGACGGCGCAGCTGTTTCAGTTTAATGAACCCAGAAAATTAATAACATCGGGCGGCCTTGGCACCATGGGTTTTGGCTTTCCTGCAGCATTAGGCGCCTGTGCCGGCAAACCCGAGCAACTTGTATTAAACATAGCGGGCGATGGGTCTATACAGATGAATATTCAGGAGCTTGCCACGTGCGTTGATTACGGTTTTAATGTGATTAACTGTATTATTGATAACGGCTATCTTGGAATGGTGCGCCAGTGGCAGGAAAAACTATTCAATAAACATTACAGCGAAACCCAGATTTCAGGGCCTGATTTTGTTAAAGTGGCTGAGGCATATGGCGCTGTTGGCATCCGGGTTGAAAAAGAAGAAGAGATTGAACCTGCAATATTAAAGGCAATTGAGGCCAAAAAGCCTGTATTTATTGACTTTGTAGTTGAAAACTTTGAGATGGTTTATCCATGGGTACTTGCGGGCGAACCTTTGACAAAAGTTTTATTATCTAATGATTGTGCAGCAAAATAAGGAATTTATATAAATGGGCGTTTTTCATACAATTTCAATACTCGTTACAAATGAATCGGGTGTACTATCGCGTGTTGTAGACTTGTTTTCAGGAAGGGGCTATAACATTGAAAGCCTCACTGTTGCACCAACTGTAGACAGACTGTATTCTAGAATAACAATTGTAACAGATGGGGATTCTGATGCGATTGAACAAATCAATAAACAACTAAACCGTCTTATTCCTGTTATAAAAGTAGGAGATTTAAGCCTTAGTGAAGCACTTGAGTGTGAAGTGGCGCTAGTAAAATTAAACTGCAAAGACGAGGAAAGAAGCGACGTCTTGAGAATTGTTGAGGCAACAGGGTCTAAAATTATTGATGTGACAGACAAGGCTTACACGATTCAGACCGTGGGCTCTGAAAAACAAATTCAGGCACTTGTTGAATTAATCAAACCATATGGCGTTAAGGAATTTGTAAGAAGTGGAAAAATTGCTATGTCAAAAGGCAATCAATTCGTAAGTATAAAGAATGCTTAAATCTATAGCTTTTTTGCCAAAAATAAAATTTTGCAAATATGTGCAATTTTATACAAAAAGTTACTTAACTTTTTCTTGTAAGAGTTTTGATTTGTAAGAGCCTGTCGGGATATTTATTTTGCACATATGACACCCAATAGAAAAACATTTAACAAAGTGGTTTAAAATTGTATATAATCATCTAAATTCTTATAAAAATTTATTAAATATTTATTAGCCATATGAGTTTTACTGAAATCTGAGTTTATTAATTGATTTTTATTTCATAAATGAACTTTTGGCCCGCACAATCGTTTTAATTTATGTAAAACTTTTGAGGCTTTAGGATTTATGAAAAAGAATTTAAAAATGTTTTTAGAAATTTTTGGCGCGATTCTCGTTTTAGCTGGGAACAATTTGAATGCCTCGGCTTATTGTAATTCTCCATGTCCAAACCCTTGCACACCATCACAAACAGTCTGTGAAGGCACGAATTGCACAACATATTGCAACACAAACTCAAAGCATTATTCTTATACAACACCAGGTGTATCATTCAGCTACTCTACCCCAAATATAAGCTTTAGCGTCTCCAATGAATTATATGCAAGTTACTACAGACCAGGGTTCAGAATTAATACAAGCTTAAGGCCCATTTATCGCAAAAAATATCATCCAAAACCTGCATTCAAAAGACCTCCTGTTGCAAATGGAAAACCAATACATAAAAAGCCTAAACATGGATGATTCTATTGTTTTCATCGACATGGGCAATCTTTGGTAGAAAATTTTTATATTCATCAAGTGTCATTGAAGCATAGGCTACAATTATCACCTTGTCACCCTTTTGCACCTTTCTTGCAGCAGCACCATTTAAACATACAATACCAGTGTCTTTTTTTCCTTCAATGACGTATGTACAAAACCTTTCACCATTGTTTACATCTAAAATTTCAACTTTTTGATTAGGCAAAATACCTGATGCATCCATTAAATTCTTATCAAGGGTAATAGAGCCTATGTATTCTAAATTTGCATCGGTAACTGTTGCCCTGTGAATTTTCCCGTATAAAAATTCCATATTCATAACAAAGACTATTTTAACAAAAAAATCTTTAATTTTGTATTGTTAAGAAAAATTAATTTTTTTGTTTACTCCGTTATAAGTAAAACAAAATTGGGAATTAACTAAATATAGAAACAATAACCCATAGGTTATTTAAAAAGTTTTCTCTCTAATTCCTCTCTCTAATATGTGGTAAATTTAACCGGTTTCAACCGGTTTTTTCTTTGTTCTTTGTGCTTGCGATAAATTATAATATAATGCCAATACTCATTAGGGTGCTACAATCAGATGTAGAAAAACATATAAGTATGAGCATTATAATGCTGCAAACACTTACAAAAAAGCTTTCTGCTAGTATTATTTAATCATTGTATTATTTACTATTTTAAATGTTTTACTAATTGCTTCATCGCATTTATGTGAATATGCAAGAAGTTTTAATTTCTCTTTGGAGTCTTTCAACCTCAGCTCCAAGGTTTTTATGGGCGTTGTTTTGGCAAGATTAGCATCTTCTGCTTTAGCAACTGTAATTACAACCCCATTTTTAAAATGAATTTCAGATGTTCTTATTGTATGTACACCTCGTTCAAAATTTTTATTTCGCCCTTGCAAATAATCATTAATTTTGTTAATACATTCCAATGTCTTTTTTTGCACTCTACTTGACGAATTAAATAAATAGGCACGCTCTTCCGGTGTTCTGGCAAAAGGAAGGGTCGATTCTTTGAAATCACACTTGTACTTATACATTGGCAAATCCTCAGGATTTAATATTTGGCTAAACTGATTACTAAATTTTTGCGCTGCATTTTCAGGTGTTTTCACAAAACTATCACAGATGGTTTTTGCTTTTGCTATAGCTGTATTAGCTGCATTCAAGAAACTAGGCCGTACGCATCTTGTTGGTTTTATATTTATAGTTGGAATTTTTAACATAATTTTTCCTTTTTTTAACTGGTACATATTAAATAAATCATTAAAAAAATAATTTTTGACAACCACAAAGTGTATTTTTTACAGTTTTGTTTGCAATAATTTAACGCTAAATTATTTATCATAAAAAACTAAATTTATAAATATCCATGAAGTATGCAGCTTGGTTTTATCAACTA
>CATJOM010000094.1 GCA_949741915.1 uncultured Candidatus Melainabacteria bacterium | reverse complement strand
GATATATTAAATATATAAATTAGATATCAAAATTTTAATCTAAATATCTTAATCCCTAATATCTTTGTTTAATCTTTCGTTGTTGCAGTCAGTCAAAATAATAAAAGCCTGTTATATGGCTAAAATTGGTGTTCTTATTGAAACGTATTCAAAGGCATATTTTGTGCTGCAAATCCAAAGGACCTTCATCTGTGCTATTCAATAAGTACCCAAAAAACAAAAGCAGTTAGTGTGAAATTTTTAAGGAGAATAAGATTTATGAAAAATGTTCAGTCTAAAGTTTTAAAAACAGCCTCTGTATTTAATTCAAATTTTATTGTGGATGAATCTCTAAAATTTTATGTTAAAAGAATTTCTAAATTTAAAGTTTTAACTCCAGATGAAGAAAAAGAATTGGCAAGGCTTTCAGGCTTTGGCGATGAAGAAGCCAAAAAAAAATTAATCCAGGCAAATTTAAGGCTTGTAATTAATATAGCAAAAAAATCAATCCATGTATGCAGCCTGTCGATGTTTGATTTAATTCAGGAAGGTAACCTTGGCCTTATTGTAGCAGTAGATAAATTTAATTGGAAACTCGGGTATAAGTTTTCAACCTATGCAATATGGTGGATTAAGCAGGCCATGTTTAAAGCAATCTCTGAACAGTCTCATTGTATGAAAATTCCTGTTTACATTCAGGAAACATTATCAAAGTATAAGAAAGTAAAACATTCTCTTGAACAAAAATATAACTGTGCCGTAAAGTCTTCTGTTGTTGCAAATAAAATGGGTATTTCAGAAGAGAAAATTGATAAATTCCTTGGTGCCTATACCAAGGCTCTTTCTCTTGAGTCTACAATGGATACAATGGACGGTAGCGAGATGAGCCTTTCTGAAATCATTGAAGACGTTAATCAAAATGTAGAATCAACCGTAGAATATGAAGATTTAAAAAAGGATATAAAAATTGCTCTAAATACCCTGAAACAAAGAGAAAAAGAAGTAATAGTTTTAAGATTCGGCTTAAATAATAATACTAAAAAAACACTTGAAGAAATAGGTAATATGTATGGCGTTACAAAAGAATGTATAAGGCAGATGGAAAAAAGGGCTATTAAAAAAATTCATTCATCAAATGCTGCACGTGATTTATTATCTTGCTACATAATTTAACTAATTTTTAGCTATGCTGTAAAGCACATATATAATAAACAGGATGATAAGTTAATTCTACACCGTTTTCATCTGAAAAATTCCTCAAATATTCTTCCTTAAATATTTCATATTTTTGTTTTGTCCATAAAGTTTTAGATGTGCCAACGCCGGTTAGCCTAATATGCTCTAATAAATTTTGCATATCCTTAAAATACAGGGTTTCAAGTTCTTCTTCAAAATAAAGAATCTTAAACCCTGTTTTTTTTAAAAGCGGCGCAAAACTTTCATAATTAAGCCCTAAACCTGCAGTATGTTTAATTTGACAGAAATTTTTATGTCCAAAACTGCTAAATGCAATCAACCCCTTATTTTGAAGTCTGTCTTTAAGCTTCAAGAGCAATTCTTCTTTGTCATCTATCCATTGAAAAACCGCATTTGAGATAATTAGGTTAAATTTCTCTTTAATTCCGCATTTTAAAATTTCTAATATATCCCCCTGATAATATTTGCAGGGTGTTGTACCTGTAAAGTTTTTCGTTAAATCATTCAGATAAAGTTTCTTAATATTTAATTTTGATGTAATCTCATCCGTTAATAATCCTGTGCCAGTGCCGATTTCTAAAATATTATCAAAAGAATTGCCATAGTTTTTTGTAACTTCTGATATCAGCTTTTTTGCCATTAATCTTTGCACAATGGCATTTTTTCTGTATGTATCTTTGGCTTTTGAAAAATTCATAAAATTTTTGTATTTTCTATAATTCTAACATCTTATCAAGTGTTTCAAATTCAAAAAACGGAAAATGTCCTGTATCCAAGACTATTTTATGACTGTGATTATTCCAGAATGCTTCTTGCGCTCTATATGGAAAGATTTTGTCCTTTTTGGTTATTATTACGGTGTCGAATTCAAAACCATCTTCATTTGAACTTTTAAGTGCACTTGCTTTTATATTGATTAATTCCTGCCTTAGATTTTCAAGTGTTCTGTCAGCCTTTTTAAATTCGCCTTTAAGACAGTTTGCAAGCATATTCTTTTCAAAATTCGCCATAGTCTGCAGGCTAAGGGCATTAAGCATAATATTAAAAACCTTTGGATTTATTCCAAATTCAGAATGCACAGGATAATAAGTTCCAGAGATTGCAATACTTTTATTGATTTCAGGCAGGCTCTGTGCAAGGTGCGCTTGATTGGCAGCCCAAACTCCATATGAATATGCTGTAAGATTCATCTCGGTATAAGGTGAAAAATCAAAATATCTTAATTCTTCAAAATCCATATTTGAATAATCATTAATAAATAAAATATCAGATGTCTTTCTGTCGAACTGTTCAAAACAATTATAATCAGTGTTAAATCCGCCAAAGAATAATAACAGTCTTGTTTTATCGTGGTTAATATGGTTTAAGCGCATAATGCCTCCAAGGGTTTTAAAATTTTAATTTTTGATATGATTTAATTATACCAAAAACCTTAGCTCTAAGATTATGGGCTTAAAAATATATTGTAGTATAATTGGGTGTGGAATTTTAAATTAAAGGTATTTTTTTATGAACAATAAAATATATTCTACCCTGATTTTAGCGCTATTATTAGCTTCTCCTTCTGTTTTTGCTGCTGATAATCCTAATGACATAAAGGAAAGATACAATGTTTATTACAATAACGGCGTAAATTTATACAAAGAGAAGAAATACACATCCGCCATAAATGAATTTAAAAAAGTACTAAGATTTGTGCCGTATGATGCAAACGTTAAAAATGCGCTTTATACTGCCTATGTTTCAAGAGCTGAATATTTTTTAAATACAGAAAAGCAGCCAAAAAAAGCTATTAATGACCTAAAATCTGCATTATTTTATATGAAATACTGGAGTGATAATAAAGGTACAGATGCAGCTAAGGTTTCAAGCATACAAAATACCCTAAATCAGCTTTTAAGAAAATACGAGAATTTGAATGCAGATGCCAAATACCAAAATGCTAAAAATCTGAGAGCGCAGGGTGAAATTGCTGCGGCCGGATATGAATTTAACAATATTAAAAACAATTCAAAATATTCATACACTATCTTGATGCAGCTTTACGATATCTATAAAAGTCTGAACAATCAGCAGATGGCACTTGAAAATATACGACAAGCAGTAAAGCTAAAGCCAAATGATGGCATAGCACATTATAAGTATGCACTTATTTTGGATGATATTGGAAATTTTGATGCAGCAAATGACGAATATTCTCTTGCGTTTAAAAATGGTGATAATAATGTCCTAAATTCCCTGAAATCTCTTTGGATGGCAAGGGCGGCATCAAATCCTAAGGATTCCCAAGCCCTTATTAATCTTGGCGCAATTTTTCAAAAACAGAAACAGTATGATTTAGCAAAGGCCCAGTATGTGAAAGCTCAGGATATAAATCCCAACGACCCTGTTGTTTTAACAAACCTTGCCTCTTTATATTTAGAGATGAAAAATTATAACGGTGCAATTGATATCTATAATATGATGATTGCAAAGAAGCCAAACAGTATTGAACCCTTATTTTATAAAGCTGATGCATACAAAAAACTGAATGATAATAAAAATGCAATAGCAGAATACAAAAAAGTTCTCAAAATGCAGCCCGATAATATCGATGCAAAAGAGGGTATAAGAGCGATTATATCAAGCCTTTCAGGTGAAGCATTGATGTCATATCTTAAAGATGAAGCAATTTCAAACCCTTATGATTATGATAAACAGTTTAATTATGCTTATGAATTACATAAGAATAAAAATTATCCTGATGCAATTGTATTTTATAAGAAAGCCATAGCAATTAATTCTAAAATGCCTGAGCCCTATATAAATATTGCACAGATTTACCGCCTTCAAAATGAAACAGCAAAAGCTGATGCTGCAGTAAGCCATGGCTTGTCTAATCTGCCTAATAATAAAGAGCTTATTGCAATGAAGAATGAAATAAAGACAGAAGAAGCAGGTAATTTATACAACACTGCTGTAAAATATTTTAATTCAGGAGACTATAAAACAGCGCTTGATAATTACCTCAAAATTCAATTGCAAACGCCCGAGGTATTATATTCAATCGCCTCCTGCTATTTTGAACTGGGGCAAAACGAAAAGGCAATAGAATATTTCAAGAAGGTTCTTGAAAAAACTCCAAATGACACAAAAGCTATGTATTTTATAGCAAATTCATATGTAAATCTGCAGAACACAAATGCTGCTACGGAATACTTGAATAAGATCCTCTCAATTGAACCAGATAATACTGATGCAAAAACTGCCCTTGCCTCTTTAAAGCAGGGTCAGGAAGGGCGCAATCTTGATATGGCAATAAGCCTTTATGAAAAGAAACAATATAATGACAGCCTCGCACTTTTAAATAAAATAATTGCAGCAAATCCTAAAAATGCTTATGCCTATTATTATAAAGGAGCAATTTTTGATGAAGGCAAAAAAACCGATGAAGCCATAGCTGAATATAGAAAAGCTATAAATGCAGATGCTAATTTTTCTTTATGCTATTATATGCTTGCAGTTGATTTGGATACAAAAGAAGAATACAAAGAAGCCGTAGTATATTATGAAAAATATCTGTCCCTGAAATCTCAGGAAGGAACAGAAGATGATTACACAAAATATGTGCAGGGCAGGTTGAAAGAACTTAAGGATTATCTTGGACAAAAATAACGTATTAAAAAACAAAAACTTTGATATAAAAAATATAAAGGTTATCCAGGCGCCATTGGCTGGCATATCGGATATTGTATATAGAAACCATATAAGACACCATAGCAAGTCATGTCTTCTTTCAACAGAAATGCTTTCATCTGAAGCTCTTAAGAATGTGCCGAACCCCAAAATTGCTGATTTTAAGCAGGTTGAATATCCTCTTTCATTTCAAATAGTTGGACATAAGCCTGATTTAATGGTGAATGCTGCAAAATTATTGAAAGAAAGAGCAAGTGTAATTGACATAAACTGCGGCTGCCCTGTAAATAAGGTTGTAAAATCAAATGACGGCTCAGGTCTAATGAAAACTCCTGAGCTTGCCTATGAAATAGCAAAAGCGGTAAAATCAGCAGTCGATATTCCAATGAGTGTAAAATTTAGGCTGGGCTGGAGTCAGGAAAATAAAAATTTTATAGAATTTGGCAAATTAATGCAAAAAGCAGGTGCTGATTTTGTTACTCTCCATGGAAGGTGCAGAAGTGATTTATATTCAGGAATATCGGACTGGAGGGCCATAGGTGAGCTTAAAAAAGAACTGGATATTCCAGTGTTTGCAAACGGAGATATTAAAACAGTCGAAGATGCAATTAAATGTCTTGAAATAACTAAGGCTGATGGCGTTTCAATTGGAAGAGGTCTAATGGGTGACTTTACCCTTGCTTCAAGAATTGAACACTATTTGCTTACCGGAAGAATTATTGAGGAGCCTAATCTTGAAGAAAAGATAAGAATGCTGCTTTGTCATATTGAGGATGAAATTGAACTCAGGGGTGAAATCAACGGAATTAAATTTATGAGGAAATTTTACGGCTTTTATATTTCAAAGGTAAAAAATGCCTCAAAGTACAGACAGGTTTTGGTACAGCTTGAAACTTTTGATGAGGTGAAACAAACACTAGATGGCATACTTTGTTTATCTCTTGGAAACTGAGCGCGGCACAATTTATACTGGAATTGCCACAGATGTTTTAAGACGCTATAAAGAGCATCTTGAAGGCACATCAAAGAAAGGTGCAAAATACACAAGTGCAAATAAACCTGTAAAACTTCTATACACAAAAGAATATAAAACAAAATCGGAGGCTATGAAAGAAGAATACAGAATAAAGCATCTGCCAAGGGCAAAGAAACTAGAATTGTTTAATAAGGATGCGTAATAAAATATAATTTAGTGCTGTCAAATTTTATTTTTACAAACTTTACTATTGCATGGTACTTAGAATTTTTGTGTTTGTGGTGAGAGATTTGTTAATAAAAAAATCTAATGTTATCATACTAAGACGAAAGCCTAAGTGATTAAAGCTTCTTTATTAAAACGGCTATCTCAATGTTAACGCCAAACGGCATCTAGACTTGAAATTTGTCACACAGTAAGATTATCTGCTAACCATTTTTTGACTTTTGTAGTTGTATTTCATAAGCCAAAAGGGCTTATTTTAGTTGTTAAGAGGGGGGCAAATAAACTATAGAGAGCTTTTAACCTCTTGTCTTATGACTAAAGAGATTGAAATGAGCATGTATCACATAAAAATTAAAAGAATTTTCAATAAAATCGCTGTATTTAATCTGTCCGAAACATTTGACGGTTGAAGATGAAAGGGTAAAGTTGACAACATTGATTTTATTGTATCAGATGTGTTGCGTTTTACAAAAAGTCGAGTTTATGGCTTCAAGAGATAACCCTGGCATAATTAATTTAACAAGCTAAATTAAAGGAGGACATAATAAATATTTAATTTGTCATATTCTATCAATTTATACCATTTTTATGATAAATTATGGCTATTCTGAGAACTCAGTGTAAAACAAAACTCAAGAATATATTATTAATGCTCGAAACAATATTCAAACCCATGCCTTTTGGGGAGAGGATACTAAACTATCCCAATGAGTAATTTTTAAATCCTTGCTTTCGGGTTAGTATTAATTTCTAACAAGTAAAAAAAAGGGAGTTTTCAAAACCCCCATTTCCCCATTAAAATCTTTTTCATCACTTCAATGGAATTATTCTAGCATAAAAATTATTCTCCCGCAAACTCAGAAGCTTTAATATTCAATCCCTCTTCTTGCCATAACACCTATATCAAAATAGTGTTTAATGGGTTGCATTTCTGTTACAAGATGAGCCATAGCAATTAGTTCCTGATGAGCCCTTCTTCCTGTTAATACAATCTCTAAATTTCTTGGTTTGTTTAAGAGTGCTTTTTTAACATCATGTACTTTAATCATTCCTAAATCGATACAAATATTGATTTCATCTAAAATAATTAGACCATATTTTCCACTTTGAATTGCCTCTTGTGCATATTCCCATCCTTTTTTGGATTCCATATAATCTCCCATATTTAAATTATGAGAGTAGCAAACGCGATCAAGTCCAAATTGAACAACTTCAAGATTGTCTGTAAAGCGCCCCGAAGAAGCTAGTTCTCCGTATGTCGTACCCTTGTCGCCTTTTGCAAATTGGATAATTAATACTTTCCAACCATGGCCCAAGGCTCTCATTGCAAGTCCTAGGCTTGCAGTGGTTTTGCCTTTGCCATCGCCTGTGTAAATTTGAATATATCCGTTTTCTAACACTTTTCCTCCAGATTTAATGAACTTTTAAATGTTCATTTAACACTCTTCTATAGTAAACTAAAGGTCTTGTGAATGGCAATCACAAAATCAAAAGTTTAACCTTCTTATATATTCTACACATGTAGAATAGACTCTTTATCCCTTCTTTAGTGAATTTGACAAATTTTATTAAATGTTACATAAATATTTCTTCACCATTCTTAATGAATACTTGAAAGCTTTATATAGCACTTAAAATATGTTTATTACAATAAAAAATCAAATTAAATTTTATTAAGTCATTTGTTGTGTAGTCTAGGGTTATTTTTATAAACCATGACACTAAGCAGGTAATAAAATTTTACATATGAAGTTTCAAACCTAATATATAAGTCACTTATTGCAAAACCCCTATGATGTATAATCACAGGGGTTTGATAGATTTATTAATATGTCCTATAGACTTAAGGGGAGTCTAAAAATTCCAGGGTTTGCGGGTCTTGAAATCCTTGTTACACAAAAAGCATTCTCGCCTTCTGTTCCTGTTGAACAGTCTTGAAGGGTTTTGTAGTTTTTGGCATTCAGATCTGTTTCATAATCAGTGCCGTCGTTATCAATATCGCAAAAACCTTCTCTTGGAATTAATACATCCCTGCCTGATTTGCACGCTGCTGTTTTATAGCTTGCTCCGCGAATAAGTGTAGTTGTTTTTCTTGTTTCAGGGTCGGAAATATCAGGAACATGACTTCTGTATAAATTATATGAGAATGGATAACTTTGCTCTATCCAGTTGTCCTCTTTTTGATTATTTTTGTCTCCTTCTGTCCAAAGAGCTACATTATCACAGAATAAATCCTCATCCAGTATTACATCGGGTGTGCCGTCAATTGGGGCTATTTCTGCATAATACAACCCGCAGGCACCAGGTATTATTTCTCCTGTCATGTATATTCTAAGTGGAAACTGGTCTTCACCCAGTTTATTTGGGCCATCATTTCCATTAACATCAATAAAAATCTGCTTCATAAAAGTCTCGTCTGTGGTTTGCATTGACATATCACTGCCTTCCATTGGCGTTGCTCTCATTATTTTTTTCCAAGGCCTCTCAAGGTAGTAATATGCAACCATATTTGCAGTTTGAAAGTTTGGAACACCTGGCGTAGAGCCCTTTGGAAGCATTGTTTCGCCTTCGCCATCTTTATATTTGCAATGGACACTGTCATTTATTAAGGTGAATAGGTTTGCAACTTCATGACAGTATATTTCATCCATTGTGCTTAATTCTGGTCGCCTGTCATCAGGGATTGTGGGGTCTTTATCTTCATCGGGCAAAATATGGTTGTTCATCCAATCTTGCATCATTGATATTTGTCCTTCCGTGGTGTCCGGAAGGAGTCCAGTATTTGAAGAGCAGCCGTAGACTTCGCCTTCATTGCACTTATTTAGAATATGATTGTTGGCTTGTCTTAAGTTTTGCAACCCGGCATATGCAAAAGGCGTAATCATAAGTCTTCTAGGCTTTATGGCTTGAACAGAAAGGCCAACAAGTATTGCAAGTGCAATCATGGCAACACATAATTCAACTAGTGTCCATCCACCTTTTTTACTTTGAAAGTCCTTTTTGACTTTGCTACTTTTAAACTTTTTATTCATACTTATCCTTTATAAAATTTAAACAATCCCAATAGCTTTCAAATTCCACGATATTGCTCTTTATTATATTTCCAATTATATCACTTTCCTTTAGCTTGTTGCAATCAATTGAAAGTACGGTCTTATTTTTTACAGCAAAAATATCAATCCCAGTGTTGCAGCATGACAATACAGCTTTTGAGCCAAGGGTATCTTTTGGCACTATAAGACATTTGACATCATCTCGTTTGATTTGTCCATTTTTTAGTAATTTTGGCGCCATAGAAAGCCCATCAAGTATGCAGGGCAAATAGGTTGATGAAATGAATTCGGATGCCACCTTATAATTTTCTCTTTTGAATGAAATATCAAGTCTTGAAAATGCGGGTGAATGTGCAGTTGGCGCCATGAATTCTTTTGTGAGATAATGAGATATCACAGCCTCAATGCCGCCAATTGGGTCTACTCCAGCTCCATTGTTGTAATTTTCATCTTCGCATTCATCCCCGAAGAAACATACTACAGCAAGGGCTTCGACTCCTTTTTTGATAAGTTTTTCTGCTGCTTTGTATAATGTTTTCTCATTGTGCACTCTTCCTGATGAAATTCCTGATGAATCTTTCATTAGACTGATTCCAGTATTTTCATCTGTCAATTCGAAAAAAGGAATATTATAATTTTTTACAATCTTTGCTGCTTCAATTGTGTTCAAGTGAATGTTCAAAATGTTATCAGGTATTGCTCTGTCAAATATTACGCCGATTTTGTTAAATTTGGTAACTGGTTCTAGATTAATATTTCCGCCAAAAAAATCATCAAAGGCATATCCTTCAACATAAAGCATATCATTATTTATTGCACTTAAAGTTCCAGCATTAACAACATTTGGATTGACTATAACTCTGAAATGTTCTGAAAACATCCTTGCGATATGTCCTGCATCCCCTGCAAAACCGCCTATTTCAGCCCCTACTCCAGTTGGAACTGATATTGCTATTATATTCTTCATTTATTTTAATCCTTGTGCCTTCTAAAAAAAAGTTTTGTGCGCAGATGACATTAAGGCGCCAAATTGTTAACCGCTATATCTAAAAACAAACTTTCCAAAACAACCTTTGAGCTCATTGAGACGGAAATTCTCTGTTTTGCTCTTTGTATAAGCCTTATATGATTTTCATACATTTTAGTCAATGCCATGTCTTTCAGATTGTTTCTCAGTAGGCTGAGTGCCAATTCCTGAAACCCGTTTAAAAAATCATATATATCTATATCATCATTTTTTATTGCTCCCTCAATTTCTCCCGCAGCTTCCATTGCTTCTCGAGTATTGTATGTGGGATAGCTCTTAAGCAAATTTTTAATGATATCGGATAAACTTATTTTGGTTTTCAGATTAGGTAGCTTAAAAACGTTGCTTCTTGAAACAATCGTAGATATTATATCTTCTCTGTTCTTTGATAAGAATATAAATGTTGTCTTCTTTGGCGGTTCCTCTATTGATTTCAAAAGCGAATTTGAAGCCTCTGCCTTGAAAATTTTGGTGCTTAATGGTATTGGCACCCAATCCTCCTCGGGGAAATTAAAATTTAAATCCTTATATTCCTTAATTAAGGCAGTTTCCATGGTACTTTTCTGTTTTATCCTGGCATCTGCAAATATAAAAAACCTGTGATAATCGCTTGTTTCACTCAAACCTGATGTTATTTTTTTTGCTTGATTTATTGATATTACAGTTTTTGAAGCATCATCCTTATAATTTATTGGTGTCACCATATTTACGGCAGGATGTTTTGCCTCCCTTATCCAATTGCAGTTGATACAGTCACAATCTTCTTCCTTGTTTTTATTGCAATTTAAAATCCTAGCAAGCTCCATTGAAAACATATACTGACCTATGACATCAAGCCCTTCAAATACAATAGCTTGCGGGAATTTGTCAATATCGTTATCTAAAAGCATCTCAAAATATTTTGAGACAAACGGGAATCTGTTCTTTAAGATTTTATTTATCATAGCATCTCCTGTGTAATGTCATCGGATGCATCGTTCATAAAGGCTTCTTCAAATGCTAATAGTGGTTCTTTTAGCCCACTTTTTATCTCATATTCTGCATGCGTCAATCTTTGTTTGATTCCAATCAATTCACTAAGGCTGATTTTGTTTAATTTTTCGATTGCCTTTTTGACAGCGTAATCATTTTGACCTGTTTTTCTTGCAATGTCAAAGCTTGACATTGATTTTGAGTAAATTTTTGTAATTAATGATTTTGATAAAAAGCTTTGAAGAAACGCTAAAATCTCAAGGTAATGAGATTTGTTTAAAAGGTTTGAAATCTGAAATAATGCCTCGGATTCTTTTCCTTCAAGGATTAAATCATTCAAAAGAAAAATATTTTTACCCTCCCCACCTATTTTTTCAACCGCAGAAAGTGTTATAACATCTTTTGGATAGATTATAAGCTTTATCTTTTCGAGCGCTGTGTATAAATCCCTCAAAGAAGGTCCTGTCTGCCTTACAATCATCGTAAGCGCTGCAGTATCTGCCTTTAAACCCATTTTTTGAGCCATTGTTTTTAGTGTGGGAATTATTTTATATTCTTCATATGCCTTGAACGCGCTGAATTCCTTTATACTGCCGGTTTTTTGTACAGCCTTGTACAGTTTTTTCCTTGAATCTGGTTTTTTTCTATCTCCCTTTGGAATTGGGCATACTAAAATTATATGCACCCTGTCGGAAACTAATTCAAGTGCCTTTATAATCTCTTCCGTCTCTTTATCGTCAAGCTTTATCTTTTTTGTTGTTTCGAGAAAATATTTATCCGCCCTTATTTTATAAACAATATCGCCAAACATCATAGGCTGAGAACGAAGCGCATCAATAAGACTCTTGTAATCAGGATTATCAAGGCATCTGTAATTCAAAGGTGAAACTTCATTTCCTTCTGAAACTTTTAGTACCTCTTCTTTTATTGTCTTAATCTCATTCTCCAGCGTAAAATCTTCATCGCCCCAGAATAAATATACAGGCATATTCTGATTCCCTAATTTGAATGTCTAACATAATTGTAGCCTGAAAATCTAATTTATAAAACTTTGGGCAATAAAAATGTTAATTATGTAAAATTATATTAACTGTAGATTTTGAAATATGCGCTTTGAAAAATACAGTTAAAATGCCGGAGCATATTTAAAACTCCAGCATTTTAATCATTAATAAATCAATTCTTAACTTTCAATTAAAAGGCTTGCGCCAATTACACCTGCTGTGTTTCCAAGAACTGCAGGAACAATCTCTACGCTTGATGCTTGTATTGGCATTGCTCGTTTTTGAATAACTTCCTTGATGGGGTTAAAAAGTATATCCCCAGCGTCTGCAACACCACCCCCGATAATAACCTTTTCAGGATTTAAAAGGTTTACAACAGATGTTAAGCCAAGCCCTATTATTTCACCAATTTTTCTGTATATCTGTTTTGCAACAACATCACCCTGAAGTGCTGCTTGCGCCACTATGTAGGGGCTTAATTCTTCTGTTGCAAGTTCTTTAAATTTTGATGATTTGCCACCCATAACATATTCTTTTGCCATCTGTACAATTGCAGGCCCTGAAGCGTATGCTTCAAAACATGCAAAGTCGCCACATCCGCACAAAGGTCCGTCACCCATAGACATTTTAATGTGGCCGATTTCCCCAGCAGCGTTCTTTGCACCCCTTGCAAGTTTTCCGTTTATTACAAGACCTGAGCCTATTCCTGTACCAACGGTAATGCAAACAAGGTTTTGACAGCCTTTTCCGGCACCATATTTTAATTCTCCAAGCGTTGCAACCCTTACATCATTGTCAAGCCGCGTGGGGATTTGAAATTCTTTTTGTATAATATCTGCGACTGGAATATCAACCCACCCTGGCATATTTGGTAGAAGCCTTACGATTCCTGCCTGATAATCAATTTGTCCTGGGAAACCAAAGCCTATGGCTTCGATAGAATCCTTTGATTCGTTCGTTTCCTTGATCAAATCTGATATTGCAAGTTTAATATTGCCTAAAGAATGTTCATAACCAAGGTCTGCACGGGTTGGCGTTGTGTTTGAATAAACAATTTTGCCTTCCTTGTCAACTAGTGCTATTTTAATGTTTGTTCCGCCAATATCAACACCTATTCTGTATTTTTTCATAAAATCCCTCTCTAAATTTCCATTTAATGCTTTAAAACAGCGATTTTATTATATCATAAAAGCATATTTGAGCAAAAACCGCGACCAACTTGAGATTAAAATAATATGTAAACTTTTGTAACAAAATAACTCGAGGCTGAAATTCTATATTCTATAAATACTTTATATATATGTAAGATATATGAAAGAGCAAAGAAGATGGCAGTTCAACCAACAGATATGATAGATAGAAGATTAGCTGAAATGTACGCTACAAAAGTTACGGTAAATCTAGAAGCTAAATCAACATTGTCTCCAAACGAATTTTGGAATTCAATGGAATTAATAGCAATGAACAACAAGGCTCTTGTTAATATAAAATATAGATAATATGCGATGCATATTTTAAAAATGTAACACCTAAAGATGGATTATGG
>CATJOM010000093.1 GCA_949741915.1 uncultured Candidatus Melainabacteria bacterium | reverse complement strand
TAATTTGAATATATTTTATAATATTTAAAATTGTAACTCTATAAAAAAGAAAAGATCAATTGCATTATATGATGGATTTTTTAAAGAAAAATCTTTATGAAACCTTGAAAGACTGCATTTTCTGTCTATGTTTGCTGTTTTTATGTTACAACCCCTATACTGGTTTTTCAGCAAAACAATGCGAGCTTATAATATTCTTTTCCTTTATCTTCTATTTAATGATTCCAAGGCTTTTGCGTTATAATAATCAATGTAATTTACTAAATATTTTTGATATAGACAAGGTATCCGAACAAAAGGATGCCTTTGTTGCAACTTTATGCCATGACCTGAAAACCCCGACCATTTCCCAAATAGCAGGCTTGCAGATACTTTTAGATGAAACATTCGGTAATTTAAACAGCGAACAAAAAAGTCTGGTCTCGGGCATTCTGGATTCCTGCAAATATATGAAAACCCTTGTATTTACAATACTTGAAACTTATAGGGTAAATGCAGGTGCTTTGAATTTAGTATATGAATATTTTGACATCAAAGAACTTGTTCTAAAATGCCAAGAAGAAGTTCAAAGCCTTGCAAAAGAATCAATGCTCAATATCCGCATACACGCAAACAATATGGAAACAAGCATCATATATGCAGATAAAATTCAAATAAAAAGAGTGATTATGAATTTAATTGCAAATGCACTTAATTACGCTGATAAAAATTCCTGCATAAATATAAATCTCGCAAATGACAAAGGCTTTTTCAGATTTTATATTGAAAATTCAGGCAGGCCCATACCTGATAAAATTTTAAAACAGCTTTTCAAAAAATATACATCATTCTCATCAAAATACGCAAAAATAGGAATAGGCCTCGGTTTATACTTATCTAAAAGAATTATTAATGCACATAATGGAAATATAAAAGCAGAAAGTCTTGATGATATGAAAAATGTGTTCAGTTTTTATATTCCATCAGTAAGAATTGAAGCCAATAGAACGTACGACAAAAGAAAAGTTACTTTTTAATTAGAAAATTAACTCAATAAAACCCTTGCATAGCAGCGCCAAAAAGTATTTTGCTTCATATAACTTCATCTTGAAATGTAAAGAAAAGAAAATTATTCCGTGTAATTTAAAATTCAGGTGCTACCATGTAGTCATGCCAAACATTGTAATTGATAAAGAAAAATGCAAAGCTTGCGGGATATGCGTTAGTGTTTGCCCAAAAAAACTTATAGATATAGGTAATTTGACTAATTCTTCGGGCAGCAGATACGCTATAGTTAATACAAAAGAAAATGCTTGTATAGGATGTGCCTTGTGCGCCATTAGTTGTCCTGATATAGCAATAAAAGAGGTTTATAAATAGCTAGTATGACTTCAAAAATTTTAATGAAAGGCAACAAGGCAATTGCTCAAGCCGCAATCAATGCAGGCTTAGAATGCTATTTTGGTTACCCTATTACGCCACAGAATGAAATCGGCGAATTTATGAGTGATGAAATGCCAAAACTTGGGCGCACATACATAAGTGCTGAATCGGAATTGGCGGCAGTGAATATGCTTATAGGCGCCGCATCAACCGGTACATTAAGTATGACGAGTTCATCTTCATGCGCCATTGCCCTTATGCAAGAAGCAATCTCAGCTATGGCTACAGCAGAAATCCCTGGTGTAATTATAAGTGTAATGCGTGCAGGCCCAGGCCTTGGAAACATCACGCCGTCTCAAGGAGACTATTTTCAGGCAACAAAAGGTGGTGGAAACGGCGACTACAGAACCATAGTTCTTGCCCCCTCCACAATTAATGAAGCAGTAGAACTTACTTATAAAACCTTCTATCTTGCATTCAAATACAGAAATCCTGCAATGCTTTTAGCTGATGGTATGCTTGGGCAAATGATGGAACCTGTCGAACTTAAACCCTTTGACCTTAAAATACCTGATTCATCAGAATGGGAAGCAGACGGCATTGGTGAAGGCAACAATAAACGTCCCTTTAGAAAGCTTGTCTCGCTTCATATGCAAGGTAATGACTTAATATTATTAAACGAAAAACTTCAAAGAAAATATGGCACTATCCAAGAAAACGAAGTAATGTATGAAAAATACATGGCAGATGATGCCGATATCTTAATTACTGCCTTTGGCACAGTGGCAAGAGTAGCAAAGAGCGCTGTAGAAAAGGCAAGAAGCCTTGGAATTAAGGCGGGATTATTTAGGCCCATTACATTGTGGCCTTTCCCATCAGAAGAATTAAAAGATGCAGCCAAAGGCAAAAAAACCATCCTTAATATAGAGCTTAATGAAGGCCAGATGATGCTTGATGCAAAGGCCGCAATAGACGGCGTTTGCCCGATAGAATTACTATCAAGGCTTGGCGGCGCAATAGTTAAAGAAGGCGAAATAATAGAAAAAATCAAGGAACTATCTAGCAAATACACCTGTTTAAAAGTGATTTCAGACAATCCTTCAAAAAATGAAAGCCAAGATTCTTCCAGGGGGCACATAAAATGCTAAAAGAAATTAAAAAAGAAAATAAACTTGTTTTTAGCCGCCCGAAAACAATACAGGAAAATTATGACTATCCCTTCTGCGCAGGCTGCGGACATGGAGTAGTTTTAAGACTTATTGCAGAAGTGATTGACGAATTAGGAATTCAGGGTAAAACAATAGCCATAGCCTCTGTTGGCTGTTCTATAAGTATGGAAAAGTTTTATGACTTAGACATTGTAGGTTCATCCCACGGAAGAGCGCCCTGTGTTGCAACAGGCGTAAAGCGTGCAAAACCTGATAGAATCGTATTCACCTATCAGGGAGACGGTGATGCTGCAACAATTGGTATGAATGAAACTATACACACAGCATGCCGGGGCGAAAACATAACAACCATATGCATAAATAATACAAATTTCGGTATGACAGGTGGACAAGCAAGTGCCACAAGTATCTTAGGGCAAATTACAACCACAACAAAAAAAGGCAGAGACCCCAAAAAAAACGGCTATCCCGTTAAAATTGCAGAAATGGTAGCCCTTTGCGACGGTGCTGTATACGTTGAAAGAACCGGCATTTTTAACCCTCAAAGTATAATAAAAACTAAAGCAGCAATCAAAAAAGCGTTTTTAAATCAAATAAATGGGCTTGGTTTTTCCTTTGTAGAAGTTTTGTGTGCTTGCCCAACAGGCTGGAAATTATCCCCAGTTAAATCTTTAGAGTATATTCAAAACGAAATCTCAAAGGTGCACAAATTGGGGATAATTAAAGATATAACAAATATTACGGAATAAAATCTATGAATTCAAAAGATGAAAAACACATAATCATTGCAGGTTTTGGAGGACAGGGAGTATTATTTTTAGGCACAACTCTGGCTGAAGCTGCAATGATAGAGGGCAAAAACACAACCTGGATACCATCTTATGGCGCTGAAATGCGTGGTGGCAGCGCAAACTGTTATGTCACAATCTCAAATGATGAAATTCCATCCCCTATCTTTGATGAGGCGGATTACGGCATCTTCTTAAGCAAGGCAGCTCTAAACCGTTTTGAAAAAACCGTTGCAAAAAACGGCATAGCAATCCTAAATTCCTCAATGACAGGCGAAAACAAATCAAGAAACGACATAAGCTACATTATGGAACCATTCACCGATTTAGTTGCTAAATCAAGCGAGACAAGGCTTTTAAACATAATGGCACTAGGTCTTTTGATTAGAAAAACCGGTATACTTGCAAAAGACAGTGTCCTTGAGGCACTAAAAAAAATCTCTCAGGCAAAAAAAGCAGACTTTTTAAGATTCAACATTGATTCCTTTGAAGCAGGGTATAACCTGGTTAAAGAAACAATTAAACAAACATCAAAATGCTAAACACACTCTATAGAGCAATTAGCTCCTTCATTACTGCTGCACAGAATAAAGCATCTTAAAATAATACGATTCAAATATTATTTTTAAGTTATAATTTTTACATAATTCATATTAAGAAAAGACTTGGAGTTTTAAAACATATGTTAATGAGCGAATATTACCCCACAAAAATTGAAAAAAAATGGCTTGAAGAATGGGAGAAGAATAAGGCATTCAAAACCTATGATGATTCAAATAAGCCTAAATATTATGCTCTTTCTATGTTCCCATACCCCTCTGGCAAACTGCATATGGGCCATGTTAGAAACTACACAATAACAGATGTTATAGCAAGATTCAAAAAATCCAATGGCTTCAATGTACTACATCCTATGGGGTGGGATAGTTTCGGCCTTCCTGCCGAAAATGCTGCTATCCAGCATGGCGCAAACCCTGCAGAATGGACCGATAAAAACATTTCTTATATGAAAAAACAATTAAAGATGTTAGGCCTTTCTGTAGATTGGGACAGAGAAGTTGCCACCTGCAAAGAAGATTATTATAAGTGGACGCAGTGGCTCTTTTTGCAATTATACAAAAAAGGTTTGGCCTACAAAAAAGGTGCTGCCGTTAACTGGTGCGAAAAATGTGCAACAGTGCTTGCAAACGAACAGGTAATAGATGGCAAATGCTGGCGCTGCGATTCAGATGTCACAAAGAAAAACCTTGAACAGTGGTTTCTAAAAATAACAGACTATGCCGAAGTTTTACTTGAAGACTTAGACAAGCTTGAAGGCTGGGGCGACAATGTAAAAACCATGCAGGCGAACTGGATAGGAAAATCTACAGGTACAATCCTTAAGTTCAAAGTTAAAGAATTTGAAGACAAAGGTGGCCTTGAAATTCCAGTATTCACAACGCGCCCTGATACAGCATTTGGCATAACATATCTTGTTGTAGCACCAGAATACCCAGATATTGAAAAATTAACAACCCCTGAAAATAAAGAAACCGTTGAACAATACAGGGAAAATGCCAGAAAAATGTCTGAGATTGAAAGACTTTCAACGGAAAGAATAAAAACAGGCACCCCACTTGGAACACATATTATAAACCCTTTTACAGGACGCATTTGCCCCATCTGGGTTGCAGATTATGCAATAGTAGATTACGGCACTGGTGCTGTCATGGCAGTTCCTGCGCATGATGAAAGAGACTTTGACTTTGCAAAAAAATATAATCTTCCAATAATTCAGGTAATAGACGGCGAAGGCTATACGCCGGATAAAGCCTATACTGAACCAGGCACCCTTGTAAATTCAGGTGAATTTAACGGAATTAATAACGAAGAAGCCAAGGCAAAAATCACACAATACGCAGAAAAACAAGGTTTTGGCCACTCTAAAACGCAATACAGGCTTCGCGACTGGCTAATCTCAAGACAAAGATACTGGGGCGCCCCTATCCCTGTTGTATACTGTGAAAAATGCGGCTGCCAGCCAGTTAACGAAGAAGATTTACCTGTAAAACTCCCAACCGATGTAGATTTTTCTATTCAGGGAATGTCACCCGTTAAAACATCAAAAACCTTTGAAAGCACTGTTTGCCCCGTATGCGGCAGCCCTGCAAGAAGAGAAACCGACACAATGGACACCTTTATGTGCTCCAGCTGGTATTATATGCGCTATGCTGATGCTAAAAATGACAAAGAAGCATTTAATAAAGACCTTGTAAATAAATGGCTCCCTGTTGATCAATACGTTGGTGGAATCGAGCATGCTATCCTGCACCTTCTTTATTCAAGATTCTTCACAAAGGCATTAAGAGATATAGGGCTTCTTGATTTTGATGAACCCTTCAAAAACCTTTTAACCCAGGGTATGGTTTTAAAAGATGGCTCTAAAATGTCTAAATCAAAAGGCAACACCGTAGACCCCGATGAAATATTTGCAAACTACGGTGCCGATACAGCAAGATTATTCATAATCTCAGATTCACCCCCAGCAAGAGATTTTGACTGGTCAGATGCTGGCGTAGAAGGCTGCTATAAATTTTTATGCAGAGTCTACAGACTCTATTCAAAATATCAAGATTTAATCACCCTTGATTATAAAATTCCTGAAAAATTAGACTCAAAATCAGACAGATTGCTGCGCGAAGTTCATATATCAATCAAAAAAATAACAAACGACATTGAAAACGAATTTCAGTTCAATACCGTTGTTTCAAGATATAGAGAATTAACAAACGCAATTTATGACTATGTTAAGGATGAAAAAGATATAGAAGCCAATGTCTTAAGTTTTGCTTTAATATCATTAATCAAACTCCTATCTCCAGTTGCTGTTTATATGAGTGAAGAAATTTACTCTGAACTTGCGCAAAAAAGCAGCAAAAAAGTTTCAATTCACGAGCTTGACTGGCCAAAATATGAAGAAAGTCTGGCAAAATTAAATAATGTCACCCTTATTGTTCAAGTAAACGGCAAAATTAGGGACAAAATTGAAACAACAAATAACCAGTCTAATGATGATCTAACAAAGCTTGCTTTAGATAGCGATAAGATAAAACAAGCCATAGAAGGTAAAACCGTTGTAAAAACAATTGTCGTACCAAATAAGCTTGTAAACATTGTTGTAAAATAAAATTTGGCGATTATATAAACTTTATACAAAAGTTAATCTGGCTTTTTGTGCAATGGAGTATCATAAAATAAGTGTCTAGCAGACTTTTGCAAAGCCAAAAGTCGTAAAGCGCCTTTTGTGCATAAAATATGGAATAAAAATATTTAACAAACAAATGCAAAATTATTTAATTACAAATCAAACACCTTATCGTATTTAATAAAACCATTTAATTTGCTGTGTTTTTTATCAAAGCATATTGCCATAAAATTTTCACTTTCCACATCAAAAGGAGGAAATATGCCATATTCGCATGCCTGAGTATATCCTGCTTTTGAGTAATACTCGGGATACCCCAGAACAACAGAATGAGTATAACCTAACTCAATAGCAATTTTATGTCCTTACTTTATTAATGACACACCTATTTCCATATTTTGATAAAGGGGCAAGACAGAAAGTGGAGCAAGCGCGAGCACTTTAGTATCATTAACAAGTGCCTCGGTAAAAAGAATATGTCCTGCAATACTATTATTATAAAGCGCAACAATAGACAACTCAGGAATAAATGCTTTAGAATGTCTTAACTTGACAACCAAATCCTGCTCTTTTCCATCGCTGTGTTCAGCATTAACAAAGGCTTTCTTTATAACCTCATATACAGCAGAATAATCTGCAGGCTCCTCCTGCCTGATATTCAAAGCACCCATAATAAAATTACTTGTAGTATCAATATTTATCATTAGCTCACCGGCAGCTATCTTCCGCCACCGTAAGAGTATTGAATATTCTTATCAATCATCTGATCGCAGCTTTGGAGCTCTGCTTCGACCATTTTAAGCTGCGTTTCAAACCTTTGCGCCTGTTCTTCAAGCTTCTTTTCAACCAGATAAAGGCGTTCTTTTCTTTTCTCAAGAGCCTTGGCTTCTGGTGAATTCACATCTAAATCACTGCTAACGCTCAAAAGTTCATTCACAGTCTGGCTCAGATTTAATTTGGATGTGTTAATCAGCTGCATCCTGTATTCTAAATCCAGTCTGTAATTATTTAATTGTGCCTTTCTAATTGTTGCGGTGATTAAACCCATATTATCTCATTTCGTTAAATTTATTGCCCCTCAGGAAAACATGGTCATTATTTGCTGCAATAAGTTTTTCCATTTGGTTCAATTTGTACATTTGATAATTTAGACGGTACTTTGCAAGCTTCCTCTTCTTATTAATTGAAAGCGTATCTTTCACTATTGCAACAGTCTCATTGATAAAAGCCTTTATCGGGTTGTTCCTGATTAGATAACTCTTTGAAAACCCTAAAAAGTTCTTTAATCTTTTTAAATTTATCTGTATTGTTTGCTGCAACAGTTTACTCCTTTTTTATAAGGGGCAAAGCCTGCCTAATTTAATAAAAACAAAACAAGCCAAAAAATTGCCCCAAAAGTACGTCATAACATGAGTTTAAATACAATTTAATGCTTCATTTCTTTATGTCAAAATCCCTGAAACATTCCTATATCTTGTATATCGGCACATCATAGCAAGACTTGAAGAAAATCATTATTTTTTTAATAATTTGTTACAAAAATTAAAATTTCGCTATTGTTCTGCTTATCTAAAAAGAGGGCTAATTTTAGCCCTCCTCATTTCCAAAAAACCCGGTATATAGTTCTTTTAGCCTATCACCTAGATTTTGATATTCAATAATATTTGAAACATCAATATTTCCATCAAGCGAATATTCAGGAGTATTTAAAGAAAGCTCGGTTGTTTTTTGCGTACTTGCATCCATTGCAATAAAGGATACAGCAAGCTCCTTGGAATCTAAAACCCCATCATTGTTTAAATCCATCTGGCCAAAAATTGTCTGCATTTCTTTATTATATTCTGCGCGGTATGTTTGATTGATTTCTTTGTTGTCAATGATACTGTCATAAAAATTCATCTGCTCGTCAAGATACTCATCATAATTCATAACGCCATCTTTGTTAGCATCATTTGCACTAATCTGCTCTTTTGCAGCGCTTTGTGCAGCATTAGCGTATGCAGCCCTCTTTTTTGACGCATCATTCGTTTCAAAAATAGCTGAATCAGCAAATCTTACATTTGCATCAGAAGGATTTTCTCCCCGGTATACAGCTTTTTGTACTTCTATCAATTCTTGGTATACGCCTGTTTTGCCTTGTGTATTACCCTTATTATTGTCGGTTTTGCTTGCCTTATCAGTATCTTTATCATTTGATTTAAAAGCAATCTTGCCATTTTCTTTAACTTGTTTAGACAAAAGATTACCCTCGGCATCAAAAGTTTTTATAACATCAAAAGTTTTACCATTCTTTTTCTTTAGCATGCTTTTCAATAAGCTTGCCATCCTCGTTATACTTGGCTTTTATTGTCGTCTGGTTTGGAGCTTTTCCCTTTTTTATCACAGCAGAATATTTTTGCCAGTCACAGGATTAAAATATGTAACATTTTCTTCATAATTAGCACCCTTGCCAGATTTTACAACAGCTTTTTCTTTTATCCCGTTGTCATTATAGGTTTCAGCAATGGTTTTGCCACTTGTAAAAGTTTTAGTAAGAGTTGCACCATTTTGCTTTACACTTTTTAAAGTAGTACCGCCCCTGTCTATCTTTGCCTGTAATTCGCTCGCCCTTGTTTGAGCATATGTACTGGCACTCATCCGGGGGCTTGCCTGTACAGCTGGTGCTGCCTAAACTACCCCCCCCCGGAAGAAAACAGAGGTTTGTTATTGTTTGTTTTTGATGCCCCACCGGCATTACCGCTAAATGCAGCTCTTATCGCGCCGCCCAGCCTTGTGTTAGTATTTACGCTGCTGCCCATCTTTTTCCTTTCTGTCATCACATTACATGTGTTGTATATCGGATTCATTTTTGAAAAACTTTAAGAAAAGATAGTGGTTGTAAATTTTTGCAAATTTACAAAAATTTTATCTGAGCCCATAGTACAAAACACCAAAAAGCTATGCAAAACTAAAATCAAAATAAATCCTTATATTTACAATAAATTTCTACACATTTTTTCCAATGCTTTTTATTAAAGCCCCTCTTCACTCTCGTATTCATAATCTTTTTATGGCCAGTTTCAGAATATAAATTCAAAATTACAATCTCTGGCGGATTCAAGAATCGAAATCCGCTGAGAGTCGCCACCCCTCCAACTACATATAAATGTTTGCCATCTTCAATAATATGCCCCTTTCTATATCTTTGCCCAAACTCAGAAGGTACAATAGGAGAACCTAAAAGCGGCAGACTAATTTCTCCACCATGCGTATGCCCGCTTAAGGTAAGACTTACACTTTTGGGCATATCAAAAAATAAATCTGGATTATGCGAAAGCACAATCACTGGACCAACTATATCAGGCCTTAAAACTTCATCAGGCCTTGATTTAAAATACCATAAATCCTTAAATCCTGTTATATTAAGGCTTGCGCCTGCAGAATAAATATAAGTATCCTCATTTTCAAGAATTTTCACACCAGCATCCGATAAAAATTTCCTAATTCTAACAGGATAAGGATGATGATAATCATGATTTCCAAGTATCGCAATAACACCATATTTTGCCTTAAATTTCTTAAAAATTGTGCTCAATTCTTCATCAGAATAACCAACATTTTGAATCGCCTTAGAATCAAAATCCCCTAAAAGCACTATTAAATCAGGATTCTTAGCATTTACCTTTTGAATAATTACATTAAGTTTATCTAAGTCCATACCATTTGTACCAATATGCAAATCAGAAATAGCTGCAATTTTGAAGCCATTAAGCCTTTCATCCCAATTTGGCAGATACAAAGTCTTATTTTGCACAAACAAAAGATTTGGCTCAATATACCTCGCATCAAGAAAAACTAAGGTCAAAACCCCAACAATAAAGACAAAAAATATCAGGATACTTATAAAAATTTTTCTGCACATCCTTTAAAACCTTTGAGATACTCTCTGATTTTAGCATAAAATAACAGACCCTCTAAAATTATAAAAATCTTGCCTCCAGAAATAATGCCGCACAAAAAATGCCAATATATATAATTTTAAACAAAAAATTAATTTGACTTTTCTTGCAATAGAGTGCCATATATAAACTCAATGCTGCAATAAGCTTTTTTTACAAAAGGGCTAAAACCATAGACCACACATTATTGTGCACATCATAAAAAACCAATGGTAATTATATACGGTTTTACACAAAAATATTGCCTTTATTTTTTCTTGTAATGAAAGTCCCTATGCATAGAAGAGGGCCTTCTAAATAAGTTTCCAGATAAAGTGAAACTTATCCTGCTCTTTTTCTATACATAGGGATTGAAATAAAAAGAAAACATTTAATAAACAAGTGTAAAATTGTATATAAATAGCATGAATAATTTTAACAAGCCGCCAAGCACTTATGGTCTTAATTAAAATTTTCCACTAAAGGCAAAATTATTCACTTTTGATACAAAAAATCCAGATGTTCTGTGCTCAACACCTATATTTTCAAACTCCAAAAGTTTCACTTTTGTCTCTATTCCACCTGCATAGCCTGTTAAACTGCCATTTGCAGCAACCACCCTATGACAGGGAATGATAATTGAAATCGGATTATGCCCAACAGCATTACCAACAGCCTGTGCAGACATTCTGTCTTTACCGCGCTCATGCGCAATTTTGCGGGCAATGTCGCCATATGTAATCACCTCCCCATATGGAATTTCGCAAAGCATTTGCCACACCCTTTGTCTGAAACCATTTCCAACAGGTGCAAGCTGCAATTCCAAAGCCCCTGGTTTATCACCCCCAAAATACCTATCAAGCCAATTTTTCGCTTTCTTAAATATTTCAAGGTTGCCATTTTCTATTATTTCCGTACCTTGAATATTTTTTATAGTATCGCAAAAATATTTTTGCCCCTCTACCCAAAGCCCGATAAGATTTTCTTTGTTGTCACAGGCAAGTGTAAGCTGGCCTATCTTTGAGTCATAGACTGATTTATAATACATTAATCTTTCCCTATACTTTTATAGTCTTTTTTGATGCGACATTTTTCTTGCCTTCTTTTTTAGGTAAAACAGGCGCATAATCTTTCATGCCCTTGATTGCTCCACCTGAAACAGCCCAGAAGTAAAGACTTGCAACAGAGCAATAAGGACTGAAGCGCTTCCTGTATTTTTCAAAAAGAGGCCTGGTGATTTTTTTGTGATGATAAACCATCCTAATACCCCGCTGGATAGCTAAATCATCATAACTAAAGATATTTTTCCTTTGCATACAAAATAGCAAAAGCATTTCAGCAGTCCAAACACCGACACCTTTAAGGCTTGAAAGTTCCCTAATAGCATCCTCATCCGTTTTTTGCAGGATAGCATCTAAGTTGAACACGCCATTTTTGACCTTATTTGCAAAATCCATTATATATTCAGCTTTTCTATAACTTACGCCAAGTGCTCGCAGCCCTTCTGCCTTGACACTTAATATCGTATCAGCATTTACAGCCCCAAGAGATGTCTCAATCCTTTGCCAAATGGTTGCTTGCGCCTTTGTTGAAATCTGCTGAGCTACTATATGATGAACAACCGCAGAAAATAAATCTTTATCAGCTTCTCTTTCAATATGCCCGATTTCATCAATAATAAATGCGAGCTTTTTGCATTTACTTTTCAAATATTCAGTTTCTTTTTCATCATAACTAAAATACATACTAAGAACCATACTGCACATTTTATGTGTTCTCAATATTCTAAATCAAACGCCAATAAAATACAAAGAAGCTCGCCAGGCGAAAAATAATCAAAAAGCAATTTATGCAAACAAAGGAAACATATTAAGCTGTTTAAATTCACTGCACAAGCCAGTAATAGAAAAATTCCGGCATTTTGCCCTATCAATAAAAGCATCGAGCCGGAATAAATCAATAGAAACAATTAGAATTAAACAACTTTTGCGCCGGTTTTTTTATTTAATAAATCATTATCCACAGAACCGTCAAAATATGCAATTCCTTTATTTTCAGTTGTTTGAATAATTTCTGAACCGTTTTCAACAGTAAGGTCATAAAGTTCAGTTTTTATATCATACTTGTTACCTGCTGCCAAATACTCATAATTTGAATATGTTGACAAACTACCCATTTTTTTGCCACTTTCAGCTGTGTAAAACCTAACAACGGTGTGTTTTGTAAGATTGAAATTTTCATCATAAAATGACTCTGTGCGGCCTATAACATTGCCGTCTTTGTCTGTTCTTTCAGTATTGATAATCTGGTTATTATTGTTTAATCTCTGTGTCTCGTCAAATTTTTGCACTTCTTTACCGTTTTTATCAACAATTAAAACTTTTGCAGTTCTTTGAATTTCACCATCTGCAGCGACAGATAAATAATTTCCATAATCTGTCGTCCGCACATTACCATCTGGCAATGTTTTCACCTTTTTTGCAAGCAAATTGCGCTCATCATAAGCGTACTCAATATTTGTCACTTGTTTGTTAGTGCCCGAACCTTTGGTAATGATTTTTTCACTAGGAAGCGCGCCTTTTGTATATTTCACCTCCACCTGCGTTTCAACACCATCAGTTTTTCCAGAAACTAATTTGCTCTGCTTTTTGCCGTTTTTATCATATTTAATATCAACTGTTTTTGCAGCAACACCGTTTTCGTAAACCTCGTTTGTTTTGTTTACAACCTTGCCTTTGGCGTTATACTGCTTAGTTACAATATTTGTAATGTTCCCCTTTTTATCTTTAATTGTCTGTATAAGCTTGTCGCCATCTACTTTTACATCAATATTTTCACCATTCTTTTTCGCCCTTTGTTTGATTTTTTTAGCCCTTTTTTCAGCTATCTTTTTTGCTGCAGTATTGGCTTTTTTAGCCTTCGATGCATCACCAATATCCAAAAGCGCTTCCATATCTATATCAGAAGCCGTATTTGCCTGTAAATTATTTTCCCACAAATTTTGCAAAGGCTTGGCAGATGTTGTTTTCAGGGCTTGGGTGCGCTGCGCTTGAGATGAGGCGCAAGCCCCCTGGGATGACAATAAATTTTTGTAACCGGAAAGCTCCATTTTATCTCCTTGTTATGATATAAAATTGATATATTATTATTAACGGTTTTTTACAGAAGATTCTTTAGAAAATGACAAATCTACATTACAAAACTTTACAAAACATTTCAAAAAATGAATTTTTTTTACCTCAATACGTGCATTTTTTCACAAGAGAGTAATAGCAAAATTCCAGTTTGATTTTTCTAAATTATTGTTGCAATTCCCGTCACAAAAGGATTTAAGCAACATGAAACACCCAAGATAAAGCAGAATAAATCATTTCGGCATATTTAAAACTCTAAAAGACTTATTTAATAAGGCACACACGGATAAAAAATGTAAAAAATCAATACAGAAGAGCCTTTCTGGGCCTTAATTTTTTTCACAGCTTATTATTCAGAATAAAAATTCTCCAAAATGCAATCATATAAAGCCTTTCGGCATAATGCCAACGTTGAAAAGTCATATTAATTAGGCATTATAGACCACTAAAAACAAAAAAAGCCGAATATTACATTAAAATCTTGTCATATCTTACAAAACACAATATAAAAAGGCTAAAAATCAAGGCATAATAATACTTTTAGCTCATTAAATCATTACAAACCCATCAAAATTCAATGTTTACAGGTATATAAAATTTGCACGTGACACTTTATAACAAACAACATTGCAGACAAATTAACCTCAAACTCTTGAAATACAAGGAATTCAAGATATATATTTTTTTACAAAATAAGATATACAGCTTAAGAGGCTGCTGTGTCTAGATTACAGACTTGTTATAGCGTCAAAACCCACCTATGATATATCATTCACGGCCTGGCTATCGCCTTCAATCTCATCCTTAAGTGTCTTTCTTACAATTTCAGCCTGAGTATCAAGCATTTTGCAGACAGTCTCTATGTTTCGAACCTTGTCTGATAAAATAGCGTCTGCGTTTGTGGTAATTCTGCCCGTCACATTTTGATAAGCATTCAACGCTGCAGAGCCTGTGCCTTCAAGCAAATTACCAGCGATGATTGCTGCAAGCCCCGATGTACCCATATATGGAGCCACAGACTGCATAAGCCCGCCAATACCTGAAATGACGCCTGCTACAGGTAAAATAAAATTTTGGCCAAAGTTTGTGCCGGTGCTGACAGCACTTGTTAAATAAGAACCAGCTGTAAGCCCTGCTATATCAGAAGCTGAAACAGCATAACCAGTAGGAACCCCACCAGGGTAAGAATTAGAAGAATAAGAATTTGAAATACTACTTGCACCACCAGTTACAGACCCTAAACCCCACGAAACAGGTGCAGCACCTGATGGGAATCCTGGATAAGACCCCAAACCACCTATTCCAAAAGAATTTGTGGCACCATAAATATTAGAGGTTGCCCCCGTAACTGGCGACCAGTAAGAAGTTCCCGGGATATTCATCATAGCGTTTCCGCCCATAATAGGCATAAAAGAACTTGGCGAAAACAAACTTGCAAGCTGCCATAGAAAACCACCTACAGTACCAAAACCCGTACCAGCAGAGGCAGAGCCCGATACAGTGATATCTCTTAACCTATCATAAGTTTCGTACAATTCGGCCTTTGCAAGAGAGCTTGCAAGCCCGTATTTATTTGCTATAACCAGCGAACTATCGTATCTATACGACATTTTTACCTCGTTTTAGTCTAACCTTAATACCTTCTTTTTCTTATGGGGTTTGTTTTTATTTTAGATTATAAAGAACATTTTTGAAAACCTATAAATGGATTAGAAATTAAACCAGATTATTTACCATAAACCACCCTATTAGCAGTATATTGAGCAACTTCGGACTGAATTTTAAAAGAAATCCCGCGATTTATTTTTAATGATTTTGCTCTATAAGTCAAAATTTTTATTCACTACAATTTTGTAATACACTGAAAAAGCTTTATTTGTAATGCTTTTTGCTGTTATGAATCGATGGTTTCACCCTGGCTTGCGCTGGTTTTCTGCCTGTGGTGCTCGCTTTGCTGTGCTCCTACGGCAGCCATCAATAGTTACACTTCGTCAATGCTCATCGCATTGCCTCAGTTTCACCCTGGCTTGCGCTGGTTTATGCAAATGTTTTGAATGTTGCTTCAACGTTTGTCTGAATTACCTTTTGAACAGCCTCAAGCTCTGTATTTAAGGCATCCTGCTCGGTATCAAGCTGTTTTAGCCTTAATTCAAGGGTTCTATCTTGTTGTTGAATAATTTCAGTCTGAGCATTAATATCATTAATTGTTCTTTCATAGAGCATTTTTTGATATTCATAATCCTTCATAGCATCTGCATACCCTTCATCATCCTGCACCTGAGTCAAGGTAAGGTCAAATACTTTGCCAATAAGCGCCTTGCTTATTGAAGCATCCACATCCTCATCAACGCTGTCGATATAAAGCTGTTCAAAACGCCCTTCAGCAGTGGTTGTAGGAAATCCGCCAACCGCATTTACAGTCTTGGTTACATCCTGTGTTGTTGCATAATAAGAACTTAAACCGCTTGAGAAGGTTTTTGAAATATCATAGCTATCAGTGCCTGCTGCTGCAGCATCGGCAATAATATCAGCCATGTTTGTGCCTGAAATATAGTATTCTGTATCATTATATTTGTATTTATAGTACGTAGCATTTACATCTGATTCTAAATTTTCATTGGCAATCTTTGCAACAGTCTTAACATCTGAATCAACAACACCCGCTGAATCAACATAATCACCAGCTGCATTCCTTGTCAATACAGTAATTGGGCAATCAGTCCCAAATGCCTTAATTGAAGATGGCACACCGTTTGTAAAATTCATCGTACCAAATGTATTATACGCTTTAGCAGTAGCTTCGGAGGTTTTATATGCAAGAGTTAAATCATATTTGCCATCAGTTCTTGGTGTTGTATTTGTAATAGAATAATCAGAACCTTTAGCATCAAAAGTATAGCGCGTATTGTAAAAATCTGTTGCGCTTGGCGGCGTTGGAACCTGCAATTCCATCATTTTATTGAACAAGCCGGCACTTTCATTAGCCAAAGAAGTTCTTTCCTGGTTAACCTGCTGGCCTTCGTATTCAACATTTGATTTTCTTGCAGTAAGAGTTAAAAATCTTGCCTGGCTTGCTGCCATTCCCATTTTAGTTGCCTCCAATGTTCTTTATATTATTAATATCGGCAATTGTTTTCCTGACTTTAGAATTTTTCATAGAATTGTTACGAAAAATTTACAATTATACAAAAATAATAATTTAATAAAACTTTACACCACGAAATATCACTTGCACATCGTCTTTTTTAATGATATCTGCCAAAAAGTCAATTTAAACATTATAAGAACCAAAGAAGTAGTATATAATTACCATATGAAATATATAGATACACACATCCATGGTGGATACGGAATAAACTTTAATACTTGCAATTATGAGGATTTTCACCTATTTGCAAAAAATATTAAAAAACGCGGCATTGTTGCCTTTTGCCCCACCCTCGTTGGCGACAATATTTCTGTCCTGAGAAACAGGTTAGAGCTTATAAATAAAGCAATGCAAAACCAAAATGCCGATGAGGCTAAAATTCTAGGCGCTCATCTTGAAGGCACTTTTTTAAATCCCGAAAAATCAGGCATTCAAAACGCAGGTACATTTCTAACTCCTACTATTGAGAATTTCAAAAAAATAGCAGGCGATAACATAAGCACTGTTAAGATTATAACCTTGGCGCCGGAATTAGACAAGAATTCTTCACTGACTAATTTTTTAGAAAAGAATAATATAAAAGCCCATGCCGGACACACACTAAGCACTGAATTATACAGCGTTTCAGGTACTACACATCATTTCAATGCAATGGATACTATAACCCACAAAAAAAGCAACATTGCGCTAAAAGGAATGCTGGATAATAAAATTTATTGTGAAATTATAGCAGACAGCCTCCATGTTAATGATGATATGCTAAGATTGTTTTTCAAGGTCAAAAATAAGGATAGAATCATCCTTGTAAGCGATGCCCTTCCTATAGCACACAGCGAGCTTGATTTCATTGTTTTCTGCGGTAAAAATATATACAAAGGCGGAAAAGATAAGGATGGCACACTAGCTGGTTCTTCAATGTTTTTGGATGAAATAGTAGAAAATCTTATAAGTAAAGATATCCTAACGAACGAAGAGGCTCAAAAAATGGCCTATGATAATGTTTTAGCACATTTAGGCATAGATTACAGAATAGAGTAACGAATTTATAGCCAATAGTAACATAGAGCATTACCATAATAAATAGTTTATAAAATCCAATAATGTGTCAAAAAAAAGGCTCGAGCACTCCTTAAAATCCTTGCTTAAACTAATATATACACACTATCAATATTAATTATACTATGCTTACACTTGATATTTATGTTAAAATATCTTAGTGTAATATCATAATCTAGTGGAGTTTAAAAATGTTTAGAATGTTATATAAAAAACTATGCTCAATAGTATTATCTTTGCTGGTTTTTGCATCAATCGCAGGAGCCAATATTTCTTATGCTGCCCCAAAGGCTGATACAAAAACAGATATAAGCCCTGCAGTTAAAACTAGTATTGATAATGAAGCCAAAAATGACAAAATAACACCTGTTAATAATGCGGAAGCCTGCAATTTGCCGCCATATATAGCAGCTCAGCCTTTAGAGGTTGTGCAAAACCCTGCAAAATTTTTAAATCAGGAAATCAAAATGAATGCTACATTTGATAAATTTTCAACACTTGGGCTGGATTATAAAAAGGCACTCCGCCCTACTGCTGATTATATAGGCTTTTTAATTCAAAGAGACGATGTGGTTGATCATAATATACCATTATCTGAAATGAAATTATTCTTAAAAAGAGACTATGCTGAAAAATTTATTGATTTAGATACAGGCGACAAGATTGAAATTGTTGGAAAGGTATTCTCAACGGCACTTGGCGATCCTTGGATTGACGTAAACAGGCTTACAATCATTAAAAAAGCAAAAACAGCTGAAACAAATAATACCAAGAAAAAATAAGATTAGATAAAAACAGGATAAAAGCGAGGTAAAAGGTTTGGCATTTAAGAAATATCTAACTATTCATGGGCATTTTTATCAACCGCCAAGGGAAAACCCATGGCTTGAAGAAATAGAAATTCAAGACTCTGCAAGGCCATTTCATGACTGGAATGAGAGAGTCTCAAGTGAATGCTACGAGCCAAATTCTGTTTCAAGAATAGTCGATGATAAAAACCGCATACTTGATATTGTAAATAACTATGAAAAAATGAGCTTTAACATAGGCCCAACACTTCTATCTTGGATGGAAAAATACGCGCCATGCTCATATCGTAGAATAATTAATGCAGACAAACATTCGCTTGAATTGTATAATGGCCACGGTTCTGCAATTGCTCAAGTTTATAACCATATGATTATGCCGCTTGCAAACACTAATGACAAGTACACTCAGGCTATCTGGGGCATAAAAGATTTTGAAAAAAGATTCGGACGAATGCCCGAAGGCATATGGCTTGCAGAGACAGCTGTAGATGCTGAAACGCTTGAAGTATTGATTGACCTTGGTATCAGATATACTATTCTTTCACCCTTTCAGGCACAGTGTGTTAAAAAAATGGGAACAAATGACTGGCACGATGTAAGCTGGGGCAGCATTGACCCATCCCAGCCATACAGATATTATGTAGAAGGTTCTGACAACAAAAAATTTATTGATTTATTCTTCTATGATGGTGCAATCTCAAAATCAGTAGCATTTGATTTTCTGTTAACAGACGGGGATAAATTTGCAAGAAGGCTTCTAGATGGATATTCAGAAGAAAGACAGAGAAATCAGCTTGTAAATATAGCAACAGATGGAGAAAGCTACGGACATCATACAAAATTCGGTGATATGGCTCTGTCTTATGTACTTGGTGTTAAAGCAAAAGACCTAGGCTTTGAAATTACAAACTATGGACAATACCTTGAAATGTATCCGCCCGAATATGAAGTAGATATTAAGCCAACTTCAAGCTGGAGTTGCTGTCATGGTGTTGAAAGATGGAAAGATGACTGTGGATGCAATACGGGTGCTGCCTCTGGATGGAATCAAAAATGGCGCAAACCCCTTAGAGATGCACTAGATTATTTAAGGGATGAATTAATAAAACTCTGCTCAGCAGAAGGCGCTAAATATTATAAAGATTTTTGGAATGCAAGAAACAAATATATTGATGTAATCCTAAATAGAAATGAAGAAAATGTTGATAAATTCTTAAGAGAAAATTGCCTTGAAACATTTGATTTTAAGGATAAAACAAATGCCTTAAAATTAATGGAAATACAGCGTTTTTGCATGCTTATGTATACTAGCTGTGGCTGGTTTTTTGCTGAAATTTCAGGCATAGAAACCGTACAGGTAATGAAATATGCAGCACGCGCAATGCAGCTAGCAGGATGCTTTACAGGCACAAACTATGAAGAAAAATTCCTAAGCATTTTATCCAAGGCAAAAAGCAATGTCCCAGAATATGGCACAGGCAAAGATATTTATGAAAAATTTGTAAAACCTTCTGTAATTTCAATTGAAAAAATAGTATGTCACTGGGCTATTTCATCACTATATACAAACTTATCAGAGCTAGAAGAAATTTATTGTTACAGAATAAAGAAAACAAACTATGACGTAGTAAAAAATGGACATGCAGAGCTTGTCTTGGGCAGAATTGAAGTCACATCTGAAATCACATTTGAAAAATGGGATATGGGCTTTGTGATGCTAAAAACCCCAGACAGCGAATTTTATTGCACAGTCAAAGAATGCAGCCCTGATGACGATTTATCAGAAGGCAGAAAATTTATAATAGATACTTTTATGCAAAATGTACTGCTTGAAACATTAAAAGGCTTTGAAAAGCATTACTCAGCAGAATTTTACACCCTTAAAGACGTTTTGATTGACAAAAGAAAAACCATTCTTGAAAACGTATTAAAATCAAGACTTACTAAGGTAGCAAAAACATATGAGGAATTATATGAAGAATTAAAAACGCCTGTTGTGCATCTTGCGAATTTAGGCATGGATATTCCCGATGCATTTCGTGTTTCTGCAAAATTCTGCCTTGTTAAAAACCTTGAAGAATTATTAGCCCACACTCATGATTTCAAGAATGAAGCATTTTTAAGTGAACTAAAAAGAATAAAAGCAGGGACAGAAAAATTCTTCATCAATCTAAACAAATCTAATTCAGGAATAATAATTGCAAAAAAATTACAATCATTAATCGATATCCTGTCACAAACTATGGATTTCAAGGTTGCGGATGAAATTTTTGCAATATTTGATTTAATTGATATTTTGCAGATAAATGTTGAAATCAAGGTGGCGCAGAATATTTATTTTGAAAAAATATACAGTAAAATTAATATCTTAATAGAGCATCTTGAAACTTCTCAAACAAAAGATAATGACAGGCAAATTGCCTTGATGCTTTTAGAGGTTGGAAAAAAACTAAACATCAACACTGATTTTTACCGTCCACATATAGACAAAGCAAGCCTGCCTGTTAGAAATGCATAGGGCCCGGGATATTGCCTCCTGGGTAAAGCGGATTAAGACATGTTTCTTGTTTTACTGTGATTTATTGCAACTTATTTCAACTGCTTTGATTAAAATAAACAACATTAGGAAAGTTTGAAGATGGAAATATCGCTTAATGGCGAATTGGAAAAATTTGCAAATGAACAATTAACAATTGGCAAACGGGGCTTATAAGTCCGTAAATGATATAGTTTAAGAGGCTCTTTCTTTGTTGATTTCAAAGAAAAGTATGCCACAGGAAAGGCTTCAAAGATTGTCAAATGAAATAGATTTAAAAATAACACGCTCAGTATTATGAGATTTTTTTCTACATATGAGGATATTTGCAGAATCTTATAATCCCATCATAAACAAGCTTCAAAACCTGCCAAAATATAAAAGCTACACCCTGTTTAATACATCGACTCCGCCAAATTCATATATCTTTTTTGTATTTATAAATCCTTTGGCTCTATCATATATAAACATTGCTCCTAGAATTGCTTCAAGGCTTGAGGCTGGAAGCATATTTTCTGGAAGCTCATCAAACCCATATTTAATTTTTAGGGCACTCTGTAAGCTTTTACAATCAAGCGACGTTCTTTGAAGATAATGTGCGCCGATAGAATATGCATCTCTTAAAAGATTTACCTCAAACCTATAAACAATGGCCCCTGTTTTTTTTAATTTAGAAAAAACAGTTGCACACCTGTCAGACAGTCTATTTGTCCAATCATTACGATTTATATCAAAAACATCCGTCAACATCTTGTAGTTTTTACAATGTATACGCCACTTGCCTTCTAGTATTGCATTATCGTGTGGAATAGAAACAGCCATCTGAGAATTTTTTACATAGGGATTCTCTTCCAAAAAAAGCTCTATGTCATTTGTAAAATAAAATTTATCAAGATATACAATCTTTTTATTTCTGTCAAGTACACAAACAGAACTGTCATTGTTTTGATTATTTGACAGCGATATCCCGATAAAAAAAAATTCTTTACTTGACATATTTATCATAATCAAGAGTATAATTGTATTATAAGTATTTTGCAAGCAGATATTTAAAGGATAGCGTTTTGTTCTTAAAAGTATTTTATAAATTCATACTGGAATATGCGAACGGATATAAGTTTAAACTTTTCCTCATCACTGTCTTTTCATTTATAATGGGGCTGTTTGAATTTTTAGGTCTTGCTTTAATTTTCCCTTTTATGATGATTTTAGCTGGCGATAAAACTTTCTTGAGTTTGCCTATTTTTGATAATCTTTTCAATAGTGCAAACCTAAGTGTAAAATCTTTGGCTGCAATTTTATGTTTCGCCATAATTTTTATCTATATTTTAAAAGACATATTTATGATTTTATGCACTCGTTATCAAAATAACGTTATGGCATCTTTACAGTATTCTATATACGAAAAATCCCTGCGAGAATTATTTTATTGTCCTTATATAAAACTTAGCAACCTCTCCTTCGGGCATAAAAGTTCTCTATTGGGAAATTGCCTTGCAGCAAGCGTTTGGGGCTTTGTGCATAAAGTAACCATTATAATTTCAAGCAGCATAATTGCTTTATGCATATTGGGATTTTTATTTTATAAATTCCCAGTTCCAGCCCTTTGTACTGCTATTTTTCTTTCCACATTTGTATATTTAGAGCAGCTGTTCTTTAAAAAAAGAGCTAAAGAATATGGTTCACAGCTAATATATCTAACAAGAGATTTAACAAGCCTGTTTGAATATACATTTAAGGGTCTTAAGGAAATTAAAGTCTCAAAAAACAGAGATTTTTTTATTCAAAATATTGCAGACAATTTCTATAAGGCAAATAATTATTCAAAATTATTGGCTTCAAACGGCGCGTACCCAGTCTATGTAACAGAGATTGGCATAATAATTGCATTTGGTATACTTACAGGATTAATATTCTTTTTCGAAAACGGAAAACCTGAATATATGGTAACCTCACTTGCAATGGTTGCAGCAGTTGTCTTAAGACTTGTGCCCATTTTAAATAAAATTCAGGGCTCAATGTTTTCAATCAACCAATCAAGAAGTTCTATTCATTGGTTTCTTGAAACAGCTGCCAAAGTAAAAGAATGGACAAAGGCGGAACCTGACCATAAAGCAATCACGTTTAACAATTCTATAAGATTGCAAAATATTAATTTTGAATACGAAAACAACACAAAAGGTTTCTCACTTAATAACATAAGCCTTGAAATTAAAAAAGGCGAATTCATAGGAATAGTAGGCGCTTCAGGCTCGGGCAAAACAACTGTTATGGATATACTTTCAGGAATAAATATGCCAAGCAGCGGAAAATTTTTAGTTGATAACCTTGAAATAACAGAAGACAATATACGCGGCTGGCACAAACGTATTGCAATATTACCTCAGGACTTTTTCCTTATGCCCCTGAGTGTGCTTGATAATGTTACTTTTGGAGACAAGAAGGAAGAAATAGACACAGAGAGGGTGAACTGGGCCCTTAAAAAAGCCGAAATTTACGATATGATAAAGGACATAAACAAAAAACCTGAACTCTCATACGGACAAAAACACAGGCTGGCCCTTGCAAGGGCATTTTACCAAAATGCAGATGTGCTTTTTCTTGACGAGGCAACTTCCTCACTTGATTTAGAAACCGAGGATAAAGTTTCAAAATCAATATCGAAACTAAAAGGTGAAAAAACCATAATAGCAATAGCTCATAGGCTCTCTACACTAAAAGAATGTGATGCGCTTCTATTTATGAAAGAAGGAAAAATTATTGATAAAGGAACCTTTAGAGAACTCAAAGAAAAGTACCCCGATTTTGAAAATATGCTTGAATTATCAACCCTTGTCATTCCATAGTTTGTGATACAATGATAAATATGTTTACAAAGCTAAGAAAAGAAAAATTACTATTTTCAATTGGAAGCATCTTGCTTGCACTTGGCGTACTTTCAATTACAATAGTTCCCTATATATTAAACAACTACACCCAAAGTTTGTTTATATCTGTTTATTACTACCAAACATTTTGTTTTATCTGCTATGCAGCATGTCTTATTTGCTTTTTGTTTTCATCAAAATACTCTAATATACAAATAAGATGGATTTTAATAAGTTTTGCATATTTTATACTATTTCAAATAGTTGTTAAAATAATTTCTTAGGGCCACCATTATTTATTTGCATCCAATAATTTGCAGCAAGGCTTGTTTTTGTAATTCAGAGGTTTTTACCTATTTTATTACAATCTAATATATACAGTTAAAATTCATACCTTAGACAAATATTCTGCTACCCCTGATATTCATTCTGACAAAAAATTGCACAAAAAATATCAACTTTCTTTTTCTTGCAATGAAAGTCTCTATGCATAGAAAAGCGCCTTCTAAATAAGTTTCCAGATAATGTGAAACTTATCCCACTCTTTTTCTTATACATAGCAACTGAAATAAAAAGAAAATATTTAATAAACAAGTGTAAAATTATATATAATTACCAAAATAAAATCACACCCCTTCTTTATGATTAATACAAAAGAAAGGATGTGATTATTAATTTAAAAAATTTATTGCATTTCTTTATATTCGGAAGGCTGTACTGTATTTGGCGCCTGAACTAATTTTTCAAGTCCTTTTTCAATAAGTTTAGCCTCCTTCTTTTGAAGTGCTTCATCTGCAGTAACAATGTCACGCCCCGTATGTTCTCTTATTAAAATTATTGTTTGTTCTGTTGGTGCACCATCAGCATTTAAAACTTCCTGAAAATCATAACCAGGCCAATCTTCGGGCAGCTTGTTAATTGTTGTATAGCCCATTTTGTCAGTGCCATCCATACGTTTATCAATTTCACTTTCAAGAATTTTTTGAACATAATCCTTCTGGCTCTTAAACGTACAGGGTTCAAAAACAGTATCGCCGATAATTTCTTCTGCATCCCTTTTTTCATATTTTTGCAAAAGTTTATTTGCAATATGAAGATGCCCGATTTCATGCATCATAAATTCTTCCCAGATTAATTTAAGTCTCTCATCGGTCTCATCCTTCATACAGTTGTAATAATTGCAAATTTCACAGTACTCATGCATTACAAGCTTTTCCCAAACTGTTTCTGTCGGGTCAATCAGGCTTTCATACATTGTAACGTGCTCTTCTTCTACATCTTTAATCTCTGCATAGGTTCTTCTTAAAACATCATTGCCATACATAAATCCATGCTCAGCATAAAAATTATGGGTTTGCTGTTCGCCTGCAACAAGAGTCATAATATTAAGCTTAGTCTGCGGGCTTGCAGTTTCTTTATTATAGCTTTTTCTAAGTCTCATATCATTGGGATTATGATGATTTTGTGTTGGCCTTCCAGGAAAAACATCAGTCTGGCCCTGCAGTATATTATCCGGCATTTCCCCCTCAATCATATAATACCACTGTGAATATCTGTATAAATGGTCAAAATCTTCAAGCAGACCAAAGTTAAATGTTTCCCTTACATATTCATCAGGTTCATTCTGCGCAAGCCAGCTAGTTAAATCTACTGCTACCTGTTCATAAGCAAGTGTCGATTCTAATACACTCTGACAGGCAGGAATAAGCCAGTTCACGGTTGTTTGATGCATATCTTCGATTCGTCTTGTTTGAGCAATTATTTTGTTTGTCTCAACATCATCAAGCATCCTTGAAAGACAATGCTTAAAATTCCAAGCCTCAACCTCAATACCATTCATCAATATTTGTCTTGTTCTTGTATAGCAATCCACAAATGCCTTATTATAAGGCCTTTTAACAATCTCATGCCAGGTTCTTAGTTGTTTTTCAACGGGTATGCCCTTTTCCTTTAATGGATTAAACGTCATATTTTTCCTCCTTTTGTATTAATAATAATCTACACAAAAGACATGCATAATAAATCCGTCTGCCTGCATTAGCCAGACGGAAGTATTTTTATAAGCACACAAAGAATCTACGCCAAAATATGATAAAACATTGAAATAGACTTCTAATAAGGATTGCTGTTATATAAACACAATGAAGGTAAACTATTTTTTTCGATCAATCAACAGAATAGCTCAACAATGCTGCCATCATATATTTAAGATTAAAAGAGAGATTAAATTTCAATCTTTTCAGATGCTTCAGATGGTTTTATTGTTTGTCCTATCGCCTTTTCAAGAAGAGCTTTTGCACTGTTATATTCATATAAAGCACTAATGTATGCAAGCTTAGAGTTTGCATATTGAATCTGTGCATCTCTTAATTCTATAGCATCGCAAACGCCCACTCTGTATCTCCCTTGAGATAATTCATAACTTTCTTTGGCTTCTTTTACGGTCAGTTTTGTAGATGGAATTCTTTCTTTAGCATCAACCAGTTTTACATACGCTTGCTGAATTTCATAATAAATATCATTGATATTAGCCTTGGTGCTGTATTTTTGCTGTTCATGTAAGGCTTTTGCCTGCACTATCTGATTCCTGATTAAAAAAGGATTTATCATAGGAAAACTCAAATATCCGCCTGCATCATACCATGTTGTATCCGTAAAATTATCAGCACCACCCATAGATACATTACCCCTGAATTCAAGCGTCGGGAAATAGGACTTCTTTGCAAGTTTTACATACTGATTTGCCTGCTCGACATCTAAAAGTGCAATCTTAATATCCGGCCTGTTAGAGTTTGCAATCTCAACCACCTCTTTCATCGATACGCTAACATCCTGATAAGGAATAGATGTATCAACAACATATGGCGGTACAAAAGGAAGCCCCATTGAGTTGTTCAATCTTGAAACAGCTATGTCTACATTATTTGTGGCTTCAATAAGAGTCGTCTTTGCATCAGCAAGATTCGCAGCTGCAATGGTTACATCAACTTTTGGTTTTGTCCCTACTTCATAAAATGCATTTGCCTGATTATACATTTGTTGATATTGTTCAACCGTTTCAAGTGCAACCTGCTTCCTTGCGATAGCATATAAAAGACTATAGTAGCTATCTTTTACCTGGCAAATCACATCATTAACAACGGACTCAATCTGTGTTTTAGAACTTTCCCAGGCAAGTTTATCAATTGTATATTGATTTTGCGTTAAACCAAAATCATATACAAGCTGCGTGACGCCAATCGTGCCAAGAAGATATTTCGTATAAGAATCACTTGATAGCCCCCTCATCATACTAGTATCAGGCTTTACTCTTGAAATTCCAGCATCAATATTTACACGTGGAGAATAATTTGATAGTGTTTGGCTCTTTACAGCCTTTTGAGCCGAAGCCCCTGCATATGCAGCTTTGATTCTCGGATGATTGATAAGCGCTAATTCAAGACAGTCTGCAAGATTAAACTCAAGAGTCCTCTGTATAGAGCCTGTTATAGTTGTACTTCTATCTTCAAGATTACCTACTGGCATATATCCGTCTGTTGGAATTAAATATTCTTTATATTCTTCTTTCTTTTTCTCGATTTTTTTTAGCTCTCTCGCACTGATTTCATCTTTTTTTTCAGCACCTGAGCTCTTTTTATTTACGGCAGCCTTTGTTTTTTTATCCTGCTTATTTGCACTGCTGTCCTGTTTTTGTTTTTTACTATCAGCTTTTAGAGTTTTCATTTTATTTTCTTTTATTGCAGAACTATTTTTAGCCTGCTTGCTACTAGATTTTTTGGTTTCCTTTTTAACTTCCTTTACGGTCTCTTTTTTATTTGAAACCTCAAAAAAGTTCTTTTCGCCTCCTGAATAATTTTGCCCTGCAGGAACAGTTTTAGCTGAACCATCAGCAGACTGAGGCAAAAGATCCGGCAATTCTTCACCAAAAACTGCGCACGAGCCAAGCCCGAATCCAACAAAAATAAATATTGATATAAATATTGAATATATTTTATTCATTTTCCCTGATTTCCTTAATATGTCTTTGTTTTCTTATGTCACTGTCTTTTTTGGCACGCTCTCTTTGTTTTTGAATGTGCGCATAAAAAGCAGGAACCATAATTGCACCAACTGTAACAGCAATAACCATACCACCAAATACAGCAGTACCAAGAGCTTTTCTTGATTCAGCACCGGAGCCTACAGCAAGAACAAGCGGCACCATACCAAGAATAAAGGCGATACCTGTCATCATAACAGCCCTGAACCTTATATCAGCAGCTTCCATTGCTGCTTCATACACACTCTTGTTTTCATCTTCCCTTGCTGCTTTGGCAAATTCGACAATCAAAATCGCCTGTTTAGCAGCAAGACCTATCAACATTATAAGCCCTATTTGTGCATAAATATCAAGCTGGTTTCCTGTAACATACTGCAAGAATAATGCTCCCAGCATCGCAATTGGTGTAATAAGCATAACACCAATTGGCAGCATCCAGCTTTCATATAGCGCAACAAGGAACAAATAAACAAACACTAATGACATTATAAGTACACTTGTTGTCTGCCCCGTAGATTCAATTTCCTGCAATGTAGTTCCAGACCAAGCATAGCCTAAATCTGAAGGCAGGGTTTCTTTTGAAATTCTCTGCATTTCATTAATGGCATCACCTGATGACTGTCCTTGTGCAGGGCTTCCCTGAATCTGAATAGAATTATACATATTAAACCTGGTAACACTGTATGGGCCAGTTACAGGCATAACACTAACTACAGAACTCAATGGCGCAGATGTACCGCTGTTTGTTTTAATGTATATCTTGTTCATATCAGATGGAACGCTTCTAAAGGGTTCATCTGCCTGCATCATAACCCTAAAAACCCTGCCTTTGAGGTTAAAGTCATTAATATAATACGAACCAAACTGAGAAGCCAGAGCAGCAGTCACCTCTGATTCAGATATATTTTGGGCTTTTAGCCTTGGATAATCAATATCAACTAAAAACTGAGGTATGTTTGCGTTAAATTGTGTATACACACTGGTCAGTTTAGGGCTCTGATTAGCTTGCATTATTAATTTTCTTGCATCGTTATAAAGCTCCTGCGCCGTCCTGTCGCCCTTATCCAAAAACTGATACTCAAAACCGCCAAACATACTCATACCAGATATCGCCGGAGGTACAAATGACACAATTTGTGCATTTTTATATTTTGCAGTTATGGCATTTATATTTTTCTTGTAATCAGCAAGCGAAGTTTCATACTTCTTCTTTTCTTCGGGGCTCATAAAGAGTTTTTTCAAAGCACCTGCGCGCAGCCTCTCTGAATAAGGCTTAAATACACCAAAAATAATCGCAGTATTATCACCATTCATACCAATAACAGCACCAATCTGTTTAACTCCTGAGAGCTTCATCATCTCGTTTTCAATTTTAGATGATAACTCAGAAGTTTTAGATAAAGCAGTGCCATCCTGCATGATTATGTTTGTTAAAATAAAGCTCATATCCTCTTCTGGCAAAAAACCTGTTGGAATAAGTTTGAACAAACCAAGAAGTGAAAGAACCAATAAAACATATGTAATAAGGGTCGACTTACCACTTTCAATAAAATGTTTAGAGCCTTTTAAATAAAAGCTTTTAATTCTGTCAAAAAATCTATTGTATTTCTTAATGCAGATTTCCCAGGCAGTAGCAAAGAACTCACCCCAGGCTCTAATTTTTTGTCTTGTTGTAACAGGATGCTTTCTAGCCCAGTAGTCTTTATATAGTTCTCTGAATTTCTCATAAAAAGTTCTGCGCGGCATCTCTTCCTGACTTCTAAGTAGCGTTGCGCAAAGTGCAGGCGCAAGGGTCAAGGCTACAACGACAGAAAAACCAATTGAAGCTGCAATTGTGACAGCAAATTGCTGGTACATCTTGCCTGAAATTCCTGATATAAAACAGCAAGGAACAAATACCGCCATCAAAACAAGTGAAGTTGCAACAACAGCACCTGTGATTTCATCCATGGAAATCAGCGTGGCTTCTCTTGGGCTTTTTCCAGCCTCAATGTGTCTTTGAACGTTTTCAACAACAACAATGCTATCGTCAACCACAGTGCCGACCGCAAGAACAAAGCCAAAAAGCGTTAGTGTATTGATCGAAAATCCGCAAATTGCAAAAATTCCAAGCGTGCCAAGCAAGGACACAGGAATTGAAACAAATGGCACAATCGAAGCGCGCCAATCTCCAAGAAACAAATACACAACAAGTGTAACAAGAATTACAGCAAGAATAATTGCCTTAATAACTTCAGCAAGAGATTCTTTGATATTTTCTGTTGTATCGTGCAATATTGAGTAACTTATGCCGTCAGGAAAACTCTGTGACAATTCTTCCATCCTCTTATTACAGTCGTTTGCAACCTGTATAGCGTTTGCATCAGACAATTGCATAACAGAAAGAACTGCAATCTCTTTCCCGTTCAAGCGGGCCATACTTGAATATCTTTCACCTGCCAATTCAACCCTTGCAACATCGCCAACTTTAATAGTTGAACCATCAGGATTAGACCTTACTATAATATCTGAAAATTCTTCAGGTGTCGTCAATCTGCCCTTAGTTTTTAATGTTATTTTTATCTGATGCTTATTAATAAGAGGCTCAGCACCTATATCACCCGCAGGAATTTGCGTATTCTGCCCCTGTACTGCATTTTGAATCTCTAAGGGTGAAACATTTAAGGCAGCCATCTTGTCTGCATCAAGCCAGATTCTAATCGAATAATCCCTTGCACCGTGTACACCTACTTCACCAACACCATTTACCCTTGCAAGTTCATCCTTCAAATAGATTGAAGCATAATTGCTAACCTCAACCAAATCTTTTGAATCATTAGGGGATTGGATTGCATACATCACAAGGCCAGCACCCTGGGTTGATCTTTTCGTGGTTAAACCATACCTTTGTACATCAGATGGCAACCTAGGAGTTGCAAGAGAAACCCTGTTTTGCACGTTAACAAGTGCCATATCAGGATCAGTTCCTGTTTTAAAGAATACATTCAATTGATATGTGCCATTGCTTGAGGTTGATGTCATATAAAGCATATCCTCAACACCATTAACCTGCGCCTCAATAGGCTGGGCAACAGTTGATTCAATAACCTCAGAACTTGCACCAGAATATGTTGCAGCAACTACAACCTGAGGTGGCGTAATATCAGGGTATTCTTCTAGTGGAAGCACTTTGAGACATATAAGTCCCACAAGTACTATAACAAGCGATAGTACTATTGCAAATCTTGGTCTGTCTATAAAAAACTTTGAAAACATCTATAAAATCCTTACCCCAAGCTGTTTATTTCTGCTCATTCTCTTCTGGTAGAGCCTGGTTTTCATTAGTAGTTTTTGCTTCAGCTGCAGCTTCTTCCTGAAGCTTCTTTTGCTTTACTTCTTCATCACTCATAATTTTTACAGGAGCGCCGTTCATAACTTTTATAATACCGTATGAAATATACTTATCTCCAGCATTCAGGCCATCTTTAATTATAAAATTATCACCATATTCACCATCCGTTGTAACATAAGTTTGAACAGCCTTATTCTCAGTATCCACTGTATAAACATACCTTCCGGTAGAATCTTGGAGCACAGCAGCCTGCGGCACTATAAGCCTTTTATGTTTAGTGTTTGAAAATATCTTAACCTTTACAAAATCGCCAGGAACAAGAATATGTTCAGGGTTTTTAAATGTCGCTCTTAATGGAATAGATCCTGTTGTTTGAGAAATTTCGTTACCAAAGAAATCCTCATCACCATCATACTTATAAACGGTGCCGTCAGGCAAAGTTAATTGCACCCTAATAGGTTCACTCTGTTTCACTGTCGGCATAATGGTGTCATTCCTAAGCTGATTAAACTGCTTTGAATCGAGAGAATAATTAACATAGATAGGATCAAGGCTTACAACACGTGCAAGTGAACCAGTCTGTGCCGTAATGTAGTTACCCTCTGTCACATTCACCATACCAATTCTTCCAGAAACAGGAGAAGTAATTTTTGTATACGATAAAAGCCTTCTGGCATCACTTAATTGTGCACTTGCAGACCTTATATTTGCCTTTGCTACATTTTTTTCAGCCAAATTTTGATCATATGTTGATTTCGCTATAAAATCCTTGGCAACAAGTTCTTTTGCCCTTTCATAGTCTTTTTCCGCCCTGAATGCAACTGCCTGCGCATTCTGAAGTTCTGCACTTGCTTTATTTACAGCTATAGCATACTCTTGCGGATCAATTGAAAATAAAAGCTGGCCTTTTTTAACGTAGTCACCTTCGCTAAAATGCTTACTCATCAATGAACCTGAAACTTTTGCAACAATATCAACGCTATACTTAGCAGTTATTCTACCTGAAGTTTCAATAGAATTTGCAATTTCAGCTTCCTCAACAGCACTCAATGCTACTGTAGGCACCATTGCAGCTGACCTACCCTTTGCTGTCTGCATTTCAGCAAATTTCACAAAACCAAACCTTGCAATTACAAGCAAAAGCACACATATTATCGCTATACCGATTTTTCTTTTCATAAATAATAAAGCTCCCCAATTATAATTAATTAGCTTCCTACACTAGATAGTGTAGCATTAACACAATTTAAATCAATAATACCAAAGTGGAATTTAGCCCTAAAGTATCATTACTGATTCCCCAAAACGGGGTGTAAAACTTAAATACATTATCTATAATTAATATATAGTGGTATATGCTAAAAATGCATATGTTTGAAAGTGAGAAACATATGGATATTAAAGAATATTTAAAAGAACTGCAAAAAAAAGTGAATTGCTATGATAAGAAGGCAAAAAATCCCTTCCTTGAATACAACTATGCTCATAATCCTTTTAAATCAGCTGTTTCGGAAACAAAGGTGTGGGTAGAAGAAATAAAGGACAAAAAGAATCCGGAAGGAGAATGCTAAATGCCAGAATTTTTACTGTACCCAAAAATTTTTACAATCTTTTTTGGCTTTGTATTTTCATATTTTGGAATCTATTACCTAAATTTAATTTACGCAGGAAGATAGGCTGCGATATGGAGTTTTCATAAATTATACTCAATATAAAGCACCTATTTTAAACCACAACCCTAATACTATAATAAACACCTAAAATAATTAGCCAAAAGCAAAAGTAAAAATAGTGCCCTAAACTATCCTCTCCTTTGTTTCAACATCAAAAAAATGAAAATCTCCAGGATCAATTGAAAAATCAGCAGTTGTGCCAATATTTATCTTGGAATTTACCTTCGCTATGACCTCTGTTTCATCAAGTTTAAAATAAACATATTTTTCGCCACCGTTTACTTCAACACTATTTACATTGACATTCATCCTAACCCCAACAGGGACGATGCTTTCAACAAAATACGGATTAAAACTTTCAGGACGGATTCCAAGAAGGACCTTTTTCCTCCCACCAATGATTTGCCTTGAAAATTCGCTCAAGGTAATCATAACCCTATCAAAGCAAAGAATGCCATCGTTTATGGTAGCTGGAATAATATTCATTGGTGAATTTCCCATAAATGTGGCAACAAAAATATTAGAGGGATAATTAAAAATATCATCTGGTTTTGCTGCCTGTTGGATTTTGCCATCATTTAAAACAACAATCTTATTGCCCATTGTAAGGGCTTCCGTCTGATCATGGGTGACATATATAAAGGTTGTGTCTAGTTCTTTATGGAGTTTTTTAATTTCAGAGCGCATCTGAACACGAAGCTTAGCATCAAGGTTTGACAATGGCTCGTCCATTAAAAAGACTTCAGGTTCCCTTACTATTGCACGGCCAAGCGCCACCCTTTGTCTTTGCCCTCCAGACAATTCTTTTGGTTTTCTTTTTAAATACTCACCAAGCCCCAAAATATCAGACGCTCTCATCACCTTTTGCTCAATATCCCGCTTGGACATTTTACTTATTTTAAGAGGAAAAGCCATATTATCGTAAACACTAAGATGCGGATAAAGCGCATAGCTTTGAAATACAAAGGCAATATTTCTATCCTTTGGAGGGACATCATTTGAAAGTTTGCCGCCTATATAAATATCTCCAGTATCCTGGGTTTCAAGACCCGCTATAATCCTTAATAATGTTGATTTACCACAGCCAGATGCCCCAACAAGAACACAAAATTCTTTATCTTCAACATATAAATTTATGTCAGACAAAATATTTTTCTTATCAAAAGATTTAAAAACGCCTTCTAATTCTACCTTTGACACCTATATCTCCATTTTTTAAGGATTTTGCTTTTCAATAGGAAGCAAAATACATACCATTGTGCCAGCGCCTGATTTTGAATAGACCCAAACTTCGCCCTTAAAATATTTGATGTGTTTTTTTACAATTGGGTATGTCATTTTAATCCCTATTGGCTTTTTATTCTGAGAATTATCTATAAAATAAGGATTGAAAACATTTTCCAATTGTTCAGGCGTTAGGGAAAAACTTGTATCTTTGATTTCAAACATTACAAACTGTTTTTTGATATTAGCATCAGTTGTATCAAACCCATTTGCTTCCAAAAACTCTACAGGTGGATTTCCGGCATTAAAAGTAACTGTTCCAAGGTTTGCACACCTATATGAAATATTAAGAATATTTTTTACAACTTCTTCAATAACAGCTGGATCCAAATAAGCACCACGTGTGGTAATCGCAGAAAAATCATACTTAAAAACCGTCTTTTTTGATTCAAACAGAGGTTCATAAATTTTTGCAGCATTTGTAAGCAAATCCACCATATCAAAGGTACGGAATTCATATTTATAAAGCCCTGATTCCAGTTTGAAATAATCAAAAATTTTCTCTAAATCAAAAGATAGATCATTTGAATTTTTATTTATAATGCTTACATACTTTTCCTGCTTATCAACAAGATGCCCGCCAATCCCTTCAAGCAAGGCCTTTGAAAACCCCACAACAGAATCAAGAGATGAAATTATTTCAGGCGATACCTCTGATAAGAATGTATTTTTTTCATCTATAATTTTTTTTGCGATTTCATACTCGCCATTCACCATATTCTGCATCTTATAGTTTTGCGTAACATCTCTCAATGTTACAAAAACCCTGTCGTTTTCCATATCTTTAGAGGCTGAAACCTCTACAAATACATCTTCATCTCTTGCTGTCTGCGCCTTAGTGATTGATGGTTTTTTTTGCGCAACAATTTTATTTAAAAGCCCGGAACCCCCCTGAATATACTCTGAAAAATACTGGCCTATCATATCAAACCTTGAAAAGCCGTATAATTCAACAATTTTTAGGTTTACATCTAAAACCCTGCCATCCATTGACACAATAAATATACCGTCAGGGTAGATATTGAATATATCGTCTTTTTTTTGTCTTGAAAAACTTGAAAAAAGGGCAAGTAAATTCATAAAATTTTATTCCGTCTGTTATTAAATTGTTACTTTGTAATAATCTTAACATAACGTGACAAAAATTCAAATAATTAAAAAATTATACTAAAGTTTAATATATTTATAACTTCCGCTCGATTTAAGAAAAAATAAAAAATGTATATAATTTTAATAATTAAAAATTAAAATGCACTTGCTTTACAGCAAACTGCATCTTGTTGCAAACTATAATATTCTTACAAAAAATATTTATAGAATAAATCTACAAGCTGCTGTAGCCACAAACAACCCGCAAAAGCCAAAAGGATGACTATGACTGTAACAACAATCAAAAAGAATGGAAAATACATTCTTAATATTCTTAACAAAAACTCAGATGTAAATTTAGATGACAGCGTTCTGAATGAAATCCATGACATAATTTCAAAAATTAAAAATACAAAAGCACGAATAGCAATAAATCTAGATAATGTGGCAGCCATTTCCAGCATAAATTTTTTAAGCTTCACACATACACATAATCTAAATATTCTATCAATTTCTCCCAGTCTTTTAGCATGGCTTTCTCTTGCATCAAAAGGTTTTTTGCCTCCTGTATTTTTATCAGAAGCCGATTTTATGTCAAAAAAAAGACAATTTGTTAAGAGAAATTTTCATATTGTTTGATTTAAATATTTTTTTGCTAAAATAAGCTTGGAATATGACATCAATATCATTAACACCAAGCAATATTTATATGATTCTAGGGTTTCTTTTATCCCTTTATACTTGTGTTTCAAACGATGTTATACAAACTTTAGGAACATTTTTATCCGCCAATCAAAACCGGCCGTTCTGGGTACTGTGGATATTTTCAGGCACAGTCCTCGTTTTAACCTTTGTTCTGGGCTGGTATTTTAATGACGGTGATATGGCATTTGGCAGGCTCGCAAAAATTCCTTTTGCAAATGAATTTTACTGGTGGCATGTTCTTCCACCTATTGTTATCATTCTTTTAACAAAAAAAGGAATCCCTGTTTCAACCACATTCCTTATTTTAAGCGTTTTTTCATCAAACACAGTAATCGGGCTTATGCTTGCAAAGTCTTTCTTTGGCTATATCTTGGCCTTTATTTGCTCATTTATTCTTTATTTTATAATAGCAAGGCCTGTAGAAAAAGTTTTCCTCTACACAAAAGATAGAAAACCTCAAAAACGCTGGATTATAGCCAAATGGGGTGCAACAGCATTTTTATGGTCACAATGGTTAATGCAGGATGCTGCAAACCTTTTTGTTTATCTTCCAAGAAAACTGGATATATGGCAGATGTCTTTATGCATGCTAGCCTTTGTTCTTCTTCTTGGAATTGTATGTTATCAAAGAGGCGGCGAAATTCAAAACATACTTAAGCTCAAAACCAATACGCAAGATATAAGGTCTGCCACCATAATAGATTTTGTTTACGCGCTGATTTTAATGTATTTTCAGCATGTTAACAATGTTCCAATGTCTACCACTTGGGTATTTGTCGGCCTTCTTGCAGGCAGAGAAGTTGCAATGTACAACAGAATCAGGTTTGAAACCCAAAAGAAAGTTTATAAACATGTTGTAAAAGATTTCCTTAAAACCGTATTTGGCCTTGGTGTTTCAATAGTTACGGTGCTTTTAATCAATCACTTCGATAAAATCCGAACCCTTATACAGCATTATTTTAATTTGTAAGCCCTAAAAAATTACCCACTTTCATTGGTTTTCCGCAATAAAATATACAAAGCTTCAACATCTCTGATGTTAAGCAGCTCAAAGAATATCAAATCTTACTTCAAAAAATCTCTGTATAAATCTAGAAAACCTTTATATGATTCTGCATACTTTGGATTCCTACCCTTTGCTATAAGCAGCTTTTGAAGTGTATCATATGTTTGAAATGTGATAGAAGAATCATCACTAAGCCCAGCAATATCCCCCGCCTGTTGAGTTTTTGAAATTATTTTCTTCGTTCCTTCAAAAAGCTTACTAGCTCCATCCTTATTAAGCGCGTCCATATACCTTTTATGCATTAACGCATCAGACAATACGTTTACCATATCTCGCGTACAGTTTATTTCAGGCTTAATTTGATAAAACTTGGAAGAATTTGGCATTAAATCAATCAGGTTGAATTTTTTCTCACCATAGTCAATGAGCACGTTATTTGGATTAAAAATATCAACCTTCTCTTTAACACTAGTTAAATATTTTACCTGTTGTGCAAAGTCAACATAAGAATCCAAAGGAAAATCTGATATTGTAACAGCTTGATTTACAAATAATATTGCCTTATCTATTGGAACATTGACACCATCATAAATTGCAGCCCGATAATTCTTAGCCCAGTCAGGCAAAGAATGCGATTCGCCATTAACTTTTTTCATAATAATCAGGTCAGATCCGTTTGAGCCTAGTGTCTGTGAAAAATTATGATTTGGAAATTTATCTTGAACCTTGGCCATAGGTGCATCACTAAAGGATTGTTTCTTTAAAATTCCCGCAACAAAATCGTCAACTCCTGGAATGGCATATACAACCTTTTCTGCACCCTCGCCTATTTTATTGCCAATATCAGAAACAATATTATGTAAACCTTTTGTTATATCGGGGCCGTAAATGTTTTGAAACTTTTGCACAAAGGTTTCAAATTGGCCCAACTTCATACTATTACCAGAAAAACTAAGTGTATCTGAATATAGAACCTTATTATACTTAGTAAGAGCAATATTATTTATATTATTCCTATCGGCAGCCCTAAAAGAAAAGTTTTGGCAAAATGTTACATTCATAACTCCTCATTTCTTTTTGTAAAATATAACTTAATAAAACACCTGAAAAATTAATTTTGATAGTTAAAATATTTTTCAAACCCCAAAATTAGGAAACCGTAATATTGATGCAGCATTAAGCTTTGTAACAAAAGTTTACATTTTATTTTTTAGTTCATATACAGTCTTGCACAAAAAATTGTACATAATCTGATTAATTTTAAGCACATAATAATTCTTAGCTAGCGTGAAAGTCAAGACTATAAAGAAATTCAGCCATATCATAAGCCTTAATATTCTTAATATGACGAGCTTTTAAGCCGTACTTAAGGCTCCAAAGGCAGGTAGGGCAAGCAGTTAAGACAATATCTGCTCCAGTTTTTATAACATCATCAATTTTTTGTATAGATAAAAAACTGGCTGTTTTTGGATGACAAAGGAAAAAATCACCACCGAAACCGCAGCACTCATCTGGGTTTTCAAGCTTTTTATATGCTACATTTTCTATTGATTTTAAAATATCCTCAACGTCAGATAGGCTTATACCGGCGCTTTTCAGGTGGCAGGGATAGTGAAAGGTAACAGTTAAAGGCCTTTTAGACGTCAATTTGTTGTTTTTTAAAAACTCTTTATACAAATCAGTGTAAAACACAAGCCTGTCTTTAGTTTTAGGATTATTGAATTCGTGCAATCTCACTGTTGACAAGCATGTTGCACAGTTAAAGACAATCAAAGCATCCGTCTTTTCTATCTTTTGGGCGTTACGTAAAGCTACAGCTCTGTATTCATCTAAGTTTCCCTTACTTTTATATGGTATACCACAGCACTCAAAATCACCCTCAAAAAACTCAAAAGGTAGCCGAAACCCAGGATTGATACACTTAGATAGGCATCCATTAAAATGAATAACACTTTTTGACATTTTCTGCACGTGCGATTTTTTGCCTCTAAGTATTGATTTTACTGGATGTTTAGCCCCATAAAACACTTTTAAAATAAAAATCTTAATTTTAAAGATAAATTTTCCATACAAAATTTTTTCAAACCAGGTTAAATTTTCATGTTTTATTTTTTCAAAAATTTCAAGCACACTAACGCCTGACGGGCACTGCGTTTTGCACTTTTCGCAGCCCAAACAGTAAGCTATACTTGATTTTATGGCATTTGACCATTTTAAATCTCCCCGAATTAGCCCCAAAAGCTGCAAAAATTTACCACGAAGAAGCGTGTTTTCGGTGCGTTTTGCCTTATAGACAGGGCAAACATCCGCACATAGCCCACATCTTGAGCATTTTATAATATCTTCCTGTGTTTTTTTATCCATATCCATAATTCGTAGTATAATTTTATCATGAAAAGAGCCCAAACTATGATAGAATATGTTTTTTTGGCAGTATTGACTGTATTCTTTGCCATAGTTGTAATTAGCGCGTTTAATTTCGCAAATATAGGCTCCAGTGCAGTTTTCGGTATAAAAACGGAAGAGAGAATACTGACAATTCCTCCCATGGCACCGTAAATAAAGGATTTTGACGATTTTGTAAAACTATGAAAAGTGCAATTTTAAAAAACGGAAAAATAAAAATAGTAGAGATGGAAAAGCCCATTCTGACTGAGAAAGGGGCAATTATCAAGGTTCTTACCTGTGGTCTTTGCGGCTCTGACATTGTAAAAATTAAAGATGCCGCCAAAAACCCTGATTCCAAGGTAATTTTAGGGCATGAGGTTGTTGGCAAAATTGTTGAAATTAATACAGAAATTATTGGAAATTCTTATTATAATGATAATGCAATGCCCTTTAAGGCTGGTGACATTGTGTGTTTAGGACATCATTATCCCTGCAACTCCTGCGATATGTGCAAAAACGGCAATCATTCTATGTGCAAAACCTTTAAGGCAGTGAATATCAGCCCTGCTGGATTTAGCGAATACATCTATGTTAGTGAAGGCCACCTAAAAAACACTGTTTTCAAGGTTCCTAAGGAACTCGATATTGAAAATGTCACATTTGTCGAGCCTTTTGCCTGCTGCATCAGGGCTATAAGGCGCGCCGGATACGATTTTTGCGGCAAAAACGATATGACAAAAAATGAAAAAAACGAATTTGTAAAATGCACTGAAAACCCGCGCCACAAAGCACTTGTAATAGGATTGGGCTCTATCGGACTATTGATGTCATTGGGCCTCAAAGCCTTTAATATAGAGGCTTTTGGATATGATATCAATCCCAAAAGACAAGATTTAGCTGCGAAATATGGTGTTAAATTTGACCAAAACCTACGCTATGACACCATTTTTATGACATCCGGCTCACATAGTGCAATCGATACAGCGCTTGAATATATCAAGGATGGCGGAAAAATCGTCGTATTCTCTTCTGTGCAAGGGGATTTTGGATATAGAAACAATGATATTTATTACAAAGAATTAACGATTTTAGGCAGTTATTCTCCCGCCCCTGTTGATTTAGCACTATCTTTTGAGCTTATAAAGCAAGGCTGGATTGACTTAACAGGCGTATCCACAAATTACGCCCTTGACAATTTAGCTGAAGCAGTTAATGATACTATGTTGAATAAGATTTTTAAGGCTTGTATAAAAGTATGAAAATGAAGGCAGTCAGGTATTATGCACCCCTTGACATAAGATACGAGGAAGTAAACGTCAATGAGCCCGCAGAGGGAGAAGTAATCGTAAAGGTAGAGGCAGCGCTTACCTGCGGAACAGACGTAAAAACCTACAGACGTGGACACCCTCTGCTCATTAAAGAAACTCCTTCAGGGTTTGGGCATGAATTTTCAGGCACCATCTTTAAGCTTGGCGAAAATGTTAAAGATTTTAACCCAGGAGACAGAGTTGTGGCGGCAAATTCAGCCCCATGCGGAGAATGCTTTTTCTGCCAAAGAAATGAAGAAAATTTATGCGAAAATTTAGACCTTTTAAATGGAGCATACGCCCAATATATAACGATTCCAAAGAGAATTGTAGAAAAAAATCTAATTAAAATTCCTGATGGAATTTCCTTTAAAAAAGCTGCTTTTTCAGAACCGCTTGCAAATGTAGCTCATGGCATAGCCAGAACCCCGATTAGAGAAGGAGATACAGTAGGGATTGTCGGAATTGGCCCCATAGGGCTTATGTTTGCACGCCTTGCAAAATTAAAGGGCGCAAAAGTTATCGCCATGGGTAGAAATCCTCTAAAACTAAAGGCTGCAGAGGAATTTGCAAAGGCGGATGAAATTATAGATTTAAAAAAATATCCCGACCCAAAAGAAATTATACTTTGTATGACACCCGAAAAACGCGGGCTGGATGTGGCTGTAGAATGCGTAGGGCTACCTGAAATTTGGGAGGCGATGTTTAGCTTAGTTCGAAGAGGCGGAGTAGTGCATCTTTTCGGAGGTTGCTCGTCTGGAACTACTGTAAATATTGACACGCGACGCATTCATTATGATGAAGTAAATGTTATCAGTGTGTTTCACCATACACCAAAATATTTTAGAGAAGCGCTTGATTTAATTTCAACAGGCAAGGTCGATGTAGAAAAATTAATTACCAAAAAAATGCAGATGAAATATGCTAAAAAAGCCCTTGAAATGCACAAAAATGGTGAAGCAATAAAGGTACTTTTAGAAAACTAGGCAACCTGCAGATTTTATCTTTGTAAAGTTTTATAACATATGTGCATATTTCTGGCAACAAAAAATATTTATGATTTTTAACAAAAAATAAAAACATTGAGGATTTTATGCATATTTTACCGGCCATAACAACAAAGCATTTTGGAATACAAAAACAAACATCAAAAGCATTTGATACCACAAGACATTATTGCATTAAGTACAAAAAACAATTACTGGATGATACTATTTCATTCGGCTCTAACCGCAAATCAACCAATAGGGCACATTTTCCGGATGATAACGACTCAATATTGTTAAATTATATTTTACATGCGCCGCAATTATTAAACAGCGATAAAGAAAACTGCCTTGCCGCCTTATTTAGAAGCTATGGCTATGATGATGAAAAAATGCATAAAATTTTGTTTTTTGGAATAAACTCAACACCAGAAGCTTCAACAAATTTTGCCATCCAATATTTCAAAGCTATCGACACATGCTTTCGCGGTGATGAGTATAGGAGGGAAGAGCTCCTTGAAATGGCGCTATTTTCAAAAAATGAAAGAAAACAAAGTGTTATAGAAAATTCATGGAATACAAATGAATATCTAGAGCTAATGGGCACAATACATGAATGCCTAGAAGATTTTCCCGACTTAAAATCCAGATTTCTATACAAAACAAACAAAGAGCTAAAAAACATTAAAAGGCTTCAGCAGCTTGCAAAACTTATAAAAACAGAGCACGTTGACCTTCACAAATACAAAAAAATATTTACCGGCCTAAACCCCGATGAAATGGCATACTTATGCCTTAATTCGCAACCAAAAGAAACCCTGCCAACAAGCGAAAACATTTACAATTCAAGCTCTCTTGACACATACAGGTGCCTTAATGTCTTCTGCACAAAAGACAATATAGCAGCTCTGCACAACATACCCGATACAAAGGGGCGATACATCTCAACAATATTGACTCATCCTGGAGATATTGAGGATTTAAACGAAGCATTAGAAGATTATCCTGCAATTTTGTACAGCGTTCTTATGCACAAAGACAATGAAGGAAGGCTTTTTAAGGACTTTTTCATAGATGCATTGCAAGATATGGATAAAGACCAGAATGCAGATGCTGTGGAAGCTTTAAATAAAGGACTTCATGCCCTGTGCTGCACAAAAAACGGAGTGCCTACAAGGGGTCAAAAAGCTCTGCTGGATGAATACAGTGTTTTTTTAAACCCGCTAATGAAAGATATTCAAAATTGCATAAATTAAAATTCCACATAAATATATTCAAAACAAATGGTGAAATGAGTAAAATCCTTGCAGTATAGGTATTTTAGGCAAAACGCAAAGCTTATATACAACTCAAGCAAACATCTAAAAAAGTATTGACTTAAAATCTTTAATTGGTATTATATAAGAAGCTTTTTGAATTTGCGAGTATAGCTTAAAACCTTAATTGAAAATTTGAAAACTAAATAGATTTGGCGCGTTAGCCTTGGTTGAACTTGAGAAACCAACAAAAATTTGACCAACTGAGCTAACACCCGATGATTGAAAACTAAATAGATTTGGCGCGTTAGCTCAGTTGGTAGAGCAGGGGACTGAAAATCCCCGTGTCCTTGGTTCGATTCCGAGACGCGCCAAATTTTTTG
>CATJOM010000092.1 GCA_949741915.1 uncultured Candidatus Melainabacteria bacterium | reverse complement strand
AGATAAGTTTTCAGTTTTATTTTATTTCTTAATATAACTTAATAATTTAAATGGGCAATGAGCCACAAACTATTGCTTAATGGCTTGCTTTTTAGAGTTTTTTGTAAATATTTGTAAAGTATTTAGACAAAACACGCAATTATTTAATTTAGATATACTTTATATATATACAAGGACTGATTAACGATTAAATTAAAGATATAAAAAAGATATACTTTCTAACCAAACACACACTAACCTTCACTTCACACACGAGGAATTACGTAACAGTATTCCAAACGGCTTTTAATATCAAAAGCCGTTTTTTTTAATATTTTTTTAACTTAGGGCATTTTAAATGGCATACATATTTTTAATTCTTGTTAATTTTTGTAAACAAATAGCAAAAATAAGCATTTATGTGTTTTGTATTATGTGGCTTTTAATAGAAATCATTATTTGTGTTAGTTAGTTTTAAATCAAATTACAATATACAAAATCCAATATCACAGCATCAACAGGATGCTGTCAAAAACGGTGGCCAAAACATTACATATAATAATACAAATACCGTGCTTCAAAATACTAAAGTAAGCAATACAACAAACATTGCAAATTCTGCAGCACAACCATCTAACCCATTTGCAGAATGGTCCCAGCCTGATTTTAAAAATACAAAGGTTGTTTTGGAGCCAAAAAAAGAACAATATAGCAGTAATGCAGCTCCAAGTAAAGTAATTAAGGCGCCTTGCACCCCTTTACAAAATAATACTGCAAAAAACAACAAACTAAATACAAAAACTATCATTTTAGGTCTGGTTACAGCAGCAGGCACAATGACAGCTTCTATTATTTTCCTGATAAAAAAGGGTGGTCAAAAAACAGGGGTTAGCGCAGGGTATCTTGAAAAACTTAGAGAGGGTTTTAATTCGCTATTTAGAAAAAGAGGCAATATAAATATAAACACTAAAAAAAATATAACAGAACCAGGCACCCAAAATGCACAGCGTGATAATATAAAGAATGTTTTGCCGAGAGAAGAAGATTATAAAAACAAACAAAAATGCAAAACAAGGGCAAGGGCAAAAAATGACAGCCCAAAAGAAAAATATGTATGTACACAGCTTTTCAGCCCAAAAGAGGCAAAGAAAAATATCGACAGAATTATAAATACTAATCCAGATAATTTAAAATTCTGGGAAAAAGATTTTCTAAAAAGTTATAATTATACAGAGACAATTTTTGATAAGTTAGATAATAAGGAAGAAATAAGCAAAGCACTTTGGAATTTAAGGATTAAAATAGCCCAGTGGGGATGTCACAGCAAGAGCGAGGCTGAATCATTTGCAAGAAATATGCCCCTTGCAATAGAAAGATTTGGGATTGAAGGGCTGCAAAGACTTTCAGAAGATTTTGGCCCACTTAATTATAAGGTTTCGTCTCTTATGTTTCTCGACAAACCCTGTAATGGCATTAATGACTATTCTCTCTATTATATGGCAGGCACATTTCCCCATGATGCACAAAGAGTGCTTTTGAAAATGAGCGCCTCTGAATTAAGGGATATGTCTGAGGGAATTACAACAAAACTCGGCAATCCTGGCGGGGCATTGAATTTAAACAAAGAAGATATAGGATTAGATTACCTGATTAACAAGGCTGACAAAGAATTTTTTAATAAGCTTAAACCTGAGACCAGCAAGGCATTGTCTGGTTTTAAACCTTATTTTGCTGTCAATGCAGACATCGGCAAAAAAGAAAGCTTATTAGAAAAACTGCAATTTATAGAGGAAGATTTTACACCAGAAGAATTAAAAACTATATCAAAAGGTGATGAATACACACTAAAAACCTTGTTTGCGTATATTAATAATGATTTTAATTATGACAGCAAAACTGGATGTTATCTTAATTTGCCAGACGAGCTTCACAGTATAGCCAAAAATATTGATGCAGAACTATATCGGCTTAGAAAAAAAGAATCATTCTTGAGAAGTATTGAGCCATCCAAGCTTAATAATTACGATACAGAGCTTTTGCATAAAATAGACACCGTTAATGCACATTTTAAAAATGCAAGCCCTGATGTTTATGATGCCCTATATAATTTTAGATTATACCTGGCGGATAAATTGTTGGAAGATGGTTCTGTTGACTTTTCAAAGTATACAAAAGAAGTATTCGAACGTCTTGAGAAAAGGTATACAGCAACAACCATAGAAGACATCGCAAAAACAATCAAGGGAAATAAAATGTTATATGAAATGCTATACAGATAATATTTTAGAACGGTTTAGTATTTTTTGTTTGTCACAAAAGATTTTGTAAGCAAATTGCATTATTTATATAAAAAGCCGGCATTAGTACATCTATACAACAATTATACAAATTTAAATCTACTGATTAAATACGCTTTTAAATACATAAAAGCTTTTATTTGAAGCAAAACAGCTTATGCATAAGTTGCATCTTAAGTAATATGTAAACTTTTTGAACAATTTCCCCCCCCCCCCGAATAGCAAACATAAAAGTTTATAGGTTTTATAATCATGTATTATTTTATTAAAAAACAGAAAAGAGGAAAAACAATGAAAGTTACTGGAATTTCAAATTATTCAAATGCTAATGCCACTTATGCAAACAGAGCAAAAAAACTCAATGCCACAACAAAACAATGCTCTAATGACGTCATCAGCTTTGAAGGAAAAGGGGAGAGGAAAACCCCAAACTCAGACATAACCAGAAGAGCTGCTATGGTTATGCTTGCAACAATATTGGCTGGTGGTAGTACCGTTGGAGCAAATAATATAAATGCTGAAGCAAAAACAAAAAAACTGTCAGTTGAAAAAAATATAGAATCCCCAAAAATAACCCCAAGGAATCCAGATTATAATTATATAACAAAATTGAGCAATCAAATAGAACACAATAAGGAACAAATCGCCATAAATAACGAAATTATAGATTACCTGCAAAACGAAGCAGAGGAAGCTGGCGCAGATATAATTCGTATATCAAGTTTAACCGGAGGAGAAATTCAAAATCCATACAAAGAATATCTTGCAACAAAAGAAGCATCAAATAATCTTGGCTGTGATATCTGTGATGAATTTTTCTTTGAAGAAAGGTTAAGGGAAATAGATGAAACAGAAGTAGAGTACGACGATTCGCTAAGCGATGAAGAGCTTCAAGCTGCGAAAGAGGAATTTGAAGCGCGCAAGGAAGAAGAAAAGGCCAAAATAACAAAAGAATACGAAGAAAGACTTCTGGCCAAAGAAGAAAAAGAGTTTGAACTCAATGAAAAACTCGATAAACAATACAAGGAAGCCAAACTTGAAGCAGATGCAATCATAGAGGAGCTTACAGCAGAGAACAAAAGCCTAAAAGCCAAAAACAAAAAACTAAAAGCCAAAATTAACAAACAGTATAAAAAATAAATATCACTACCTTTGTTAATTTAACCAAAATGCGCTTTTCATGCTCATTAAGCTGGTTTATTGCTGGATTTATATGTCAGATTAAACCTATACAAAATTTCTGGGCTGATTTAGCAAACTATACAAATACGAAATGCCGGCAGCATATTTGTTTGCCGGCATTTATAATAAATAAAAACAGAATAAGTAAAGCCTGTATTTGATTTTTTGCATGATTATTAATATATAATACAATCTTCAAATATTACAATTTTGCCCAATAGGGGTGCTGTATGTTAAACTTACTCAATGTAGTATAAAGAATATAAGAATAGGAAATAATTATGGCAAATACTTTTCAGGGCAATTTAGTTGCAGATAAAAATGATAGATTTTGCATTATAGTTGCAAGATTTAACGAATTCATAGGTTCAAAATTACTATCAGGAGCACTAGATGCTTTTGTTCGCCATGGAGCTAATGATAATAATATTGATATTGTTTGGGTTCCAGGGGCATTTGAAATCCCTGCAGCAGCAAAAAAGGCTGCCAAAAAAGGATATGCGGCAATAGTAACACTTGGTGCTGTAATAAAAGGTTCAACTTCACATTATGATTATGTCTGTGCAGAAGTTTCAAAGGGTGTAGCTCATATAAGCCTTGAAACAGAGGTTCCTGTGATTTTTGGCGTATTGACCACAGATAATATCGAGCAGGCAATTGAAAGAGCTGGAACGAAGGCTGGAAATAAAGGCTCAGAAGCAGCTAAAACAGCAATTGAGATGGCAAATCTTTTTAAAGAACTTTAATATATTTTCATATTTTATAGATCTTTAGGTTGATAACAATTTTAAACCTGCAGATTGATGATTCAATTCTTGCAAAAGGCTATTGTTATCATATTAAGACTTGGATTAAGGACTTTGATTATGAAAAAAATCATTTTATGCTTATTATTCTTCATTTTTCTACTGCCGCAAGCTGCATTTTCAAGCGATAATTTTATTTATTCAATAGATGTAAGCAGGGATTCGACAGACAAAAATGTAGTTCTCAATATCAAAAGCGACTATATGACAAAAATAACAAATAAAGTTGATGAAGCAGGAAGGGAGTATTTTGATATAAAAGATGCCAGCCTTAAAGAAAATTTTTCTGTAAAATATAACGGAGCAAGTGGCGTAGAAAGTGTCATTGCTCAACAAATTGGAAATAAGGTTCGTATTTATGTAAAAGGCGAGAATACGAATGGCACATTATTAAATTTTAACAATGTGGAAAATCAGCCATATCCAGATAGAAGTGCGGCCTATGCACTTTGTATATTTGCCCTTATTTCATTTGCTATACTAAGCGTATTTAAGAAAAAAGCAAAAAAACTTAACGACAAAGCTAATTTTTTACAAAATGCAACTTCGCGTGCGGTATATAGCAATTTAATGGAAAAGAAACCAGATATAAATTCAACTATCATTCGGGATAATAGGAATCTCACATTAAACACGATTCAAAAAAATCAGGCTAAATCTATTGCAGAATACCAAAAACAAAGATTTGCCGACATAGTTGCAATGTAAACCATATTTACAAATCCTTTTTTCATAGTATTACCAATTGCAAGATGATGTATTATCATTTATAATTGATTCACGAGGGTTAAAATTATGGATAATTATAATGCTCTGTCAAAATCTGCCATTTTAACCAAATTGGCGCTTGATGGATATTTTATAGACTTACTTACACTGAATTCTTTTATAAAGCTGTGGAACATTGAGGCTATATATGAAAATGAATTTGGAATTGAATTTTTCGATAATAGTTCATATTTAACAATTTTAAATAAACTTAAAGAAAAATATGCAAAAACAAAAGAAAATATTCAGGAGAGTCTTGCTGCTGAAATATCTAGCAATGCCCAAAGTTACAAAGATGATTGTATACAACAAGAAAGTATGCCTGATTTAAACTCTAATAATGTACCAGAGATGGATCTAAATCAATTTACCGATGATATTGGCACCATTTCAAATAATGAATTATTGCAAAACAACATTGCAAACCAGCTAACCGAAGATATATCTACACCTATTGTAGAAGCAAACGAACCTATTCAAGAACAAATACAGGAAGAAATAACGGTCCCAAAAAATGTCGAGGAAGATCCATATTTTGAAGAAAATATCTCAGTTACTAAGAGCACACCGCTGATAGAACCAGAAAAAAATATGCATAATTCTTGCGACAGCGTTTCATTAGAAGAACTCGCAATAGAAAGCGCAGGAGAAAAACACGTATATAATGCAGAATTTCAAGAGATACCTGATGGAGCACAAAAACATAATACGGCTACAATAAACAAAGAAAAATATGCTGGTGCTGTAATGCCAATGGCTATGAGAAAATTAACACCTGGCCCAGTTACCCCTAATTCAAATTTTAATGTAAGCCATGATGAAAGCGATGATTTTTTTGAAGAGCTGGGCTCATGTAACGAAGAATCAGGAAATACTGACAAACTGGATGAAATACTTGAGATTGAAAGTTTTAGCCAGGAAGAGATTGAAAAAGCAGACAACTTAATTAAAAATGCAAAAATAAATAACCCTCAAGAACAATATGCGTCAGACAACAAAACAAAAGGTGACGAACTTGATCTTGTACAGCTAGCTCAAAGCTTTGCTCAGGATTTAACAGGAGGCATCAGCAGTGAGCCTGTTCCTGCAGCCAATTTAGAGCAAATTTTTAATGAATCATACACAGAGCCTTTTGAAGAGCTGCAAAGCTTTGTAAAAGACACACCTGAAGAAGATTCAACACTTGGCGATGATCTGTTAAACACTATTACACCTCCAGAGATAAGGCCTCCTGCACCAGTTCAAAGGCTTATAACATCAGCTAATTTAACAGCAGAGGATGTAAGGGAAATAATAAGGGAAGAAATTTCAAGACAAGCTGCCAACACTCCAACTATTCCACAAAACAATGATAATATTAGGGAAATAATAAGAGAAATAGTAAAGCAGACAACAGATGTGGCTCCTCAAAATGCCTTTAAGCTTGATATCTCAAATCGTACTCTCGATATGATTGCAAAAAGCATAGCAAAAAAAATTGCAGTCAAATTAAATGATTATTACAAATTAAACAGCTCAAAACAGGAAGAAAAGCTGAAATTATTCAGAGACAGAACAATAGATTTAAAAGAAAAAAATCAGGCACTAGCACAGGAAAATCAAAAATTGAAAAATACTCTAATGGAGACAAGAAGAGATTTAAACTCGTATAAACCTACGATTTTTGGTCTGTATAAATTTAGCGGCAGAAAAAGAAAATAAGAGAGAAATAAAATGAACACCATAATAATGCTGGTTTTAATAAGCCTATTAATATTAGTCCATGAGATTGGACATTTTGCAGCAGCAAGAATGTTTGGTGTACGGGTATCAAAGTTTGGTTTTGGCCTGCCAATTGGCCCGACGCTGTTTAAGACAAAATGGGGTGACACAGAAATACTAGTCCATGCTTTCCTTCTTGGTGGATATGTATCTTTCCCTGATGATGAAGAAAAAAAAGACACAGAAAAGTCAGATGACAGGCCAAGCGAAGAAACAGACACACTTCCTAGTGATTCACCTGAAAGATTTAAAAATAAAAAACCATGGCAAAAAGCAATTATAGTATCTGCTGGCGTTTTCATGAATATTATCTTTGCAATATTTTTAACAATATTTGCTGCCGCCTGGTATCATAAGCTACCCGCAGGCACATCAGATGTTTACATTGAAGAAATTATAACAAAGGATAATGCTTCAAACATTGTACAATCAGATGCAAAAAGCGGAGACAGGATTAAAAGTGTCAATGGAATAAATGTCACATCTGCTTATAAATTTATTTTTGTTGTTCAGAAAAGCAAGTACTTTGACGGCCTTGTTGATTCCAAACTCATCACAGAAAAAATCGATGCCCTAAAAAATTTAAACCCTGGAATTGATTTTGAAAATATAATACCCAAAAATACAAAAATAATCCTTCCTAAAAGAACAGCAGAAGTGCCTCTCAAAATTTCCGAAAACGTAGCTTTAGGGCTTGAAAAATACAAATCGACAGAGAATGAGCTTTCAAAAGAAGAGATAATCTTAAGAAATGAGATTTTAAACAAAAAGGAATACACATTAAAGGAAGACACCGATCCCGAAAGTCTTGCCAAGGCTCTTGCCGACAACTACAAACCTTTGACAATAGTACTTGAAAGGGATGGTAGAGAAATAGTCCTAAATGACATTTACACCGATAAAGACGGTGTACTTGGAATAAAGCTTGAAACCAAAGAAAAATTTATTGAAACAAATACGCCAAAAGAAGTTGTTGTAAATTCGCTTGATTATTTGTGGAGAAGCACAAAATTAATGGTGCTAGGCCTATGGCAGCTGGTTACAGGCAAAATTCCCGTAAATGAAATGCACGGAATTATTGCTATAACAAAAGTTGGCTCAGATATTATTGAGACATATGGAATGCTTAACGGCCTTCTTTTAACGGCAATTATAAGCATCAATCTTGCCATTATCAACCTTCTTCCAATTCCAGCGCTTGATGGCGGGCATCTTATGTTCCTTGCGCTTGAAAAAATCCTTGGACGAGAGCTTGATGAAAAGATAACCGAAGGTATAGGAAAATTTTTCTTCCTTCTATTAATCATACTTATGGTTTATGTAATATTTAACGATATCTTTGCACTTGTAACGCATAAGTTCTAGGCTAAATACACTTTAAACCTTCCATCCTGATTGACTTTCAATTTTATTCCTGTTATATTATTAGCAAATATTATAATAATAGGCACCCCAAGGAGGTGAAAAGCATTGCCAGAAGTACGCGTAAGAGAAAATGAAAATATTGAAAGCGCTCTCAAAAGATTTAAGAAAAAAATCCAAAAAGCAGGTATTTTATCTGAAATCAAACGTAGAGAAAGATACGAAAAGCCTTCTGTAAAAAGAAAAAGAAAGTCAGAAGCAGCAAGAAAGAGACGTGTTTAATAATTTTAAAAAACAGGGGGTTTAATATCCCCTATTTTTTAATCATGAATATTCAGGGGAGAAGATATGGCAAAAGATTGCAGTTTTGATATAGTTTCCGAATTTGACAGACAGGAATTAGTAAATGCAATAGAACAAACCAAGAAAGATATTCAATCAAGGTTTGATTTAAAGGATTCAAATTCATCAGTAGAGCTTGAAAGCGACAAAACAATAACTATTACAACAAACGATGATATGAAATTAAAAAATATTGTCGACATACTCCAATCAAAAATGATTAAAAGAAATTTAAGCATTAAAATACTCGACCCAAAAACACCCGAAAACGCTCTTGGCGGCAATATTAGACAAATTTTTGAATTAAAAAAAGGCTTGAGTCAGGATTTAGCAAAAAAAATTGTTGGGTTGATAAAGGATTCCAAATTAAAAGTTCAAGCCTCTATCCAAAAAGAACAAGTGAGGGTTTCAGGCAAAAGCAAAGACGATTTACAGGATGTTATAAAGCTTTTAAAAGAAAAAGAGGATACTCTCAATATCCCACTTCAGTTTACAAATTACAGATAAACATTGATTTTATAGGCAATATATGAGCTTAAACCTGGATAATACGGGAATTATTTATAATCAGGATGTTAATAAAAGCAAAGATTTTGCATCTCAAATCTCTAATTCTTTTTATAAGAGCGGCCTTGTAAAACAACTGCCCAAAATTTTTGATATGGTAAACATGCCTGATGACATTACCTTTGCCGTCACAATAGGAGGAGATGGCACGCTGTTAAAATGCGCAAGGCACTATAGCAAGCTTAATGTACCAGTTTTCGGCTTCAATATGGGAAGACTGGGCTACCTTTCGCAAGCACTTCCTGATGAATTAGACTTTGTAATAAATAAAATAAAGGAACATGATTTCAGAATAGAAAAAAGATTGATGCTCAAATCTAGCGCCAGCAACATCGCTCTGAATGATATGGTGATAAGAAAAGAAATCAATGCAAGAACTTCTGTTTTGGATTTATCAATAAATGATAAACCGGTTTGCAGTTATATGGCAGATGGCCTCATAATCTCAACCCCCACGGGCTCTACGGCCTATGCGCTTTCAGCCGGGGGACCTGTTATTTCGCCAGATATTGACTGTTTTATAATTGTGCCTATTTGTCCACACACATTGACAGCGCGTCCAGTTGTGATTAATTCTGATGAACAAATAAAGATTTCCATCTGTGAAAATACAGGGTATCAAATAACGGCAGATGGCCAGGATATCAAGCCGTTTAAAAAAGAGGTTGTAATTGAAAAATACGAAAACTTTGCAAAACTGCTTTTGTTAAATAAAGAAAAAAATGATTTTTACAGAATCTTAAGAAAAAAATTACACTGGGGGATGGCTCCAAACAAATGTTAAAAGAAATTCTTATTAAAAATTTTATATTAATTGATGAGTTAAGGCTTGAATTCGACAAAGGGTTTAGTGCGTTTTTAGGCGAAACCGGGGCAGGAAAGAGTATTATATTTAAAGCAATTGATGTGGCACTTGGCGCAAAGACAAACAGAGAAGTTTTAAATAACCCTGAAAAAAATGCCCTTATTGAATTAACTTTTCAAGATAACAATGAAGAGATTGTAATTTCAAGAGAAATTTCAAAAACGGGCACAAAACCAAGACTCAACGGGGCTATGGTTACGCTTGATGTTATCAATCAAATGAGAGAAAAATTGGCAGATATTCACTCGCAGCACCAAACATACACATATATTCAACAAAAACACCATATTGGCCTCTTAGATTCTTATATAGAAAGCATTGATAAGGATTTCAAAAAAACACTAGCTAAATACAAGGAAGACTATCTAGAATATAAAACCATCACAAAAAAGCTAGACGAGATTGAAACTTCTAGAAAAGAGGATGCGGAAAGAATTGAATTCTTAAAGTTCCAAATTAATGAAATAGAAGAAGCTGAAATTAGAGAGAATGAAGAAGATGAATTGAATTCAGAATTAGACATCTTGTCAAATCTTGAAGAATTAAAAGAAACAACATATGGCGCTTATTATGCATTAAATAATGATGACTCTTCAATAATCGAAGCACTCAGCAAGATAAAATGCAAGATTTCAAAGGCAGCAGAATGCGATATTTCCCTTGTTGAAATTGAATCCGCATTTATTGATGCATACGAAAACTTAAGAGATGTTTCGAACAACCTAAGAAGTTACTCGGAAAACCTTGAAAACGACCCACAAAGACTTGATGAAATTAACGAAAGGCTTGAGTTAATTCAGAAATTAAAGAGAAAATACGGTGATATTTTCAAAACATATGAAAATTTAAGGGCAGAACTTTCTGATTTAGAAAATAATTTTGTATCTTTTGAAGATTTAAAAATCAAACAGGAAGAATTGCTAAATTCCATCACAAAATTGTCAAAAAACTTAATGGAAAAAAGGGCACTGAATGCAGAAAAATTATCCCGTCTAATCCAAGAAGAATTGCAAAATCTGAACCTTGAACATGCCAGATTTCAAATAATGACAGATGAAACCGATGATTTTAACCAGACAGGTAAAAACAGAGTGGAATTTTTAATATCAACCAATGTCTCAAAAGACTTGGCGCCACTTGTAAAAACAGCCTCAGGTGGAGAAATTTCAAGGGTTATGCTTGCTATAAAGACTATATTTTCGAGCGTTGATAAGGTTTCGCTTATTATATTTGATGAAATTGACACTGGCATTTCAGGCAAAACATCTGTTTCTGTTGCAAATGCAATTAACAAGCTTTCAAAAAGCGCACAGGTTTTTGCAATCACCCATCAACCAATTATAGCATCAAAAGCAGATGATTTTTATCTTGTTTCGAAGGAGCAGAAAGATAAAACAAGGGTGAATGTAAAAAAACTTGATGAGACCGAAAAACCCAATGTTTTGGCACAGATGGCGCTTGGCGATATCAGCGACAATTCGCTAACTTTTGCAAAAGAACTTCTTGGGGGATAATACATACCAAGTTGAACCATTATCATGCCAACAGTTGTATAAATTTATTGAAACTTATTTATTACTTGAATAGGGCTTTAGATACAAGAAATTGTGTTTTAGATAAATTAATTTCAAAACACATAGAGTTTTTTAAAATTGCACAAGAATGCTACTGTAACCCGCCACAGAGTTTGGCAATTTTTGGAGAGGAGTTTGGCAAAAAACCCTTGTCAAGTTTCTTAACATAAAAAAACAGGTGAAGGTATGTGTTGATTTGATTCATTAATGCTTTTCCTTCACCTGTGGCTAATTAACTGGACAATATGGAATGAATAATTTAATTAGGAATAATTTACTAATAATTCTTAATTAATAACTCTTTATACTCTCTTCCCTTTGGACAATAGTTATTTATTCCTTTATGTCTTGAAATCTCAATAATATCAAAGCCCTTATAAAGTTTTCTGATTAATTTGGAATCATCATAAGATAACAAGAATTTTCCTTTAATATTCTTTAGTGTTTCAGCCAGTTTTTCATGTTCAAAGTCCTTTGTAGAGCAAACCTCGTAACCTTCGCCCTTTGAATATGGTGGGTCAAGATAAAAGAAATTTTGTCCGTTATCATAGGTTTGAATTAAATCAAGAGCATTCTTATTCTCTATATTAACCTTATCAAGCCTTTTTGAAATCTCCATAACTCTCTCTATTATGCCCCCTGCAGATTTAACTCTGACAGCATATGTTGTTCCTTTTGCACCAAAAGAATAATTAATAACATACAAAAACTGTGCAGCTTTTTGAATATCCGTAATGCCATCAAAGTTAAGCTGTTGTTCAAATTGTGTTCTGCTTGATAACATATAGCACATTTGACGTGCTAATTCACACGGATGATACTTAACGACGTTGAAAAGGTTTACAAGCCTGTTATCAAGGTCGTTATAGATTTCTAATTCCGCCCATCGTTCTTTATAAAATAATACCCAGCCCCCGCCACCAAAGGGTTCAATATATCCTTCAATATCTTTAGGGATTAATTCAGCGATTTTCTTTCTTAAAAGACGTTTCCCGCCAATCCAAGAAATTAAATATTTATATTTATTCATAATTCAGCTACCTTTCTTAATTTTTGATATGATTTTTATGTGGGGAGCGGATTTTGGCGGGGCGTGGCAGGCGAAGCCGAACGCTATCTGTGAACAGCCTGTTGAAGGCTGTGAACCCGCAATAATCCAAGACGGCTATGGTACTATAGCTATTCCCATAGTAGTTGCCGCTGTTATGGGAACTTGGGGCGAAAGCCCCTTGCCTGCTTCACTTTTAAGTATCAATGAATGCAAATACAGCACAGTATATATATTCAATTTTCAATGTTCAATAAAAAGTAATTTAAACCCGCATTAATTGATGTTTAAAACCCTGTTAATACGGGTTTGATTATTAAATTGTTAAATATCAAATATGATAAATGTCAATATGCAATGAATTATCGTTTAGCTGATATCAAACATTCAGTGAAGAATATGAGTATAATTCCATTTATACCTCCAATACAAAGTGCAATATTTGATTGGGTAAAACAAAATACAAATATTGCAATTATGCAGAATAGAAAATTAATGGAATAACATATCCAAAAACTTTTATTCATTCCTTTTCACCTATAACCTTTCTAAATACCACTGCACCTTCCCTCGGATATAATCCCCCACTCCATGGGCTGCAAGGTTTGGTTCATATGGAATAAAATTAATATCAGGCTTTCCTTTTGATTCTGTCTTTGGATTTTGTATACCAAATTCATAATGAGTTAATACAGTTATTGGAGATATTACTATTGCATATTTTTTACATAGTTCAGCACATAGTTTAAACATTTTTTCAAACTGAATCTTTTGTAATGGGTATTTACCTTGATTGGATGGAGATTTAAAACCTGCATTACCACATAAGGCTATACCTATACTTCCTGTATTACCTCCTCCTGTATGTGCTGCATATTTACCATCATAACAGTTTAGATTATCTTCGGGTTTACAGATTCCATTTTTGACATTAGCTGCTCTGTGCTGCTTATCATACTCTATCAGATAGTGATAATGAGCTTTCTCATCTTGATTTGGAAAATATGTACCTGCTGTCCAGTGTAAAATTATTCTTTTCATATTTTTTATCCTCTCTTCCTTTAAATCATCCATCCTATGCCCCGCAAACGCCGTTCATGTTCTGAAATTCCTGCATTCTTTTTACTGTCTTTTCAATCAGGCCGTCTGCAAGCCTTATCAGACTTTTTTTAAAGAATGGTATCAGTGGTTTAAGATACAAAGGAAGGTGTGACAATAATATATCTATAGCCATTTCCTTCTTTGCTGCTCCTGTACCCGAGCCTAGTAACTCTTCTACATGTTTTACGGCAACACCTGCCAATTGTTCAAACTCTTCCTTTGCTGCTTTAATGATAAATTCTTTAAAATTCATAGTTCTTAAATCCTTTCTGTTTTGTTTTTAAATAGTAGTAACCATTGTGTATTCAAATCACCATTTAGCTGCAAGCATCCCAAATAGGAAAACCGCTAATACAAAGATTGAAGAAAATAGTGCACACATAAAATAATCAATCATTATTGCTATCTCCTTCCATTAATCCCTGCAATTCTTCTCTCAATTCATTTGCCTCTTTCTCCAGTTCTTTTAATCTTTCTAAATCTTCAGGGTTAAATACAGGCATATCAGCTTGGGATATATCAGCCATAAGCGCATTTCCATCAAGGGAGTATGTTGCTGCAGGCTGACAAAAAACACTCGCTGCGATAAGGGTTATAGCCCTTGTGCTTCTTTGGGACTGCTTATCTATTGTTTCAAGCTTCTGTTTAATTTCATCAATCCTTCTTTGCTTCTCTGATTGCTTCTTTTCTTCCTCTTTTTCTCTTTCTTCTTTTTCCTTCTCCTCCTCTGATTTCATAGGGCATTTATCTGTCAGATACCAATTGCCATCTATATCAGATTGTTTAATATCTACTTTCTTCATTCCTTTTGACATATAGAATCTTTCATTGTTTCCTTGTCCTATACCTTTTACTAATCCTGTTTT
>CATJOM010000091.1 GCA_949741915.1 uncultured Candidatus Melainabacteria bacterium | reverse complement strand
CATCTATTTTTACAAAAGGCTGATATCTATGATTAGTTTTCCAAATTTTAACGTTTATCTTAAAAATAATTTTATAAATACCAAAACTCAAACCCAATCTCTTTCTGGCAGTTTTACTCCGGCAAATCTGGCGCCATTAAAGGCTGACACTGTTGTCTTTACAGGAAGACACAGTGCATACAAACAGCGTTTTCCTGAAGCCCTGAATAATGATTGCGAAGAGCAAATTAGGGCAGATAAAGCAATTTCTGATTATTCAAACAAGGCGAATATCAAGGTTGCAAAATCTTTATATGAAGAATTGGAATTCGCACATAACAGATTCAAGAGCGATATAAGTCAAATTTTCGGACTGTCGGTCTTAGATGTTAAAAACAAACAATTTGAAGACTTGTACGCACAAAGTATTAATGATAATTTTAGAGCCGGTAAGCCGATTTTGGCTATAACTGCAAGAAGAAAAAGTCCTGAATCAATAGCGGAAAAAATGGGCAGCAAGGGTATCAAAAGCAAGAAGGCCGCAAAAGAGCAAATTCATGATTTTTCAGGAGTAAGGATTATTGTATCTGGAAAGGATAAAAATGCGGGAAATTATGTTTTTGACAAGTTGGCTGATGCTGTAAAAAGGGGCTGGATAAGCATATCGGAAATTGAAGTCTTTCATAATCCCGAGCTGAGGCCGCCATACAGATACGCTTATGCTAATGAAGCCAATATCAGAAAAGTCGAAAAAACCGCAAGAAAACAGGGTGCAAAAGATTTTAAACTTGTGACAAAATCAACCGAATCGGGTTATCCTGCAATTCATATGCTCGTTAATCTTCCCAATAATATAAAGGGTGAACTTCAAATAATTGGTTTGAATGTTCTTAAATTAAAAGATATCGAAGATTTGTGCTATAAGGTTTTGACCAATAAAAAGCTTGATACAAAGTATTCTGATATAGAAACATTGCTTGAGCAGGTACGAGATAATCCGGAAGAATACAGGGATTTTATGGAATACACAAGAGAAGCTTATGCCCGTGAGAGAAAAAAGGAACTTGGTATTGAAACCGATTCTGATTTTCTGCATCTGCCAGGTGGCACCGAAATTCCCAAAGAGCTTGATTTTAACAATATACCAATAATGAAAAAGCGTGCCAATGAGACAACTAAACTGGAAAAAATGCGGGGGGTGCTCGATAAATATGGTGAATTAACCGATATCGATTTATACGCCGAACTTGATGACAGGAAACTCCTTGAACTTGCGAGGGAAACTTGTTACTCATGGGTGCATTAACAATTTTACTTGAATATTCGTTATCTTTGTAGTACAAACTTATTGTACTTAGTTCACAAAGTAAGGAATTAATAATGGTTAAAAAACTTATCACAGAAGACACAAGGATGTTCTTAACCGGAAATGAAACCATTGCCTACGCTGCAAACGCTGCAGAAGCTGAGTTTATGTACGGTTATCCGATTACACCGCAAAACGAAATTATGCACACATGGTGCAAATTGCTTCCAAAAACAGAAGCCGGCTTCCTTCAAACAGAAGATGAGATTTCAGCCGGTTTTTCTACTATTGGCGGTATCTTAGCCGGCAAAAGAGCTTTTACTGCAACAGCAGGCCCTGGTAATGTAATCATGCAGGATGCACAGAGCATGGCTGAAATGATGAGAATACCTTTTGTTTGCGCTGTAATGCAAAGAGGCGGACCGTCCACTGCTACAGTTATTTATGCACAGCAAGAAACAAGATTAACATGCTTTGGCGGAAACGGTGAAGGCTTTAGAATAGTTTATTCTACCGCAGGACATCAGGATTTGTATGATTATATGATTAAGTCATTTAATACTGCATGGAAATACAGATTCCCAACCTTCATGCTTGCTGATGGTTATCAAGGTAAAATGAGAGAGCCTGTAACCCTTTATGATCCAGCTTCACGCGGCATTAAGATGGAGCCAACCCCTGCTGTATTAAGAGCACCTGGTAAAATTGATGTGGACAGAAAAGCAAACCATATCAGAAATACGTTTAACCTTGAAGAAGAGCTTATGGAAGTTCTTGATTCTTATCAGGCAGAATTCGACAGAATCGCTCCTGAAATTGAAGAATACCTTGAATACAAGGCAGAAGATGCGGAAATCTTAATTATTGCCCATGGTATTGTTGCAAGGTCTGCAATGACTGCTGTTGACGAGTTAAGAGCAAAAGGCATCAAGGCCGGCTTATTTAGACCTATCACCCTAAGGCCGCTTGCTGTTAAACCTTTAAGAAATGCTGTTAGCCGCGCTAAACAGGTATTGTTCACTGAATCTGCAAATGGACAGCTTGCTCAGATGATTCTTGAAAAAATCTATGGTCTAACCACTCCATACTCAACATTATTCAAAATGGGTGTTGGTGTTACTGGTGATGATATTGTTCAAAAAGTTGAATCAATGGTTAAAACCCCTGCAACTGTTTAGTTATAGGCTTAGTTTAAGTAATTAAAAAAAGATAAAGAGGATAAATTAATGGTACAAACACTTGATGTTACTCCGGATATAGCAAAGGCTCAGAATCCTGAAGCCGGCGCAAGTAAATTTTGTCCGGGTTGCGGTCATGGTATGATTTTGAAAACCTTAGCACATACTATTGATGATTTAAATCTTCAGGAAAAAGCTGTTTTTGGCTGTGATATAGGCTGCTCACTGCTTTCCTGGAATTATATGAATGTTGATACTGTTCAAACACACCACGGCAGAACAACACCTGTTATTTATGGTGTTACAAGGGCAAACCCTGGTACAATTGGTATTGCATATATGGGTGATGGCGGCGGTCTTGCAATTGGCTCGCAGCACCTTGTAAATGCTGCAGTACGCGGCGAAAATATGCTAATCGTGCTTGCAAACAATACAAACTATGGTATGACAGGCGGTCAGATGGCTCCAACAACTATGCCAGGCCAAAAAACAGAAACAACTCCTTATGGAAGGGACTGCGAAGTAACAGGAAAGCCTGCAAAGGGTGCTGAAATGGTTGCTTCAATAGTTGATTCCAACAAGGCTTATGTTGCAAGGGCTACGGTTTCTAATTTAAGAAAATTGCGCCAGACATTTACTAAAGCACTTAAGAACGTTGAAAAAGGCGGATTTTCATTTGTAGAAGTTCTTTCTATATGCCCTCTAAACTGGAGAACTAATAATGAAGGTACTTGGGACAGGCTAAAAACCATGGAAGAATTCTTTGAGGTTAAAGAGTTTGTTCAAAGAGAAGGATTGGAGTAAAAATTATGGCAAGAACAAGAATAGTATTAGCCGGTGAAGGCGGACAAGGTGTTCAATCAATCGCGAAAATCCTTGTTGAAGCGGGTTATGAAGCTGGCAAAGAAATTTTATACATACCAAATTTTGGCGTAGAACAGCGTGGCGGTGTTTCAATTGCATTCTGCCAGGTTGCAGATGAAAAAATCGGTGAACCACGATTCTCAAAAGGTGACATCGTAATCATGCTTTCTGATAGGGCAATTGACAGATGTTCTGCTTACGTAAATGAAAATTCTACCGTAATCTATGATTCATCTGTATGCTCAACAAAACCAACCTGCAAAGCCAAAGAAATCATTGCTGTAGAAGCAAACAAAATCGCTAACGAGCAATTAAGCGCAAGAGTATTTAACATCATCGTTCTTGGTGTATTGTTAAGTGCTACAAATGTTCTTAAACTTGATGATATCAAGAACGCTATGGAAATGGCATTGGGCAAGAAGTTTGATGCTAAGCCTGAGCTTCGCGAATTGAACTACAAAGCGCTTGAAATGGGTATGAATATGATACAGAAAGCGGGTGTATAATGACAACAGTTGAACATAAAGGCTTTAAAGTAGAAAACGTTGCCAAAGGAAAAGCAGACTGGTACTGTTTTACAGACCTTTGCAAGGGCTGCGGTCTTTGTATCGTTAAATGCCCTAAAAAATGCCTGGGCTGGTCAAAAGAAGTTGGTATTTACCAAACTCCTGCGGTTGAGCCAAGGGCTGAAGATTGCATTGCTTGCGGCACATGTGCTTTGGTATGCCCCGACAGTGCAATTAAGGTAAACAAAAAATAAGCCTTAAAAATAAATAAAATCTAATTTAAAAAACCGGATGTTTTGTTAAATATCCGGTTTTTTGTGTAAAATTGTGCAATATTTTGTGTAACGCCTCAAAGTACATAAATGCCAAATATAATCAAGCTAAACTCATCTTTTCTAATCAAACAATTATTCTAAAACAAGTGCGGTCATTGATTGTGCTTATTTTGCTGCACTGCAAAAAAAGCGATTAAGAAATTTAATCTTTTGTTTAATTAAACTTTGATGCTTAATTTTTTGAAAGAAATTTTATCCTTTAGCATACAAGTATGTGTGCACAAATGTGCACACGCCTGAATATTAAAATTAAATTTAAGCCTTAAAATCTTAGTGGTTGGTCGCTTTTCTTATTAGTTTCTTTGGCGGTCTTTTCTATATCATCAATCATAGCTTGGGTTTTCCATTCACCCCCGCTTTTTATAAGTTCTTCGCCATCCTTTGTGAAATACTTAAAATCGCCGTTACCATTGGGTACTTTGCATCTTGTGTCTTTGTAATCAGACATTTCAAATCCAAATACTGGCTCCCATAAAAATTCTTTAATTTCTTTTATGCCATCCTGTGAAATTTTATTGTTTTTTGAACATCCCCTTTGGAATTCTGTATCTCAATATGTTTAGAGCCGTCTGATAATTTGCTTTCAATTGATTTTAATTGAATTTCACCATCCTTCATTTTTGCCCTGACAATAGCACTGTTTTCTCTTGCCAGTGTTTTACAGCCACTCTAAATTGTTGCAAAAATTTATATTGCCCACATTTAGTGTTCTTTGCTTCATTACTCCAAAGCTTTTACCCCTCACAAAAAACAATCTTAAACTTGTAAAAACTGTATTGATATGACCGCATGTTACTCTGTTGCTGTTTTATCACCTTGGTGTATTTATGCAATCACAAATCACACAATTAATGTAAACTTTTGTAACAAAAATACCTAAACTTGAAATTATACAAAGTATATCGTTTTTATATATGTACGAGGCAAACAAAGAAACTTAAAAAAGACTTAAATAAAGAACAAAAGGAGTAGTAAAATATGAGCGATTTTGGTAGTTTAACAGGAATTTCTTCATCATCTTCATCAATCGGCGCTATTAGCCACAACAAAGAAAAAGATTTACAAGATACAACAGGCATTGCAGCACGCAATGACAATCCTTTTGCAGCAAGCAACATTGACCTTCAAAAAGGACAAATCCCCGAAGGTTGCAGAGAACTTGGCTGGGGCTAGAAACAAAAACATCCTAGGATATCAAACCATGGCATTGGCAAAAGGATAAACTTTGAATTTTTACCTCTCCCTTAAAAAATTTAAAGTTCTGCTAAAAATTAAAAGAAAGATGGAGTTTTATGAGCGAAGCAAAAGTGGTTAACTTTCTTCTCGCAGGATTGCTGATAATGACAATCATAATGTTTGCATGGACCTTTATGTATATTAACAATACCATATCACAAAACAGTGTTAGTGCCCCTATTGTATCAGCATTCAGCGCGTAGTGTTAAAGAAGAATTATTTTAATTGTCCCTGTTTTCTAAATGAAAGCAGGGATTTTTTGTGCCAATAGCTGTAATTCTATTTCTATTTAAATAAATCTTATAATGATGCAAGCTTTTATCTTTTTTGTCCCCCCCCCCCAAAAAAAAAACATAAAAAAACCAAAACAAGCTTTTATTAAATATCATATATTTAAAGTCTCTTATACACACATAATAAAAAGTTTGCCAGTCTAAACGATTAGCAAACATTTAATAAACACGAGGATATTAAGAGAGAGTAAAATAATTCTTTTTTTTAAAATAATATCAGTATAAAAATCCTAATATTATTTTTTTAAAGGATCTGCATATGATATAAAATATAATATTAATACTTAAAACTAACTATCTTTTTTTATATCCTATTTATCAAAACCTCTATATATATTCTTTTTTTCTTTTTAATTAATTTCCCTTTTAAATTCTTCCTGATTTAAAATTTAATTCCCTTACATTTTAATAAAGTATTTCCCCAATAAAAAATTGCCTAAATTTGATATTAATGTTAAGAAATGTAAAGAAAGTCGGTTTATCCCCTGCTAAAAACATTAATACGCCCAATGAGGAAAATTTGCAAAATTATAGTTACAAAACAATAACTGCATTTCTAGTTAGCTTTCTGATGATAAAAAGGGTAAGTTAATCATATAAATCTTTGCATATGCTCTCATAAAATTCTATTATAAGTTTTATTATTTTGTGAGCCTTTTTATAATGCAAAAACCTTAAAGGATGTATATTAAAATCTGGTTTTCTTCCAATTGCTTGTTTAAATTTTTTGTATGCATCTGCATAAGTCGCTTTATATATATTGTCTATTTTTTTATATAAATTTGCACTTTCCTTGCTTATTGATTCCAAGTATATTTTGCTGCCCAGCAATTTATATACATAGTATTCAAGTGCGCTTTCTAATCTTTTACCTTTGGAGCCAGAGCCTGTGGCCAGTTTCGTTATTGCTTGAAAAAGATTAGATTGAATGCATGTCAATGTACCCTTGTCTTTTTTATTGGGGTTTCCTACCTGCTTGTCATTTCCTTATACATTTCCATTAATTTTGCGATAGTTTCAGATTCTGTCAGCCAGCGGCGCTTATTTGTGGATGGATTTTTTTCATAAAATCCGTAGGCTTCCATTACGGCTTTATCATTTTCCTGGTGAGCGCATCGAAGCTCTGGCGGCATTGTAAGCTCATCATACAAATCTGCCAATGAACATTCAGGATACAGCGCCCTTGCATCCAAAATTTCCTGCGCAGTTTTTTCAATCTTTGCCCTCTGTGCCTCTGTCGGACTACACCAGGGGAAGTTGTTGTAAACTATATCTTTTGAATAACGATAGTCGGATTTTAGTCTTCCGCAAAACGCCCTAACCCATGCCATATGAATATTTGATGTCAGAATTCCTAAATAATATATTGTTGCATCAGGTATGATAATTACAGAGTCGGTTGGAATAGTATCAGAATCCAAAAACCCCATAGGTATATATTTTCTTCTTTCAGAAGACACTCTCGGTATTACAATGTAGCTTGCAGGATTTAATGTTTCTCTAAAGGTTGTTGGCTTATTCGCAAGCTCTCTGGTTTGTTCAAAAGTACTAGCTAAACGCATAGCCTTAACCTTGCTTATTCTGTCCATAACCAATGGCATGTGTTTTATTTCGCTCGGCGAAACATTAACTAGCCATAAACAATAGCGCTCTTTTGAATTTATAAATTCTTGCGAGCCAATAAGTCTTTTTATATATTTTTTAGCAAGTGGCTCCTTTGTTATAAATTCAGAATAATCGCATGATTCAATTATTAAATTACCCCCATCTGTAGGCTGATTTCCTCTTGAGCATTTAAAAACATTGGAAATGGGGTTTTTTCTGCTTTGTATAAAGATATTTGGGGCATTGATTAAATATGCATTTATATTCTCAACAAACTGCATTCGCTCGTTTGAATATAATTTTTTCTTATCATTATTTTTAGTGCAGCTAAAACCTATGATTACACAATGCACATGTGCCTTTAAACTTGACTCACTATCCCATATAAAAGTCTGATGTGCAAAATTAATGTTTATATCATATTTTTCATATATTGGTTTCCAAATATCTTCAACCAGCTCGCCTTGGCAAACGCTATTAGTAGAAACAAGAGCTGTTTCTATATTTGTCCTGTGCATCAATTGTGCAGCCTTAAAGTACCAGCCTGCTACATAATCAAGCTTGCCAGATCTGCTATAATTCTTACCATTTTCCTTATAGACTTCCATAATATCTTCTTTTTGCTCTTTTGTTTGCATCGAGGCACCTACAAACGGCGGATTGCCCATTATATAATTCAGTTTGCCTTTATCAACAACATCCTCCCAATCTATCCTTAGTGCATTGCCTTCTACTATATTTGTATATGTTTTTAAGGGCAGAAAATCTAAATCCATATGCACAATGTCTTCTGTCTTTTTCATCATTTGTGATTCTGCTATCCAAAGGGCAGTTTTTGCAACAGTCACCGCAAAATCATTTATTTCAATACCATAAAACTGGCTTATAGAAACTTTTATAGGGTTTGTTATTGCGCCAAGTGTTATTTGCCCCTTTAATAATTCAAACAAAATTTCATTTTCCAATTTTCTTAATGAAATATAGGTTTCTGTTAAAAAATTTCCGCTGCCGCAGGCGGGGTCTAAAAATGTCAAATTTGCAATTTTATTTTGAAATTCTTCAAGCTTTTTATTTTTGTTCTTTTCCTGTTTTATTTCCTTAATTTGTTCAAATTCTTTGTTTAAATCATACATAAACAAGGGGTCTATCACCTTATGAATATTTTCAATAGAGGTATAATGCATTCCTCCCTTTCTTCTGGTTTCAGGGTTTAAAGTGCTTTCAAACACAGCACCAAAAATAGTCGGGCTGATTTCAGACCAGTCAAAGTCAGCACTTGCCTTTGTTAAAATTAACTCCCTAATTTCATCTGTAAACATTGGTATCTCAATAACTTCATCCGCAAACAGGCCGCCGTTTACATACGGAAATGCTGCAAGTTCCTCTTCTAGATACGGGTCTCTATCCTCTGTTTTTGTATCTAGAATCCTGAACAAATCAATCAATGCTTTTCTAAAATGCTTTGTTTCAAACTGTTTCATATAATCAAGAAACATATCTTGTTTACCAAAAATACCTGCATCTTCTGCATACAGGCAGAATACAAGTCTCACACAAAGTTTATTCAGGCTTTTTAGAGTCTCTTCGTTTTCCTTATTAATATATTGTTTCAACAAGGCATCATATATTAAACCAACTATTTCACCTGCTTTTATTGAAACTTCCATTTCTTTTCTTAAATGTATATTTTCTTCATCCACCAAAAATGAAAGTCTGTAGTATTCTTTCGGTAAATCAGCAAGTTTGATTATTTCAGGCTCTCCATGGGGGCGCTCCATATCATATACATAAAATTCTTCAAAATTACAGGTCACAACAAATCTTGGATGCTTTGAAAGGGGCAATTCCGTAATATATCTTTTTGCCTGCTGAAAAGGGTTTAAAAGGCTGCCATCAGATTGTTTAATAGCAGCATTAAGGCTTTTACCAAGACTTTTTTGCTCAATCATCACCTTTGTTTGTGCAATATACCCGTCAATAAAACTTGTATGGTCTAAATGAACCTGATCTTCAAATGATATATAGCTTTCAGGGCGCTCCACCCCGTACACATCTCTTAATAAAGATAGCCAAAATGGCTGGCTTTGGCCTTTTTCATACCCTTTGCCCTCCCACTGTTTTGCAAATTTCTGTGCTGCTATTCTTTGTTTAGATTCTGCCATACTTTACTCCTGTGTAAGTAATTTTAGTATAAAAAATATCGAGTGTTTATATTAAGCTTTGATTTCCTAAGGTAAATTATAAAATGCAATATTAAAACGAGCCGATAATGCTTTATAAATACCACAAAGCATTATGAAAAAAAATTTTCAAATAGTATGGTGCAGCTATATTATTTCTTCTATTTAATAAAAGCGCCTCTTGGGTTTATTCGCAGGCGCTTTTATTATTAAGTTTGCTTATATTATATAAACACTACTTTTCTTTATCATCTAACTCTTTTACATCCTGAACTTCAATGATATTAGACTTTGTGTCGGTTTTATCTTTAGTAGATTTTATTTGTTTTTCAGCCTTTTTTGCCTCATCTTCCTTATCAAGCTGCTTATTTATAACAACAGTCTGAATAATCTGGAAAATATTTGATGTTACAAGATAAAGTAAAACGCCTGCAGGGATTGGTACAAAGACAAATGTAACCAAAATCATTAAAGGCATTGTGGTGCTCATAGTTTTTTGAATTGCCTGTTGGGTGGGATCCATTGATTGATTTTTATTCTGCGCCATCATTACTTTTTGGCTCATCCACATAGTTGCTGCAAAAAGAATTAATAAGAAAATTACATCATAATGAATAGCTGATTCTACCTTGGCAGTAGGCACGCTAGCAGCTAAGATGTCGCCAGTCCTTGTAAATTCTACGGTTTCAGTCTCTCTCGTGCTTATATCAAGAATATTGATTTCTGCTTTTTCTACGTTGTCAAGCACGGAAAATTTTTCGTTAAGATTGTCAAGAGGAATTTTTAAGTCTAAACTTTCGCCAGGAATTACCTCTCCCTGAACAGTTACAGCTTTTGCGTACTGGTTAATCTTAACTCTATCAAGGACTTCACCGCTTTTTAAATAAACTTTTGCCTCTTTTCCTGCCTGGAAAGAGTCTCTTGGGCCAACCTGAAATTTTCCGTCAAAAGATACGCCAGCATTACTTTTTATTGTTGCATCAAGTCTATCTATGAATAAAAAACTGGCTTTTCCCGCTTGCTGCAAGAATTGCGGGCTGATTAATGCTGTATATAAAAGTATGAAAATCGGAATTTGAATCAGCATGGGAAGGCAGCCGCTCATAGGGTTAAACTGGTGCTCCTTGTAGAATTCCGCCATTTTTCGCTGCATAGTTTGCGGGTCAGATTTGTAGCGGTCTTGTATGGCTTTCATTTTGGGCTGGAGGGCCTGCATTACTCTCATAGAGCGCTGTTGAGCTATACTTGAGTGCCACATTGCAGCTCGCACAATAATTGTAAGAGCTATAATTGCCAAACCCCAGTTCCCGACAAGGTTTGCAAGAAAATTTAAAATTTGTATAGTTATTTGAACAAAATCCATTAATGTCTCCTAAAAAGCTTATGTGTACTCATTTTACACCAAACATGATATTATAGTAGGCATGGAAAATATGTTTGATACAATTTGTGCAATTGCAACCCCCTTAAGTGCCGGCAGCATAGGGATTGTCAGGATTTCAGGAGAAAAATCATTTGAAATAATAGAAAAAATTTTTAACAAACCTGTAATTCCAGAAAAGATAAACCACGGCTGGATTATAGATGATGTAACCGGTAAAAAGCTAGATGAAGTCATTGTTTTGCCATTTAAAAACCCGAAAAGCTACACAGGAGAAGATATTGTGGAAATTCAAAGTCATGGTTCGCCTGTTGTGATAAAGGAAATTTTAAATCTAGTATTAAAAAATGGGGCAAAACCCGCCCAGAGAGGGGAATTTACAAAGCGTGCATTTTTAAATCATAAAATTGATTTATCGCAAGCTGAGGCTGTGCTTGATTTAATAAATGCAAAAACCTCGAAAAGCGCATTATTAGCGGCTAATAACCTTTCGGGCACCTTAAAAAAAGAAATTGACATTATTAGAGAAAAAATTATTGAAATTTTGGCTAAAATTACTGCCTCGCTTGACTTTCCGGAAGATGTAAAAGAGATAGAGTACACTGAAATTCTTTCTGTACTTGAAAATTCTGCTTCAAAGATTGAAAAAATTCTTCAAAACGCGCGCTGCCACAATGTTTTAAGGGAGGGAATACAAATAGCTGTGGCAGGATGTCCAAATGTGGGCAAAAGTTCGCTGTTTAATGCACTTTTGGCCTATGATAGGGCTATTGTGACAGATATAGCAGGCACAACCAGGGATACCATTTCTGAAAATATAGATATTATGGGTATTTCAGCCACTTTAATCGACACAGCTGGTATCAGGGAAGGGAATATAGATAAAGTTGAAGAATTGGGCGTGCAGATTTCAAAGAATACAATTGATGATTCTGACATAATTTTGTGTCTTTTTGATGGTACAAAAGGGCTTGAAGTCGAGGATAAACAAGTGTTTTCAATGATTGACACGTCTAAAGCCTGTTTGTATGTTGAAACAAAGCAGGATATAACCCTGAAAAACCAGCAAAATCAAGCTATGCACGTAGGCAAAATGCCTGAAAATCCTATTATCATTAGCTCTAAGACTAATTATGGAATTGAAAATTTAAAAAATGCAATTTTTACTGAAATTTTAGGCTCAAATATAGAGAATACAAGCTTTTTAACAAATCAAAGACATCAAGAAGCTCTAAGGACGGCTCTTTCACATATAAAAAATGCCATAGATGCTGCCAGGCTTGAAGAATTGCAGGATTTAATTTCTATTGATATAAAATCAGCCCTTATTTCGCTTGGCGAAATATCCGGAGAAGTGCTATCTGATGAGGTTTTGAACCGTATTTTTGATAGTTTCTGCATTGGAAAGTAGCTCATAGCTGGTCTTTTGCTGTTTATAATACCTGTAAAACATTGCTGTTAAATAATTTGCACGTGCGCAGATGGGCTAAAATCCTAATTTTTCGTTATATAAAAATATGTTAAATATGTGAATAAATATTACAAACCGTTAGTGCAATTTTACTGCATCAAAACATTAATAGATTATAATGGTCTAGCTTGTAATAAAACTTTACAAAAAAGTAATTTTATATAATTATGCATAAAAAAGGTGAGCACAAACAAGGCAATCAAATTTTTTAAAAATAAGCGGATAACAAAAATTGAAATCCAGATAAAAAAAGGGGCGCTGGTTACAAAGGTGCAGCACCCCGAAAAGTTGTTTGTTTTATCGTAAATTCATTTTTTAGTTTGAGTCTTAAACGCTAAATTTTAAGTACAAAATCTTTAAATAGTGCTGCTTCTGCTGCTTCTACTGATTTACTTATGCTCTCGTTTTCTTCTGAGTTAAGGTTTTTGGCTTGCACTGTTTGTTTAATAATTTGCAATGCGTGGAGAGTAACCAGCAGCCATTTTAGATCTAGCATAAAGCAAGCCAGCACCTGAAAGCCTCTATTGCCACCATTCAAGAAGTATTTTACCATTGGCGCCATTGCCGCCCCTGTTTTGATTATTTGTAATATTTGCTTGTGATGCTGAATTTACTTCACCTAAATCTCTTATGGAGGCACCTCCGCCACCTGCTGCATATCCGTTCGCATTCTTGCCGTTTGTGTTTTCACCTGAATCCAATATTCCGCCTTTGCCGCCTTCGCCTTTGAATTCTTTCTTTATTTCATTGCCGTCTTTGTCGGTTGTAGTTTGTGTATAACCGGCGAAACCGCCGCCTGTACCACCTTTTGTACCATCAGCATCTGAGCCTTTTTGGCCTTTTATACAATATTTGTTATTTCTTGAGTATTCTTCATCTTTAAACTTGCAAAGTCCGGTTGCCGCAATGTTTCCGCCACTCCCGTTTATTATTGAGCCGTCTGATGTATTATTTGATACACTTTTTCCACCGTCCCCACCCCTTGCTTTTATATCGCCAAATACAGTGTCTCCGCCTTTTTTAGCTTCAATCAATATATTATTGGCAATGTATGCCCCGTTTCCCCCTTTGCCAATTCTGATTTTTACCATTTCGCCCGCTTTTACATTGGTATTAAATGTAAATGTGCTTCCTCCGGCACCACCTCCTCCTGCGCCAGCTGTAATTGCCTTGTATCTTTCGTTAACGGTATCCCAATATTTATTCCATGATATTCTTGCATAGCCGCCTGCGCCGTCTCCACCTTTAGCTATGCCATATCCTCCTCCACCTCCACAGCCGCCATACCCTGAAGCATCGCCGCCAGGTGTACCGGATATTGTACTGCCCGTACCTGCGGAGCATAGTTTTTTGCCAAATATGGTGCTCTGTGCGCCATTTCCACCGCCGTCCTCCTTGCTTACAGAGCCATCTGCAGGAAGAGCATTGTTATAGTGATTTCCGCTTAGAAATCCTGCTTCTGCCTTGAATCCTGGGTATTTGCTGTTTGCGCTATATGAAAAACCATTAATTTTTTCAAAAGTACAAGTGGAATGGTCAAAACCACTACCATTGCTGTCATGAACCCAACCGGCTGAACAAAAGTGATTTATGCAAATGCCTGATGTATCTCCGCCACAGGCGCCGGTATTGCAAACAGTTGCAGGTGAACCATTATAGCTTGTCATTAATAGGTTTGTACTTCCGCGCCTTAAGTAGCTTGTACCCGCATGACCGCCATTTTCTGGTTTTGTATATGAACCTATGGCATTAATATTGGCTGCAGCACCGCCTTTTCCGCCTGAGCCTATTATAATGCTCAGGGTTTCATTTGGCGTTGTTTTAACCCGCTGCAAAGGTGTCATAGAGCCGGCACCTCCACCTGCGCCGCCATTAGCAAAGTTGTGCCATTCTGCTGCAACAAAGCCTGGGGCGCCACTACCCCAAGCATCAGGATTGGAGCCGGCTCCGCATCCGCCTGAACCATACCCTCTGCCGCTTGGATTTGTTGAGCCATACACTCCGCCATATCCAAAAAGGCTGTTTCCGCCGCTTGTACCAAGCCAAGCAGGAGAATCGCTGCCTCCGCAATAACTTGCATTTGAAACCCCGCCTGTGCTGTTGGGATATGCTCCGCCGCCCCCAGAACATGCAAAATACGCCTTGCCACCAGCTATACAGCTTTGATTCATAATACTTGCTGCGGTTCCTCCGTGCTCTCCTGCGGTTGCATTTGTTCTGATAGGATTACTCATAGGCCAGGCACCACCTCCGCCTCCGCCGGTTATAAGAAGAGTACCAAAATTTGAAGCAGAACCGCCGCACCCACCTGAACCATTGCATGCATGGCCTCTTCCACCAGCACCGACGCCTATATTATAATCAACCCCTTTTGTTATTGCAACAGACTGTCTTTTATAGGCAGCACCGCCTCCGCCGCCTGTGCCTGCATAGCCTCTTCCTCCACCCCCTCCGCCACCTGCCATTGTGAGGAATACCTTATTTGCAGCAACATATTTAAGTTCATCAGCTTTTAATACAGTTTCACCATGCGAATAAGCAGCAGAGACACTGTCTCCTGGTACCTTAACATTAATAACATTGGCACTTACATCATTTGTGGAAACATAATTTCTGTCTAAAGTTCCAGAATGCGTCCAGGCATAGCCTTTTACATTGGAATCAACATATCCGGCACCTCCGCCCCCTCCGCCTTCAACTAATGTTACCTCAAGATTTCCCGCTGCATATGGCACAATAAAGCTTTTTGTGCCAGGCGTTGTATATTCTGTGTATCCTGCAGTTGGGGCGACTCCGCCTCCGCCACCTGCTGCTATTACTGTTGCTTTTATGTTTCCATTAAATTTTGGGGGAACCTCAAATTCGCCTTCGCAATATTCGCTGCCATCTGCATCTGTTTTGATTTCAGAGCATTCATCAGAGCCGAATTCTATTTCATATACATGTTTTTTAGCATCAGGCGAAATGCCAATACTCCCTGTGACATTAACATTCTCAGAGAATTTTTTTGTCATCACAGGAGCTAATGCTGCCATCAACAATGAAGTTACCAACAACGCCATAAGCATTTCCACTAGTGAAAATGCCTGGCTATGCGGTATTTGAAATGTGTGCACATTAGAATGTACGCATTTTGTGCAACCAGTATTTGTTCTAACAAATTTTGAATTCCTGAAAAACCGCCTTTTAAGGTGCGGGTGCCATGCATTGTGAAATGCATGAAAAATAGAAACATTTTTCATAATAATTTGTAACCTTTTTTAAGATAAACAACAAAACTTTTTTGAAAATAACAAATTCTCTAAATTTATAATATATTATTTATTTTTTTTGTCAAGATTGAATATGTAATATATAAAAAT
>CATJOM010000090.1 GCA_949741915.1 uncultured Candidatus Melainabacteria bacterium | reverse complement strand
GAGTTTAAAAAATAAATATAAAAAATATAAATACTTAAGCATATCACTATCAATTGCCCTCGCTGTCGCTATAATAGCATTAGTACTAATTGCGTTTGTTTGAAATAATCTATTAAAATTATAAATATTTGAATTTGAAATATTGCAAAAAGTTTTAAACAGATGTAGAATACCAAAAGAATACTTTATTTATAGGATAAATTTTAATTAATGGCAAAAATTATCATAACGGGCGGAGCAGGATTTATAGGCTCGCATGTTTGCGACAAACTGCTCTTAGACAATCATAAACTAGCCATCATTGATAATTTATCTTCGGGCACTATTGATAATTTAAGCCAAAGCGCAGGCATAAAGCTTTATAAACTTGATACAGAAAAAGATGACTTGAGCACTATTTTTGAAGTTGAAAATCCAGATTATGTTATACATCTGGCTGCACAAACAAGCGTAAACTACTCGCTCCAAAATCCTTGTTATGATGCTAATGTCAATATAATCTCCTCAATTAAACTTCTTGAACTTTGTAAAAATTATGGTGTTAAAAGACTCATTGCGGCTTCAACTGCGGCAGTATATGGCACTCCAGAATATACTCCAATAGATGAAAAACATCCATTGCACCCAATCTCGCAATATGGTCTATCAAAGTTAACAATGGAAAAATATATTGAAATGTCTGGAATCCCATATATAATTTTCAGATTCTCTAATGCATATGGACCAAGACAAAAAACTTCAAAAGAAAGTGGAGTAATTTCAATATTTCATGAAGCAATGATAAATGACGAACCCATAAATATATATGGTGACGGCATGCAAGTGAGGGATTTTGTTTATGTTGAAGATATTGCAAAGATATTCTCGGAGTCTATTAAAATAAGAAAAGAAAATTTTATTGTCAATTTTTCTACTAACATAGGAACCCGCCTGAATGATTTGTACGATAAGATGAAAATTATATACAACCATAATAAAACTCCTCAATATTTACCCAAGCGAAATGGAGATATAAAGGACAGCATCTTATCAAATAAAAAAGCTATGGAAATTTTTTCAGTCAGTAATTTTACTAGTTTGGAAAATGGCTTAGAAAAATTAAACAAATTTTATACAGACACAAAAAACTTCAAAACCTCTAAACGGAGTGTTAAATGCAAATAATTCCAATATTCTTCACATTTGATAATAATTACACGGTGCCAGCAGCAGTTGCCTTGTTTTCCATGTTAAACAAGGCCAAAGATAATATTTTTTACAAAATTCACATTCTGCATTCTGATATTAGCAAAAACAATCAGCAGCTAATAAAAAACTCGATTTCTGGGTTTAAAAATTTTGAAATATTATTTCAAAATACTAATGGATTCCTAAAGGAGGCCTGGGGCACTGGAAACTTTGAAAATCAGAACAAAGGAGCAAAATTCACTGCAGACACGCTTTTAAGATGTTTCCCTGCAAAATTTTTTCCTCAATATGATAAAATTATTTATTCAGATGTTGATATTGTTTTTAAAGAAGATATTTCAGAGATTTATAGCACGAACCTTGACGATAAATATATAGCCGCTGTCAAGGATGCATTTATGAAATGGGATGCTAACGAACTGTCACATATGAAACCAGAGCATTATACAAAATTTAAAGACACATATTTTGCCGGGGGAATCTGGGTTCTTAACCTAGAAAAGATAAGAAAGGATAATCTTGAAGAAAAAATGATAGAGATTATCAATGATGACACAATTATTAAACGATGGAATGATATGGATGTTATGAATTTAGCTTGCGATAACAAAGTTAAATTTCTACCACTTAATTATATTGCATACCCATATTTACTTGAACGCGTAGTTCAAAAAGATTTTGTCAGTCATTTTTCAAGGGAAGAATTATTTGATTCAATAATAAATCCAAAAATTATTCATTACGCAGGAATAAAACCATGGAAAGACAGAAGCATATCTTATGCTGAAGACTGGTGGACAATCTTTGAATATCTAAAACTCCCAAAAACCTCAATATTTTCAAATGAGACAAAAGTTTGGGAATCAGACAAACTCAAAAAGAAAATCAAAAAATATAAAAAACTTATCAAAGTTCTAACAACAATAATCGCATTATTGATTTTAGTTGTATTGACATGCTCATTTAAAATATTCATTTAACAACATAATGAATATTTAAACATATTGTCTGCAAATCATTTTTTGTAGCTTATTTTTATTCCAAAAAAATGCAGCACTCGTTTATTGCCAAATTTTTCTTTATAGATTAATTTTTTCTTTTCCAGTTCTTTTATAAGCATTTTTTTGGCAGCTCGTATATTTGCATCCTTGCGATAATCCCAGAAATTAAGTGTTGAAAGGAACTCTAAATATTCCTGATTATTATCCAGGCAGTTTGGAATTTTGTTCTTATCTAAAAACGTCTTAAATGCATCATACTTTTTTGAAAAATTCTGGTTGAATCTATTATAATCCAAATTTGAATACAAATCATACAGGCTATCTGTTTTTTCATCAAACATTGTAGTTATAGAGTTCGGAATATCAAAAAATTCAGCAAGTTCTCTTGTCCTGCTGTCTACAATCTTTACAAATGCTGGAATATTATTTTGTATTGCGATAATATTTCCATGAATTCGGCTGCCATATGAAAAATTAAAGCGGCCTTCTTTGATTTGTTTTCGCCACATATAATAATTCATATCCCCTTGAATTCTATTTTCTTCATATAGCTTCTTAAAAGGATTTTTATATATTAAACTGTGAGCATCTTTGACTTTTGAAGGAAAATAAAGAGCTTTAAAATATATATCCTGGTCAAAATAGATAGAGTCTGGAAACTCTTTATATATTTTTTCATTTATGTCTGAAACCAAATGCGCATTAAGCATTGGCTTAAAATTTTCTTTTGAAATTTTTGGAATATCCATTTGAAAATTTCTGTCAAGTAAAAACAGCGAAGGGCAACCAGATACAAATAAATCACTGCAACCAATTTGTTCAAGCGCATGTCTTGTAAATTCACCCCTGAGTGTGATATCTCCACCAGAATGTTTTATAGCATGAATGTACCTTTTCGAGTTTTCCTTGATGTTGTGTAGAAAATTTAAAGAATAATCAAGTGTGCTTTGGCATCCAGCACCTAAAACAAATGTTGGAATACCAAGCTTTTTGATAAGATTCGCATTGCTCAGCATGGTATTATTGTAAAATTCTGAAAAAATATTTGCTTCCATCATAATACAGATATCAAAGTTTCTTCTTGCCCAGTTTATGTCATTATTTAGATTCTTCAAAATTTTATCCGTTGTTTGAAAAACTGTGCTTAGTGTTTTTGAATACAGCATAGACACACCAGAAGTATAGTACACAGTATTTCCACTATTATCACCCAATAAATTAGTTATAGGCTTAAAAAAATCAGTATATGTTATAAGGAGAATTCTTGTGTTAGCTTGCATTTTTTATCATTTTCTATAAACCATTGCAAGCAAATACCTCTGATGAAAATAATCCGAAATAATTTTGTGATGTCCGCTAAAGTTTTTATTCTCCCTTCCTTTATAAATTAATTTCATAATTTTTCCATTTTGAAGCTGCATGACGTTTTTTGGAATTTGCCTGCAATTTCTTGTGCAACATAATAATAAATATGTTGCACAGCCTTAAAACGTCTTGATATCAAGACGTTTTGAAATTTTGCAAAGAGAATTTTGCCAACTTAAAAAGAAAATAGTATTATTAAGATTGATTAAGATGTGACACTAAAATACACATTATCCAAAAGTTTATGGTAAGCTTACATAGGGATTTGTACACAGTTGCAACATATTTATTATTATGCTGCACAGCACAATTTAATTTCGCAAGCTTAATCTCACAAAACAAACCCTGCATAACTTTTGTTTATTTCATCCTGCTCTATTCCGATATATCGCAAAGTTGTACTTTCTGAATAATGATTGAATATCTTTTGAAGAATGGCGATATCCTTAAATTTTTTATAATGATGATACCCAAATGTTTTTCTAAGCGTATGCGTGCCTATTTTGCTCTTTATTCCAGCCTGATTACAAGCCGAATTTATAATTCTATAGGCATTTGTTCTATCAAGTCTATTTCCGTATCTTGATTTAAATAATGGCTCATCATCGGCTCTATTTTGTACAAAATTTTCTATAAGCGCCTTAAGTTTATAGTTAACAGGAAAAACCTTTCTTTTGCCTGTTTTCTTTTCTGTAACTGTTATAAATTCTTTATCTCTGACATCCTTTATATCAAATGACAATATATCAGAAATCCTAAGCCCGCTGTTGGTACCCATCACAAACATAAGTAAATCGCGCTCGTTAGTTTGTGCTAGAATGTCTTCTACTTTCTTAAGTTCAAGTCTGCTCTTTATGGGTTCAACTATATTCATTTTCCTTCCTTTCTTTTATAAAACCCTCACAAGCCTTTAAACAAAAAAGAAAATTCCAAAGTGCAAAACCAATAGAAAAATTAGCAACAAAAAGCAGCAGATGATTACACCTGCTGCCCAATATTATTATAAAAACTACATCGCCTTCATTGATGTTTGATATATTCTGCACACAGTCTCTTCCGTGGCTTCGTTAGGCGCAAGTCCTAAAAGCATTCCAAGAGAAGGGGTTTCAAATGCAAGTTTTGATAGTTTTTCAACATCATCTGCCTTAAAACCTAAATCTTCAAGCTTTTCTTTAACACCAATATCAAACAGCCATTTTTGAACACCTTCTGCAGCTTTTTTAGCTTCGTCTGCTTCACCTTTCAGGTTTGGCACAATTGGCTCTAATATATCAGCAAGTGTTGCTGCCTTATCCTTGTAAATGCAGTTAATTACAGAAGGTAAAAGCATTGCAAGGCCAAGCCCATGTGACAAATCTGGCTTGATAGCACTTAATGGATGTTCTAAGGCATGAGTATAGTGCAAAAGCCCATTATCAAAGCCTATGCCGCCCAAAAGTGAAGCGTATAATAAAAAGTACCTTGCGGTTAAATCTTCAGGATTTTTAATCGCATCTGGCAGATATTTTGCAACAAGGCGGATTGTTTCCTTTGCAAGGGTTATGGCATATGGTGATGCCACCTTTGAGGTTGCGCCTTCAACAACATGATTTATGGCATCTACTGAAACATACAGGGTTTGATTAGCAGATAATTTTGTCATTAGACCAGGGTCATCAATTGAATATGTCGGATATATGCAATCATAGGCAATTGCGGGCTTATAATTCTTATCTAAAAGCGTTGCAACTGCAAAGCGGTTTACTTCTGTTCCTGTGCCATGAGTTAAATTTATTGCAACAATGGGCGCAGCTTTTGTTGGGTCAAATTTATATTCATAAAGTTCAGCCCCTGTTTTATCAGGATACTCCATCAAAATTGCAACGCTCTTTCCGGTATCAATAGCGCTTCCGCCGCCAATTGCAATAACAGCCTTTGCGCCAAAATCTAGTGCCATCTTTGCTGCTTCATCAATACCATCGGTTGTCGGGTTTGGAGTTACTTTTGCATAGTTAACATAATCAATATTATGCCTCTTTAGAGCGGTTTCAACATAATCCCAAGCCCCAGTTATTTTGTATGCACCTTTTCCTGAAATAACAATTACTTTGTCAATTCCTTTTGATTTTAAATCAGCAGAAATTTCATCAATTTTTTTGATGGCGCCAACACCAAAATAAACCTTTGACTTGGTTAAAATTTCCTTGACTTCATCAATTTTTACATCTTTTTCCCACATGGCAATATCCTTTCTATTAAAATATCTTAAGAAATTTTAACATACATTAATATATAATAATTGGTCAATTTAAACTATTGTATAAAACCTGAAAGTGTTTTGTGAAATTTCAAAATACTGTTTGATAAAGCATTTTTGCTTATCAAGACTTGGCTCATCCTTTATTCCTTATGTAAAGCATTTTATTTTTTAATGGATTCAAATTATTAATATTGCCTTGAAGCTTAAACAAATTATCTGCATTTACCATTTCAAAGCTTACGATTTGGCGTTTTTATTTTTTCTAATGATTCAAGCCCAAGGCGCATAAGCTCTATCGCTGCTGCAGAGCGGCTCTGAAAACGATTCTCGAAACGAAAATCATCTATTTTCTCTAAAAATTTTTCATCAACAATGATGGTAAAACGGGGCTTTTCTGTTGCCATAAGTGCTTTCTCCTTAATCATATTATATTAATCCGCCCCTG
>CATJOM010000089.1 GCA_949741915.1 uncultured Candidatus Melainabacteria bacterium | reverse complement strand
GTGGAAATGGCGGAGGCGGCGGTATTAGTGCAAACAGAAATTATGGTAAAGGAGGTAAAGGTGCTAATGGGTATATTAAGATTGAGTATTTGGATTAGCGAGGGTAGCCCAGAGTAGACAACTAGGCTAAACACTGATGACATATAAAAATATGGTTTTAATAGAGAATAAAACCTGATGCTACCGTTTCATTAGAGCACAGTAAAAATTTTACGATAAACAATTTCTCGGGGCGCTTTTAGTAACCTTTGGCGCCCTTTTTTTATAATAATACTAGATACAAAATAAAAAACCTACACAGCGCACCATTACATACAGAATAAGGCCTGACAAGGATAGCGGCCAATGCACTGCTATTAGAATATATACACAAAATCACAAAAACCAGACAAAAAATCTTTAAAACCGACGTCACACAAAGAATGTAAAATTTTATATTGTAAAACAACAATAAACAAAACCTTGAAAGTGCCTTAAAATAAGCAGGCAATATTTTCTAGCTTTTTGGTTTTATTTATATATAAATAATGGTAAAATAAGGTATGGATAAAAAAGAGAAGATACGCTTTATTGATGAAAAAAGGCTTGAGCATATTATTTTGGAGGATCAAAAAACCTCTAAAGATTATGGAATGGCGAATAAAACTGCTTCAAACCCTGTCAAGGGCGCATTTTTAAAATTTGTCCACATAAAAAATCAATTTAATATTAACGATTTGTAAAGTTTTATGAACACATATTATATAAAACAAAGTCTGTTTTTATATTTAACGCCGAGGCAAAAATCACAACTGATAAGTTACCTGAAATCATTCATAAAAAAGAACTCAAAGCTAAGCACGGCCGATATTTTAGACAAATTTATTGAGGAAGAAAATTATTATAGAGATATTGATAACCCGCATTTTGAATTTATATTAGAATATCTTGATAATGACGAATTTTTCAGAGAGTTTAAAATTTATGCAGAGGGCGTATTTGAAGAATTAAGGTATAAAGAAGCACAAAGGCCAATAATAGAGGCGCAAAAGGCAAAAGCCAAGGAAATTAGAAAAAAGGCGCAGGATTATAAAATGTCTAAAATGAAGCCTACCAAAAAACAACTTTACTATTATGAAAAACTTACCCATACGCACAATATTGAAAAAAAAGACACTGAAAGCGCCTCAAGGCTTGATTTAAAAAACTGGATTATGGATATAATAGAGCAGAATACGGTAAGGAATGATACGGAAGATTGAAAAATTTTTTATAGAAAACGGCATAGAAAAAAATGAAGCAAAAGCCGAAGCAAACCTCATTGTATGCGAGATTTCTGGCATGACCACTGAAAGCATTTTATCTGGCAAAAAAATTCAAAATGAGGATGAAATATGGAATATTGCTGAAAAAAGGGCTAAAACTAAGGCGCCAATTCAGCATATACTTGGCTTTGCTTATTTTATGGGCGATAAGTTTTTTGTCAATGAAAATGTTTTAATTCCAAGGCCTGAAACAGAACTTTTGGTAAGCAAGACGGTTGAAATTGCAAAAAAGGTACGAGGCTTCAAACAGACAGAAATCATGCAGAACGCGGCAAAATTAGATACTAGAAAGGTAACAAAAGACGCAATATCCCAAAGAAGCCCAAAAGAGCCTGATAAAAATAAAATGACAAATTCAGATAAGAAGCAAGCTGAAACCCTTACCATTCTTGATATCGGAGCAGGCTCTGGATGCATTGGTATTGAAATATCAAAACTTTTGGAGTTTGACAAAGACATTGAAATAATGGGGGTTGATATCTCAACAGATGCACTTCAAACTGCTATTAAAAATATGGAAAGCCTTGGCGCCCAAAGGCGTGTCATATTTAGAAAATCAGACATTTTTTCAGGCCTCCGTCCGATGGATAAATTCAATATCATAGTCTCAAATCCACCCTATATACCGCTTCCAGACAAAGAAAACCTGCAAAATGAAGTTAAAAATTTTGAGCCGCACCTTGCTCTTTTTGCAAAAGATAAAGATGGAATTGAATTTTACAAGCAGATATTAAAAGATGCCAAAAAACACCTGAAAACACCCGGCTATGTGCTTTTCGAACTTGGCATAAATCAGGCGGAAAAAGTAGTAAATATCGCTCAAGAATATGGTTTCAAACTTGAATTTATCGAAAAAGATTTATCAGAAATTGAGCGCGTTATATGTTTTTTGGCTGACTATTGAATCACAATAAATACAATAAAACTAGCAAAAGCCACTTAATAAAGGAAATTAAGCACAGTTATCAGCGTTCCCATCATTATTCACAACCTCGCCCTCAATAATATCTTTATTTGAAGTTTGGTTTTCAGTTTCTTTTGAAGGTTGCTCTTTGGCACTATTGGAACAAGAGCAATTTTGATTTACTTTTGCGGCCTTTTCTTTTCTGTATTCAATAAAGTCCATTATCACTTTATCAAAATCTAAAGCCCAAAGAAGAGCAGCAAGCCAGCCAATCACGCTCCAGCCAAAGAAAAGGTTTACAAGAAATATCCACAATGTATGTTCATGTTTTTTATATGCTGCAGCAATTGTCGGCGCAAAATATAAAATCAAGCCCAAGGCAAGCCAGGCAACATTTATAAACAAACCTATCGTTATCCCTAAAATCAAAAGGACAAAGATTATTAAAAATATTTCCATAGACTGCACTCCTTAATTTTCCAGAGATGATTTATCCTTATCAGATGAATTCTCATCAGGCGGCTCAAGCTTTTTAATCTTTAATTTTACAATCCTTGCGTTATCAACCTCAATAACTCTGAATTCAAAGTTATCTATCTGTACACAGTCACCTTCATTTGCGATATGTCCAAGGTTTTTTACAACAAGCCCGCCAATGGTTTCAATATCTTCATCTTCTACTTCTTCATCGTTATCTTCAAGGCAGAAGTATTCATTAAATTCATCTATTCTCATCATAGCATTTGCTATGTATTCATCATCGTATATTTGTCTAATATTTGCCTCTTCTTCGTCAAATTCATCCTGCACTTCGCCAAAGATTTCTTCCAAGATATCTTCTAACGTTACAAGCCCTGAAACACAGCCAAATTCATCAATTACAAAGGCCATCTGGGATTTTTTCTTTTTGAATTCAAGCATCAAATTATCAATCGTCAAAGTTTCAGGCACAAGCATAGGTTTTCTTACAAGCTCTGAAAGTTTAATTTCTGCACCTGATACAATTAAAGGAAAAATATCTTTTATATGAAGAATTCCCACAATATGATCTAAATCTTCGCCATATACAGGATATCTTGTATACTGCGTTTCAAGGATGATTTTATTTAACTCGCAAGGGTCAATATCAATAGGAAGACATACCATATCGGGCCTTGGCACCATTACCTGTTTTGCTTGAATATCTGAAAACTTAAAAACATTTGATAATATTTCTTTTTCAGTATCGTTTAAAACACCTTCTTTGTGCGATTCATTGATAATCATGTCCAATTCTTCAACAGAATGAACAAGGTGACTTGCATGTGCTGGAGGAATTTTCAACAATGAAAGTAAAAAGTTTCCAACCCCATTTAATATAAAAATAAACGGAGCAAAGAGTTTACTTGCAATATACATAGGTTTTGCAACAACAAGAGCAGTTTTTTCAGTGTATTGAAGAGCGATAGATTTTGGCATTAATTCACCGACTATAACATGCATCAATGTAATTAACGAAAATGCAATAGACACAGCCAAAGAATGTGTCGCCACACCCCTTAGAGCCTCAGGCAGAAAATGAAAAACAGGCTCTATAAACCTCACAAGTGTGGCTTCGCCCACCCATCCAAGGCCGATACTTGCAATAGTAATACCTAATTGCGTTGCAGCGATTGACCTGTCCATATGATCAACCGAATTTATTGCCATATCGGCATCCTTGTTGCCTTCTTTTGAAAGCTGGGAAAGCCTTGTCCTTCGAACAGAAACAAGCGCAAACTCAGACGCCACAAAAAAACCGTTCGCTAAAAGTAAAAAAATAATTAAAAACGAATTAAGTAAGAGACTCTGGTCTATTTCCATTTCTTCTCCAAGTAAATTTAAAATTTATTATAATATTAAAAGTTTTAAATTTCAATGTGGAAAAGATATTTTATGTCCTTTTTTCTTGCGGCGGATGGGTTTAATTATATAAAATTCCTGCTTTAGTAACAGCTGCTGGCTTGCCAATATTACTTGTTTTAAGATTACTCAAAGTTTTTGAGCTCATCCGCCGAGCTTGTTAATCTTAACATTTCAAGACATAAGTCATCTGAATATTTAAATATTAATTTTACAATCGGCCGGATTTTTATAACTTCACTATCATCTGAATTTTTAATATAATCTAAAAGAATGGTTGAAGCGCCAAGGATATCTTCCGTCATCTCCCGCATTCTTACGTAAATTTCTTTCATAAAAAAGCTCCTAAAATTAAATAATGAATTTTAACCCGACTTATTTAGTAGGACTAATAGCCATAGATTAGCACTAAAATTAAACTATGGCAAATGATTTCAAGGAACTTAAAGAAAAAATTGGCAAAAATATTGCTAAACATAGAAAAGCTGCCAAAATTAGCCAATTAAAATTATCCCTTATGACCGAAAGCGGCGAAGATTATATTTCCCACGTTGAATGTGGAAGAAGTCTACCAAGCATAAAATTGGCGTATAAAATCTCCAAAGCCCTGAAAATAGAATTATATGAACTATTTAAATAAGGTAATTCACACGATTAGCACTAAAATTTAGATATGGCAAACGATTTAAATGATTTAGATGAAATTAAGACAAAAATTGGCAAAAATATTGCTAAATACAGAACAAAAGCCGGTCTTAGCCAGTTAAAATTATCCTTAATGGTGGAATCTGATGAAATTTACATCTCTCATCTTGAACGCGGGAGGCGCATTCCAAGCATAAGCATGGCATATAAAATCTCTAAAGCTGTAAAGATAGAATTATATGAACTGTTCAAATAAGGTAATTACGCGCTCTAATTGCGCAAATGACACATAATAAATATGCAACACACATAATTTAAGCATATAGTATCATTTCCTTTAAACTACCCCGAACTTGTCAAGACACAACATCCACGAAATAAAACATCTACCCCTTTTGAATGACAACGTTTCCATATTATGGACGTATAATGAAAAAATACCATTAGGATTTTTGCACCCTAAGATGTTAAGACAAAATGTGCATTCAAAACTGCATAAGTTAAAAGGAAATTAAAATAAAGGAAATCATATGCTGCAGGCCGTTCCAAAAGTTATCACCCAGGCGTTTACAGGAAGTTTTATAAAGAAAATTTCACAATATCTGCATGACTGTGTAAGAGAAGAGGTAAAGTCCTCCACATTTAGAAACCTTAAAGGTGATAAGGACAATAAATGGGTATTTTTGGACGGCAGTGAAAAATTATTCACTGAATTTGACAAGCCCCTAATGTTAAATGGCGCAGACAGCTTGCTGACAGAGCTTATGGTTCAGTCTGATATGAGCCAGAGGGAAAAATATTTGATATATGGTTTTTTGTTTTTGGTTGGAAAAAACGGTAAAAGCCGCAAGAATAACGAATTTCTAACCCCGCTTTTGTATATTCCCTGCAAACTTGAAAGGACGGGCAAAAACATAAAACTAACGGCCGAAGATGACACTCTATCACTAAATACCGGTGCCCTTGCACAGTTAATTAAAAAAGATGAGGAAGAAGAGGTAGATGCGCTTCTGTCAGGGCTTTTAGAGACGGTTCCCGAGCTTCCTTTGAATGAAGATTCGCTCGAAATATTTTTAACCACGCTAAAATCAGTTGTACCAGATATTGAGATTTCAACAACACCCGCTGCGCTTGAAAACAATGCAAGGGAAGAATTTGCACGGCAGGCGGATGAATTTTATTCAAATACGGTTGAAAACCTTGAGGAACTTGATGAGATTGATTTTGATGCTGTTGAAACTATGAAGCAGAAACCAAAGGTTAAGGTAGAAAAGCTTGAATTAGAAAGAAAACAGGCAGTAATTTTAACCAAAAGACCCACTGTGACAGCAGGAGTGCTTCATGAGCTTTTACAAATATCTGAAAAGCCTTTTGGCACAATAAAAGAGACTGCACTAGGAGTTATTCAGGATGAATATATGCAGACAAAGGGCAAACAGATACCCCTAAAAGAGCCTGAAATCAAGGAATTTTTCCCTGTGACACCATTATCTTTGAGTGATTCACAGGAAGATGTTATAAGAAAGATTGAAGAGCATGATTTCCTTGCAGTGTACGGCCCTCCGGGAACTGGTAAGTCTCAAACCATTGTAAATCTTGTATCTCACCTGATTGCAAACGGCAAAACCGTTCTTGTGGCATCAAGAATGGATAAGGCGGTAGATGTTGTAGCAGACAGGCTGAATGAGCTTGGCGCACCGTATCTTGCCCTCAGAGCAGGAAGGGCAAATTATCAGAAGCAGTTGACGTTTAAGCTTGAAGATTTGCTTTCAAACAAAGTGGATTTGGATTCAGATTATACTGATGCTGTATTGGTTGATGTGCCTGATATGAAGGCTCTTTTAGATGAGATTAAAAGGCTAGAAAATGCAGCTGAAAAAATTATAAAGCTTGAAGAAAAATTTACACAGACTACTCTTGAAGCTAAAGATACACTGGAAGCCATCGGGCAAATGCGCTATATTTCGAGCGATTTAAGCCTGAATGAAATTAAAGACCTGAGGGAAACGCTTCAAAAACTCGAAAAAGAGGCAAATTCAGGCAAGGGCGGGCTTTTTAGCAACATTTCATCTAATATGAAGATAAATAAAATTAAGAATATGTTGAATTACAAAAACCCCGTCAAATTAAGAGATTTAACCGTACGGCTTCCTTATGAACTTGACTGTGAGGAGCTAAAGGCTAGATTATCCTCTATTGAAGACGAGATAATGAAAACGGGAAATCTGCACCAAATTTTAAAGAAAATCAACGCGCTAAAAGGAAAGCAGAGGCGCCTTGCTGTAGATATTTTAAAAAACAGACGAAGAAGGGCATTGAAGGACCTTTTGTGTGACCAAAAAAAGCGCCAGAGACTGATTGTGCACTCAAAATCTCTTGTTTCAAGAAAAAAAGTTTTGCAGGACAGACTCCTTGAAAAAGAAGATTTTAAGCCACTTTTGAATGCTTTTCCCTGTTGGTGCACCACAACGTACGCTATTGCAAACAGTCTTCCTTTAAAACCGGGGCTTTTTGATGTTGTAATCATTGATGAAGCATCTCAATGCGACATTGCAAGCTGTTTTCCGGTGTTATACAGGTCTAAAAAGGCTGTCATTGTTGGCGATGACAAGCAGTTACCCCATCTTAGCTTCTTAGAGAAGGCAAAGGAACAGTCATTTTTGAACCAGTATGGAATTGATGACAAATATCAGCTGATGTGGCGTTTTCGGACAAATTCAATGTTTGATTTAGCAAATTACTATTCTGCAAGCCCGGTTCTTTTGGATGAGCATTTCCGCTCAAGCCGCCCTATTATTGAGTTTTCAAGCAAGGAATTTTATGGCGGCAGAATAAAAATTATGCGCCCGTATTTTGACACAAAATGCCCGATAGAGCTTGAATATATAAAGGATGGGGCCGTAGATGCCGAAATAACAAGGAATATGGCTGAATCTGAGGCGATTATTAAAAAATTGCAAGATATAATTATTGAGGATTCTAAAAATAACCCCGAAATCCCTGTCAATATTGGTATTATCTCACCTTTCAGGGGACAGGTGGAATTAATTAAAAAAGATATTATGAAAACTTTTTCTGGTGAAATTATTCAAAGGCACCAGATTGAAGTGGGCACAGCACATACATTTCAGGGCGATGAAAGGGATATAATCCTTATGTCATGGGCAATTGCAGAAAATGCACACTCACAAAGCCTAACATTCCTGCAAAAACCGAATCTTTTCAATGTGGCAATCACAAGGGCACGAAAAAGGATGATAAATTTTATCTCAAAAGACCCAAATACCTTACCTGATGGGATTTTGCGTGATTATTTTGAATACATTCATTATTCAAATAAAACTTTTGAGACAAGAGATATGGCAAAGTTTAAGAATGACTTTGAAGAGAGTATATTTTTGGAGCTGAAAAAGCTTGAACCGTCTGTAAAAGCAGGAATTGAGTGTGGCGGGGTAAATATTGATATCCTTTTGAACAAGCTTGTCATAGAGTGCGACGGCGTAGAAGATAAGACTGTAAGCAGATTTTGCAATATGAAAAAACAGGCAATCTTAGAGCGGTGCGGCTTTAGGGTAATCCGTGTGACTAAGCGCGAATGGGACTTGAGTAAAAATGCTTGTCTTGATAGAATAATGGGTGAATATTCAAAGATAAAATAGGCAAAATTTAATTGCCTTAGGATGATAATATGCCCGAGAACCAGTTAAAACAAGCATTTGTACAGAATGATACACGCGAGAATAAGTATTTACACGCACTCGAGTTTGATAAAGTACTTGAATTAGTCTCCAATTGCGCAAATACGCCGCTAGGAAAGGCTGAATGCCTTAATTTAAAGCCATTTACAAACATTGACACCATAAAACAGGAACTTAATTTTGTCTCAGAAGCAAGAAAAATATATGATGAAACCGCAAGCCTGGGGTCAATTCCTGTAAATTTTATATGCGATGCTAAAAAAATCTTAGAAGTGAAAAGGCTTGGGGCACAAGATATTTGGGACTTAACAAAGACGATTCAGACCTCAAGAATTACAAAAACTTTTCTTCAAAAAAATGAAAACGCAAATTTGTTAAAAAAAGAATTTGCGGAAAGATTAATGTCTGAAAAAGCCCTTGAGGATGAGGTTTTAGAAATTTTTAATTCTGATTTAACGATTAAAGATACAGCCTCAAGCGAACTAAAACGCCTTAAAAACGCGCTAAATGACACCAATGATAACCTGAAAGTATTGATATCAGGGCTTTTATCGAATTCGGATTTTGTATCGCATCTGCAGGATACCCTATACACCAAAAGGGGCGACAGAACTGTATTTCAGGTGAAGGCATCTGATAAAAACAAGGTTTCAGGGATAGTTCATGACGTTTCTGCCAGCAATCAAACATTTTTTATTGAGCCTGAGGTTCTAATCCCACTCCACAACAGGATTCGCCAGATTGAAGTTGAGATAAATGCAGAGATAGAGCGCATTCTTGCCACATTAAGCAAAAAATTCCATGATATAAAGGATGAAATCCTAATTACAGTGCAGGTTTTGACCGCACTTGACTGCGTTTGCGCACGTGCAAAATATGCGATAAGGACAAAGAGCATTCCTGCAGAATTAACCGATAAGAAGCAGGTTGAAATCCAAGCTATGAGGCATCCTCTACTGATTGAGACGTGTGAAAGCATTGTAGAAAACGACTTTTACCTAGATGAAAATACCTCATCACTAATAATAACAGGCTCTAACACTGGAGGAAAAACCGTAACTCTAAAGACAGTGGGGCTTTTAGCCGTCATGACATTTGCAGGGCTGCACATTCCAGCTCTTTTTTGCAAAATTTACCCCTTCACACGGGTGTATGCCGATATATCAGAGGAACAGAGCATAGCACAATCGCTGTCAACCTTCTCAGCACACATTAAGAACGTGGTGAATATCCTGAATTCCGCTACAGATAAGGATTTAGTGCTGTTTGACGAACTTGGCGCAGGCACAGACCCAGAGGAAGGAGCGGCCTTAGCCCGCTCTATACTTGAATTTCTAGCAGCTAAACGGGTGCTTACTATTACTACGACGCATCTTGGGGAATTAAAAATCCTGCAATACCAGAATACAAGCTTCAAGAACGCTAGCGTGGAATTTGACACAAATACCTTAAAGCCAACTTACAAACTGATTTTAGGGGTAGCAGGAGTCTCAAATGCCCTGAATGTCTCAGAAAACTTGAATATGCCGGCTGACATTATTAAAAATGCGAGAGAATTTTTAGCCCAAAACCAGGACCCTACTGCAAAAATTTTTGACGAAATCCACAAAACACATCAGGAAATGGTGCAAAAATCTAAAGAGGCAGAAATAACAAGGCTTTCAGCGAAAGAAACCAAGGAAAACCTTGATGAGAAGCTAAAAGAGATAAAGGCTGTTAAAAAGAAAACCATAGACACATTCAAAAAAAAGCACCAAGGGCAATTAGAGGCTGCAAGGGCTGAAATTAAGGCCACACTTGAAGAATTAAGAAAAGAAAAATCTGAAAAAATAGCACGCAGAGCCTATTCGCGACTTGCAAACCTGGAAAATAAGGTAAGGGCAGAGTTTACAAGCGATGAGGATGAAGTTTCAGAAAAATATATGCCAATTAACTGGAACAGCGCAAAAGTAGGCCAAAATGTACTAATCAAGGGGCTTGAACAGGTTGCAACACTTACATCATTGCCTGATGCCAAGGGCTTTGCCGGTGTACAGATGGGGTTAATTAAGACAAAAGTAGAGGCTAAAAAGCTTGCTATGACTGATAAAAAGCCAAATAAAGGTCTGAAAAAATTACAGGTAAGTTTTGATGATTTTCACAGCGGTGCAAATTTCTCTCCCCGCGTAGATTTAAGAGGTATGAGGGTGGATGAAGCCCTTGATATACTTGAAAAAAGACTAGATACGGCATCATTAAAAAATATTCAAGAGATAACGGTAATTCATGGTCATGGCACAGGAGCCCTAAAAAGCGCTGTAAGAGCTTATTTAGCTGATTCACCTTATGTTGCAAAATTTAGAGCAGGAGAGCAAAATGAAGGCGGAGACGGCATTTCAATAGTTGATATAAACTAAAAAATAATTACAGCAGAAAATAAGATTTTTCCGCCGTAACATAGTACCAATAAAGGTTTGCAGCGCAAAAGTTTGTAAAGAGTTAGCAAATTTTATTTTTACGGGTTTTATAATAACAGATGCGGGAATTAGCGAGAGGAGAAAAATATGAGAGTTCAAAGTGTAAATTTATTTAATGGACGGTCAAAAATAGGTAATAACCAGTATTTTGGAAGCATAAGCAATAGAGCGCTAGATTATGCATTAAATGGCTTAGACAAAACAAATGAAACACAATATAATAATATTTTAAAACTTGCAGCCATTGAGCACACAGGTAAATATCTCGATATAACAATCGATGAAAATGCCGATAAATACATAGTTCTTGACAAAAGTAGAGTATGTCAGGGAAGTTTTGAGACGCTACCCGAGGCTGTAGAATATGGCGAAAAATTTGTTGACACCGCCTTTGCAAAAACAGAGATAGAAAAAATAAAGGGAATGATGGAATTGGCCAAGATGCTAGAAGAATCAAGGCAGTTTAACAATTACACAGAACGCCAAGAAATAGGGGCTGCACACAAACTCCTCCATGGGCTTGAAGTTACAGAACTCTACAAAAATTTTGAATAATGAAACGTGACACCAAAGCAGCATCGTATTAAAGTCATGCAGCTGGTAAATCAGTACATCCAACGTATTGAGGATTTATTGGCACAATAAATAATATACAAAGGCAAATAAAGAATTGCCTCAAGGATTTCGAGTGCATGATTTCTTCTATAGCGACGGATTCCTGGATGATTATGGCTTTCAGTTTGCGCTGTATAGTTATAATCAAATGTAAACTTCACCTTAACAATATTGCCTGTATAATCATCAGGAAGAGGCCCAAAAGGTGTAGAGGCCTTGAGCGCCCTAATTATAGCCTTTTTTGCCTTTGTATCTTTTATTGCTTCATCAAAGCGATAAGAAACAAGGCTGCCGTCCTTTACTATCTCTAAATGAACAACGATAAGGCTTTTAGCTGTTTTTGGATGCTTTGGCGGGTGCCAGTTTTTATGGATGGATTGGCGTAAATTTTCAAGATAGTTTTCCCAATCAAGGCCTGCCATATTGCTTTTAGATGCTTCGCCTTCTGTAAATCCAGGCGCAAACGGACATTTCGGTATATTATTGTTCACTATATATTCTTTAACCTTATTAAAATCAGCATTAAAATTGCTAAAATCTTTCATGGCTATATCAGCCAAGATAGTATCAATACAAGAATTCCGAGCGACGCAATAGGTTTTAGACAACACGCCCGCTTTATTATTCTTAGAATCAATAAATACCGTGTCATAATTAACAGTATTGGTCTTTGTTATGTATTTTACCATGAATAGGGCGCCGTCATTGAATTTACAGACGCTATCAGTATCAAAAAGCCTTAGGGGTTTGCCTTTTTGTTGTATAGTTACCCAATTTTCAGCATGGACAGGACACATTAGTATTATAATAAAAGCAAAAAACAGCGCTGCGGCGAAAAATCTTTTCATAGGCCAAAATTATTTACAGGGATGTAGTTTATGTGGGATTCTTCCTCTATGGCTTCAAGCTTAAATATAACAGGCCTTAAGCCGTCATTACAGCTTACTATTGCAACATTTGGCTTTCTAATCCAATCGCCAAAATAGAAGAGTGAATTACCAGCACCATGCGCAAGGGCAAAAACGTACTGGTATATGGCTTTCCAGGCCTCATCACAAAAACCGTCAGGTTTTGCATAATCAGCATAGAAAATCCGCCCTGCCTTTAGCATAGGGCAAGGTTTCAAACCTATTGCTCCATATTCTTCCGCAAGCTCTTTGTCAAATGTGGTTTTTAAGACGGTAATTTTAACCTTTTTCATCGCAATATTCCTATGGCTCTTGTAATATCAGATTACCACAAAATAGTAAAAGGCGGGTCTAAAAATAGACCCGCCTTGTTATTAAATTTGGCTGATATAATCATAATGCCTTATGCATAAGCTGCACAGGGCTTTTGATTACATCATTCCGCCCATGCCGCCCATGCCGGACATATCAGGCATAGCTGGTTTTGATTCTTCCGGAATATCAACGACTGCAGCCTCTGTTGTTAAAAGCATAGAAGCAACACTTGCAGCATTTTCTAATGCTGAGCGTGTAACCTTTGCAGGGTCTACGATTCCAGATTTAAACATATCTACAAACTGGTTATTAAGGGCATCATAGCCGTATGCACCGTTTTCTTTTCTAACAGCGTCAACGATTACATCACCTTTAGCGCCAGCATTTTGAGCAATTAGGTTCAAAGGAATATCAAGCGCTGCAGTTAAAATCTTGAAGCCGATTTTTTCATCATCTGAACTAAAGTTTTTGTTTGCAATTTCTTTTTCAAGGTGCTGTTGAACACGTACAAGTGCAACGCCGCCGCCAGGAACAATGCCTTCTTCCTGTGCTGCACGGGTAGCATTCAAGGCATCTTCAATTCTTAATTTTGATTCTTTTAATTCAACTTCACTTGCTGCACCTACTTCGATAACTGCAACGCCGCCTGATAATTTTGCGATTCTTTCTTGAAGTTTTTCTTTATCGTATTCAGAATCAGATTGCTCAATTTGCTTTCTTAAAAACTTAACTCTTTCTTCAACTGCTGATTTTGTTTCATTTCCTACAACAATTGTAGTCTCATCCTTTGTAACAGTTACTCTTCTTGCTTTACCAAGCATTTGAACAGTGATATTTTCAAGCTTGATGCCAAGTTCTTCTGTGAACATTTGACCACCTGTAAGAACAGCTATATCTTCAAGCATAGCCTTTCTTCTGTCGCCAAAACCAGGAGCTTTAACTGCAACTGCTCTTAACACTTTTCTCATAGTGTTAACAACAAGTGTTGCAAGGGCTTCGCCTTCGATATCTTCTGCGATGATTAATAAAGATTTGCCATCGCGTGCAACCTGCTCTAATATAGGCACTAAATCAGCAATCAGGTTGATTTTTTTGTTAACACAAAGAACATAAGCATCTTCAAGAACTGCTTCCATTCTTTCAGCATCAGTAATGAAGTATGGAGAAATATATCCTTTGTCAAACTGCATGCCTTCAACAACTTTTTTATCTGTGCCAAAAGTTTTTGATTCTTCAACAGTGATAACGCCATCTGTGCCAACAGCTTCCATACAATCGGCAATTAAATTACCGATAAATTCATTATTGCCGGCTGAAATTGTAGCAACCTGAGCTCTCATTTCCTTTGAATCTACAGGTTTTGACATATTTTTAATTTCAGAAATTGCTTCTTCAACAGCTTTGTTGATACCTTTTTTAATTCCCATTGGGTTTGCGCCAGCTGTCAAATTTTTGAGGCCTTCTTTAAAGATTGCCTGTGCCAAAACAGAAGCAGTAGTAGTACCGTCGCCTGCAACATCATTTGTTTTTGATGAAACATCTTTTAAAAGCTGGGCACCAGCATTTTCAAGAGGGCATTGCAATTCAATTTCTTTTGCAATAGTAACGCCGTCATTTACAATTTGGGGTGAGCCATATTTTTTGCCAATGATAACGTTTCTGCCTTTAGGTCCTAGTGTAACCTTAACAGCGTTTGCTACTTCGTTTACGCCTTTTAATAAAGCTTCTCTGGCGTCTGTATCAAATATAATTTTTTTTGCCATAATAAATTATCTCCTTAATCTTTAATTGTTTTTTGTAGGGCGCCTTGGTGCAAAGCCTGCCGCCCCGCGTTTTATATGTGCCTTGCTTTAGTGGTCTCGCTGCCCTAAGCGAAAGGCTATCAAAAAGGGCTATTCTATGATTGCAAGTACGTCTTTTACTGAAAGTATTTTATATTCAACGTTTTCAACCTTTACATCGGTTCCTGAATATTTAGCGTATAAAACTTTATCGCCAACTTTTACTTCCATTTCTTCCTTGCTGCCTGAATCAAGTGTTTTACCGGGGCCAACAGCAACTACTTCGCCCTTTTGGGGTTTTTCTTTTGCTGAATCAGGAATAAAGATTCCGCCTTGTGTTTTTTCAGCATCATCAATAACCTTAATAACAATTCTGTCGCCTAAAGGTTTAAGTGTCATAATAAATATCCTCCTTACTTTTTCTGATTTTTCCTTTTAGAATAATTTTATAATATATTCATTTTTTCATTTCAGTAAGATTATTAACAAAAAATTAATTATTTAACTTTATTATAATTTATTACAAAATTGTTGCAAAAGACAAAAGCCCGAAAAATCAATTCCCATCAATGTTATTCAGGGCATATTCAATGCATTGCACTATAAATTCATTACGGCTTATATCTGTCTCATTTGAAAGCTTATCAACGGTTTTTAATATATCAGAATCAAGCCTGATACTTATTACAGTTTTTTCCTGTTTTATCGGTTTAAATTCCTTTGTCATTATAAAGCACCCCTGTTTTATTATTGATTGTATTTAAAATGGGGTATTTTATATATATTTAATAATTGAATATAAAAAGTATTTTATTTTTGAATACGTTATGGTATTATAAATTTATAACAGCAATATTTGGAGGTAAAAAATGACTTAAAAAACTTCTAAAACAAACTATAAGGCAATTTTAACCATTTTATCCATTGCCCAATACCAAAAATATCGTAAAGCATTCTTGAAAAATTGTTTATCTTAAATAAAGGTTACTTAAAATGAAGAAAAATTCATTGGTTTTTTGTACACATTGTTGTGCATTATTTAATTTGTTACTAATTTGTCATGCTCAATTTATTTGGCTACTTTTGCTAAAAACGTTTGTTTTGTGCAAAATGTCTGGTTTTTTGCACCATCTGTTAAAGGCACACTGCAATCAAATAAATAAAATCTAGAAAAATATTAGCCATTAGCAGTTATATCTTATCTGTTTGGTTTGCAAAGTTTTATCATGATTGTTCATTTTTCTTTCTTTGATTCACTCGCCATACGCAAAGAAAGAAAAACAGAACCAAAAAGCGGATTGCGAGCTTAGGGCGATAGGCAGAAATGTTGAGTTTATGCTGTGCCCGTTAAAGGCGAACGACCAAGTAAGAAAGAAACATCGGCTTTGGATTAAATTGCGTATGGCGTAGATTAATGAATTTGGGATAAAAAATAAAAAAGAATATAGGAAAGAATGAATGATTAAAAAAATATTTAAAGCTTCTGCTTTCTCCCTCGTTGAAATGAAAAGCGTGAGCCAGGGCTCCCAAGGAACTTGCCCTTTAAGAGGACCCAATTTGCACAAAATTAAAAAGATTTTGGCAAATAGAGG
>CATJOM010000088.1 GCA_949741915.1 uncultured Candidatus Melainabacteria bacterium | reverse complement strand
GCCACCTTTTTTGTGTAAATATAAAACAAAAGGAAATTTAATCTAAAATGACAATTAATTTAAAAAACAAACAGGAATTAATTAAGAAATTCGGTAAAAATGAAAAAGACTCAGGCTCTATAGAAGTACAGATTGCTATGCTTTCACAGAAAATTTCAGAACTTACCGAGCACTTAAAACAAAATGCTAAAGATTTTCAAGGCAAAAGAGGCCTTTTAATGATGGTTGGTAAAAGAAAAAGAATGCTTGCCTATTTAAAAGAAGCTAACCTTGAAAAATACAGAAAACTAATAAAAGACCTCGGTTTAAGGGGCTAATAATTTATTCTGTACAAAATATTTAAAAGCACCTTTTTTATCAATAAGGAAGGTGCTTTTTATGTATAAAAACACATATTTAGGCAACAAAATGAGAATACTAGTTATTGGAAACTCAAAAAGCAGCGAAATTTTGGTTAACTTTTTATCTTCTGATAAAAAGTTGCTTGTTTTTGCAACAAAAGAAAATACAAAAGGAAATCCTACCAATATAAACCCGGATAATATTGAAGAATTAAAAGAATTTGCCCTTGCAAATGAAATAAATTTAACAATAGTGGCTGACCCAGCATTTTTTTATCTTGATTATTTGTCTGTATTTAATGAAAATAACCTTGCAATATTAATTCCTGATATTGAAACTCTAAAGATAACAACCTCAAAATGTTTTGGCAAAAAATTTATGTACAGAAACAAAATTTTGACACCAAAATTTTCTTTTTTTGAAAGGCCAAATCTTGCAGTTGATTATGTAAAAAATGTTCAATTTCCAATTGTAATAAAACCTGATTCCCACTGTGCGACAGAAAGTGCCTATATAGCTGAAACCTTTGGCTCCGCAAGAAGACAGATTGAAAAATTATTCCAAACTGACAATAAAAAAGTTTTAATAGAAGATTACATTTACGGCAAAGAAATAACATTTTATATCTTGACAGATGGCTTTAATGCTATCTTGCTTGATTTTATTAAGACATACGAAAACAAGCTTGCAGTTAAAGGTTTTTATGACAAAACACTTGAGGCAAAAATTTATCAAGAAATAATTCAGCCAACTATTTCAAACCTTGCAGAGGCAGGAAATGAATATATAGGAATTCTTGGTTTTGACATAATTATAACGCCTGAAAATAAAGCTTATTTAATAGAGTATAACTCATTTTTTAAGGATTTAGACACAGAATTGATGCTTCGAGGCACTGATGAAAACTGGGCTGAAATATTTATGGATGCAATTGTTGGCACCCTGCAGGATAAATTTGTTTCACCATTTGAAATCAAAAAAAATGATTATCATGGAAGTTTCATTTCACCAGAACCCAGTAAAGAATATGGTTGCGAAGAAATTATAACAGAAAGCGCCAGAACTTACGGTAACTTAAAGACAAAGCTTCTTGAAGAAGGGCTTAATCCTTCAGATTTAAAAGATGCTGAAGATTTATGGAAATTATGAAGATAGTTGAATTTTTATCAAAAATTTTAAAGGTTGTAATTTTAAGGCTGATTAGCATTTATAGATTTTTTTCAAAATTCACCCCGCCAATTTGCCGCTTTCAGCCAACATGTTCAAAATATACAATGGAGGCCATTGAAAAATACGGCATTCTAAAAGGCCTGCATTTAGGCATAAAACGGATTTTAAAATGTCATCCGGGGCACCCAGGCGGATATGACCCTGTGCCGTAGCAGTTTTTTAAACATTTATATATTTTTAGCATTCCAATATTTCAAAAAGCTTTTTTGCTTTATTTTCAAGCATGCCGGCAAATGCAGCATACGGCAGAGCATCAGAGCCTTTATCATCATTATTTTTTAGTGCCAATTTTAATATATAGATTAAATTCAATAATTCCAGAGCTTTATTTTGCGCAAGAATTTTGTTACCTATATTTTCTTCTTCATTCATTGTAATAAATTCCTAACTTATATTAGTATTATATATTTATTAATAGCTTTGTCAAGAAAGACACCATATTCATGGAAAGCACAATTATATAATTGTACAATCTATTCATGAGTATAGAAGATAGCATAATATCTGAAATTAAGGTGCTTTTAGCTAAGAAGTGCTGGACACAGGAAAAACTTGCAAAAGAGCTTGGGTTAAGGCTGAATAAAAAATATACAGCAAAAAATTTGGGCAACAAACTAAGATTTGAAACCATCCCATATAGAGAAATTAAAGTTATAGCTGATATTTTAGGTTTGAAAATTGAATTTAAAGAAAAAGATTAAGTTTATCTAATGCGCTCAAGCTGCTTGCACAATGTATTGCTTTTTTAGGGATATCAAGGTACATCTTGGCAGAATATTGTCTTTAAATGAATCGCATTCTGTTTAATGGTTGTATGGCTTAAAATCCGGATTTTGAAAGCATTTTAGTATTAAATTTATGATACAATTAAATATAAAGGTTTTTTCAGGATATGCCAAATAAAAAAGATAAAAAGACTTCAGTAAAACTTTTTGAAGATTATAAGGTTAGAACAAGCTGGGATAGAGAAAAGGAAACCTGGTATTTTTCAGTTGTGGACATTGTCAGGATATTAACAGAAAGTATCAATCCAAACAATTATTGGAAGGTGCTCAAAAACAGACTGCGCAAAGAAGGAAGCCAGTTGGTTACAAGTTGTAACCAACTGAAAATGCAATCTTCTGACGGAAAATATTACAAGACTGATGTTCTTGATACAGAAGGTGTTTTAAGGCTTGTTCAATCCATTCCAAGCCCAAAGGCAGAGCCGTTCAAATTGTGGCTTGCAAAGGTTGGCACAGAAAGGCTCAATGAAATGCAAGACCCTGAAATAGCAATCGATAGAGCCTTAGAATATTACTTAGCCAAAGGCTATTCGCCAGAGTGGGTAAACCAGCGTTTAAAATCTATTGAAATTAGAAAAGCGCTAACGGATGAATGGCAAAGAAACGGAGTGAAAAACTCTGAATATGCGGTTTTAACTGATATTATTACACAGGAATGGTCTGGCTTAAAAACCCGTGAATACAAGGATTTCAAGGGCTTAAAGAAACAAAGTTTAAGGGATAATATGTCTAATATGGAGCTTGTTTTAAATATGCTCGCAGAAGCTTCTGCAACAGAAATTTCCAAACAAAAAAATCCAAAAACTCTGGATGAAAACAAAACAGTTGCAAAACAAGGTGGAAGTGTTGCAAAAGAAGCCCGCAAAAAACTTGAGCTTGAAACAGGCAAGTCAGTTATCACAGATGAAAACTTTTTGCCCAATCAGCAAAAATCACAGTTAATAAAGAAAAAAGATTAGCTTATTTAGATAAATATGGGTTTTGTGTTACCGCTTTTTTGATTCCTATTGATAGTATACAGGCTCTTTTTGCGTACATAATAATTACAAAACTTAATAATTTAGCTCTTTATTAAAGAAAAATGAAATTCTGCCGATACTTATGAAAAGAGGGTAATTAGAGTATTTTAAACACAGAAGGAAAGCATAATATGAAAGAAGTTAGCAACAAAAAAACATTGGATGAAATCATTAAAGATGCAGACTACAGACATGTGCAAATTAAAGGTAATATTTCAGATGTTGAAATAATATCAAGCAACGATGAAGATATAAGTGAAGAACAAAAAGAATTGCAAAAAGCCCTTAAAAAGACAAGATTTTTTAAATTAAGAGCGCAGCAGCGTGCAAAAATGCGGGAAGAAAGACTCCATGCACCTCACCTTGTGCCTAAGCATGCCTTTGAAGAATAAGAGCACAGCAGTTGAAAAAACTTTAATAACAGCATAACCCTTCTATTAAGAAAGAAGGCAGCTTTTTGTACGTAGATATTTTTATCAAAACGCGCCTGGTATAAGCAAAAAAAACAGGCGCGAAGGTTACAAAACGCGCCTTAAATAGAAAAGTTGTTCATCTAAAATCAGAAAAAAGATATAAGTATCCCCATACAAGGATAAAATTAGTTTGTAGTTTGGTCCCACCAAAGAAATAAATACCCTGGCTGCCCTGCTGAGCCAACGCCCTGATTTGGAGACAAAATTCTGCTCCAGCCGCCACCCCCTCCTGCAGCACCTGCTTTTGCATAGTCGCCAACCAAGAGTGCCGTATATACAGGAGAAACAAATTCTGCAACTAGTGCATTAACATTCAAACTATTAATACAATTATTGGATTCATCGTCTTTTAGTCCGCCGCATCCGCCAATAGCCCCGGTGCCAGAGTTTCCTCCAGTACCACCTAGATTCTTATTGCCAGTTAGTTTATCATTAATTTTCCTTTGTGCTTCATCAGCCGAGGTGTTGTCATACCCTTCGCCATATGTTACCAAAGCAAGGTTTCCAAGCTGCAATATATTCGAATTCACCATGGCTTTATTGCCAGCAAAGCCCCCAATAGGTATTGGCGAAATTTCGCTACCAGAAACACCAATTTTTCCACCATTACCTCCATATACAATATATTCCTGTCCATTTTTACCGCATTTAATTGACGTATGCCCGCCATTAGAGCCATTTGAACCACTTCCATAGGCACCGCCCCCGCCAACATGAATTGTACAATCTGTATCTGCTGGCAGGGAAAGATTGTTAATAACAACAAGTGTCCCTGCTGAACCGGCACCGCCACCAGCGCCTGGGTATGTTGTATATGAAGGTGTGCTGCCATTGCCTATATCAGAGTTTGATAAAGCACCTTCACCGCCACCTGAAGTATTATTAGCAGTTTTAACCCCGGCGCTGCTTGCTTGTCCGCCTTTTGTGCAGTTGATTTCATGCCAGTTTATGCCATTTGCGGTCTCTTCACAATAAGAATAAGAAGGAACAGCACTTCCTGCGCTTCCTATAGATAAAGAGCCATCCCCAGAGATACCGCCATTTCCCTGATAAGCACAAACCCCATACAGTACTTTATTTTGAGCATTTTCAACCTTTAAACAAGACTTATACCCGGATGTTCCATTTAAACCTCTAGTATCTACAGTACTTGCGCCATCACCCCCTTTACCGCCCCTGCCTGCCTGTAAAATTATATTACCGCCAACACCTGCCTGCTTTATGTATTCCGATATATCGATATCAGAAAGCAATGAACCACTTCCCCCGCCTGAAGCAGAAAGGGAATAATATGTTGCCTCAAGTACACAGCGCACCGAATAAGATAATTGTGGATAATTGACAGATGTATACCCAATTCCATCTGCAACACAATTACTATCACCTGTAGTAAATGCAGTAGTGCCAGAACCCCAAACTTTGTAAGGACAACCTTTATATACTCCATATAAAGGTTCAATACTATGTGTACACTGTGAAAATAATCCAGCCCGATTGTGCATATCGCAAAGATTTAGATTTAATGCAACACTATTCCAATTGCCAAACTCAAATGCAGATGGCAATCTCCATTGATCTTTGGTTGAGGCAGCAAGACTTGAACATGCGGCAACTGTTGAATCATAAGTGCATATCCACCTATTACAACCAGAGTAAGAATATAAGATATTAACATTGTCTACAGGTTTTGAAGAGCATTTATTTTAAGTACCAGATGAGGCAACATGCGTATAAGCATTATAACAGCCAGATGTTACTTTTTGATTAAACTTTGTAACACAAAGATTATTTGCTTTGTCAAATCCAGCAAAATTAGCTCCAGTATTTCCTGCAATATCAGTTTTCCCACCATTACCATAAGAAGCGCAAGTGCTGACAGATGGAACAAAAACAGTTTTTATGGCACCGCCACCGCCGCCTCCACCGCCGCCGACAAGACGATTGATTTTTACATCCCGCATATATTCTGTGATTGGAATTCTTTGCTCATCATAATCAACATCATTACGCACCGCACCAGTTGTATACTTTGTAACTGTCTTTACACCAGTGATAATAGATGGAGTTGCACCAGCCCCGCCACCGTCGCCTGATACCATAACAAGATTAATGTCATAAACCCCTCTTTGAACCTTAAAATCAGTAAATTCGCATACATTAGCAGCATTTTTAGCCTTGGTGCAATCAGGAAGATAATTATAGAGGCGCCAGCCCTTTGATTGCACAGCATTTCCAGCATTTATAGAAACGGTTTCATTCATTTTTTTGTCATTACAGGAGCAATAGCTGCAAGCAATAATGAGGCAACAAGAAGTGCCATAAGCATTTCTGTTAGGGAAAAGGCGGGTCGACTTGATTTTTTAATATTTATTTTGTACATCCTGAAATCCTTTTTTTTTTAAAATAAACAACAATTAAATGTGTACTCTGTTAACCTATATGTGTCGTATATGTATATAAGTATATACATTATTGTATACATGTTTACATATATGTCAACAAAATTTTAGAATGTATAAATGGACGTTAATCAATTCATTAAACATATACAGGCGCATTCAGGCCTGACATACAGGCAACTTGCTGAATTATTAAGCATAAAAACAAGTGCAAAATACACAAGAAATTCTTTGTACGCAAAAGTCAGAAGAAAAACCCTGAAATTTGAAGAAGCAAATAAAATAGCTGAATTAGCCAAAGCCAAAATAAAGTTGGAGTTTGAGTAGTTGATATTATGTTTAAAGTTGAAAAAATAGAGATGGCAAATAAGACTTTTAGACTTCCTGTAAAATTAATTCAAAAACTGCAAACTATTGCACAAGATAAAGGGGTATCTCTGAATAATTTAGTACAGCAGTGTTGTGAATATGCAATAAAAATGTTGGATAAAGAATGTTAGAGTATCTTTTTATCATCTAATTATTAAGTTCGCGACTTTTCATGCAAATAGGCAAATTGTACACAATTTTACAATAGTTTGTTAAAAGTTTTCTTTTTATTTTGTTATTTGTGCCCCTTTAAAGAAAGCAATAATATATAGGTTTGCTTTAGAAAACAATAGATACGCTTTTATGTTGAAAAATTTTATTGCAAGAAAAATTGTTACGCACAAGATTTACACACAGCTACTAAATAGCACCTTATTACAAGGAGAAATGCTTACCAGACTCAAATATCATTAAATCTTTACCCAACTTAACCATTTTTTGTGATACATAATAATTATTATGAAATATGTTCCTTTACATTTACACACTGAATACAGCCTTCTTGATGGGGCAATAAGAATTCCTGATTTATTTAAATTTGCAGCAGAAAACGACATGCCGGCAGTTGCAATAACTGACCATGGCACAATGTTTGGCTGCGCTGATATGTTCATTGCAAAGAATGAACTACTATCGCATATGTTAAGCGAAGAAGAGCAGGAATTTAAAAAGAAAATTGAAGCCGTAAAACCTATTATAGGGTGCGAATTTTACGTTTGCGACGGTGATGTATTAGAGGATAGAAGCAAAAAAACAATGTATCACCTTGTACTATTGGCTAAAAACCAGACAGGGTATCATAACCTTTGCAGGATGGACTCTATAGCATCAACCGATGCTTACTACTACAAGCCCAGAATAAATCACGAGATATTAGAAAAAAATAAAGAGGGATTAATTTGCCTTTCTGCCTGCATTCAGGGTGAAGTTGCAAGGAACTTTCTGGATGGTGATAAAAAAGAAGCCGAAGAGCGCGCAAAATATTACAAGGAGCTTTTTGGGGAAGATTATTATATAGAATTGCAGGACCATGGCCTCACAGAGCAAAAGGATTCAAATCCATTCCTTATGGAAATTGCTGAAAAATATGGTATAAAAACTGTTATTACAAATGACTCTCATTATTTAAGGGCAAAGGATGCATTATGGCATGACACTCTACTTTGTGAGCAGACAAAGTCTTCGAAACATGATCAAAACCGTTTTAAATTTTCGGTTAATGAATTTTATGTAAAAACGGTTGAAGAATTAAGAAAAGCATTTGATTGGATGGATGAAGATTATTTCAACAAATGCATTGAAAATACTGTTGAAATAGCTGATAAAGTTGATTTTCAGATGGATAAGCTGGAGTTTGGCAAAACAAAAGAATATCTGCCAAAATACCCTTGTCCAGACAATTTATCCGAAGAAGAATATTTTGATGTACTTTGTAAAAAGGGTCTTAAAGAACGATACGGCGACCCAATTCCAGACAGTATTATGGAAAGATACGAATATGAAAAAAGCGTAATCTTTAAGATGGGCTTTCCAGCGTACTTCCTTTTAACGTGGGACTTTATTGACTGGGCAAAGAGACATGATATCCCCGTTGGCCCCGGAAGAGGCTCTGCAGCAGGAAGTATTGTTGCATATTCACTTGGAATAACAGAGCTTGATCCGATTGAGCACAATCTCTTGTTTGAAAGATTTTTAAATCCTGAGCGCATATCTATGCCTGATATAGATATAGACTTTTGTAAAAGGCGCCGCGGTGAAGTTATAGACTATGTTTCAGACAGATGGGGGGCAGACCATGTTTGTCAAATTATAACGTTTGGCACACTTGCTGCAAAGGCCGCCTTGAAGGCTGTTGCAAGGGTTTATGATATTGATTTTTCAACAGCAAACAAATGGGCTGGAATGATACCATCTGTGCCTGGCACAAAGCTTAAGGATGCACTTGCTGATGGTACGGAATTCAGGCAGCTTCATGATTCTGACCCACAGGCAAAAAGCCTGATTGATGAAGCCTTGAACCTTGAAGGTCTGAAAAACCAGGTGGGCACACACGCCGCAGGTGTTATTATTGCCCCAAAACCAATGAGCGACATTATTCCCGTTGCACTATCAAAGGAAAAATCGACCACAACGCAATATCCAATGGCAGGTATTGAAAAAATAGGCCTTTTGAAGATGGACTTTCTTGGCCTTGAAACTTTAACCATCATAAGAGACTGTATTGATATGGTAAAGAAGCGCACAGGCAAAGATATTGCGATAAATAAAATACCTCTTGATGATGAAAAAACATTTGAATTATTAAAAAGGGGTGAAACAGACGGCGTTTTCCAGCTTGAATCACCTGGTATGAAAGCACTTGTAAAAAGGCTAAAACCAACAGTATTTGAAGATTTAGGCGCTCTTGTTGCGCTGTTTAGACCAGGCCCTTTGGAAGCAGGCATGGTGGATGATTTTGTAGATAGAAAACACGGCAGACAGAAAATCGAGTTTGCACATCCTCTTCTAAAGACCATATTAAAGGACACCTACGGCACAATTTTATATCAAGAGCAGATTATGCAGATTTTCCAGACACTTGCTGACTATTCGCTTGGAGATGCTGATATGGTGCGTCGAATGATGGGTAAAAAGAAACTGCAGCAGATGGCAGAGCAGAAAGAGCGTTTTGTAAAGGCCTCAGCCAGTAAAGGAATGAGCGAAGCCGGAGCAAGTAAACTGTTTGAACAAATAGAAAGTTTTGCAAAGTACTGTTTTAATAAGGCACACTCATCTGCTTATGCGTTTGTTGCCTACCAAACAGCCTACTTAAAGGCGCATTACCCAGTTGAGTGGATGGCTGCAATTTTAACATCCCAAGCTGATAATCAGGAAAAAACACAGCAATATATTCTTCAGTGCCAATCCCTTGGCATTCCTGTGCTTCCGCCAGATATTAATAAATCAGATGCGGACTTTACACCTGACGGCAACAATATAAGGTTTGGCCTTGCATCCGTTAAAAACGTGGGCAGAGGCGTAGTTGAAACTATCGCAAAAGAGCGTAGCGAAAAACAATTTGAGAGTTTATATGATTACTGTTCCAGAATGGACGGCAGATGCTTGAACAAACTTACTTTGGAAGCTTTAATCAAGGTCGGCGCATTTTCAAGTGTTGAAAAAAGCCGAAAGCAGCTAATGGAAAACTATGATAGAATTTTAAAGGATGTATATTCAAAGAAAAACGCCCAAAGTGCCGGCCAGGTAAGCCTTTTTGCAAGCCTTGGTGATGCCGCACAGGATTTAGGCATTCCAACCTTTGAATTAATGGGTGATTCAAATGATGAATATCTTGATACCGAAATTCAGCAGTTTGAGCACGATTTAATGGGAATTTATGTTACAAGCCACCCGCTATCAAGCATCAGGGATACACTAAAGTATTTAACCACAGATACTATTACAGAAATTATTCAAAACCCTGAAAATGACAAAAATGTTACAATTTGCGGGCTCTTGACGCGTGTTGCTGCAAAACCCACAAGGAAAGACCCTGCAAAAATATTAAAAACAGGGATAATTGAGGATTTATCAGGCGGAAGGATTGAGTTTGTAACGTTCCCAAAAACCGTTGAAAAATACGGCGATATGATTCAGGGCGAAGAAAAACTCATTATGAATGCCAAGGTTCAAATCAGGGATGATGAATTAAACCTTGTGGTACAGGATGTCAAACCCATCGGAAATGTTAATCTTGTTACATTAAAATTTCTCGCTGACTTAGAATTTGAGGAAATGATATATTTAAAAGAGCTTTTAGCTAAAAATAATGGGGAAGACCCTGTCGTGGTTGACTTTGAGGATGAAGAAAGCGGCAATGAGAACCACAGAGTGCAGATTTTAACCAACAAACACCTCTGGGTAAACGCCTCATCCGATGTAAAAAATGCCATAACAAGAGCGTTCCCGGGGAAAATCGAGCTTGAAATAAAGAGTCTCAGCTCATCCAATAAACAGGCAGCGTAGGGCTATTTTCAGAAGCACTTTCCGCAAATACGCAAAAAGTGTAGTTTTCGAAATAGTGCGTATTTTTGTATGCACTTAAAAATCCGTTTGGCGGTTCACTCTTTTATATAAACGTACGACCATATTTAATGTACGCTAATAGAACACCTTTTTGGCTGTGTAAAAATGCATTTTAGGCGTATGTAATTTAACACTCCAGATACCATGAAACGCCATAAGGATGTATAAATTTACTTAATAATCCAAATGTCTTTAGGGTCTAAAACAGCTATATATTCGCATTTTGCCCCAAAACTTGCAGCATGGACTGCATCATATCCCAATGACTTTAATTTTTGGGCATAGCACCTGTCAATCAGCTCTTTTATAATCTTATCACTGTCATCATCCAAAAATTTCAAACCGAATAAATCCTGAGCCAAAGAACGGACATTATTCTGGAAGCCAATTTCACCCACCACACCCGGTGTAACATTTGCAATTTTTCCTCCGGTGTATTTTGCTTTTATAACCGCGCCGTCACTGGCATAATTTTCGGCTCCGGCTTTGTCAACCCCAAAATATACGCCTCTGCCTGATTCCGTTATATTGCAGGCATCAGTAGAAAAACCATTCTTTAAAATATCATCATAAGAATACTTATTTGTGCCGTGGTATATGGTTTCGGGCACACTGTCATAAGTTCCTAAAATTGTATTATTAAGCGCCTCATCAAGTGTGGTTTCAACCCTGGTGCAGTCATAGTTACTTTTGTTTATGGTAATTTTAGTATTCAAAAATTCCTGCATTTTAGCGTCGTCCTTCATAATATCATCCACCCTTTTTGAAAGTTCTTTTGATTTTTGAATATTTTCCATTGTTATGTCATAGCACTCTTTTTGCTTTGCATCGGCAGCCTTTTTAGCAGCTTCTTTTTTAGCATTAATTATCTTGTTGATTTTATCCTTCTCGGCCATGGATTTATACTTAATGCCGCCAGCCTGTTTTTCAAATTCCTCCAAGGTATATTTATCAGCATTATTCAAAAGCTTATGGAGCTCATCTCTGGAGTTTGTAACATTGTTTTTTATGCGGTATAGCTGAACTTCCCTTGTTTTCCCATCTTCGGTTATCTTTTTAACATGACCATTATAGTATTCTTTTACAAAAATGTTTTTGTCATTTTTATCAGTTTTTGTTGATTTTCTTATCCAGCCGATAACATCGGTTTCTATCTCAATCTTATCGCCGTTTGGCAGGGTATAGTGAATTTTTCCCATATAAGGCATGCTGTTAAATGTCGCGGCAGTGCAGCTTATTCTGCCATCTTCGCCATATATTTTTGCAAACTTAATATCTTTAATATCTTTATTTTGTCTGTCATAGTCATACGCTGCCTGCTTTTTTGCTATAACATCATTTAATTCTTCTTTTTGAACTTTGCTTTTGTATTTTATATCAGCCGCCTGCTGTTTAAAATCATCAAGGCTTATAGAATCCTTATTATCCAGCAAATTCTTAACATCGCTTTGCGACTTATTCACAGCTTCCCTTGTTTCAGTCAGGTTTATATCCGTTGTTTTACCATCTTCAATTTTCTTTACAATACTTTCGCCGTTTCTTGTTTCGTAGGTTTTTGTAAAGTTTTCTTTACCTTTTCTTGATGATTTTACAATTTTTCCATCTTTGTATTCAAGGGTGATTTTATCGCCGTTATTGAGATTGCCTTTGATTTTTCCGGTGTAATTGTCTTTAAGATTTGATAGGTAATCTTTCCATGGAGTGTTTGCAGGCTTTGTGGAGCCTTTTCCCTTTACAAAAGCAAAAATGCCTATGCCTGCTGCCAAAAGCGTTGTAGCACCGGCAATTATGGCGCTGGTTTTCTTTACTTCTTTGTTTAATAAAGGAATGGTGATAGTATCGCCATCCTTTGTGTATTTATTGTCCACGACATTATTGTTTGATGTTTGGGTATTTGCCTTAGCTGACAGAGTTTGCACTTGGGCGTTAAGGCTCTGCACCTTGGGATTTTGGGTGCCTGAATTCTCTAAAGGCTTTATTATTTGCGCATTTGATGCATTTTGTATGTTTGTCATATCTTCCCTTATGGATTATCTATATTATTATTAAAACCAAAACAAATTTTTTTTTGCTTTTTTGAGGGGAGGATGAGAGAAAATAAGAAATAATTGTTACAAAATTTTACAATCAGAAACATTTTTCAAATTCGGGCTTGAATATTATTATTGTTTAGGATAATATCAAAAATACAATGGTATACACTAGAAGGTAAATTAAAATGAATCCTATCATCAGAGAATTAGAAAACGAATATACACAAAAAGAAATGCCTGCAATGAATCCTGGCGACACCGTTAAGGTTTTTGTTAGAATCATAGAAGGCAACAAAGAAAGAACACAGGCGTTTGAGGGCACTGTTATTAAAAAACGTGGCTCAGGCATCAATAAAACTATTACTGTTAGAAAAATTTTCCAAGGTATTGGTGTAGAAAGGGTTTTTGCCATTTACTCACCAAGAATTGAAAAAATTCAGGTATTAAGAAGAGGTGCTGTAAGACGCGCTAAATTATATTACTTAAGAGAACGTTCTGGCAAGGCTACAAGAATCAGGGAAAAACTTGAGAAAAGATAAACTGTGCCATAGAGGCCTTTTCAGCCTGTATTAATTTACAAAATTTAAAATTATGTAAATTAATACAGTTAATAAAAAATTAAAATGCCGTAAAGATTCATCATAAAAGAAATCTTTACGGCATTTTTAGTGTATGATAATTTTATAAAGATTAGATTAATCTTGCAAAACAGCGTCAGACAGCGCAAAGCAGGCTATAGAAAATATATAAGGAAAGAAAAATGAGCCACATTCACTGGTACCCAGGACATATTGCAAAAGCCGAAAAAGCGCTAAGGGAAAAACTTTCCCTGGTTGATGTTGTGTTGGAGGTTTTGGATGCAAGGATACCCATTTCAAGCTCATATGGTGACACCACAAGGCTCATAGGCCAGAAGCCAAGAATAATTCTATTAAACAAATGCGATTTATCTGATGAAAATGAGAACCCAAAGTGGAAAAAATATATAGAGGAAAAGACAGGCGCTATATGTCTTCTAACCTCGAATAGCAGCAGCAAAGATACAAATTTAATAATTAACAAAATTTTAGAAACCGCAAAACCAATCCATGAAAAAATGGCGCAAAAAGGCCTACTGCCAAGGGCTATCAGGGTGATGGTAATTGGCATGCCAAATGTTGGAAAATCAAGCACAATAAACAGGTTGATTAAAAGGGGCAAAACAAAAACCGGTGCAAAAGCAGGTGTTACCCGCCAACAGCAATGGGTTCGGGTACATGATAAGATTGAACTTCTGGATACACCAGGGATTATTCCAAGCAGGCAGGAAGACCAAAAAGCAATATTGAAGCTGGCTTCCGTGAATTCAATAGGTGAAAAAGCCTATGATAACGAGCATACAGCTAGAGAACTTTTGAAAATTCTTGTTAAGAAATATGAAGAAATATTGAGAAAATATTATAACTTAGGCCAGGATGATGTTACAATAGAAAATATAGCACTTTCAAGAAACTGGCTTGTGAAGGATGGAAAGCCAGATGTGACAAGGTGTTCACAGTTTATATTGCTGAATTTCAGAGACGGAAAAATAGGAAAAATTACGCTGGATGATTTGGAATAATGATGACAAAATAACCCTGGAAAACCCTCATAATGAGGATTTAGGGCCAAATTTGAGTTTATTTAATTTTGATAAAGAAAGCCTTAAAAGAACAAAATGCAACCTCCTTATAGGCACCGATGAAGCAGGAAGGGGGCCCGCTGCAGGGCCATTAGTAGCTGCCAGTGTGTGTTTTAGAGAGATTGATGACAAATTAATTGAAAAACTTGTAAAGCTAAATGATTCAAAGCAAATTAGCGAAAAAACCAGGCACAGTCTGTATCCTGCCATACTTGAGTGTACTGAAAATGCCATTGCGACTGTGGATGAGGCCATGATAGATAAGATAAATATACTAAATGCAACCTGCGAAGCTATGAAAAACGCCTGTATGGAGGTTGTTCGCAAAGTTCAAACCACCTGTATTGTGCTTGTAGACGGTAATAACAAGATTCGCGGGTATGATTTTCCGCAAAAAACAGTGGTTAAAGGGGATGGAAAGTCCGCATCAATAGCTGCAGCAAGCATTTTAGCCAAAGTCACAAGGGATGATTATATGCTAAAATTAGATGAAGAATTTCCTATGTACGGCTGGAAACGCAATAAGGGCTACCTTTCCAGGCAACATATAGAGGCAATTCGAAAATTCGGGCCTTCAAAATATCACAGAAAAACATACATAAGAAATATTTTAGAAAAAGATAAAATCAGTCAGCAGAAACTACATTTTTAAAAAAATATCTGAAAACGCTTTCTAATATTGAGTTTTAGGTATTTTTTATACGTGCAGATAAACTGTTTTGCTAATCTGCAATCAAACAGCCTAAAACCCTTATAAAATCTTTTATTCCAAAATTTTATCACGCTGAAATGCCCATAGAATAAGCTTTTTTGCATATTTAAGATATATGCTTCATTAAACAGCAGGCGTAAAAGCTTGGTGTTCAAAGGTTTTTGCGAATTTTACACATATTTAAGGCGCATAAATACAAAAAATCAGTATTTACAAGCCCGCAAAAGCTGATACGTGAAAAACAAACGTCTATAAACACGGATACCAAAAGAGTTTCGACTGTATTTACGGTTAAAAAAGGTTCACTGCAAGCTTTGCAGGCATAAATTGTAAACTTAACATAAAATTAACACATTAAACCCTTATATAAAGCACCATTTGCCGAAATTAATTCCTGTAAAATCTTGATTTTGCTAGAATGTAACGCGCTTAAATCCTTGAAAGCAGCACCAGGCTGATATTTTAATTAATTAAAAATATTATAAATAAGGTAATAAAGCATAATTTTGGCAAACCCAATACTTAAAAAGCTTGCCCTGCAATTGTTTTGACTTCTGCAGGCGCGCAACAAAAAACTTCACACATTTGCCAATTCTTAAATTTAAAAATATTATTAAAATAACCTCCAAGAGTGCCGGAGTTTAAGGATTTCGGCAGAAGGAGAATCCAAATCGTCGGCAAGGTCATCAAAATGATTCAGCTTTGTGTGCCGGAAATCAGCCGGCAGAAACAAATACCGCCTGATAGCGTTGATATTAACAGGCTAAATTTCTTGCCTTTTACCAGACACAGTGCACCCGAATATTTACGCATGCCAGATTATAGGGTCTGCTGCACCTTGATAGTTTAACTTCAGTTCTTCTGCAGTTATTTTATATTGAGTCATGCCCTGCACTGCTTCCCTAGCTGCTTTTTGTGTTTACTGCAAGTTTTTTCTGTGCTTTGTGCTGTGCGAGCTACTTTGCGCATGCCCCCTGCAGTTGCGGTACTACCCTACCCTTATTTGCCGTTCTTATACAAGCTTGCTACTATGCCGTTAGCAGTTTTGCAGCTTGCTATATTGAGGCCTTCAGCTATATTCGGCCTGCCGCAAGGGTTGCGTATATTTTCGGTTTTGGCATACTTTCCTGGTTGCTAGGCGCTCCAGTTATGCTTTTGAGGTGTACCGCAGCACGGATGACCTACTAGGGAGTTTTTTGGCAGTTGCATAGATACAGCGGCCGTGCGGGCTCTGCTGTAGGCACCTCAGATGCCGGCCACTGCTACCCATACATATTTTGGTCAGCCCAATACCTTGGAAGTAGCTGCTATCAAGCTCTTGCGCTTGGCAGTGGCAGCGTATATAGTTCGGGTCTTTGCAGCACTACAGGCAGCGTAGGGAAGTGCGTCAGCACCTATGCGTTTTCGGTGCGCTTGCAGTCTTTATGGATTTAGCATTCAGTGAAATACGCTTTACTGAGCCTTTTCTGCCGCATTTTGAGTGTCCGTTATGGCGTAAGTAGCCTTTTTATAGAGGCTTATGAGCTTTTCACACTGTGTTTAACCTTATTATTTGCAGGTTTTAGCCACTATACAGCGGTGCATGCCTCATATTGCTGTAGGTTTACGGTGGCTACTTCCTATAAGTAGCCACCATTTAGCCTTCTTGGCTTATCTCAGCAGTTATGCATATTTGTTGCATTTGACACCATATAAGGGTTTAGTGCGCAGTGTTTACGCTCTTGCTTTCAGGTTGACATTATTAGGGCTTATATCTTAGTAGGCATCCATCATACCTATGTCGGCCTTTGTAGCACTAGAGGCAGAAGTACTCAGAGGTAGCACTCACTCCTGCACTGCGTGATTCCCTATGTAGTTTCCCTGCTTTGGAATGCTATAGCGCTATATCCAAGATTCTTTAAGACTAAGCATGGCAAGGCGCGCTTATTACCACTGTTTTCGACTACTTTACCTTCCGATAGTCTTTTAGTGCAGGCTCTGTGCAGTGCGCCTCTTTGGATAGCGCTTGTGCAGGGGCATTTAACGGGATTTGCTATCCGCGCAATTTTTGGTCGGGCTCTTTTCTTGGTGATGGTTATTATAGAGGTTATATCTTGCATAGCGGCATTCTTGATACTGATACCTGTGAGTATCCAGGCAGGTGCACCACTGTGCTTGCCTTTTCGGTGCGCTGGTTTCTTCGGGGTTTTTGCTATATTTCAGGGTGCAATGGCGAAGCCATTTTTCACCCTTGGCTATGGTATGCTCGTTTTTAGGAGGCTTAGAGTACTGCCGTTGCTTGTGCTAAGCCTTATTGTGGCGGTTTTTAGGCTGTTTGCAAGTTACTTGTGCTAAGGCTAGTATAACGAAGCATCTGCAAGTGCTATTTCTGTATATTTTCTATATCGCTAGTATGTAGTTAGCTGCGGTTTTAGGCTATCTCAGGCGCCACAAAGTACCGTTTGCATGCGCGTTTGCATGGGCTGTCATCTGACGTATGACACAGCTACGTTTTTTACTATATACTATCAGGTTTATCCATCAGCCACATCTACAGCTGTGTGACCAAGGCACTGCAGGCTCTGTGCAGTGCGGAGGGCTTGGCGGGAGCTGTGCAGGCGCCACTGGAGGCGCGTGTTATCCGTTTGATGCTTGGGGTGGGCCTACAGAGACGAGTTATGGATATGCTTGTCAGCTTATGGATAAGTATCTTTATGTTAACTATTTTGAGTATGCCTTTGCCTTTTCGGTGCGCCATTTATTTTATAGGTTGATTTGCAATATTGGGGTACATATTCTTACTTGTTGCAGGCATCCCGCCGCCCTTGGCCGTGGTGCGATGCTTGATTCTTAAGGTCGGATTATATACCTAGAGGCACAGAGACAGGGTTTTTTGCCCTTTATAATAATTATCCTGAGAGAGAAGCTTTGGCCTGAGTTTTACCGTTTTATCAATACAGATATCATTTAAGCGTGGCAATATATTTGGCTGTAGCTATAGGCATTAAATAGATATATGGACCACATTATCTAGAGCAATAAGAGCGTTAAAGCCAAGATATGTGCTATCTATTAACCGTTTGGCTATATGTGTGCAGTGCTGCTGGCTTTACGGCTGTGCGGGCGCTGCAGGTAGCGGTTTCTGTGGCCCGTACCACTTTTGGTCAGGCTCAGGTACTCTTGAGTCACGCCAGGCTTTCTGGCTGGATGGCGCTGTCGTAGGTTCTGGTACCCGTACTCTTATTGAGGCTTATTCGGTGCGCTGTGCAGAGGCCTTGTTGTAAGTTGATTTTACTGGAGTATAGCTTAGTTGGCACGTACATTGCAGTATTTAGGGTTGTTAGTTTTCTTGCTATTATTATTTGCGCAATATGCGATATAGTTTAGCAGAAGCCGTTTTGTACACTGCAGGCAGCATGGCGGCTGTGTGGGCGCAGGGTATAACAGTACGTATTTAAATGCTTGTTATGCCGATAACATATGGTCAAGCATTGCAGCTAGCAGCACTGTCTATAAAGGTTTGTGGCTTGGCAGCGGAGTTATACACCTAGAACAGTGGGAGCGCACCCTTGCCTTTTCGGTGCGCTTCGGGTTTTGGCTAACCCTACAAAAATAAAGTGCATAAAGCCTGCATGTTATTATATGTTTCATTCAGGTATACATACTCATACATACTTTATCCTCTAGGCGCATCTTCCAGATTCCTCTGTATGCCACAATAGTTAGAGCCACAAGACTTGATATGTATAGAGAGGTTTAAGCCTAATGGTTTATTGCACAAGCGTATACCTTATCAAGTTAACCACCTATATAAAGCTGGTATACACTACCTGGAGCCCCTGCTATGCTTACAAGGACGGTAGCCTAACAGTGTTGCTACTTTATTTTCCCTTAAAAATGGCTTAAAATCTTAGCATTGAAGGCACTTATTCCCTACTCAAGCGCGTTTAATGCTATGATTATGATATTTTTTCAGTATTATATAAACTTTTGAGGCTTACAATGCATTATGCTTTGCATTCCTGCTTTCTCACTTTGCTGCGTCAGCCCTTTGCCGTTACAAGGTAGTTTACTGTTTCACATGGCACTATACAGCTGTGCGACGGCTGGCAAGGAAGCTCTGTGCGGTGCCACCCGGCGTATATCTGCGAAGGTTCAATAGATGGAGGCTGCTGGATATTTGGTATTTGGTCCTCAGGCTTTGCAGATACTGGCAGTTATTATAACCGAGAGTTTGTTGACGGCAGTTTTGGCACTAGCAACGTGCGAGACGATACTTTTGCCTTTTCGGTGCGATTGTCTAACCTTTATTTATACTGGATTTGGTTTTAATGATTTATTTACACTGCAGATGCATATGTTATAACCCAATGCTACTGCTATTCTAAAGCTCAGTTGAAGTATAAGGTGTACTCATGCCTGCTGTTTTTTATGTTTTGCCAGCCTATCTTGGGTTTGCTTTATACCATCCTGGGACTCCGGTTGCAAGAGTGTCCTGCTACTAAAGGTTGCAGATACAGTTTACCGGTATCCACTTAAGGAGAGGAGTGACAGACCACCTGTCCTTATGGATATCAAAGCAAGCAAAGCTATTTTACAGCTGTGCGACAATGGCGGAGGAAGCTCTGTAAGGTGCGATGCCTTATATCCTTGCACTGGCTCCTCAACAGGCGGATGTCATCCAGTACACTTCTGGTCAGGCACGCCATACTCTGCTAATGTATATCATAATATTTATTACAGAGGTGGCATTGTATATCAGTACACTTATTCTTATCTTGTAGCCTATTCGGTGCGCTGGCGGTTCTGCGGTGACTTGTTGTATTTGAGGGCGCGCGTTCTTACTTGTCGCAAGTATACTCTCGCCCTTGGCTATGGTTGTTCTCACTATGCAATTATGATTATAGATACAATGGCAGACTCTCCCTTTCATACTTAACTGTCACTTTACATTTAGTTACTATAGTTTAAATGCGTCATAGGGCTTGTATTTAGTTATTTGCAAGCTGTGTGCTTTGTTATTACTATATGATTTATTTAGCATTTACCTGTTTTTATGGCTTTAGCAAAGCCAATTTACGTTATGACAAAGCTTAAGTAAGGCTTCCAATGATTAGCAGCCTATACAGGGCTCCGTTTAAAGACATATACCAGTATACAAGGTATAGATGCAGGCAGATAAACTATATACATATATGCTTGTATAAAAAAGGAGGGGGTGTTGCCAGATAGCCCTTTGGAGTGCAGGCTGGGTGCATCATATACAGCATGCAGGCTGTTTGTATACTCACAGGCTCTGTGCAGTGCAACGCAAGCGGCTGTGCGGGCAGCTATGGAGGATGTCATCCGTATGCGTTCTGGTCTGGCAGCTTTATAAGCACGGGAAATTATTATGCCGTGTGGGTAAATTCAGGTGCACTGGGTATAGGCTCTAGGACAGATAAAGAGGCCTATTCGGTGCGCTGTATTTCCTTGTATGCTGCAAGCTGTGTTAACGGATTAGGATTTTAGTTATATTATAAAGACTTGTTGCACTAGTATTTTTAATGTTTAGTGACATGTGCATCCCTATAGCAGTATTCGCATAACTTATGGCAGTTTCTTGCACAAGGATATAGGCACTAATGCAGAAACTTATATTTTAGGGCGCCTTTAAGGTTGAAAGGTTAGTCTGTTATGTGGTTTATAGGTTTAACTGTCATTACTTTGTCTGTAGTACTGAATATTGCTGTCTTTGTCAGCGTAAAAGGCATTTTAGGCGAGGTATACCTGCTGCATACAGGTTTTGCTGGTTCTGTGCAGTGCTTATACAAAGTCAGCGGCTGTGCGGGCGGCATGGTTGATTGCTGGCCGTCGCACATATGGTCAGGCTATAGCACTGGTGATACAAGCCTCACAGGTTGGCTTGGCGGTACTTTTGGCTATGGCTACAGAAGCAGACTCTACGGCTTTTCGGTGCGCTGACAAACTTTTTGCAGTTGCGCTTCAGGGCGTGCTTTCTTGTCTATCACAAGCAGGTTATCGCCCTTGGCTATGGTTGTCTTTACTATGCTGCGTGCTTGGTTATGCTATGGCAAAGCCCTTTTTACCCTTAGTAAAGCACAGTGCACTGTTTGGTTCTTGTCTATAGGGTGACGTAGGTAGACTCTTTGTATGCTTTACTGCTACTAGATTTTGCCTTCTGCTGAGCTTAGAAATACGCCGTAGATATACTTTTGCCTTTGCCTCATAGGTATTATATTTATGGCAGAAGGTTTACTAGCAATATATTGATCCTCTGTTAAGTTTGATAGTACGTTATATCTTCTATGCAGGGTTTATACCTCTAGAATTTTACCCATTCGTATGTATTTTCAGCTGTGCGACGGAGGCTCTGGAAGCTCTGTGCAGTGTGCAGGACTAAGGAAAGGTTGCGCAGGTTCTGGCTCTGGCTGCTGGGTAAGTGATGTATGGTCAAGCATATGGGCAGATTCTGTTTATATTTATGACTTTGCACTTGGCAACGGGGTTTTGAATCTTAGCATGCTAAGGGAGTCTATTCTTGCCTTTTCGGTGCGCTGACTACTCTTCAACGGGAGGCAGTATTAGGGCGTACATTCTTGCCGAGTGCAAGTTTGCTATCGCCCTTGGTTGTGGTTCTCCTTTTCGCGCAGAAGTTTGTGAGTTCCTAGCATATTTAGCTGTACAGTGGCAGCATCCCATCTTTTTTACTGTTGGCTATAATGTGCTGATATAATTTTATGCATCTTATTTTTGATTTTTAACCGCAAAATTATCTTGGATAGTTGGTGCAAAACCTGGCCAAGCACTGTTTCCTTATTGAATTCACCGTATTGCTTTTCAGCTGTGCGATTACGGTGTTGCAGGCTCTGTGCGGTGCGACAATTACAATAACTGTGCAGGTGCTGCCCAAGGTACATCAAATGCAAATCACTGCTACCCGTATGACGTATGGTCAGGCTCTAGCAGCGGTGCAAGCAGATATTATTGGGGGCAGATGTGGCAGAATTTTACTATTAGCGAGCTAAGTAGTTTGCTTGCCTTTTCGGTGCGCATTGTTATTGCACATTTGATGGATTTGGAATTTAGCATTAGGACGGGCTTCAGCTAGCCTATTGTGTATTTACAGAGTTAGGTATTGCATAATACACAGCTATACATATAATACTTTGGGTTACTTTATAACAATATGCACTTTTATAAAATTCGTACTCAGGTTTACAGCTGTATGTCATTCCGTTTGCAGAAATACACCACAGCAAAATTAACATGGACGGTATACCTATGTTTCTTTAGCCGAATAATACACTGTGGGCCTAGAGCTGCTACATTGCACAAGTGGTACTGTTTTAGAGCCGCGGAGACTCAGGCTTGTAGAAGCCTCTCTGCTGCTTTGTAAGGCGGTGCCAGCAAAGTAGGTTTGCAGCTGTGCGACGATGGCGGAGGAAGCTCTGTGAAGTGCGATGCTTACTGGGGGTATTGCACAGGTTCTTCTACGGGCGGGTGCCACCCAGTCCACTTTTGGTCTGGCACAGTTGCGTCCGGTGATATCTATCATAATATCTTTTATAGAGGCGGAGTTGTGCATCTTTATACTGAAACCCGTCGGGCTGCCTATTCGGTGCGCTGTGAGTGGATTTGCTACATTTTACACCGCAGAAGGTATTGTTTAGAAAAGCTACCTATGTTGCCTTGAAGGAGAAGTAGACGAGTTGGATTGAAGCTTATAGTTATACATATAGCCAAGCAGGCTCTGTGCGGTGCAGTGGGCTTAGTAGCGGCTGTGTGGGCTCCTTAGATGGCTATTGCTGGCCAAATGGTTTTTGGGGTGGCACGTTGCGTGGCAATAACCATGCCCAAGGTTTCCATCTTTATAGCGCCTCTTTTAATGCCGGAGCCTGCGATGGCACTGGCAAGTGTATGTATACAGCTGCCTTTTCGGTGCGCTGCTTATTCCTTGCTTTTTCGTATGACTTTATCATACACAGCAGCATAGCCACTTTGATGCATTAGGCTACAGTTGACCATAGTTTGCTTATTCTGTGTCTTGCGCGCTAGCTGGGCGCATTATATTTTGGATTTGGATTTTTTAGGCGGTGTATTTAAAAACCTGCTTTACAAAAATAAAATCGGTTGGATTTTATTTCAGAATTAACATTTTAATTTGTTTATTATTTTGTAGACAGAAAAGCTTTTAACGAGCAGAACATGGTTATTTGCAAAATAATTTTTTTGTCAAATTTATTAAGCAGGGATGAAGTATTGTAAATAAATGTTACGATTTTTAATAATTTTCAATTTTACTAGCAAAAAAAAAAATTAGGAGTTTTAAATAAACAATTAAAGAAAATTCAGTGTGTTGTGTAATAATAAAAAAATGAAGGAGAAAGAATTATGAGACTTGGTGCAGTATCACCCAATTATCAAACAGCAGCATTTAAAGGCGCTACTTTTACCACATCTACAAAAAATAATGGCAACTATGTTGAAGAGAGTACCCTGCAGCCATTTAGGGATAATTTTCAGGATAATATCGCAAAACAAAAAGAGTGCAAAGATTTTGATTCAATAAAAGCAAATACAGAAATGTATAGTCTTGGCGCAGGCAAAGGCAGCAGATTTAGTGAAATGGCAGAATTCCAAAACCCGCAAGCCAATAAAATTAGTTTTGGAATGCCTCTTGTTAATGGCAGCTATTTCCATATGTCAGATCCTGCATTAGCTTTAGGTGTTCCATTTGCAGATGGAAAAGGCGTTAAAAGAAAAAATGCAGAAGTTGCAAGAGGTTCATTCGCAGAGATTGTTGATGATGCCCAAAAATTAAGAGACGCAGGCAAACCGCAAAAGAATGTAATTGTTTGCTGTGGCGATAATTTATTCCATACCGACAAAAAATTTGAACTTAATTATTTTATGAAAGATGTAATCAACAATCCTGCAAAACAGATGGGGCTAGTTGGTGTTGAGCGCGAACCAGAAGAAGTAGTTAAAAAGTTCGGCGTATTAAATGTAGTCCCAACAGATAGAGATGATGTTATGCAACTGGATGGTTTTGTTGAAAAACCAAAAACTATTGAAATTGCCCGTGAATTTGAAACACCAAATGGCAAATGCATTGCAAATACTGGTATGTTTGTAATCAAAGCAGAAGCTATGGAATGGCTAATGGATGAACTTGAAAAAGATTCAATGTTTATCGCTAAAGATGAAAATGAGCCATATGACTTTGCTGCTGCTTGCCAAAAAGTTCAGGAAAAATACGGCAAAGAAAAATGCGATGTTAAGCTTGTTCAAACATGGGAAGATGCTGGCGAGCCAAAGGCATTATATAATACAATCAAAGAAATGCAAAAAGGTAAATTCCTCACAAATTTTGCAAAAGATGATCAAAAAATGATACAAGAATCTATGAAGAGAATTTTTGATGGAAAAACACTTCTTGCATCTCAAGCTGCGCTTAATGAGTACGGAACAGCATCTAATTATACAGAGTCAGATGCACTTATACTACCAAAAGGCATAGATGTAAAAAATGTTGATGGTGTTAATGTTGTAGTATAAGATACGCAAATAAATTACTCAATCATTCAAAACCCCCGGAAATTTCACTTTCGGGGGTTTTCACATTTCTATTTTGTGATTTACAAACCTTGTACGGGCTTGTTTAATTTAAGGTTTGTAAACCTGTATGCCAGCATAATCAAAATTCAATCAAATTGTTAATACCCCTCACCAATTGTATCTATGGCTTCAACACGGATATCTGTGATAAGTTCCGAGTATGATATTACAACGATGGTTGGTATGTGGCGCTCAAGCATTTGATATAAAGGGAGGCGAATTCTAGGGGAGCAGAGGATAACAGGTTGCATACCGACAGCCTGATGCGCACGCATTAAAGTATTTGCGGTTGTTTCAATTAATTCCTGAACCTGCATCGGGTTTAAGAGAAACATTGTGCCAAGCTCTGTCCTTTGGCAGGAATCATCAAGGGTTTTCTCCCATTCGCTTGAAAGGGTAAGGGCATATAAAACTTTATCTCGGTTTGAGTTTGCAAGACAAATTTGACGGCCCAATGCAGCACGAAGCCTTTCAGATAGAATATCTGGCTCTTTTGAAAACCTGGCGTAGTCGCAAAGCCTTTCAAAAATAAATATGATATCTTTTATTGAAACCTTTTCCCTTATAAGATTAACAAAGATTTTTCTAAGGTCTGAGGTTGAAATTATCGTCGGCACAAGGTCATTTACAAGGGTTGGGTCCTGCGATTTTACAAGTTCCATAAGTTTTAATACATCAGTCTTTGTCATGACCTCATCAACGTATTTGCGCACACAATCCTGCAGGTGAGTTACAATTACATCCACAGAATCTACAGCTGTAATGCGGTCATTTTTGTCAATATACTGCCCATCAAGCCAGTAGGCTTGCGATTGATAGGTGGGGTCAACGCTTACTATAACATTATCCGGTACCTTTTTACCCAAAGCTTCCCACTGATCAGCAATTACCATAAATTTGCCAGGGTACACCATGCCGGTTGCAACAGTATTTGACCTTATCGCAATTAAGTATTCATTATCGGCAATAGCAGATGAGTCCATAATTCTAATATTTGGAATAATATAACCAAGTTCATCTGTTACCCTTTGTCTTAGAGCTGCTATTTTTGCAAGCAATTGCCCATCCTGATCAGGGTCTGCAATCACAAGAAGGCCTGCGCCAACCTGCAAACTCAAAACATCAACACCCAATCTTTCATACATTTTATTAGGATTAACTAAATCCTGCATATTTTGTTTAACAGCATCCAATTGGCCCAACTGCTGCTGCACATCCTGATTTACAAGAACAGAGAAACCACCAACCGCTATAATTATAGTAAATAACAAAAACGGCCACCAGGGAAGGCCTGTTACACCAGAGCTTAGGATGATTAATATCAAGAAGCCGCATGCAAAGAATAAACTTTGCGGCTTTGACATAATTTGCGCAGAAACATCCTTACCTAAAGATGTGCTTTGAGATGTAGAGCGCGTCATTACAATACCTGAAGATATTGACATAAGAAGGGATGGCACCTGAGAGCACAAACCATCACCGATTGTTAAAACCGTATATTTTGCAACAGCATCTGCAGGCGGCATCTGATTCATAACAACACCAATAATCAAACCACCAAGGATATTTATAACAGTAATGATAATGCCTGCAATGGTATCTCCCTTTACAAACTTCATAGCACCATCCATTGAGCCAAAAAGGGCAGATTCTCTTTGAAGATCTTCACGCCTTTTTACTGCCTCATCAGGGGAGATTAACCCTGCGTTAAAATCTGCATCAATTGTCATCTGCTTACCAGGCATAGCATCAAGTGCAAACCTCGCAGAAACCTCTGCAATACGCTCTGCACCTTTTGTGATTACCATAAACTGAACAACGGTAATTATCAAAAATATTACGCCGCCGACAATCATGTTTCCACCAGTAACAAACGCGCCGAATGATTCTATAACCTGGCCTGCATCACCTTTTGCAAGAATAAGACGGGTGGATGCTATGGATAAAACCAGCCTAAACATTGTCCCGATAAGAATAATTGATGGGAAAGCTGCAAGCTCCAAGGGTTTTTGAACATATAGAGAAATCATTAACAGTACAATCCCAAGGGTAATATTAAGGGAGATTGAAAAATTTATAACCCAGTTCGGCATCTCCATAAGCAAAATCAGAATAAGGAGAATTACAAATATTGCAAGAGCAATTTCTGAGATAGGATTATTTGCAGCGCCCTGCGGTTTTGCCATTAAGTGCCTCCTTTATAGATGCCGAAGGCATTTTGGATAATTGATAGCTGGGTTGAAAAATTGGCATCTATTACACCATTTGATGCTATTACAATACAGCTTCCTTTTTCAACGCCCGCATCTGCTGCCACTATTATTTTTGCGTCAACTGCTGAATTTTTCATTATTTCAGGGATTGAAGCACGCGCAAAATCAACTTCATCAGGCGCCACCCTTACTGTTATTTTTTCTTCATTTGAGGAAATTTCATCAAACACTTCTGATAGCACGCTTTTTAGTACATCATTTGATAATTCTACCTCTTTTTTAATTATTTTTTTGGCGATTTCAAGGGAGATTTCAAGCAGGTCGTTGGAAAGCTCATTATAGGCTTCTTTTTTTGCACCAACAAACTCAAATAAGGAATTCTTAAGGCTTTCAAGCTCCTTGTTTGCTTCTTCTAAACCATTTTTATAGCCTTCTCTTGCAGCAATTTCCCTAATGCTTTGAGCTTCTTCTTGAGCACGTGAAACAAGGGTTCTTTCATCAATTCTTCTATAGCCCCTGCGGCGTTCTCCGCGCCTTCTTTCAAACCTTTCTTTAAATTCAAGATTTGTTACATCAATTTTTTCAATTTCTTCAAGTTTTTTAGCAAGCTCCATTTCAGGAGTAAGAACTGGCTCTATGGGTTGGTTACATACTTGCGTGTTCTGGTTTTGAAATATTTGTCCCCCTGCGATTTCAGCCTGAATGGATTTTTCTATAGCCTGTTCAAGAAGCATTTGTTCTTCATTCTCGTTTGCATTTTGTGCAAGTTGAAGATTTGGTATTTGAGGTTCTTGAGACAAGTCTTGCCGTATTTCAGGGTATATTTGTGGGTTTTGCGTCTGTTTTTGAGATACTTCCTGCACCATACCAGATGCATCAGACTGTGAATGCCCTATAAACTGTTCTTCAATATTTTGAGAATTATTTGCAACAGGCTCTGATAAAACAGTCTGTTGCAAATTTTGCGCAAAAATTTCGCCTGGAATATTCTGTTCTTGTATTTCATTTTGCACAGGCTCTATTATATTGTTTTTGGGTTTTTGTTTTCTTCTAATTAGCATAGGGCAAGCTTTTCTTCCAGATATTTGCACACCACAAGCGCAACCTTTGCAGGAATCATGACTTCATCTTTGTAGTAAACCGACAATACAAAATCTTTAATTTGCGGCCTCTCATCTTTTATGATATTAGAAATTGTGTTTTTATCCGAATTTTTTACAATTTTATACAATTTACGATAACACCTGTCAAGGTTTATAAACTTGGGCTCTGGCAAAGTTTTTCTCATTTCGCTTATACACCTTGCTGTTATATCTTTATCAACCTTTGAATCCAAATCGGGCATTTGTAAATATTGCATTAAAACCTGCGCTTCCGGTTTATTAAACTTAGCTATTATATTTTTAATTTTTTCTTCAGGAAAATTTTTGATTAAAAGTGCAAGAGAAGCAAGTTTTAAAATTTTTGCATCAGACATATTAGCGCCAACAGCCTCGCTTTGAGCTTGTGTTTTTGCCATAACATCAATATTGGACTGATGAATTGCGTTATCCGAAGACTTTTCATCAATTAGACCTTTTGATTTTAAATCCTCAATCGCCTGCTTGAAGCAGGTGTTCACATGGTGCTCTACCAAAGGTATTATCTGCTCTTGCGGCATTTTTTTGATAACTGCCTGCTTTGCGATTTCAAAAACAGTAAACGCAACTCTTTGAAGCACCCCTTCCCTTAGTTCAGGATTGATTTTTGCTCTTAATAAATCAATTGATTTATGAAATGACCATTCACCAATAAACTGAGTGATGAGGGAAGCTTGTGCAGAATCCAAATTCAAAGCAGCATCTTTAACAAGGGCATCGCCCGAGAGGACACAAAATTTGTATACAATATCAATTATAAATTTTTTATCAGGCGCTGCAATATCAGCAGGAATTACCTGGCCAGCCTGTCCTGCCAGGTTTTTTGCAAAATCTTGCGGATTAAACCCTTCTATCACTCTTTTGTCATTTGCCAATTTCGGGTTCCCTCTTGATTTAATTTTACCCTTATTTTTCAATAAAGGCTAGTTTGTTTCAATCCAGTTTTTAAGTTTTTCAACAGCAAGATTTTCATCAATATCATTAAAATCCATAGATAATTCACTTAATTCATCAGCTATATCAAGCGAAGAATCCATACGGCCTGTATTTGCTGCAACAGCAGCATTATGCCTTGCTGTTTCCATTGCAGCAGCAGCTGCCTGCTGAGCCTGAAGCATCTGAAGATTTTGTTGTTCTATTAAATTTTGTGCCATCTGAGCTTGTTTTTCTATGAGCTCTGCTGCTTTTTTATTTACATCGCTTAATTGTTTTTCCTGTTCTTCTGCTTTTTTTCTTAAAAGCTCAAGTTCTTCTTCCTGTTTTTCTGATTCACGGCGGACTTTCTGCGCAATATGTCTTAGGCCAAAACCAAGACCGGTTAAGAGAATTAGCCCTACAACCCACCAAGGATTGCCTGATTCTTCCGGCTTTGGAAGCTGATTTGGGCTATCGGGAGCAAGAATTGGCGTTGTTGAATCAACAAATGCAATTGAAACATCCTCAGGCTCCACAAGGGGACTTGCAGCGTTTGCAATTAGTTCTTTTAATTCCTGAATTGTCATACTCATAGGAATTGATGACTGTTCAAGGGATACAGCAACTGAAATTTTTTCAATTACCCCTTCCTTCATATATTCATTTACCTGTGTTTTTGAAACACCATATTGAGTTTCTTGGGCCTGGCGAACATATTTTCTATCCTGGGTAGAATTTGCACCTCCACCAGGTACGCCATATGGCAAATATACACTCACAGCATTTGTTGCAGAGTTTTGATCATTTGAAACATCACCAAGCTTTTCTGAAAAATTTTGTTCCGTTACAGAAGTCTTAGATGTAGGATCATAGATGATGCTTGTTTTTTCAACAGGGGCCTGTGTTAAAAATGTTGAAACAGTAACAACATAATTTCCCTTGCCAACAAGCCTGTCTAATTGCATTGCAACCTTTTGCTGCATATATTTATCATTTTCCTGAGCTTTTGAAAGAGCATCATTTGCGCCATCAATTATGCTTGAGTATACATTTCCCTCGGTGTCTGTGATTGAAATATGCTCAGGCTCTAAACCCTGTACCGCACCCAATAAAAGATTTGTAATGGTTTTAACCTTCATATTATCAAGAATTTTATTTGGCTCTAACTGAACCTGAACAGTAGCAGTTACAGGCTTTTTATTTGCCCTGAACATAGTGTCTTCAGGAATTGAGATAAACACCTGTGCATTTTCAATGCCGTCAATTTTTCTTATAAGTCTTGCGAGTTCTCCATTTATAGCGCGCACAAGACGAATTTTTTTATCTTCTTTTGTTGATGTAAAATCACCTGTATCAAAGATTTCAAGACCAATATGTTGATCAACTATTCCGCTTCTTACTATTGCAAGGAGTGCCCTATCTTTTTGATCTTGCGTATAATCCACAAGATAAAGGGTTGATTTTGTACCGTCAACACGCCTTTGCACCTTAATATTTTGACGTGCTAAAAGCGCCTGAACCTCAAGAGCCTGGCCTATTTTATCAGTCGTAAAGAGGTCATATGGTTCTTTTATGATTTTTTCTTTTACAACGCCCTGTTTTGAGTTTGAATTAGCCGAAACAGAAACACCAATAATGATTACAACAAGCAGTATCAGAGCGATAACGCCTGCAATTATGCCGTAAAATAACGGCTTATTTTCCATTAACTTTTGAAAATCTATTGGCAATTTATATCTTTCCGGTTGTTTTACTTAACAATTCAGTTTATTACACAAATAATTATACTATTAAAAAAGTTATTAGTTAATGCTAGATTTGAATTTGCATGATTTTTTCATACGTTTGTATGACCTTGCCTATTGCAGTTGTTGCAATGTTTACTTGAATCTCTGATTTCGAAATTGCAGCCATAACATCATGAACATCAGCTTTTCCCTGCATCGCGTCCCTTGTTAATTCATCAGGTGCGCTTAAATCCTTATTAAGGTTCTCAACAAGCTCTGTTAAAACTGCATTAAAATTAGCAGTTTCGGGCTGTTCTATACTCTTAAACCTCATTGGGGAAAGGCTTGTTGTAATTTTAGAGGGCTCTATTCTGTCATTCAAATTGATTTTAGGGCTAAAACCTTCTGGCATTTTACTTTTCCTTTACATTTATAAATACATGCTTAATATTGACCTTACATAGTTTTGCGTTTCTTTGTAAGGGGGGACACCATTATATTTTTTCACTGCATTTGGGCCCGCATTATAGGCAGCAAGGGCCAGAATTTTATTCCCATTAAATCTATCAAGCATGGATTTTAAATACCTTACTCCACCATCGACATTTTGAACTGGATCAAGCGGGTCTTTGACACCAAGACCCGCTGCAGTTGATGGCATCAATTGCATTAAACCAAGTGCGCCAACATGGGATTTTGCTTTCGGATTAAACCCTGATTCTTGCTTTACAAGTGCTCTTACAAGTTTGCTATCTACACCGTACTTTCTTGATGTTTCATCAATAAGGTTTAAAATTTCGTCTTTTCCCATAGACTGGCCTCTTTTTCTTGAAACCGAAAGAGCACCAAATGGGATTTTTGGAGGTTCATCAAGTTTAAAAACCTGTTTTGAATCAACAGAGGTTTCAAGAACTTTATTAAAAGGCTTTACACCAAAAGTAGCAGTGTCATTGGTTTTTGCTGCTTGCTTTTCAGCAGGATAGATTGAGTTCAAATAAGCATCTATCTGTTGTGTTCTCATCCTGGCCTGAGCTTCACCAGATGAATTTATATAACTTTGAATTGCAGGATTAAACATTACAAAATACCTTAAAGCTCCCTTTTGTCTTTCTTAGATGGTGGAAAAATGCTTTTATTACAACATCTTTTTATGGCAACGACAAAAGTTTATAATACTTTATACAAAACCTTTTAATATCATACAAATTAATGATTTTTTTAAGAAAGTCATGAGGAACTGGAAAAAATTTTAAGTAACCCTATACAAGTTTGCACATATCAATTAAATGTTTTAATTTTCGCTTTAATATCAAAATCAGAATCAATTGTAACAAAAATTTTACAAATAGCCTTCATGACAAAAATGTGCTTGGGCTAAAAAATTTTAATAATATAATATTATTGTGGAAGATAAAAAAGACATAAAAATTGCAGTTTATCCAGGAAGCTTTGACCCTGTGACAAAGGGACATCTGGATATATTAGAAAGAGCCTCTTCGATGTTTGATAAGGTTATAATTGCAGTTCTTAAAAATAACTCAAAAAAATCTTATATGCCTACAGCTGACAGGGTAGAATTAATAAGAGAATCTGTTTCAGGCATAAAGGGTCTTAATAATGTAGAAGTGGACTCTTTTGACGGGCTTACAATCGACTATGCGAGAAAAGTGGGAGCAAAATTTTTAATAAGGGGCTTAAGGGCTGTGTCTGATTTTGAATATGAGATGCAGCTATCACAGACAAATCAAGCCATTGCGCCTGAAATAGGAACCGTATTTTTAATTACAAAGCCAAAATACAATTTCATAAGTTCAGGCATTGTGAAAGAATTATCTTTTTTGGGACAGGACGTTTCAAAATTTGTTCCAAAAAGTGTGGTAGAATATTTAGAAAAGAAAAAAATAAATTCTTGGGAATGAAAGGCAGAATATTAGAATGTCACAGTCAGAAGAAAAAATGTATGATTTAATAGATAAACTAAACGAGCTTTGGGAAGTTGGGCTGCATATTGTGCCAGGCCATTACGTGGTGGTGAAAAGCAAAGAATTATCCAAAATCATAAATGGTTTTCCAGATGCTGTTTCAAACGAAATAAGAGATGCGCATGTTATTTTAAGAAAAAAAGATGACATTCTACAGGATGCAAGAATGAAGGCTGACAGAATTATTGCAGATGCTGAAAATGAACGCCACAGAATGCTCAATGAATCAAGCATAATGCGCGATATGGAAGAAAAGGCAAAAAGTTTTAGAGAACAGGTAATTCATGAATGCGAAGACATTAAGATGAAGGCCTTTAATGAAGCTGAGAGCGTGCGTCTGAATGCCAATGAAGAATCAATAAGAATTAAAGATGGTGCTCAAAACTATGCGCAGCAGGTTTTAAATAAGCTTGAACAAAATTTAAACCAACTTTATCAGGAAGTTATGAATGGCCAGCAATATCTTAATGAATTAAGAAACGCATCCGATTTTACTCAGCAGAAATAAAATAATAAATGCGAAAACTTAAAGCCTCATTTTGTTAACATTTCGCTATAGTATAGATTTTACTTCGACTTTAAAAATTTTTGCACAGTTGTGTGCATTGATTCTTCCTTGACCTTCCATCCATCCTTTGTATTTGTTGCAATAAAATAAAAAGGAAGTGGCTTTTTGTCTTGGTTTGGTTTTCTCATTGCAGTTATTTTGTAATCGCCATCTGATAATTTTTCATAATTTACATCAGTATATGTATTTTTATAGCGGCTTAATCTTGCCAGCGGCAGACCTTTTCTTAGTTCGCTATTATATCTTGCCATTGGAAAATCTACAGGCTGTTCTGTACCATCAGGCTTTATTACAACCCTTATTATTTTGGCATCAGGCAGATAATAATCTGTCACTGATTTTGAATATGAATTTGCAGCCTTCACATAGTTTTCAAAAAAAATTTTTACATCAGAAAGTTCGTCCGCGAAAACCTTTGCTGATGAAATATTGAAAATTAATAAGCTAGCAAAAACTGCCATAAACTTTTTAAACATATTATTTCCTTTATAAATGTATTTTTAAATATAATACCCTTGATTAAGTATAATAAAAATAGTTGCAAGGACAAAATTTAGAATTAACAAAAATATTTTTGGATTTGAAAAAAAATTGTAAAGTTTTTTAAATACTATGCATAGTTAAAAGCATATGAGCAATTTAAATTGAAAGATGTACTCCAGCGTTCTCCTCGTTTTATTTAAAATAAGATACTTAAAAATTCAAAAATACGCGATACACCTGCCAGTTTATAGGTTCCAGAATATACAAAATAATGTTACATGTAAATCTTATAATCATAAACATAAAAACAAGACGATAGGACAAGTTTCAATCCCATTGGGTAAAGAAACAACCTTGCGATAAATTATACGGTCAAATATATACAAGAATAATCACTTTTTGTAGAATAGCGCCTTAGTCTGATTTATTAAAACTTATTTTGAAACATATTAGCAAAGAAATAAATTTGCAAATGCGCAAATATAATATTATACTAAACTTATACAAACTCAAGAGTGCTAAGGTTTAAGGATTTTAGCAGATGAGGTAATCAAATCGTCGGTAAGGTCATTTAAAGAATAATGAAGTTATTTTGTTATTTACTTTGTATG
>CATJOM010000087.1 GCA_949741915.1 uncultured Candidatus Melainabacteria bacterium | reverse complement strand
TTCGTTACAAACTTCGTTTGTACCCCCACCGGAAACTTGACATTTAGTCAACTTTCCTCTCGGGGACCCTGCTACGTCCCGACAAAAACTATGTAATTTTCAAATCTTGATACTTTGATAATTAAATCAAATATTCAATATGCATAACTATTATAATATGCTAAAAAACATTTTCAACCAAAATGTTAAGCTATATCAAATACCATAGGATTAAAATAGTATAGGAAGCTTCAAAATCTGGGAAATTTAATCCACCTATCTGGGACTATATCTGTATCTGCTTCAGGTTCAAACCAAGGATCTGGCGCCACTATTGTTTTATTTGGATTGTCCATAAGCCAGGCTGCCCACCAGGAAAAGCTTGAATTAGCACAAATAGCATGTTTGCACGCTTGCATAATAAAAAAGTCTAAAATCGTATTGGTTGAATAAATTTTTATTGGATGTCCAAAATTTAAATTCTCATAAACCCATTGAGGCTCGTCTGAAACTGCCACAAATACGCACTGTGGATATTTTTTCTTCATAAAATCCATTGCTTTTTTGTAATATGAAATGTCACAAAGCCAATGAGCAATATTTTCTTTTTCGAGGGTTACATAATCCCCGCGCCTAACATGTACAAATATCGGGCATTTATAATTATCAATCTCCTCTTTAAATCTAGATAAATCTTTGTTTTGTAATTGCCGAGCCGTAAAATCCATCTTAATTAAATCCTGAATTTCGCAAAAATATTGTTCGCATTGAAAATAACCTGCATAGTATGCATCAGTGCGTTTATTTAACAAGTTTTTGCAAAATTTGTTTGGAATTTTCTCCTTAACTCTTGTTTGAAAAAGACGATTGAACAGCCCGCCTTTATTTTTAATTTTGCAAATATCTGACTCTGATGCAATTTTAAGTTTCAACTCAAACAAATTTTCAAGCTCTAAAGAGACATCGGGGTTTACATTATAGAATGATGTATCAAAATACACTTCATCTTTTGAATAGTATTCAAGTGCCTTTCCAAAAGCATAAAGGAACATTTGATTTCCAAGACGCCCGACAAGTTTAACAATCTTCATAAAACCGTTTCTTTTAAGTTACCAATTGCTAGTTACCAATTGCTTATATATTTTGTTAATTAAGAATTTACTATCATATTATAACGCATAGTATTTGAGTTTAAAAAATAAGTTTTAATATTTTAACAATTGCAAGCCAAACATGCAACAATGCAAGAAAAATTATTCAATAGTTTACCAAATAATGATGTTTGATAGTTTTTAAATGCAATGACTAGGGATATTATATAAAGTATCCATATTTTTAATTTTTGTTAAAAAATACCAACTGTGAAAATTAATATTAGAAAAATTATAAACAGCTATCAAGACTAAATTTATATAAATTACTGATAGCATAATGAATAAATTTATAAGATAAAATTAAAATACAGATAAATTGTACAATTTAATACAACAATTGTAACATATTAAAGTTTATTTATCAAACACTTTTTAATTTATGCTTATAGGACCTAGATATCAAAATAATGTGTCTATTTCAAATCAAATGGTCGGGACGACAGGATTTGAACCTGCGACCCCCTCGTCCCAAGCGAGGTGCGCTACCAAGCTGCGCTACGTCCCGATATAATGATTTTAAAGA
>CATJOM010000086.1 GCA_949741915.1 uncultured Candidatus Melainabacteria bacterium | reverse complement strand
CACTCAATGTTTCACCAGGTGTTACCTTTACCTTTTGATAAGGGACGATTGCACCGCCACCTCCGCCAGTTCCACCGGAGCCATAGTCAAGGTAGGTTATTGCAACAATACCATTAGCAGCATTTCTTGAACCACCGCTATATCTTTGTCCATGTCCTCCGTGGCAATATCCAGAATATTTTGCCAATGGCGAATTGCCGCCTGCACCTGATGTTGCAGGATTTGCGTTGTTACAGCCTGACTGCCCTCCGCCATTGCCACCTGGCTTGCCACCTCCTCCACCAAAAACAGTGCATCCACGGTCCATTTCATTACTAGCTCCACCTGCTCCGCCAAGTCCCGTACCTCCTCCGCCACCACCTCCGCCTCCGCTTAGTGAAGCCCAAAGTGAACCATTTTGTGTCAGACGCACGGCCTCTCCACCACCACCTCCTCCGCCACCGACATATAGATAGCAACTCTGGCCGCTTGCACACAAACGGCTTGCACCTCCTCCACCTCCACCAACTCCGGTATTTCCGCAATATCCATATCCTGCACCGCCACCACCACCTGCAAGATAACCGCCGCTGCCGCCATGCCTACCTAAAATATATGAATTTGCGGTTCTGCCACTAGCTCCGCCAGATCCGTCTTCTGCTGTGGTTCCAAGGCCTTTTGTCCCTAAGTCACAGACATTTGTGCCTAAAAAACAACTTCCATCCTTGGATGTCATACCCGAACCGCCAGTTCCACCTCGTCCGACATAGATTTGTACAGAATTAATATTAGGGAAAATAATGTACTTGTTTTGATAATATCCACCTGAACCGCCACCCCCAGCGCCTTGATAATGAATAGTAGGCCAACAGGGACCAGCAGCAGTGCCTCCTCCACTACCTCCACCGCCACACATATCAACAATAGCTGGGCGATTCTTTAATGCTTCCGGTATATTAAATGTATTATTCCCAACTGCTGTGAATTCTTTTAATACCTTATTTGTTCCCCCAGCACCTCCACCAGCTCCTCCAGAGATAAGAGTAGCTTCAATGTTTCCTGTCATTGATGGTACTGTGAATGTGTTTGTACTTCCTGCTGTAGTATATTCAGTATATCCTGCTGTTGGAGATACTCCT
>CATJOM010000085.1 GCA_949741915.1 uncultured Candidatus Melainabacteria bacterium | reverse complement strand
CTAGTGCACAGGATACTAGCGGTAACAGATGTTCATATCGTATAGAAACAGGGAATTTTATTTCAGGTTGCTGGTCAGCTACGCTTGCCCTTGGGGTGCACTGTGTGCCGAGTTTAAAATTTTGAAACCAACTATTAAATAAGCTTGACAGTAGAATATTGGGCGATTTATTTTGTGTTTATGTTTAATAAAATGTCCTTGAAATTTAGTAAGGAGATTTTTTAATGAATGTTTGTATAATGGATGGTTGTGTTGCATGTGGCGCATGTGAAGCTATTAATTCGGATGTTTTTTCAGTTGATGTTATAGCCCATGTGAATGATTCTCAAATTAATGGCAATGAGCAGGATTGTATTGATGCAGCGCTTGTTTGCCCCGTAAATGCTATATGGATTGAGGATATTTAATATTTGACAAAAGAGTTTTTCTCCTTGTAGTATTATACTATATTGTCATCATGACCATGGTTGTGCAGATATTATAAGGAGAAAAATGTGTTTAAAATATTTAATACTGGAAGACTTTTAGTTTTGTTTTTATTGTTTATTGCTGCTAGTTCAGCTTTTGCTGATGAAGCTGTTTTTAGCAATAATGCCTCACAAGCTGAAGTCAATACAGATGCTGCTTCAATCGACAGTGAGACAAAAAGTGATGAACCAGCTGTTAACAATGCTGTGAATAAGCAGCCCTCTTCTGAATCCTTCTCGAATGAAAAATTCAAGAGTGCCGTGAATGATCTTGAGTCTGCTCAGGTTGATATAAGAGAACAGCTTGCGAGCTGCAAAGAACTTGTTGAGACTAAAGAAAATGAACTTAGCAACAAGAAGGCTGAGCTTACAATACTAAAAAAAGAATACAAGGCTCTTCAAAAGAAGATTAAAAATGTTGATAAGATGAAGAAAATGTTAAATAATAATATTGACTAATCTTAGCTGTTTATAAGTTTTTCTATATCGTCAAGGCTTGCTTTGGCGATATATTTTTTAAATTCCATTATTTTATCGAATTCTGATTTTAAATCCTCATATGCTTTGTGGCTGTAAAAATTTTCCATGCGAGGCGGGTTCAGGAATTGTATTTTTTCAACATCAAGTATTTCCAGTGAGCCTAAATCTTCAAGTATTTCGAGGCAAATATTTGTAAAATCTTCTGTTGTACTTATCATCTGGCTGCAATCTTTTATGGAAATTTCTCCATTTTTGTTATTTGTTGAATATTTCAACATGCCAATTAATTGTTTTATATAGCTCTCTACATTTTCGTCAAATTCTTCTTTCATTAGGTGAATTTTGCCATTTTTTTTGTTTAATACTTCTATAAATTCTTTAATATCAGGAGGATAGTCGAAAAACATTATATCTTCGGCTTTTGGGTTATTATAAGATATTTTTGCTAAAAGTGCTGGATAATTTTGAAGAATTGCTTTGGTTTTTATTTTTTTTGCAAAAATAGTAATATCTAGATTTGGTCTTTTTATATACTCTTCAATTTGAGGCAAGATTCCGCTTTTCATTCTGTGGTCGTAAAATTTGCGCTCAGAATAGCCTATGCTGTTTTTTTCTGATTTAATATCTACAGTGTATAGCTTTATTGTGCTTTCGCCGTTGAATATGTTTATTTTAGGGCTGAAAGCAAGGTCAAATTTTTCATTCTCAATTACTGTAATATCTGAATGCTTCCACCAGACGCAATTAAGTTCACAGTTATCTTTTTTTCCTTTGAATGCTATATGTTGGTGTTCTTTGCCGATATTTTTTTTGGATACAAGTACGATGTTTTCTAGAGCAAAAACAGGTGCTGGATTATTTTGCCCTGTGGGCTCAAGTTTTTTAATTGTTTGAATTAATGCTTCATTTACTTGGTCTGCTTCTAGTATTGCATCTATTTCAAGGCTTGCTCCTGTGGTTTTAATATCTTCTTTGGATTCAAAAGTTTCAAGAAGTGCTGTTTTTATTTCTTCAAAGCTAAATTGACCTAAATCAAACGAAAAGCCTCCAGCAAGAGCATGACCGCCAAAACCACCTGTGAAATATTGCGAGTTTTCATCTAGAATCTCTGCAATGTTATATCCTTCTGCACCTCTGATGGAGCACCTTGCCATATTGTTGTCGTCTTTTGTTATTATGAATACAGGTTTGTAAAATTTCTCAACCAGCTTTGAAGCTACTATTCCAATGACACCCATATGCCATTCTTCATTAAACAATATTAAGGCCTTTTGTTTTTTGGAGTTTCCATCGTTATTAATGATATCAAGCGCTTCTGCGTAGATATTGTCACAGAGGTTTTGTCTTATCCTGTTGTAGTTATCAAGCTCTTTTAGGGAGGCATTTAATATGGTATCATCCTCTTCTGTTAGTAATCTAAATGAGGAATCTGCTGTTGATAATCTACCTGCTGCATTAATCCTTGGTGCCAAAATAAAAGCGATGTCATAACTTGTAATCTCTTCTGTTTTATTGTTTTTTGCAAATAAAAATTTAATACCTTTATGAAAGCCTTTATTTATTAAATCAATTCCTTTTGCTGCTATTGTTCTGTTTTCATATAAAAGTGGAACAACATCAGCAATTGTGCCAACGCATGCAAGTACTAGTATTTCGTTTTTTAGCTTTTCGTTTTCAATATTTTCCAATAGGGCGATTGCGAGCTTGTGTGCAACCCCTGCGCCAGCCAAGTCTTGGATTTTTTTAATTTCTGATATTGGCAAATCCTCTTTTAGTGAGTTTTGCGCCTTTGGATTTATGATTGCGTAGGCCTCGGGTAAAACATCTGGGGCTTTGTGATGGTCTGTAAGAATTACATCTATGCCAAAGTTTTTTATGAGGGAAATTTCTTTTGCGTTTGATATGCCGCAATCCACAGTAATTAGTACTTTTGGCTTATTTTTTGCAATGTATGGAAGCAGAAACTTTGTATTTATTCCATGGCCCATTTTTTCTCTATCTGGAATAATATAGTCAAAATTTGCATCGAGAGTTTTGAAAGTTTTGTATAGAATAGAAGTTGAAGTTACGCCATCTGCATCAAAATCGCCCCAAATTAGAATTAGCTCTTTGTTTTGAATTGCTTTTTCTATTCTCTCTTTTGCTTTTTGCATATCTGAAAAAACATAAGGACTTTGAAGCTTGTTATCAAGCGGGTTTAAGAATTCATCATAATCTTTTTCATCAATTCCCCTTGATTCAAGGAGTGAAAAAAGCAGATTATCACCACACTTTAGTGGATAATCTGCTTTGTGTTCAATTTTTGTATTCCAGAACTTCATTTATTTTATCTTCTGTTTAGTTTGGCTAAAAGCCTTAAAATTTCAAGATAAAGCCAAATTAGTGTTATAAGCAGGCTGAGCGCGCCATACCATTCGAGGTATTTTGGAGCCATTCTTTGTGCTCCGGTTTCAATATAATCAAAGTCGAGGATAAAATTAAGGCAGGCAATGATTATTACAAATACGCTTAAGCCTATTCCAAGTAAGCCACTTGATGAGATTAACTGCAATGGTCCATTTATGTGGAACAATCCTAAAATTACTGCAAGACCATAAAATAATGCAATAGACAAGGTAGCAGTCAGCACAGTTGATTTAAAACGCTCTGTTGCGCGTATAAGCCTTGCTTTGAACAATAATAGCATTACAAACATGCTGATAAATGTGCCTGCAACAGCCTGAACAACAATACCTGGATACATTGCATTAAATACTGCAGAGATTCCACCAAGAAATAAACCTTTAAATGCCGCATATGCTATACTTAATGGTTTTGAATATTGGGGTTTAAAAGCTGCAATCACAGCCATTACAAAGGCTGCTATAGCGCCTGTCCACATAAGTAGATTTAATTTATCAGCAAAGCCTGTAGTTACAAGATGCCACGTATATGCAGAAACCAGTACTACAATAGCCAATAGTCCCATTGTTTTGTTTACGGTACCGCTTATTGTCATGGGTTTATCTGTACTAATTATTCCTTCATAAACTCTTTCGTTCATCATAGGATTTGATGTCATTTATATTCCCCCTATAAAAATATTTGGTTTATTAGATTATACTATGATTTTAATGTAAAATAAAGCCATGCTTAAAATTGGAATAACAGGCAATATAGCATCTGGAAAAAGTTTATTTGAGAAATACCTGAAAAATGCAGGTTTTCCAGTGTTGTGTCTTGACTCTGTTACACATTTTTTATATGAAAATGATATTAGATTAAAAGAATTTTTGTTAAAAAAATTTAATACTTTTGAGAGATTAAAAATAAGCAGCCTGGTATTTAGGGATGTAAAACTTAAAAAGGAGCTTGAAGATTTTATTTATCCCTTAATATTAGACAAGATGGAAGAGTTTTTTGATAAAAATAGGTTTGAAAAAATTTTATTTGTAAGTGCCGCTGTACTTTTTGAGGCTGGTTTTAATAAGTATTTTGACAAGATTGTCTTGATTTTGTCTAATAGGGATACAAGAATTCAAAGACTTATGAAAAGAAGTGGATTGTCATATCTGCAGGCAGTTTTAAGGGTAGACTCTCAAATTAATGAAGAAGATAAAATACCACTGTCTGATTTTGTTATAGAAAATTTGGGTACAGAAGAAGAACTGCGCCAAAAAACCGATGACTTTGTTAAAAAAATTTTAAAGAAGCATTAAGCATTCTCTTATCAGTTTGCATGCTGTTGCTGTTGAATTTTTTGTGATATCTATGTCTGGTGCCAATTCTACAACATCGATTCCTATTATGTTAAAGCTTTTTAAGTATTTTAGCCAGTTAATAAGTTCTGTATAGCTCAAACCTCCAGCTTCTGGCGTTCCTACGCCACTCATAATGCCAGGGTCGAGCACATCTAAGTCAATCGTTATAAAAATATTTTTATCTTTGAATTTGTCAAGGTCTTTGTGATTAAATTTAAGCGTAGAATGAGTTTTCATCAGGTTGAATTCTTCTTTTTCCCCTGATCTGATACCGATTTGAGCAATATTTTCAAAACCAATAATTTTTGCTATTTGTTTCATTACGCCTGAGTGCGTAAGATTTTCGCCAAGGTATTCTTCTCTTAAATCTGTATGCGCATCAAACTGAATTACTGCTAAATTTTCAATATATTCGTTTATTGCCTGTATTTCTGCAAGTGTTACTAAATGTTCACCACCTATTCCTAAAATTTTTCTTCCAGAATCATAAATTTCAAGAGTATTTTCTTTGATTGTATCAAGTGCCTTTTGTGCATTTCCAAAAGGTAATTCCAAGTCGCCTGCATCATAAAATTTGCAGTCTTCTAAATCTTTATCAAAAATTGGTGAATAAGTTTCTATGCCAATGCTCTCTAATCTTATTTGCTGTGGTGCAAATCTTGTTCCTGGGCGATTCGTAACAGTGCCATCATATGGCATACCCATCATTACAACTTTTGCATCGCGCCAGCATTCAACAGCACCTATAAAATTTTTGCTTAAAAATGGTCCTTTTAGCATAAAAATTATAATAGCATAAAATATCTGTTTTATTTGTTAAGAAATGTTAACTCTAAAACCCTTGCACTGAGTACATTTTATAAAATGTATATACTTTTTAGGCAATTTTTATAAACAAAAATACTTTATTAATGTACGAGGAAAAAAACATACTAGGAGAGAAAATGAGCTTATATGATTATGCTACAGCAAGAAATATAACAGCCGATGCTCAGGGGCGTCTTATGGCTTTTGCCTGTGGTACAAATAATCTGATGGCGCCTGTGATTGAGGCGTTAAGCCAAAATGGTTACAGTATCTATGCAAATGAAGATGGAACATCAAATATAGTTCAGGATATGGACACAAAAGGTGGTACAACCTGGAAAAGTCCTGTTTTTGGTATGAATTTTGCTTATGATTATAAGACAGGCAGTGTTAAAATGTCGCCACTTGACTCAAGTACTGATGTTAACACTGATTCTAAAAGCAGTAACGCTGACACTTCCTCAACTGCTATAGGCTCTTCCAGTGGTGACAGCATATTTGGCACAGTTTCACCATCATATAATCCTTATAATCAATATGGTATAACAGGAAGCTCGCAAGGAAATGCTTTTGATTCATTAAATGATTACAACAAGGCTATCTTGGATTCCTATTTTACCTCCAGACAAAAGTCCGATATTGACTGCAATGATGGCGCCCAGGGGGATTCTTCCGCACAATTAGATGAGACTTTGCCTGATGAATATATTAAGGAACTTGAAGAATTAGCTGAAAGTAAAATTATTGATGAAAGAACAGGCTATGTAGTGAATAAACAAAAAAGTGATAACATAGACGAAATAGCATCAAATTCGGCTGAACAGTATAAATTTGATCAAATTGCAAAAGCTATTAACAGAGTCGAAGAGACGCAAAATGCAAAGCCAAAAGAAATTGAAAAATCAGGTGGCTTGCTATCTATAATTGGCGGAACAATTGCCGGTGGTGTTACTGGTGGTCTATTGGTCACTGCTGGTACAAAGCTTTTAAACAAACTTCCTGGCGTGGGAGGTAAAATTGCTGCAGCAGGTATAACACTTACAGGTGCAATTTTAGGTTTCTTTGGAGCCAAGGTGGTTTCTGATGTCAGCAAGAGTGATGCTAAAGAAATAGACGAAAAAAGCAAAGAAGCTTTGCGTGACGATGCATTTGATGCTGGGAATAAACTAAAGAAAAAATTGGACGGACTTTTAAAAGAAGGAAATCAAGAAGAATTTATTGCCTTTGAAAGGTATTATCAGGATAATTATGGTGCTTCGCTTTCAGATAAATTGAGAGAACTTGATATTACAGATTCTGATTCAGAGATTGCCAAACAATCAGGCATAAATAGCGAGTATCTTTTAGGCGCAGAAGAGGATGGAACAATCAAGCCAGGAGTTTTAATGCAAATTGACGAAGCAAATAAATATTTAGAACCAGAAAAAATTGCAAATGTGCAACAAGAAGCTGTAAAAAAAGCCCAGACTTCTATTGATGAAAAAAGCAAACAAGCGGAAAACAATAAAAATACCAGCAACTATACTAATAAGGAAGAGATCCAATTAAAAAATCTTTATAAAAAACTTGATGTATATCAAAACGCCTGGAATGCTGCAAACAATGGCTCTAAAATATCTGTTGATGGCGAGACAAAAACGTGCGAAGAAATAGAAGAATTACTATTTGATACTGCGGAAAAAATAGATAGATTTATTGAAGCCAAGCAAAATGGTGAAGATACATCAGGAATATACTAAATGGTTAAGAATTATTTCTAATTTGCTCATATGCTCTTTTGTTTTAAAGGAGCATTTTTTCTTTTGTTATTGTATAATGATAAATATTTAAAAGGAGTTTTTTATGATAGAAATGAGAGTTATGGGTATTGCACTTGATACAAGAAGCGGCTCTCCTATTGTTGTTTTAAATGATTTAGAGAACAGGCGAGCACTTCCTATCTGGATAGGTTCTGCTGAGGCAAGCTCTATTATTAGAAAAATTGAAAATATTCCTTCTGCAAGACCTATGACCCATGACTTATTTATAAATTTAATTGAGACAACCGGTTTTAGGTTAGACAGGGTTGAAATTAATGATGTAGATGAGCAGACATATTTTTCCACTCTTTATCTTGTTAATGAAGCTGGTTCTGAGATTCGGCTTGATTCGCGGCCGTCCGATGCTATTGCTATTGCAATAAGGGCTGAAGTTCCTATATTCGTCACATCAAATGTGCTTCTTAATGGTGCAGTTTCTGTTGATTCCCAGAAAGATGAGGAAGAGGCCATGGAGTTTAAAAATTTCATAAAAGATATTAAGCCTTCTGATTTTGAAAAATTAATAAAGAAGAATTTCGAATCTGATCAATAATTTTTTTATTAAATCAACAACCAATATTGCTTCTTGTGGTTCAAAGCTGAACTCGGTTTTTCTCTGAGTTTTTGTTATGCTCGCTAAACCAATATGATTGTAGTTTTTCACCCTATTTATTTTATTTAAAAATTTCATAGTATAATATTAATGTCGTATTAAGAAAAGGCAAAGAAAAATGGGAAAAGTAACAAAAGATATGGGTATTATTGATATTGTACAGCAATATCCTGAAAGCTTAGAAGTGTTTGCAAAATATGGCCTCGGCTGTATTGGCTGTGCTGCTGCTAGATTTGAAAATTTAGAGGCTGGTGCCAAGGTTCATGGAGTTGATCCTGAAGTTATGGTCGGTGAAATAAATGATTTAATAGAAAAACACTAGACAGTTAATCTTTTTATAATAAAATTGTCATGTAAAAGTTATTTCGCTCCAGTGGTGGAATCGGTAGACACGTTGGACTTAAAATCCAATGAGGGTCAAACCTCGTACCAGTTCAAGTCTGGTCTGGAGCAAGTTTAAAGGGTTCAGGAAATGAACCCTTTTTTCATGGGTAAATTATGGGTAATTTTAATTTGAACAAAATACTAACTATATGGTATATGAATTAAGAGCTTGAATAGTTTTTCTTTAGTGGATAAATACCTATGCCATTAAGTTATGCCTATTGAAGTCAAGTAATTTTACACATAGTCTTGGTTTATTTGAATGCTTTTATTTTCTTTGTGTGTCGTGGCAATATACATGGCGGCGTTGCGTGTAACAATATAATTAAAATATATAGAGTCAGAGTGTTGAATTAATACTATCCTTCAAAAGTTCTTTTGATGCTGCTGTGTATGGCATTTGTTAACTTTTGTAAATAGTTTCAAAGGAAATACTTGCATTTTATTTTTGATTTGCAATAATAGAGTTCCAGTCTAAAGATGTCATAAAATCTTAAGATTGAGGATATTAAGTCTCAATGCTAATTATAACTGCAAGGCTTAGAAAACAAGTTTCACCCTTTTTGACCTTAAGGTCCTGTGTAAGTAATTATACAGGGCTTTATTTTTTAGTATCTGTATTATTTGTTTATGTTTTTTTGCAGCAAAATATTCGGTGTTTAAACAGAATTCTTTACAGGCGTTCTATTATTAGAGATTTATATAGTAAATTTCACTAAATGTATTTAATGTTTTCATTCTGAATGCCTTGAAGACAGCAAGGTGCTGTGGAAAGTCAGACGCTTTGCAGAAAAATTAAATAAATTCGGCAAAATACTTAAATCACTCTATGTTTAACCTATTTTGTGTAAAAAATACACCATGTTGGCAAAAAAATACAAGCTCAGTATGGCGTTGCGATCATGTTTTAAACATATTTAATAGAAACTTGTAACTATATATAAGCCTCAAGCATTATTGATTCTCATTTTTATCTTTATTAAAATTACTTATCGGCATCATTCTTTTTGCCTTTTGAATGCATAAGTGTGCCAGCTGCAGTGATTCCGCCAACAAGTAAGGCAGCAATCGCTGCCGGTTTCAGTGCGGCTTTTGTACTTTTGTTTTTAACTAATTTATCCACATTTGCGGCTGCTTCTTTTGCAGCATTTTCCAGGGCGGTGCCATATTTTTTATTAAGCTGAATTTGAAGACTTTCTATAGAGCCGGGCAATCCCGAAAAGGCGTTTGCCAATTCTGAATAATCGCACTTTGCATTGGTTATTTTGGCGATAAACATGTTGTTTTTATCAATTCCTCCACCATTGGGGAGAAATTTACCCATTGTAAGACCCATTGCAGAAACGGCAGCATATCCATGATATTTATCATTGGCTTTTTTAAGCTGATTTTGAAAATCCTTTCCCAAGAGACTAAAAAGTTCTTGATTTTCTTTGGATAGTTCTTTCGTATTGTTAAGAAAATCAATGTATTTAAATGATTTTTCATTAAGCCAAGTGTAAAAATCTATTGCAAGGCTTCCCGGCCCGCTTGAGTATACTGTGTTAGGATGAGAATAGGCTGGGTGAATGTCTTTTATTACACTTTGTTTATCATTTAATGTTAAATATCTGTTTTGAATATTCTTATCTAAAAATTTAAATAATGGATGATTAAACCCTAAATCTTTTAAAAGCGTTTTATCTTCTTCTGCAAGGTTTGCACCAGCTTTTACCTTATCAAAAGTATTTTTGACTTCATCATAAAACTTTCCGCAAATTTCATCCTGTAAGTCTCTTGTTTTATCTTCTATCATAGTGTCTTTTTGGTATTTGGACTTTTCTTTAATAAAACCCCAAATTCCACCAGTAATTCCCCCAAGAGTTAATCCTGAAGTTATTATGGCTGCGGTTTTAATTTTATTATTAATTTGAACACTGTCGCTTTCCTGCTTTGTGCTAGCAGGTGAATTAACAGCTGAAGCATTAATTGAATTTGGATTTTGCTTAACAGTGTTGAATGTTTGTGTCTGTTTTTGAACTACATTATTAAGCATGATGCTTATCTCCTTTAGGCGTTTGCTATATTAATATAAAAACATAAACAAAAAAAATATTGCTAGCAAAAATAAGTTTTTTAGCTCAGTATTTTAAGGCTTGATTTTTTATTTTGCACTAGGTGAAAATGGCACATAAATCTATTCATACCTTAGTGCGTCAATCGGGTTTAGAAGGGAGGCTTTGTATGCCGGATAATAGCCAAATATAACACCAATAAGGCCCGAGAAGCCTAGGGATAATATTATTGAGAAGCTGCTGATATATACTGTCATAGAGCCAAAAAATTCGATTAATTTTGCGCCGGTAACACCCGCTATTAAGCCAAGTATACCGCCAATGAAGGATAACAGTAGACTTTCTATTAAAAATTGTATTCTAATATCAGATGATTTTGCGCCGATTGCCATTCTAATGCCTATTTCTTTTGTTCTTTCTGTCACTGAAACAAGCATAATGTTCATAATGCCTATTCCTCCGACAAGCAGAGATACTCCAGCGATTGATCCTAATAATAATGACATTGTTTTAACGGTATTTTTCATTGTTTCCATCATTTGGGTTAAGTTTCTTACCTGAAAATCGTTTTCCTGTTTTTTGCCTATTCTGTGTCGCTTTTTTAATAATTCGGTTATTTCTTCTTCTGCAGAATATATTGAATCAGAATTTTTAGCTTTGACATTTATCATATTTACTGTGCCAGGGAAATTTGTTCCAAAAACTTTCTTTTGCCCTGTTGTAATTGGTATTATTATAAAATCATCCTGGTCATGCCCCATAGAATTTTGGCCCTTGCTTTCAAGAAGACCTATCACCTTAAAGGGCACTCCGCCTATGCGAACAGTTCTTCCGATGGGGTCTAAATCACCAAAAAGTTCGTTTGCTACGGTATTTCCAATGATTGCAACTTTTGACATGTTTGAAATATCTTCAGAAGATAAGTTTCTGCCGAGATTAATTTTCCAATCTCTTATTTTCATGTATTCTGGCGTGGTGCCTGCTATACTGGTGGACCAGTTTTGGTTTCCATATGTTACCTGCTTTGCTTCGCTTGAGTATGGGGCTATATAGCCTACTGACGGGCAGTTTTTTTCTATAGCTAGGGCATCTTTCATTGTGAGACTTGGCTTTGTGCCTCTTCCCATTCGCACCCCGCCAGATGTAACTGATGCTGATGATATCATTAAAAGATTACTGCCCATTGAGGCCATATCTTTTTGAATTTTAACACTAGCACCCTGTCCCACTGCGAGCATAATAATTACTGCACTTGCACCAATTATAATGCCAAGACTAGTTAAAATTGAGCGCATTTTATTAACTCTTAGAGAAACGGTTGCCATTTTAAATGTTGATAAAAAATCAATCATACTGCCGTACTTCCTCCTTTGATGGGATTATTTTGGGTGTCTTTTATTATATTTCCATCCTTAAATCTTACTATTCTCTTGCAATAACTTGCTATATCATCTTCGTGGGTAACTAATGCTATGGTTTTTTTCATTTGTTCATTCAGATTTACAAAGAAATCCATAACTTCGTAACTTGTTTTGGTATCAAGGTTTCCCGTAGGTTCATCTGCAAGTATAACAGGTGCGTCATTCACGATTGCTCTAGCTATTGCTACTCTTTGCTGCTGGCCGCCAGATAGCTGATTTGGCATATTATGTTCTTTGCCTGTTAATCCTACTATTTTCAAAGCTTCCATTGCTCTCTCGGTTCTTTCTTTTGCTGGTATTCCATTGTAAATCATTGGCAATTCTACGTTTTCAAGAGCTGATGTTCTTGAAATTAGATTAAAACCTTGGAAGACAAATCCCAGTTTTGCATTTCTGACCTCCGAAAGTTTGTCTAATTTGGTATCCACAATGTTTTTGCCATCTAAGAAATAATCACCCGAAACGGGCTTATCGAGGCAGCCTATAATATTCATAAACGTTGACTTGCCAGAACCAGATGCGCCCATTATTGCAACAAATTCGCCGCTGTCTATTTGAAGAGAAACCCCTTTGAGGGCATAGAAGGTTTCATTGCCCATAGTATATGTTTTTACTATATTTTTTACTTCAATTAGTGCCATTAAAACATCCTTGGAGGCATTTTTCTGCCTTTATTTGCATCTTTTCCTTTGCCTTTTTCTTCTATTGATATTATGGCATTGTCTCCATCATGTAATTTGTCTGAAATAATTTCTGTGTATGAATCATCACTGACGCCTGTTTGAATTTCAACCCTTTTTGGCACCCCTTCAGACAAAAGCCATATCCCCTGTTTTTCGTATTTTTCACCTTTTCCATCTGTGTTTGGAGTGAATTTTAGTGCTGCATTCTGGGCACATAAAATATCTTCTTTTTTTGAGGTAATTATTGAAACATTGGCTGTCATGCCTGGTATAAGTTTTAAATCGTCATTGTTTACATCTATAATTACACTATAGGTTACAACATTAGATACTGTTGTAGGCGAAATCCTTACTTGGCTTACTTTTCCCGTGAATGTTTCATCGGGATAACCGTCCAGTGTGTATTCCACGTTTTGATGCTTTTTTACCTTTCCTATATCGGCCTCTGAAACGCTTGCTTCAATCTGCATCTGGGTTAGATCTTGTGCTACAGAGAATAACTCAGGTGTCTGAAAGCTTGCAGCAACAGTCTGTCCTACATCAACAGCGCGTGAAATAACAACGCCATCAACAGGGGATGTTATTTTTGTGTATCTTAAATTGGATTCCGCTGTTGAATAAGATGCGAGAGCTTGGTTTATCTGTGCTTGAGCGGCTCTTATTTGTGCAACATCTGCTGAATAAGTGCTTTCAGCGAGGTCTAATTCGCTCTTTGCAATAAAGCCTTTTTTGTATAAGTTCTTATATCTATTTAGGGTTAGTTTGTCATTGGCTGCTGTTGCCTGAATTTTTGCAAGATTTGCCCTTGCATTGTCTATACTTGCTTTTGCCTGGTTTACCTGTGCTTCAAAAAGGGATGTATCAATTTCCGCAAGAAGCTGGCCTTTTTTAACCTCTGAATTGTAATCAACATAGATTGCGCTTATTTGGCCTGATACCTGTGAGCCTATGCTGACTGTCTGGACAGGATTTATGGTGCCAGAGGCTTCAACAATTTGTGTTATTGTTCTTTTTTGAAGCGGTTCTGTTATATAGGTTTTAGCCTGTTTTTTGTTTTTAAATAAAAAGCCACCAAAGGCTAAGAGCGCCAAACAAGCTAGTGTTATTATTGCTATTTTTCTTTTCATCTTTCCCCCATTGCAACTTCTAAATTAGCCCTTGCAATATTATAGTTATATATGGTTTGAATGTACTCCTGTTGAGAGTTTAAGTATTTGCTTCTTGCATCCTGCAGTTCAATAAAATTGGCCAAGCCTATGCCGTATCTGCCGTCTGCAAGTTCAAAGTTTTCAAGTGCCTGATAAACTCGTTTTTTGTATAAGGGTATTTGTTTTTCAAACTGTGTCAGATTTATAAACGCATCCTGCACCTCAAAAAATATATTTTTTTCAATCAGGTTTATGTTTTCTATCGCAATATCAAGCTGTGTTTTAGCTTCGTTAATTTTATATTTTGTTCTCATAGGATTAACTGAAGTTATATCTAGGCCTGCACCGTAGCTTAGGCTGCTTGTGTATGGTGCATCAGAATTTCTCCAAGTATAGCCTGCATTTGCCGTAATTTGTGGAAAATATTCTCTTTGTGCGTATTTTAATGATTCTGCCATAGCATCCTTTGTTGCAAGGTATGATTTTAAATCGGGCCTATTTTCTTTAGCCTTTTCAAGGGCCTCTTCAAAGGAGATTTCTAGTGGCTTAAATACATAATCTTCCAAAATGTCACTTTTTTCTATTTTGGAAGTTAGTGTTGAAGTTGTATAATTGAGAGGCTCTGTATCTTCTGCATTAATCTCCTCTTCAAGCTTTTTGTAATTTCCAATGTTTAGGAATTTAATATCTGTCCAGTTTTCTGCCAAATTAAATGTTTCAGTATTTTTTATAGAATACTCAGGTGCATATGCTACATACATTGCATTATTTAGTTTTACCAGCATGTTTTCATACTCTGTCTGGGCGTTTATGAGCTCAATCTCTGAATTGCTTAAATTGACTTCTGCATTTACAAAATCTATGCGGGATTTTATTCCTTCCTCAAAATATGCCTTTATCTGTGCGTACTGTCTTTTGTTTATTTCTCGGTTTGACTCTGCTATATCAATCTTTGCCCTTGCTGCGAGTACGCCATAGTAAGCATTTTTTACATCATAAGCTGTTCTTAGAATTGTGTAATCTAAATCAAATTCAGATGAAATTTTGTTGAATTTTTGCATTTTAATCGAGGCATTTGTCTTTCCAAAGTTAAAGATAAGCTGCTTAAGGCTGATACCAGCAGTGTAGTAATAATTGTGGCTGTTTGAATATCCGGAATTATGTAGTGAATTGTCACCAGTATATCCGCTATTGAGTCCAATGCTTGGAAAGTAGTCTGATTTTGCTTGCCCCACCCTGCTTTCAATGAGCTTAACATTATTTTTTGAGATTTCAACATTCGGGTTGTTCTGAATCGCTATATCTATGCATTCTTCAAGGCTGAGAATATCTCCTTTGTGAATTGTTTCTATTCCAAAGGAAGGTGGTATTGATAAAAGGCAAAATATTGCAATTATTATTCCTGTATGTTTCACTATTTATTGTCTGCTCCGTTGTTTTAATGTTATTTGTATACTAAAACGATTTAAATTTTGAATTGTTCATGCTAATTATATTTATAATATTTTAGCATCTAAAATAGCCCACTGGCATAATGTTTACATTGCGCAAAATATAATTTGACGGGCTATATTCTCTATGGTATAAAGACTAAATAACACGAGGAAATAAGGTGAAAATCCTTAACTGGGCCGCAGCCGTTAAAGTCGGAAAACTTATTGATTAATTATCCGCGGAAATTCCGGAAATTAATTAGTTTATCTGCTGCGGCTTTTGTTTTGAATTTTTATCAAAAGAAAATATGAGCAGGTTTTTTAATGGCATCAATTAGCCCGGTAACAACGAATAATGTTAAAACCTGTCCCCATGGGCTTCCCTTTGGGGCTTGTCCTGTTTGCAATGGAATGGGTGGTGGAGGTGGCAGTGTCAAAAAAGCAGATCCACCAAAGAAGAATGAGATGTCCTATGCACAGTGTTATGCGATATGGATGCGAATGAAGGCGGCAGACAGAGATAAGCTTGAAATGAAAGCTGATAATCAAAGACAGGCTGCATTTATCCAAAATACCCAAAAAATGATGCAGAACGCTGCAGATAAACTTCTAAATATTCTAAACAGGATTGAAAGTAGCCTTCCAAAATCGTTTGCTGCTTTATTTAATGCGTCAATGGGAAATATTTTAAGGCCGCTATTAAATATTATTAAAAATCTTCCAGAATTCATGAAACATGCAGGCAAATTCATACAAAATATTCAAAGAGAAGTTTATAATGCAGCTGAAAAATTAGTTAGTATTTTTGGAGAAATTAAGAATTTTATTCAAAAAAAACTCTCGGAAAGTTTTAAAAAATTTACAAAAAAAGTTTATAGAATATTAAATATTTTTGGTTTTAATAATGAAGAAGATTTAGGGGATGATGAGAAAGTTGACGCTGAAATTGCTGCATTTAAGCCCAAAGACATATTATCAATAAAGGAATTTTTAATTAGCCTCACCAGAAAGGAAACAAAAACTAAAGATGATAACATTCAAGATGAATAGCTCGCAAGATGCATCTAGTTCTAAAGTTAAAAATGCTCAAAGGCAAAAAAAGACACACAACTCTGCTGAAAAACCTTATTTGAAATCTGCAGAGCTTCTTAGACAAAACAAAAACCGAACGCAAAGTCAGAAAAATCAGATGAATAAGACTTTCGAGGGTGTTGTTGTTAATAATTTTATTAAGGATGATAAAAATAATACACAAGCGTTAAATATGGATGATATATGCAGCACGCTTCTTATTCCTGATACTTTTAATACTCATTCTGTCTTAAGCAATGAAGCCAAGGATACTGATAATAAAAAACAATGCTCTTTATTATCTAAAGCTTTTCCTTTTCTTGCAATTTCAATTGCTGCTGCCGCTTCTGGTTTGGGGCTTACTTCTCTTTTTAAAAAATCAGCCGCAGCCTTAAATGATAAGAATATCCTTAAGGGACAAAGGCTACCCCAGCTTGCATTTAATATGAATATAAGAGACGAAAGCGAATTTGCAACATATATGGCGCTTCGAAATCCGAACAAAAAAACAATTTTTGCCATGATTGGTGTAATTCTTGCAAGCGGTGTTACACTAGCAGGAAAAAATCTGATAGACGGCATTAAAGACATTTGGGTTAAAAAAAGAGAAGCAGATGCCAACAAGTATCTTCAGGAAAACCTTATAGATATTGAAACGAGAGCGTTTGCAGGAAAGCTTGATGTTATTAGAGAAGAATTAGTCAATAAGGCAAATTATTTCAAGAGTGTTTTGGATAAAGAAACCGCGCCTTTTATATCTTTGGATGCGCAAAATCCTGATTTAAGTATGACAGGAAGTCCGTTTTCTAATTTTATTTCTTTTGCTGGTATGCATAAAAAACAAGATGCAAATCGAGTAAATGAAGATCCCTTGGATAAAAAGGTTAATTTTAAAAATTCTCCTGCCACTATGTTGCTTCTTGCAGGGGGCACGCTTCTTTTGAGTATTTTTATGGGAAGAAGAATGCTTAAAAATTTAGCACAGGCAGATAGCGCAACAAAAAAATATATTCAAAACGAAACCGAGAAGATTAATGGTGAGATTAAAAAACTAGTATCAGCAATTAAGGAGACAAATAGTAGAGATGAGGCAGGTGCTGAATATGATAGGCTTAAAACATTACTAAAGACGAAGAGAGCAAATTCTCTTGAGGTAGAAGAGGCTCTTAGCCAGTTTAAATTTTTGAGTAGAGATGATATAAACCGCGAGAATTTTGATATCATGTCAGGAATTAAGGCTATATATGGTGATGCCCCTGAGACATTGGGCGGTAAAGTGGATCAGATTCAGTATTATTGTTATCTTGATGAAACAAGAGGACATATTTATAACTGGATTATGAATCCAGATAATCCTTTTGCTGGGCAGCTGTTTTTGGCTTTCGCCTTTTTGAATTCTGCCGGATACTCAATTAAGACTGCAATGGAAGGAGTTCAGGAGGCTGCTGTTATATGGGAGAACAAGAATACTGAGAAGGATTTGCAGGCAAGACTTGTTGATACTGAGATTCGGAATTTTAAATCAAAGAAACAGAGCGCCATTGAGCCTATGATGGCCGAATTTAATACAAAGCTTAAAAATGGTGCTTCCAAGGAAGAATTAAAAACAATGGCTGATAATATTTTGCTTGAAATTAAAAATGGCCCACCATTTGTATATGCATAATTTGGTTTTAACTAGCGCGGCGAATGTATGAATATTGAATTTAATCCTTATGTTATGGTGAATATAAAAACTCTCGGCTCAGGTGTAAAAAGGGCAGATGCAACTCGCAATTACTGCATTTATAATAATATGCGTGTTGATGTCCTTTCGTCTTATCCAGACAAGTCTTTGCCCTATATCAAGGAATATTTAAAGACTTCAAATGATGAGAATGGAATATTGGAGGCGCTTTCTATTATAGACAAGATTGCGGATGATAATATTGAAAAAACAGGCTCCGCTGCTCTTTCTGATATATACCCTTCTCTTTCAAGGTTTAACAACACCGATTCTCCTGATATCCAAGTGATGTTATCTGGGATTTACAGAAAGATTCTCGTGCCAGATGCTTTTGGGCCGTTGTGCAAAATGCTATACAAGCAAATTCGCTATCCTAATTCAAAATATTTTGACCCCACCGAGGAAACTGGTGGTGCAATATTAGAGTATTTAAGGTCTTATGCTGCGCAAAGTGTTTACGGGCAGAATCTTGCACATACACAAACATAGTTGTTTTTCTTGTAATGAAACAAGTCAGAGCCAAACTAAAGTAATTAAAAAATAAAGACTTGTTTTAAAAATTTTTTTAAATTATTATTTAGCTTGTGCTGAATTAATCTTTTTAATGCACCTATTATATGTAGTATGGGGAGAATATAGGGAAAATTGTATGAAAAATATTTTTTCTTGTGTTGTATATTTAAAAAAGCAGGCTTTTTCGCTTCTTGAAATCATGATGGCGCTTGTTGTAGTATCCATTATGCTTGCAATTTTGGCACCTGCTTTTACTGTTAAAAATCCATCTAGCAGTTCGGGTTCAATTAATGTTATTGATACGACGCCTGTTGGTGTTATAGCTGCTTGGTATGGAACTAACTATCCTAAAGGATGGCTTCCTGCAGATGGACGTCCTATATCTGCTCCCGAGTATGCTGCTTTGCGGGATGCACTTGGCGGGCGTGATATTTTGCCTGATTTAAACAGAAATAAAGACCCTGAAAATTCTATGTCATGGATAATAAAGGCCAGAAGAAACTGATGTGCTTCTGAACTATTTATTAAAGAAGCCAGCTGGTGGTTTATTTATTTTTTTCTATTTCACTAAGCGCTTCTTTTCCGGCTAAATTTTCAAGTATAACACGGCTTAGGTTGTATTCTGCCTGCGCTTTTTTTAATGTATTCTGCGCATTTCTGTAATATGTGTCTGCAATTATCATTTGTTCTCTTGTAATGTTTTTTGAGTTTTTTTGGATTGAATTATAGATATTTCTTCTGTTTTCAAGATTTTGCATTGATAGTTTGAGCAGTTCTTTTTGGTTTCTATAGTTCATATAGTTGTTTAAAAGATTTTTTTGCAATTCATCTATTTTTCTAACTAAAAGAACCATATCTGCATCATTTACTTTTGTAAACTTGTAATTAACTTCTTTATCGTTTGATGAAAAGGCATTTAAGAGTCCTCCGCCTATAAGTGCTCCGCTTGCCATATAGGGGTTAGCAGAAAGTGCGGTTCCTGCTATTGTCGAAAAGCTTGCAATTGGTCTTAGAATTCTTTTTACGGCGCTTTCATTTGGTTTGTCTTCATCAGGGTTTGAAAGCTTGTATATCGCATATTTTATTGTTTCGCTTCTTTGAACCGCGCTATTATATAATATGCTTAAATCTGAAAGGATTTCTGGAGATTCTATATCCATTTCTCCTATAACATCTTTCGAGATTTGCTTGAGGCTTAAATCAGCATAGGTGAGCACCTTATCTGTTTTTGAGCTTCCTATGGTTTCAATTTTTGCTTCGGGTTTCTTGCTTTTTACTTGTACATTTTTTTTGTTTTCAATAGTGCTGCCAACACCCATTCTTTCTGAAAAAGCCGCTGGTGCAAAATTTTCATAATTTACTGCAGCATTAGCCTCTCCCAATATAAAAAACAGGCATGATGATATTATTATGAAACTTTTTAAGAAATGATTTTTCATGGGGTTTTAATCTTTATTTCCTTTTTTGAAACATCTATGTCATCTGGGTTAATGTTTTGGGTGCTTAAATCGTATGCTGCAACATTTAAATTGTCCACAGTTTCTTTTCCTGCAAGTCTTTGAAGCATAAGATAGTATCTTTTTGCCTCCTGCTTTAATCTATGCTCTTCAATTTGTTTTTCTTCCCATTGGGCGCTTGAAACAGTAATTTCAAGACTGTTACCGGATTTTAGAGCTTGTGAATAATTTTTATTTAATAGAATTAATTCTGCCCTTGTTTCTTTGAGTCCCTGAAGAGTGTGTTTGTAGCAGTAATAAGTTGTTACTATTTCACTCTGCAAATCTTCTATAAGGCCTGCAAGCTCAATAACTTCTGTATCTGTTAATGGAGTTTCTTGCAATATTTTTGTATTTTTTTTATTTAGAAGATTATTGGCAAGTCTTGCTGATGCAAATGAGGCTGATTGTATACCGTAATTCATTCCCATAAATGATGGTAGCATGGCAGCCCCACTTATTATTGCGCTCATACTTTTTGCAAGCAGGGAAGAATGCACCCTTCTTTCTTCTTCTGGGATTGCAAGTTTTTGCAGGGTAAATTTGATTAGCGAGTTGCTGTTTACAGTTCCGTTCCAGATTTTTTCTAAATCTTCCATATCAGCTTGCTGCTGTTTAGATACAATAATCTGAGCGTCTTCTGAGTCATTTACAAAAAGACTGCCTTTCAGGGCTTTAACCTGATTGTCAAGCTGTACTTCAAATTCTTCTGTATTTTGAAGTAGTATTTCCTCTCCATGTGCTATAGTGGGCAAAAATGCTCCCATCATAAGCATTGTTGCAAAAAGTTTCTTAAACATAATAACTTTATAGCACAAATAGTGTAGCAAACCCACAAAAAATTGTAATTATTTACTAATATTCATATCCTGAATTTTGACTATTTTCTTCATTGTCTTGCAGAGAAGAGAGGTCATAATTGTATGTAGAATCAAAATCTTCAGGAAGTTTTTCGTTATCTGGCCATATAGTTCCTTCGTCAAAGCGGCAGGCGCTAAGATTTTCACTTGTTGTAAAGTCTGAATCAGTAAGCTCAGCTTCGTTCAATACGCATCCTGCCATATCGGCTTCATTAAAATTGCAAAAATTGAGCGTAGCATAGCTGAAATTTGTTCCATTTAGTATGCAGCCTGAAAAATCACATTCTTCAATTCTGCATCTTGAAAAATCAGCACTTGTTAAATCACAGTTAGAAAAATTAACATCTGTTAAAGAAGATTCTGTAAAGCTAGCACCTGAAAAATCAATGTCGGATAAATCTGCACCATGAATACTGCAAGATGACATCTCTGCTTCGCTTAAATCTATTTCATCTTTTAATTCTGTTTTTTTATTTGCAAAAGCTTCTTTATTGGTTAAAAGGAGCTCAATTAATTCTTCTTTAGAAGTGCTCATCTGTTGTTCCTTATTAAGTAATAAAAACGAGTATATTTTATTTTGCCATATTTTTCTTTATATGTGAAGCCCTTTAATAAAATTATTGTTTAACAATTTCTGTTTCAATGGCCAGAAGTACGGCCTGCACTCTGTTTTCGACGTTAAGTTTTTTATAGATGCTATTTAAGTGGGTTTTAATTGTAACTTCTTTAACAAAGAGTTTGTCAGCTATATCTGCATTTGAGGCGCCTTGACTAACCATTGTTAAAATTTCCAGCTCTCTCTGGGTTAATCTGCCAACATTTTTTATTGTTTCAGGTGAAATTATTTTTGTTTTTTTCTCTGTTTTATTCCACTTGGAGCGTCTTAAAAGTGCTTCAATTCTGGCTAGAAGGTTTGGCAAAATGAAAGGTTTTATAACATAATCATCAGCCCCTATTTTAAGTCCAGAAATTTGTTTGTAATCTTCATCAACGGCTGTCAGCATTATGACAGGGATTGTATTGAAATTTTTACTTTCTCTTATTCTTTTAAGTGTCTGCCAGCCGTCCATTTTTGGCATCATAATATCAAGTAGAACTAAATCAATTTGCATATAATGTTTTTCAAGAAATTCAATTCCAAGAAGACCATCTTGAGCGCAATCTATATGATAGCCATACATAGGAAGGGCATCTTTAACTAATTTTGGGTTATCATCTATCAATAAAATATTTCCCAAAGATGAATTTGTCATATTTTTATCCTGTAATATTTTCTTTAAGTGCTTTAACAGCAGCCTGTGTTCTATCATCTACTGACAATTTTTGTAAAATGCTGCAAACGTGTACTTTTGTTGTGTTTACTGATATATCAAGTTTTTTTGCTATATCCTGGTTTGAATACCCTTCGCTTATAAGGTTTAAGACCATCATTTCCTTGCTTGTTAAGCTATATGAAGTTTCTTTTCTAAAGTCTTCTTTGTTTGTTCTTGTCATATTTAGTACATATTTTGCAATGTTTGAATCAAACCAGATGGCGCCATTTATCACATCCTGAATAAGTCTTATGAGTTTATCCGGCTTAATGTCTTTGGAACAATATGCGCTTATTCCAGCCTGCATACATTTTTGTACCTCTCTTTCTTCATTATGTGAGGTTATTATGATTACTTTTATGTCAGGATATTTCTTTTTTATTTCAATAGTTGCACTAATTCCGTCAACCCCCGGTAGTCCTAAGTCCATTAAAATAACATCAATTTTATTTTTGGATAAAATTGTATAGGCTTCATATGCTTCTTTTGCCTCAAAGATATTCTCAATAAAGTCTTCATCTTTTAGTGAAGCCGAGAGTGCAAAACGTGTCAGTGCATGGTCTTCAACTATCAGTATATTCTTTTTTTCCATTTCTTAATTATAGCTTAAATTCACTTAATTTATTTATTCTTTACATTCTATTTACAATTTTTTCGGTTTTGTGTTTAATTATATTTAAGGATTAAGGATTTTTAATTATGATTGAAACTAAAGATGTTGAACACGTTGCAAAGCTAGCTAGGCTTGAATTAGATGAGGATGAAAAGGTTAAATTTTCAAAACAGCTTGGTGATATCTTAAAATATGTTGAGATGATGAATGAGGTTGATACATCTGGCGTTGAGCCTATGAATCATTCCATTGATTTTTCGAATGTGATGCGGGAAGATATTGAAACTTATGAAGTAAGCAAAGTGGAGCTTATGTCAAATGCTCCGGATGTCGAAGGTGATTTTTTTAAGGTTCCCAAAATTAATTAATACGGGAGCCTTAAATTTTATAAGGTAAAAAGGGATAAAGTGGGAAGGAAGGAATTAATCAATGACAAAGTATATTTTTATTACGGGCGGTGTAGTTAGTTCATTAGGTAAGGGAATTGTTGCTGCTAGCCTTGGGAGGCTTTTAAGAGCTAGAGGCTTTTCTGTAACGATTCAAAAATTTGACCCGTATATAAATGTTGACCCTGGCACCATGAGCCCTTTTCAACATGGAGAGGTTTTTGTAACGGATGATGGTGCTGAAACAGACCTTGATTTAGGGCATTATGAACGCTTTACAAATACATCTTTGCATCAGATAAATAATGTTACATCTGGTAGTATTTATCAAACAGTTATAGATAAAGAGAGGCGCGGAGAATACCTTGGCGCTACAGTTCAAACTATTCCGCATATAACAAATGAGATTAAAGCAAGAATTCAAACATGTGCCAAGAAGTTTGAGCCTGATTTTTTAATTGCAGAAATTGGCGGAACAATAGGTGATATTGAGAGTCTACCATTTATTGAGGCTATAAGGCAATTTAGGGCAGAAGAGGGCATTGGTAATTCTTTATCTATTCATGTTACTTTGCTTCCTTACCTTCCAACATCTGGTGAATTAAAAACTAAGCCCTCGCAACATAGTGTTTATTCGTTAAGAAGTTATGGTATACAGCCAGAGGTTCTTGTATGCCGTACACAACAGACCATTTCAAAATCCGAAAGGGATAAGATTGCGCTTTTTTGCTCGGTTCAGAAAGATTGTGTTATTGAATGTAAAGATATGGATTCAATATACGAAGTTCCTCTGGCGCTTGAGGCGCAAAATCTTGCCGGCGTGATTTTAAAACAGCTTCAAATGGAGGATAAAACTCCAGATATTTCAAACTGGGAGAAACTTGTATGCAAAATTAAACATCCCAAAGATTCACTCAAGGTTGCTCTTGCAGGCAAATACACTGACTTGAATGATGCTTATATTTCAGTGGTAGAATCCTTAAAGCATGCTTGTCTTATTCATGATTGCAAGCTTGAAATTAAATGGCTTGCTTCTGAAAAATGTCTTACCATGGATGATGCAAAGGAAATGCTTAGCGATGTTGATGCGCTTGTTGTGCCTGGCGGTTTTGGCGTCAGAGGCATTGAAGGCAAATTAAATGTTATAAGGTATGCTAGAGAAAACAATCTACCGTTTTTAGGTCTTTGTCTTGGCATGCAGTGTGCTGTAATTGAATATGCAAGAAATGTCTTGGGTATAGAAAATGCCAATAGTACCGAATTTGCTGAGAATACAAAATATCCCGTGATTGATTTAATGATTGAACAGAAAGATGTCGCAGGCTATGGCGGTACTATGCGCCTTGGGGCATACCCATGTCATCTAAAAGAAGGCAGCAAGGCACGAGAAGCATATGGTACTAGCGTTGTATCAGAGCGACACAGGCATCGCTATGAAGTGAATAATGAATATAAAAAACAAATTGAGGATGCTGGCCTTGTCTTTTCGGGCACTTCTCCTGATGGGCTTTTGGCCGAAATGATTGAGTATCCCAAGAATGACTGGTTTGTTGCTTCTCAGTTTCATCCAGAGTTTAAATCAAGACCAGAGGAGCCTCATCCATTGTTTGTAGGACTGATTTCAGCAGCCGCCCAGCAGAAAAATAAAAGTAAACAGCTAAAAATTAATGCAAATCAGCCAATGCTGCTTAGCTAAAAGTTTTTTGCAAATTGTGCTTTTCTCGATTTAAGTTTTACACAATGCTTTAAATTTGGTTACTTGTCCTATTCTTTATTCAACCTTATATATCCCTGAATTGTTAAATCAAGGTTTGAATATATTATCCTGATTAAATCATCCTGTACTTTTTCGGTTCTGCAGTAGATAACCGCAGGGGCTTCCCAGTCGTCTTCATAGGGTATGGCTTTTATGTCAACAATTCTTGTGGTGCCCTGCAAAAGTGTAATTGTATAGCTGCCATTTTCTTCTTTGTAATCAGCTTGATAATGTCCTGCCTGAATCATATTGTCTTTAGAGTCATAAAAATTTGCCCCAATTGTAACATAAGGTTTATTTTCGGGGGCATCTTTTATTCTTAAAGGCTGATTGTTTGGTGCTTCATACATTTTTTTGAAATTTTTATCGTATTCTGGATTATCCCTGTTAAAAAATTTCTTGATTTTATAAAATATTCCATTTGGTTCTTTGTTTTCATAGCGTTTCATAACCTCTTCAAACTGTTTGTTTGTTGTGGGGTTTGGGTTTGAAAAAGCATTATCAATAAATTCATAGTCTAAATCTGTCATATCATCGGCTGCAAAACAGTATTGCACGCTGATTGTTAGTATAAAAAAGAATACAATAAAAAAATGCTTCATAATTTATATAATAATGTTTTTATTATTATTTGCAATTGTTTTATGAATCTTAGTCATCTAAAAAGTCATCAATATCAAAATCAATGGTTTCATCGGTATTGGTGTTATTGTTTTGGGGTTCTTTTTTGAAATGATTTTTGATTGATTCTATTTTATTGTCCATAAAGTTTTTAGCTTTTTTGAAAAATCCTTCTTTGTTGGTATTTTCTGCCTCATTGGCGGAAGATTCTTTTTTAAAGTGGCTTTTGAATGATTCCAGTTTATTATTCATAAAATCTTTGGCCTTTGCAAAAAACCCTTCTTTGTTTGCATTGCCTGTGCCTGCTGTGTGTTTTTGATTTTTAATTCCAACAAAAAGCGCTGCTGCTGCTAAAATTGCTCCTCCTATTTTTAAAAGCTTCACAATTTTTGATTTTTTAATATTGTTTTGGGTTTCTTCTTTGCTTCCTGGCGCTGGCTCTTTTGAAAAATAGTCAATACCTGTGTCATACGGGCTTTTCATCTTGCGGATTTTTAGGTTGCTGGGCCTGTCCATAATGAATGCATATGGGTCATATCCCACTATTGTTGTGCATCTTTCGATTGAATTTGGTAAATACATAATTCTTTCCTTCTAAAATAATAAAAACAAAAATGTTACAAAAATTGCCTTTTTTAAGATCCTGGGTGTAAAATTTTTTTATGAATTGGTTTAAAAAAGAACAGAATATATATTTTGTCATCTTAACAATTGTTTACATAGTTTTTACTGCTATTTTTTGGGGCAGGTTTGGAAATCCTATTGTTGATAGTGGTAGAGAGGCTTTTATTCCATATAGTATGGCGTATCTCGGCAAGATTTTATTTAAAGATTTAATCTGCATTTACGGGCCTTTGCCATATTACTTAAACGCTTTTGTACTTAAAGTTTTTGGGCCACATTTAAATGTTATGTATTTCCTTGGTGCATTTGCTTCGTATGTGTTTCTTGTGTTTGGGTATTTGATTGCTAAGCGCTTCCTTGGTGCAAAATGCAGCTTAATTTTTTCTCTTGCAATGCTTTTTACTTGCATATATAAACCTGTTATTACTAATTTTATTTTCCCATATTCATATGCCATGGTTTATGCACTTGCATTTTCTATGGTCTATATATTTTTTATATTAAAATATATAGAAAAAAAAGAGACTAAGTATTTGTATTTAAGTGCTCTGTTTTTATCATTGTGTGTGCTTTCTAAGTATGATTTTGCACCATGTATTTTAATTCTTGCAAGTGTCGCTTTTCTTTACAGAAAGAATCTTGGCATTGCAAACATTTTTAAATTTTGCCTAGTATTTTTTGCACCATTTTTTCTTATCTTGCTAATAATGCTTTTTCAGGGTGTTCACCTTTCCAATCTATTATTTAATTTTAAAATGATGTCTAATATGGCGCATTCGCCTTCGCTTGCTTATTTTTATTCAAATTATACTGGATATATTTTTAGTTTTAAAAAAATTAATTTCTTGTTTCCTCATTTTGTTAAGTATTTATTAACATTCACTCTGATTTTTGGAATAGGCTTTTATTCTGCAAGAATAAAAAATAAATTAGGAAGATATGCTATTTTTCTTCTAATTGCAGCATTTTGCCTTGCTGCCTTAAGTCCGATTGTCCTTAAAAATCAGACCATGTTTGCACTTTTACCTCTTCTGCTTGTTTTTTATATTTTGTATAAACTTGTCCGCCTTTTTATTCAAAAGAGGTTTTTGGCACTTTCTAATTTTGAGATTGAACAATATGTTTTTATTTTGTTTGCAATTTTAGTATCGTTTAAATCATTTTTTATGCTTGATCCTGGAGTATATGGTACTTATTATATTCCAATAGTTTTCCTTGCTACTTGTGTAGTATTATCTATAATGTTTAAAGGCGCCCCAAAAGAGACAAAGACTGGAATAGGGCTTATTAATCTAGTTTTATTTGTCTTGTTTTTAAGTATCAATACGCAGCTAATATTTGGCGAAGTTAAGTTTCCTATCAAAACTCCATCTGGTACGATTTATGTTGAAAGCCTGACTGCACCTGCTATTGCAGAATCACTGCCGTTTTTTTATAATTTGAAGGAAGATGAAGATTTTCTAATTCTTCCAGAAGGATTGTTTTTAAATTTTGCATTCAGAAAGGACTATAAGTATTTTAATACAAGTTTTATTCCTCTTGATTTTGATGCTTATGGTGAAGATTATCTTCTTAAAGGTTTCTTGGCTGATTTGCCTAAATACGTTCTTGTTACAAACAGGAATACTGCTGATTATGCTAAACCCTTTTTGTGCAAGGATTATGGCCATAGATTATGTGAAATAATCAGTGAAAAATATACTTTCAGACGTACATTCGGCAGCAAAACCAATCCTGCACTCTTTATGATGCTTCTTTTCGAAAGGAATGACTAAAATATGCCTGAAAAAATTGCGATTATTCATCATGGATGTGCTAAAAACCTTGTAGATACTGAGCTTATGCTGGGTTTGCTTCAAAAAAAGGGATATGAGATAACGCTTGATGCATATGATGATAATGTTAATTATGTTATTGTGAATACATGCTCATTTATACATGATGCCGAAAAGGAAAGCATTTCAAGTATTTTTGATATGATTGCTGCAAAAAAAAAGGTAATTATTGCAGGGTGCCTTCCGCAAAAGTATGCCGCTGAGCTTAAGGCCTTGATACCAGAGGCTGTTGGTTTTGTTGGAACTTCTGAGATTGAAAAAGTTGCTGAACTTATTCAGGGCGAAAAATCCAAAAATTTTGATAATATCTTGGTTTTGGATAATCCTATTTGTAAGTATCCTGAGCATATAGAGAGGGCACAGATTACAGTAGGTTCCAGCTCGTACATAAAAATAGCCGAGGGGTGTGATTATTCCTGTGGATACTGCGTTATCCCAAAACTCAGAGGCCCTTTTGTTTCAAGACCAATGGAAGCCATCGTCAAAGAAGCAAAAACCCTTGCTGATAAAGGTGTTTCAGAGATTATACTTATTGCCCAGGATACATCAAGCTATGGTGTGGATTTATATAAAAAGCCTGTGCTATCTGAACTTTTAGGTAAGCTGAATGATATTGAAAACCTTGGCTGGATAAGAGTTTTGTATACTTATCCGGTAAATTTTAACGATGATTTAATTAATGCAATTGCAACGCTTGATAAGGTTGTAAAATATGTTGACATTCCTCTTCAACATTCTCATCCTGATGTTTTAAAAGCTATGAGGCGCCCTGTGATTGATGTTTTGGCGTTTATTGAAAAAATTAGAGCCAGTATAAAAGATGTTTGCCTCAGGACAACTTTGATTACCGGTTATCCTACTGAGAGCGAAGAGCATTTTGAACATTTGTATAATTTTGTTGAAAAAGCCTGTTTTGACAGGCTTGGAGTGTTTGAATTTTCAAGAGAAAAAGGCACATATGCGTATAATTTAAAACCGCAAATTCCTGCAAAGACAAAGAAGGCAAGAAAGCATGAGATTTTAAATTTGCAAAAAAATATTTCAAATTCAATAAATAAAGGGCTTTTAGGCAGACAAATTCCTTGCATTGTAGAGCAAATAAGGGATGATAATATTGTTGTACTGAGAAGCTATAGAGATGCCCCTGACGTAGACGGCTTAGTTTATGCAAGAAATTCGGACAATTCAAAAATCCTTGTGCCAGGTGATATCTGGGATGTTAAAATCACAGATTTTACTGATTATGATTTGTATGGTGAAATTTAGTGTCAAAATCAAATGAAAATTTAAATAATTTAAAATTTGACTGCCAAAAAAACAAATTTTATAAAATTGGTAAATTTTCTGAAATGCTGCGTGTAAATGTTCAAACTTTAAGAATATATGATAAGGAAGGAATTTTATGCCCGAAACGCAGTGATACCAATAGAAGAGGCTATACTGATGAAGATTTTGCACGTGCAAAAATCATACTATACCTGACACGCGGGCTTTTTATAAATTTGAATGGCGTAAAATTAATTTTAAAATTTTTAGAAAAAGGCCGTTTGAAGCCTGAACTCGGGCTTGAGCTTATTAAAGACATGGTAAAATCAATTGGAATAAGCGATACAGAGATTACAAACAACCTTAAACGCTATAATGACGATATTCTTGGCATCTTTGAGACCTTGTAAAACATTGGGGTGCTTTTATTTCCATGGGTTAAAATTTTTATTTTTCAAAAAATGTGCAAAATAACGTATTAAAATGTCTCAATTTCATTGTTTTTAAGGGTTTTCGGCCTTAGATTTTTTATACGTGATGAAAACGATTTTTAAACTTTGGCAAAAGTCCTTGCATTGCCTTGCTTTTTGTGTTGCTATATTCTATTAACAGTTAATTAGCTTGTATTGTGGCTGTTTGAAAAAAATAAAATGCTTGTCAATATTGTTTTTTGCCGTTTGTCATATGTCTTGCTATATCACTGTTGCATTTTTAAAGAAACCATTTCCCCTAAAGGCTTGCCGTTACTATTTTTTATCTGTTATTACAAACCAAAACACCCTAAGCATAAGCATTTAGGGTGTTTTAATAAATTTAAATGCGGTGAATTAATTTTGACCTTCTTTTTGTTTATTTATGAGGCCTTGAATTCTATCAATGATTTCTTCACCTTTTTTTTGAACTTCAGAAACCATATCATCAGCCTTTTCTTGAATTTCTTTAACAGCGTAAGAAGCTTTATCTACGGCATCTTTGGTGGTTTTAGAAATTTTTTCGCGTGTTTCTTCGCCAGATTGAGGAGCAAGCAAAACGCCTATAACTGAGCCTACAACGCTGCCTACCACGAATCCTACTACAAATTTTCCTACTGACATAATTTTTTATTCCTTTCTTTTATCTTCTAAATAATTTTATACCGGTCATAAGGCCTTCTTTCAAGCCCGAAAACAGTCCGCGCATTTTTTGTCCGATTCTAAAGGGTACGCCCATAACCTTGTCAAATGCGCCTTTTGCTTTTTCAATCTGCTCGTCGGTATTTTTGGCGATTGAATTTATTGAGCCCAGGGTTTCTTTTAGTTCAATGAGAGTGGGCTCCAGCTCTTTATTTATCATTTCAGAGGTTTTTGACAGTGTTTTTGCCAGTTTGGTGGAGGTGTGTATTAATTTTATTAAGAATACCGCTATTAACACAAGTAAAATTGATGATGTGTAAATCAATACCACTAAACCGTTTTGCACTGTTGAATCCATTTCTATACCTCTTAAAATTACATATTATAAACGTCTGTTTCAATATTTTTGGCGTTTGCCAGCTTTTCTGCTTTCATATTATCTAAAAAATTATTATATTGTTCTTCTATTTTGTATTTTGAGTTTTTGATAATATCAAGCGCCTGTTTTTTTGCTTTTTGAATTTCGGGAGAATATTTCTCTGCTACATCGATAACAGTTTTTTTAATATCATCCCTGAATTCCTTGCCGGGCTTTGGCGCATACAAAACGCCGGCTGCTATTCCGCCCACTATGCCTGCAAGAATTCCTAGCGCAAAGCATATTGAGTTATCTTTTTTACACATATTGTTCTCCTTTTTATCAAGATTTGATAATTATAGCATTTTTTTTGATGATATAAAACCCCTCTTGAATACAATATTTTAAAAATATAAACCTGAAGTATGATTTGATTAAAATCTCTTGCAAAAAAATAATTTATTGATATAATAATTTTATAAGTTTGGTAGATATAATATCATCCAATAAACCCAAATATTTTATCTCTATCAAATTAGCAAATTGTAATCTGAATATTCTAAGTATAGTTTACAAAAAATAATTTTAATGCTAATATTATTTCAGAAACATTCAGTTTATAATAACAAAATTTAATAAAAAAGTTATTCCTCAGTAGCTCAATGGCGGAGCAACCGGCTGTTAACCGGTAGGTTGTTGGTTCGAGTCCAACCTGAGGAGTTTTTTATTGCTTATTTTCAGGGTTTTATAAAAATATAAAAAATTATGGCGTGGCTGGGCGTGAAGTTTTTAAATTATTTTGTATTGAGCTATATTATTTGAATTAGACAAAATTAGCATGTTTATTAAAAAGATAAATATAGCGAAAGTAGTAATTTATTTGTAGGGCAGTTTTATGACTGCCCTTTTTATATAAGGAACCTTTGAAATGAAAAATAAAATAATTGATATTGACAAAATAATAAAAAAAATCAATGCAGAATCGTATTCAATAGAAAAATCAAATGCCAATTCTGCATTAATTAAGTTGTTAAGGTCAAACAAAGAGATTGGAAAAATAATAATAGTTGTTGATAATCCACTCCATGAACTATTAAATAGTGTTTTACACTATAAAACTAACTATGATAAAATCTTATGGGTTTATAGAAACAAAGAAATAAAGAGAATAGCCAATGATGTTAATAGTTTAACTGGGAAGGAAATAATAGTTCCTATCAATATTTTAGATAATTAATTTTTTTTCGCAAAACTAATCTCCCTTTCTGCCTCAAATGATGTTAAAAGATAAATAAGCTCATAAAATGGTCTTAAATGCCAGCGAACGTATCTTTTTTTATAAAAAGCATATTTGCTTGCAATTTCAATAAGTTCTATGTGCTTTGTTGACAATTTCTCGAGGTCATACTTTTCTTGTATATTGAAAATACTAAATTTTTCTGTCTTTTTTCCTGTTTTAATCATACGCTTAGCCACCTTATCTAGTCCAACTGTCTAATTACACTTAAATATTAAATCGTATAAAGTACTTTGCATACTGCCCATTAGGATAGTTTTAAGTATTACTTATAAATATAAGTTATATACAATTGTTAAGAATCAAAAATGCAATTAACCTGTATATATGAATGCAGATGATATTAGAGCTGGTTTTGGTAAAAATATAAAAAAGTATAGAAAATCTTTTAAATTAACCCAAGAAGGATTAGCAGAAAAGGTTGGTTCTGATGCTCCGCATATTACACAGCTTGAAAAAGGGAGGATATTTATATCCTGTGATATGCTTGCAAAAATGTGCAATACATTTGAGGTTTTGCCAAATAAATTATTTGAATTCATGGAATTATCACCTGATGCCACAAATAAAGAAAATATCGACAAAATCAATCTTATATTGAAAGATTTTAATAATGATGAGCTCGAAAAGACATTAAAATTGCTTAATTTTATAAAATCTGAAAAGATTATTTAAACAAAAGTGGTGTCATAGTTTAACACCACTTTTTTCAAACTAATAAATTAATAAACTATGCACATTTTTTAATATTATCTCTTAAATAATTTCCTATATCATCTTGCTTTAAAATGGGTTCATGAGGAATGAAAATAATATCAATCTTACCTTTACTTGTTGTTCTTACATATTCCTTCCTTTAAAAAAGCGGCACCATTTTTTGTATCATATTTTCCAGGGTTCGATTCTTATCCAATTGGTATACATGAAGTTATTTTTCAAATTTGTCTCAAAAATCCTTCGCCCTAAAAGTTGCTGAAAATTTAGTGACAGAAATCCGTTACGAATTTAAAAAATGCTAGAAATGCATTAATTTATAACTTGCCTAAATTGCTGTGATTGAGAGTTGAGTTATTAAAAATAATCAAATCAAGTGATTGGGTTATTTTATTCGACATCATTTATGATATTGTCAATAAAAATATCGTCTTGTGATGCTATATAACTGCTTTTTGCTATACGTATACCGTCTTGTTTTGCTTTTTTGATAAGTCTGACTACTAATTCTCTAATTTTTTCAGTAAATGGTTTACATCTGTCGCTTGAAATAAATATTGTTTTACATCCGACATCTTTTACAATATTATAAAACCCGTCAACATCAGTTTCGTTGTCATTTACCCCATCCAAGAAAATATATTTTAACTTGAAATCAACATCTTGGAGGGGATATCTTTTCATGTTTTCTATTACTTTGTTAAAACAATCAACTTTTTTGATGGCTTTGTATGTTTCTGGCGTACCTGCGTCAAGAGAAGTCAGAACATTAGTGGTCCTTCCTGTCTTTAAAAATTCGGCAAATTTTTCTTTATATATTGTCATGTTGGTGACAAATCTGACTTTCCATTTAGTTTTAAATAAAACATCAAAAATTTCATCACAATCTTTATTTGCGCAAAATTCTCCATTTGATAATTCAATGCAAACATCTGGACGATTATACTCGGGCATTTGGGAAAGCTGTTGTATTGTTTCATATGTTGTGTAGCCCTCTTTATCGCCGCTATTAAGGTCTTTGAAGCGTTTTTCCACAAAACAATAACTGCATCTTAAATTACAAACATCGCCAGGATGATTTGTTGCAAAGCATATGTAATCAAGCCATACTTTTTTGGGCCAAAAGCCTTCTTTAAGATATCTGCAGTTATCGCATTTGGTTGGCCTTCCGTTTTTTATATCATCTATAAGCTGTCTAATATGCCTTTCCCAATGAGCCATTCTTTCGGCAATTGTTCCGCTTGTTTTAACTTGGGAGTTACCAGATACACAACAAGGTGAAAAATTATCTACACGATAATCAATGAAGTGGCCCAGAAAACTGCAGCCTTTTCTGTATTCTAAATCAGCTTTTAAAAATTTTATCCTTTCAGGTTCAATTCTTTTTAGCAGTCTTTTTGCCGTATTGTTTGCATAAAGATATGTAACCCAAATCACTGCATCAGGATGGCATTCTAGTGCTTCATCCAATGAAACAATGTCGTATTTATCAAACAGGCGTTTTTCTGGAAAATCTTTCAGATTATCATCTTGTTCGATTATAAGTTTTGGCTCGCCTGTTATTTCGACATATTTGCTAAAGTTTTTTTTCATATTTTCTGATATGCCGTAATAAAGAATAGGTCTGTCTATAACATCTTTCTTGATTTCAATTATATTATTATTTTCTGCAGGCACTAATAACTTAGGCGATTCTTTTTTAATAACTATTGTTTTTGTTTCGTTTGAATATACTTCAACTTCGGCTCCAAAAACAGGTTCAAAAACGCAATCATTCTTGTTGATTTCTAATAATTTCCAATCATCGGTGCCTATAAAGACAGTATTGCCTTCAATTTTGATTATTTTTGCCATGCTATTCTCCATTGAAATAAATTGAAATGTTTTATATTATAGATAATATTTTTCTTTTGTGCAAGCCCTAAATAATCTTTTTGCAACAAAAAACGACTTTGTGGCAATATTTAATAGGTGAAAATATAAATAAAATACAATTTAGCACTAATTATGCCAATGGCTTTAATTCATTTAAATTGTGTATTGAAATAATATGTGATTTAAAATAAAGTGTTAAAATTTTGACAAAAAATGCTATTTTTATTATCTTTTGTTTTCTTGCTTTGTGCAATAATTTTTGCTAAAATTTTTACAAAATCGTTCTACGTGTTGAGTTTTAGTATTTTGAGGAATAGTATATGCATGATTTTATTTGCACTTTTAAAAATAAAGCAGAGATTATTGAATCAACGTGTGATGAACTCGAAGTATTGAATTCTCTTGGCGAAGAATATAAACAATATTCTGAGATGTCTAATCAGGACCGGGCTTTTTTAAATACTCTTTTGCTTAGGAAACAGCCAAAGAAAGTATTGGAATTAGGTGTTTCTATGGGCGGTTCTTCGGTTGTTATTTTGAATGCAATTAAAAATATACCAGGTTCTAAGCTTTATTCCTGTGATTACAATGAAAAGCATTATAGAATTAAAGATAAAAATACAGGATTTTATGTGGATAATTTTCCTGCTCTCAAAAATAACTGGAAACTTTTTTGCGGTGGGTTTGCTCTTAATTATCTGGATGAAATTGGTGGCGACATAGATTTTTGTCTAATAGATACAGTGCACAGTAATCCTGGTGAGATTCTAGATATTTTAATGGTATTGCCGTATCTTAAAAAAGATGCGCTTATAGTTTTTCATGATACAAATTTACATACACGGCGCGATGTTGATGTTGACATTTCTGCTAAACAGATTACTAATAACCTTTTAATGAGTGCTGTTAAGGGTGATAAATTAATTCCAGGTAATAAATTCAACGCAAGTGCCTTTGGTCGTTATTTCCCTAATATTGGTGCAATTCAGGCAAATGATGACACCTTTAATTCGGCATATGAAATATTTAATCTTTTAACCATAAGATGGTCTTATTTGCTCAATAATGCAGACATTGAACAATTTAGCAAGTTTATTCAAAAATATTATGGAGAATATTATGTGGAATATTTTAAAGCCGTGCTTGAAAGACAGGAATTGAATTTCAGAGCCCAGAAAAAACGTGGCTTGAGGCTTCGTATAAAGGATTTCTGCAGAAAGAATTTTGGCAGGTAAATGCACAGATACCAGCCCTTGCTGACTTGTTTTAATAAGAATATTGCTGCAATTCATCCTGTTTTTATCGCTTTGTTTGTGATATTTTTTTTGTTGGAAGTAAAATTTTTAGGGAATTTATGAGCAGCGATATTCTTTCTAAACTGTATAACAAATATACTAATACCAACCTTGTTTTTAGGATTATAGTTGGCATATCTTTTGGTGTTGGCCTTGCGTTATTTTTTCCCACATTTAAATACGTAGGGATTTTTGGTGAACTGTTTATCGGTGCTCTTAAGGCTATAGCTCCAATTCTGGTGTTTACATTAATTATAAGTTCCTTAGTGCAAGAACAAGCTCGCCGCGACGGGCGTTTTAATGTAATAGTGCTTCTTTATATGATATCAACTTTTCTTGCCTCTTGTATTTCGGTCTTAGTAAGTACTATTTTTCCCGTAACCCTGACACTTGCTGTTCAAAATATGGATACTGCAGCTGTGCCTGCCAGTTTAAGTGAAGTTTTACACAATCTTTTGATGAATATAGTTTCAAACCCCGTTTCTTCGATTGTTTCCGGAAACTATTTAGGAATATTGTTCTGGGCTGTTATTTTTGGATGTGCTTTGAAAAATATTGCTGCACCAACTACCAAAGATTTATTATCAGATATTGCTGCTTGTATTTCAAAAGTGGTTTCAAAAATTATTAATTTTGCGCCATTTGGCATCATGGGGCTTGTCTTTCAGGCTGTTTCATCTAGCGGAATGCAAATTTTTAGTGAATACGGCAAACTAATACTAATTCTTGCCTTTTGTATGTTTTTTGTTTATTTTGTTTCCAATCCCATAATCGTTTTTATTGTAACAAGACAAAATCCATATCCGCTTATAATGAAATCTCTTAAAGAGAGCGGAATTATGGCATTTTTTACCAGGAGTTCTGCTGCTAATATTCCTGTAAACATGGCGCTTTGTGAAAAACTGGGATTAGATAAAGACATTTATTCCATTTCTATTCCACTAGGTGCAACTATCAATATGAGCGGAGCTGCTGTAACTATTACTGTCATGTCTCTTGCTGCTGTACATACCCTGGGTATTGATGTAAATATTCTTACAGCAGTTATTCTTGGAGTTTTGGCTTCTTTTGCTGCCTGCGGCGCTTCGGGTGTTGCAGGAGGGTCTTTGTTATTAATTCCACTTGCTTGCTCCTTATTTGGAATTTCAAATGATATAGCAATTCAGGTGGTTGGAATCGGTTTTATAATTGGTGTAATTCAAGATAGTTTGGAAACAGCGCTAAATTCTTCATCGGATGTTATTTTTACTGCGGCAGCTGAATATAGAAAGATAAGAAAACAGGTTTTGTAATCGATATTGTTTATTATTCGTACTTAACCTTAACACACACTGTGGAGAATTTTATTATTAAGTCTGTTTGCAATTATAATGCGTGATTTTGTATAGATTTGTTAAATCGCATCTTTCTTTTCTTGTAATGCGCATAAAAATTGCGGGATTATAGCTACAGGCTCCAAGAGAAGCAGTAGATATGCAAATATATGACTTTTGCCTTAAGCAAATTAATACTTGTAAAATTGTATGTAATTATCAGTATTTTTTAGCATGGGTGCGATTTACTGAATAAAAATTGCCCTGTTATAAGCAGGGCAAAATCATTATTTAAAAGTCATAAAATATATTAATTTGAGTTGTTATTTAAGATATTGTAAGCGGCATCCCAGCCTGACATTGCACCCCTTGTTTTGAATTTAGATATTTGTGAGACACTGTTTTTTCTATATTTTGCGAGTTCTTTTTCGGTTTTGGACTGAAGTTTTTTGTTTTCTTTTCTTTGAATTATTACACTGTCAGCATATGTTAGAAAGTTTTTGTATTCATTGCAGTTGTATCCTGCCTTTGCTTTTGCAGGGTAGGCATATACAGTATAATCATATATATTCATTGCCCTGTCTGCATTAGCAGGTTTTCCCAGTACTGCATTCCATGCGGTTTGGGTTTGTCTTGTTAGTACAACTATTGCAGCAAGTGGATTATATCCAGCATTAGCCATTAAATTTACAGCAATTACATCGGCTTCTTTGTCTGATCTTGTTTGTGTATAGTTTTTAACCAGGCTGTTGGCTGTTGTGTTTGATGAGTTTTGTTCAACAACTGATGAAATTAATTTTTGTTTTGATGCATTGCCTGTAATTATGTGACCTATTTCATTTGCTATGACAGCCGCGGTTTCGTTATCATTTTTTGCAAATTCCAAATCTGATTTTGAAATACTTATGGTTCTATCTTGTAAAAATGTTGTGTTGTCAGGGGTTTTTGAGGTAACTTCAAATTTAATTCCTGCTGTAATACCGTTTTTTGTGAGTAATGCTTCACCTATTGATGGAACTTTGTCTGCAGAATTATACGCTGCAGCATAAGTTTGCATTGTTAAAGCCATTGTGCAAAGCAATGCCAGTAAAATTTTTTTCATTTATCTCCTCCTTAATTTACATTGATTATAAGAAAAAATTATTAAAAATGTCAATAAAATATCCCGGTGTCCAAGTTCAAACACATATTAGACAAAATTAATCTTTTAAGAGAAATTAAAAGAAAAAGGAGTCTGATGTGACACAAGTAAAAGATGTAAGACTTTT
>CATJOM010000084.1 GCA_949741915.1 uncultured Candidatus Melainabacteria bacterium | reverse complement strand
TAAAGAATTTAGAAACAATCAAGAGTAATAGGACAAAGCTTGCAACCATAGATAACATTTTAAAAACACTACTGTAAAATTTGTCTCTACGGTTTAATTTTTTATAGGTAATTTTATACCTCTCCACCCTAAAACATTTCATCATTTGTCCGAGAATGGTTTCATTTTAAAAAATTTTGGCAGGGTTTTTAGCCTGAGAAAAATTCTACAACCGAAATCTTGTATACTGCCCCACCAAACCAATTTTAAACCGCGAGAGGGGCTATGGGGAGCAATCTGCCCGTTTTACTATTTCATTTGTGAGATGATTATTTAATTTTTGTTTTAAGTAGCTGTTATGACCAAGACTCAATATTGCCGTGCCGTAAGAATAGCCATGGCGTTCATTGTAAGAACATTCTTCAAGCAATCCTTTTTCAATTAGCATATCAATAAATTCACTATTATTTTCCAATATTTGCAATGAACTTGAACATTTTTCCTGTATGATTTTGTTAACAATATGACTCTTGTTGTTACTTGATAATGGAATTTTTTCATTAATATGATTATACGCAAGAAAAGATGTAACCGATGTATCTATGGCTTGGTTTATAATGTTCTCTCTTTTTTTATCTGATACAAATAACAAAGCATTTACAATGCCCTCCGTTAATTTGTACGCAAATAGAGGAAAAAATTTACTATTTGCGACTAAACTTCTAATTTTATTATATCCGTCGGATTTATCATTAAAATGTTCTTTGAAAATATACTGGGTTAAACACTCTACCATTCCTTGATTATCAACAATAATTGCCGTATTATATATATCTAATAATTGCTCATAAGTCAAAGGTTTATATTTTATTATACCCTGTAGAGCTTGCCAACTAATTTCATTGTTTTTATACCTTTTAAGAGCATTCTCAATTTCAGCACTTTCCCATTCTTGAAATTTATTAGTTATAAATAAATTTGCATCCTTGACGGCATTTTCTACATCTTTTTTCATTTGGGCAGATTTCCAAGCATTCCAAAGTGGAATAATAACACCAAATATTGCAACAAATAAGCCCATTATACCAATTAAAACATTCATGGAAGTAAAAATGTGTTCAATGTGTTGATTTTGCATTTCAATAATATGATTGGCTTGAATTATTTGTGCTTGCAATTCTTGATTTTGAACTTCTAATTTATATTGATTTAAACCATAGGTTATTTGTTGTTTCATTGCATCTGCCATAGTAAGTATATTACAACAAATATTGCAATATGCGATTATCAGTAGCTCGTTGGCTCATAAGGCTTATTTTTAAATTAGGCTTCTTGTTTGGTATAATAAGTGTTATTGGCATTTATAGAATACTTTAATAAAATATTGCTTACCAAATATCTTTTTCGCCGCCGCCTGATTATAAATATTTTTGG
>CATJOM010000083.1 GCA_949741915.1 uncultured Candidatus Melainabacteria bacterium | reverse complement strand
TGGAGGAACAGCATCATCACCTAATGGTAAGAATGCATCTGGCTATGGATGTGGAGGAGGTGGAGGATATGGACTTGCTAATGGAGGATCTGGTAGTGGAGGTTATGCAAGAATAAGTTGGAATAAATATTGGGATACAGCTAATAGTGTATATAAATTAGCATCAACAGGCGCAGCCGGAGGCGGCGCCAGTGGAAACATATTTACATACAGCATACAAGCAAAAGCTAATCAAACAATAAAGATAAGAATAGGAAAAGGTGGCAAAGGAGCATATGTATCTAATAATACATTAGTTAATTCTAAGAAAGGTGGAGATACATCATTCGGAGATATCAATGTAAGAGGAGGTAATGGAGGATACAGTGTATCCATTAACCCTTCATATAATCCATCTAATGCTATGGATAATACAACCAATAATCCTCTAATCAATGGCAAAGGAGGAGTAGTTCCAGGAATGTATGGAGATACATCTAATACTAAAATATGTACATTCGGTAATGGAAGCACAATAAAAGACTACACCAAGGATAATAAAAGATGTATAAAAGGAAATAAAGGAAATGATGGTATCAATACAACAGGAGGAAATGGAGGAAACTTCATTGGATATACACTCACAATAATAGATAAAGAAGGAAAAGAAACAAAGAAAGAATTCAAAGGAGAAGGAGGCAATGGCGGAATATTAGATACAGGAGATAACTCTAATGGTAAAGATGCAATGACAGAGAATAACTATGCATCTGGTGGTGGAGGAAGCAGCATAAGAGACTTAGGACAAGTATCATCTTCCTCTCAATCAAACATCACAAACAACCCAACCAAAGGAGGCAATGGTTCTAATGGAAAGATAATACTTGAGTGGTGGGAGTAAAAGCATTTGCGCTTGGGCTCTTGTGCGGGTTGGGAGTATATGTTAATTAGCCCAAACAAGGTTTGATAGCATGATATAAAAATATATCAACAGGTCTTAATAAAATTTACGATAAACAACTTTTCTGGGACGCTTTTTTGTAACCTTTAAGCGTCCCTTTTTCTATTCGTTTTTTGTAAATTTGGAATTTTGTGTCCGCAACAAAAAGTTTTATATTATATTGTTAGTACAAATGATAATTGTATGAGTTAAACTTGTTGGAATATTCAATAATTTTTAGATGAATTTGCTCTTTTTAGCGTGCAAATGGCTAAAAAGCTTGATATTATTGCAATACAGGCATTGCGGTGTTAAACATTGTAACAATTTTTGTTTTCATAGTAGAGCTTTTAGTGGCGCAAGCCTTGTAGTTTGTGCATTTTTGAATTTTTAATACGTGTAAATCATTTATACATGGCAATATAAGCTTTTTTAAATTTCTTAAAGCCTTATAAATACTGGATTTCAGTCGTAATTTTTGAATTTTTTACTGTATTTAGCCTCTATTCTGCATATATCATGCTTTTAAAGCGTGCAATAGCCTTAAATGCTTTATGGACAAATATTTTAGGCATGTGTTAGTTTGCGCTTTTAAATAATAAGGTGAAAATGAGCCCATAGAGTATGTTTTGCTTTTCACCAGCGTGCAAGTTACTAAAAGGCAGATAGTACAAGGGTTTTGTCATAAGTCCTTTGTGCAGACCTTGGTAAAAAACACTAAGATGCTTGAAATATAGATGTTTTACTCGTGCAAAAATTCTGAAATCGAGACTATGTATGCTTTTGTACTCATTCTTTCGCACGAGGCAAAAAATGAAATCTGCACGTGTAATAATTGCCAAAAATCCTTGCTGTATCTGATTTTTAGCCTGAAATTATATTTTCATATGTTTTAAAGTGTAATTTTGCTATATTTTTTAGTTCATTTTTTCCATATTTTTTCACAAATTTTTTGCCCTGTTCTAAAACTAGATTTGAAGCACCTTTTGGCAGATTTAGTTCATATTTTTCAGACAAATTTGAGATTTTTTTCACAAATTCTGCTCTTGCAAGCACACTGGCACTAGCCACTGCAATGTCGCTCTCTGCCTTGGTTTGCTGGATTACCTGAATATTTTTGCCTCTTTCTTTAAGGGCGTTTTTTATGACAGCTTCGTCTGCAAATTTGTCTGAAATGGCTGTGCTACAAGGCTTTTTGGCTAGTATATTCTCTAAAACTGTGCAGTGGCCCCACGCAAGCAGCCTGTTTAAGTTTTGAAATTTCGAGTAAAGTTCATTATATTTATTGGGCCCAATTGCAATGATATCAAAGGTTCCGGCCTCTTTTATCAAATTCTCAAGCTCTAATATTTTTTTATCATTCAATTTTTTGCTATCGGCTACACCTGCCTTTTGGAGAGCTTTTGCAGCATTCTTATCCAGCAAGACCCCTGCTATCACTAGCGGGCCGAAAAAATCTCCCTTTCCAGATTCATCAATTCCTATATGTGGATAGGGTGCAATTTGGCCATTAGTAGGGCTTTTGGGCTCATTAAATAGCCTTGTTTCAGGCACATAGCCGCTTTCGAAGTATTTCGCAACAATTTCGGATGTTTTATTTCCTTGAATTACCAGCTTTCCACTTGTATAAAATGATGCTGTAAAACCCGCTCCCTGAGCGCGAAAGAACATATATTGGGGTGTAGAAAATTTAGCGTTTTCACCCTTGAAAATCTCCTTAAATTTTTCCACTTCTACTGGCAAAAATTTTGAAGTATACATATTCATTTTAAAATTATAGCTTGAAAATATTTTATTTTTAGAATATATTAAGTTTGTAAAGGTGATTTTTTTCAAAAATGCCTGAAAATAACAGCTTTTATCTGGTGTCACAGAGGACAAAAAATTACATAAATGGCGGGTGTCGCCAAGTGGTTAAGGCCCCGGATTGTGGTTCCGGTACTCGTGGGTTCGAACCCCATCACCCGCCCCATATTAAACTTATCATCAGTCAATTAGTTTAAAATATCGAATATGACTTTTTTACATGTTTGAAATTCTGATAAATTATAAACTTTTATATTAAACTATACGCATTAGTATATATGTCAAATATTTTATTCTTTATAATCTTTAGTTTTTGTGTAAATATCTAATTCGTTTTCATCAATTTGATATTTTTCTAAAATTTGTCTTACAATATTGATAATACTTGTTACACTTAAATTTGTATCAACATAAATATTATTTATTAATTCTTTTGATTTTTGTGAGCCACCCTTGCCAATTGTTATTCTATTGGTTTGTCCTGACTCTGCAAATAAATTTAATATCGTTGGGTCTAAATCAAACAATAATAACAGTATTGTTGTAAAAAACTCTTTCCAAGACGCAACTTTGTAAACAGAACCCATAAGCATGCAAAAAAACTTGATAAATCGAAGCCGTCAATTCGTGAAGACAGAATCGAAGCAAAATTCGCGGAATTTTTAAAAGAATTATACATGCCACCCGAAGAATTTATCCGATTAAAAGATGTTGTCAAAACCTTTGTCAATCAAGGTTGCGACTATATAGAACAAAAAACCGCCGAAATAAAACACCGAATTGATGTTTTAAATCGACGGATTAGTAAACTATATGACGACCGCATGGACGGAATCATCACGGACGATTTTTATTTTGAAAAACGGGACACATGGCAAAAAGAACTTGACGAACTTTGTTTCGCTTTTGAAAAAACGGCGACATCAAATCGAACTTTAATTGATGACGCAAATCTTGTCATCGAACTGTCAAAAGACGCTTATTCATTGTTTTTGCGCCAAACACCGCAAGAAAAAGCGGAATTGATGAAATTATTAACAATCGAACTTTTGTTCGACGGCGCAAGCCTAACAATAACACCGCGTCCCGCGTTTTCTACTTTATTAAATTTAAGAAAAAGTCATAAACTGGAGCAAACGGTCTTATAAGCAAGAGGCTCCCGATTATCTCCCTGTTAGCCTGATAATTTTATTTTTACCTGTTATTTTGATATATGATTGGTGCATTATTTGATTATATCTGACTTTTTGGAATTTTAGGATTTTGAAATAACAGGATGCTAACAGGCAAGTAACAGGTGATTTTATAGATATAGATAAGTTTATTGAAGTCTTTTTAGGCAATATTTGTTGTAAATATCTTCTATTTCTAAATAATAGCTTTCTTTAAATTTTATATGTTTTTTATCGGATGCTTTCCATTGAGTTATATAGGTATTTAAACTATTCAATATTGAAACATTTTCAGAAATAAAAGTTATATCGCTATTGTTATTTTTTAGATTTAAAATGATATTTGAAATTAGTTCAGGATTATCCTTAATCATATTTGTTTCTAACTGAAAATCAATTCCCACCAGATTTTTAAGTAATATATATCTTGCAATCATATTGTGTAAAAAATTTTCATGCAAAAAGTAACTCATTGTTAAATAAAGCTCCATTAAGGCATCCCATATTTTTTTAAAAAAAGCGGTTGCATAATTCATTTGTTTTTTTGAAATAAAATATTCAATAGTAGCTATACCGGTTAAAATTAAATACTGAGAGTGGGATATATTTCGCATATTATCTTCATAATTTGAATGCATTGCCTTTTGACGCTCAATATATAAATTATTCCATAGCTTTTGCCATTTTTCGAAAGGTTTGTTAATTTCAACAAATAGTTGCGATAATAGGTAGTGTTCAGTTTTTATAAAAGACTTATCGCTTGAAACATATATTTTATTTGATAAATTTAACAGATAATCTTCAAATAATTTCAAATATTCTTGAGGAAAATGCATGGAATTGGTTGTATAAATTAAAGCAAGCAATAATTCTTTGCCTTTATTACTCAAATGTTCATTTTTGAAGAAATTTTTATTAAAACTTATGTCCTGTTCCACAATCTCTGAGCCAATCATTTGTATTGTCATTTGTGTCAATTTTTGGTGAATTTCAGAACATGAATCAAGAGTTGAAACAAGGTGTAACAGCCATTTTTGGGTAAAAAAATTACAATCAGGTCTTTGCTTTAACTGCTCAATGAATAATTTAATGTGTTTTTTCAATATTTCATCAATATTCCAAGTTGTATTTTTGTATGATTCATGTGCATGTAATAAATTATTATTTAATGTTATTGTAAGCAATGGCAATAAAATATCTTTATTGTTCCATTTTTCACTGCTATCTGTAATTTTTGGTGCTAGAGATAAAATCTTGCAGATTAGTTCTATGTCGTATTCAATTGCGTTAATGGTTAAAAAATCTTCCAATAAAAAAATGCAATTTATTTTAGACAGTATTTTTACTACTTTTTTAGTATCTAAATTTAATATTGGGGTTAGTGCAAAATATAATATACCATTTGACATATATCTATAATGCATACGTGTTCTGTTATTTAGAATATTTAAAATATCTGGATTTTCTTCTTCCTTTTTTAAAAATTCTTTAAAAGCAGGTTTTTCATCTTTTCTTATATAATTCAAAAAAGTTTGATTTGTATAGTCAATAATGTCATTAAGCTTATCAGTATACTTTTTTAATAACGTTTTATTTTTAAGTTTTTCAGCCAATATTTTGCTATAAAAAAGATGTACATTAAGATGACTGTAGTTATTAAACCATTCAAAAAACTCAATGAATTGATAATCTGTTCGTAAAATTTTATCAACACAAAAGTTTCCTAATATATACCATTTTATGTTATCACTTAATTCATATCTGCTAGATTTTTCAATGAATTCATTATATGAGTATTTTTCTTGAAATGCCAAATTGCAAAACTCATTAAAAATATTTTTAATTTCATCATCAAGTTCTAAATACTCACTTACGGTATTTTGATATATCTTTAATTGATGTTTCATATTTGGTGTTTGCATTTCTTCTTTTATCATAAAATCCTCACAGAATATTTAGAAGTTTCGATATGTTTTATAAGCATAGATATTTTATCAGCATTCCATCCGCAACTAAATGCACTAAAACCTTCGCTGGTTTTTCCACCAACAGTGCATCCAAAATGAAATAATTCATCATCCAATATTGCAAATCTATCATGGATGTATTTATGTTTTATTTCAAATACTACAAATTTATCAGCTAAAATGCGCTTAATTTCATTAAGGAATTTTTTAATAACAACAACATTTTCTGTATAAAGTTTGAACATCTTAAATGTTGGTATTTTATTTTTATTTTTTTGCATAATTTTTATAACTTTATCCAGATCTTCATCTATAAAAAATTTATCAATAATGACTATATATTCAGCTTTTTCAAAACTATTCCAAAAAATACTACTACATAAATCGCTTATATCGAAACAGCCACTATCAACAAATTCAATATCATTTGATTTGCGTTTTCCTGATTCATAATTTGCAGATAGGAAATATAATTTTGGTTCTTTTTTTTGCTATTTTTTCAGGGATGGGTATTTGGATAAAATTATCTATTTGTGGCTTCATGGTTTTCCACCCATTCCTTTAATGTTGTTATTTTTTGCTCGTCATTTATTATGCTGTAATATATATTTTGTATTTCTTTTGGTGCTGATGATTTAATCAATATGCTTGCTCTTTTACCAATATCAGACAATGAATTTCCGCAAACCCAAACTTCGTCATCTATAAATATAAATCTATCATGGAAAGCAGGCTCTTTTCCGAGCATAACCATGGCTTCGATTTGATAATTTTTTGATACGTTATCAATATTTGTTAATAATATTTGTGCTTGATTTTTATTTTTACCACCTTTTAAAACTAAAGAAGATGTTACTATTGTTGTTTTCACAGTCGGATTTACTGATAGAACAAATTTAAATAATTCTCTTGCTGTAATATAGGGATCAATTATGGTAATTCTTGTTTGAGCTTTGGCAATTATACCCCTAATAAATAGAGTTGCTTCCTTTGGATTTTCATAAAATAATTTTTGAGTATTTTGAGCTACATTTTTTTGCTCCCTTGTTCTTTTTGATTTTAACAATTTTATTGATAACGTTTCTGTTTTTGTTTTATTGTTTTCTCCAATTGTAATTGTTTCGCTACTGTGTCTTGAAGTTTCATATGTTTCTTCAATGCCATCATAATTTTTGGTTGGGACATTAATCTTATTTGTGCCAGTTACAATATTCATATTTAAAGATAAGCTTTTCATAAAACCATGGAAACCTTCCCATAGTAATAATCCTCTTTTGGGGCAAGTTACAGCATAACCAATACTTTCCACTTCTCCTGTGTTGTCTACTATAAAATACAAATTATTTAGCGAAATTTCTTTAAAGCATTTATATCCAAGATTTCGTTTTTCTATATATAACAATTTTAAATCCGAAATATCCATATTACATCTTGGTTCAATTTCAAACGCCACAGATTCAGACTTGGTATTTGTGTTTGTAGTAAGTTTTGCGCTAACTCTTCTTAACAATGGATTATATGCAACCATACATATTGCTCCAAGGTATTCATAGTATAGTGATAGATTAAATTTAAATTTATCATTAATCCATTTAACGTTTTCTTCATCCAGACATAATTGTCTTATTTCTTCTGGAAAATTTTTTTCGAATAAAAAATGGCACCTTACACAACCAACGAAATCTTGCAAAAAAGGAAGATTATCTGATAATAAAAAATTTGGATAAATTGGTTCTTGTTCATAATTAATTAATTCAAAAGGCTCATTATTTTGCCAAAACATATGAGGAATATTGCCTAACAAAATATTACTATACCAATTTAAAATGTTTTCAGCCGTATCTATAACCCTTGCAAAAAATAAACGTTGTTTTGTTTTCTTTATACTGTGGCTATTTTCTTGAATGTTTATGGGTTTAGGGTATTCGTTAGGAAATAACTCAATAAATGCAAAAATTAATGTTCTTTTTCCATTATCATATAGCCACAATATGTTTAATGCAGCATAATGATAATCTTCCAACAACATATTTGAATTTGTTAAAAAACTCATAAAGTTTCTTTTTTCTTATTATATATCAAATTTATTAATTTAAAACTTATTGAAAATGTTTATCAAATAATCCTTATAATATTCTTTCAATTCAGCCGGTCTTTTGATTTTAACGAAGGTTCCCCATTTGAAAAGCTCATGGCAGATTGCAAGTTTGCCACCGGAGGTGAATTTTACCTGAATATTTCCATTTTCAAGGGTTTTCATCTTCTGTGTCGGGTGAAAGTGGTAATTTAAAACATCTTCCGCTACATCTTTGTTAAATTCAAGCGTTATATTTAAAGGTTCTTCTTGATAGATTGAAAAAGAGTTTTTGTAATATTCGGACAGCGAAAATTTTTCGTCTTTTTCAAAATAATCATTCGTCACGATAAGATTTTGAAGTTTATCCACCTTGTAGAGCCTTAAATCGTTTACATAATCATTAAATCCTACAAGATAATATTTATCTGAAATAATTATGCCATAGGGGTTTAGGGTTATATGGCGGAGTCCTTTATCTGTATTGTAGTCAAACTCAACTTTTTTAAACGAAAGCATAGCTTGGCGAAGTTTATCTAAAACGTCTTTATCGGCTTTAACCCTTGAATACTGCCTAACTGCAAACCCCTCTGATTCTAAAATGGCCTCAATATCTGTTTCAAGCGCCATAGCATTTTTCTGCGGGGTTAAAGCTTTTATTTTTGCAATAAGTTCATCAAGTTCTTTTTGTCTGTTTTCATCATTTGACAGTCCTTTTAAGTATTCAAGATTTGCAAAATCATCACTGGTAAAGGTTATTAAAGAATTCATTGTTCCCTTAATAAATCTCCAGCGTTTCTTTTTATCCCCTGTCGCTACAACTTCCATTTTTTCCGGGAACAAACTAAAGAGCAGCGATTTCATTCTTTCTGCAGATCTTCTTGAACATTCAAAATGTTCTTGAATATCATCAATACAAAGACCTGAATAGCTGTTTTGAAACATCATTGCAAGTTCTATTATTTGTTCTGCTTTGTTTAATCTGGACATAATTTAATCTTATAATAAAAATACGTCATTTTGTGTCATAGTTTTCGATATCTATTTTTAGAATTTCACCTTTTTTATTCACATACATCCATTTATTATCAGCTACCCCCAGGGTATATTCTCTGTCCCAAAAATGCATCAGGATATCAAATTTAAAATCAATTAAAACTTCATTCTGAAGGTTAATTAATCCCCATTTTAATTTACCATTGACCCGTTTTCTGGCAGTGATTGAACCATCTTTGCCCAAGTCTCCGTCACGGTCAAACCAATATTTAAAAGGAACTATAATGTTTTCATCAATATCAATAATCCCTTCCTTTGAATTTTTATTTGCAACAAGCAAATTTTGATTCAAAAAGAATAAATCATCATATTTAAAATCAATTTTGATATTGCCGTATTTATCAATTACGCCATCTTTATCACCTACCATGGCACAAAAATATTTGCCACCTTTTTTACTGTTGCTTATAAATTGAAATTCCCTTTCGCAAACTTTTTTATTTGAAAAATCAATTATATATCCCTCGCTAAAATTATGCACAAACATTGTTTTATCGGAAAAAATTTCAATATATTTATATTCAAAAGGAATAAGAGTTTCGTTTTGAACGTTAATAACACCCCTTTTGCCGTCTTTTTCTGCTATGGTCATACTTTTTGTAATGTCGAAAAAGCTTGAGCATATGAAATCGTATTCAAGCGGAACAATACTTTCATTTTGCAGGTTAATAACCCCGTATTTACCCTCTTTTTCTGCAATAAAACCATCATTTTCTCCAAATGGCAAGTTATAGTTGTTGAAACTTTCATCATAAATAAACGGGATTATGATATTTCCATTTATATCAATCAAGCCCCATTTATCGCCGGTTTTTGCACAAATGTGTTCTTTATCCCCAAAAAGCCGCATTCCATCATATTTAAAATCAATAACGGTTTTTCCGATTTTATTAATCACCCCGTATTTGTCATTCAATTTTGCTGTAAAATATGGGCTGTTTTCGCCAAATGTTTCTTCAAATTTTTCATATTTTGGGGGAATTAAATAATTACCGCAATTATCAATAAGGCCGTATTTTTTATCAATTGAAATAATAATGCGGTTTTCATTAGTCCTTTCAAAGGTGTCACATTTAATTTTTAAATGAACCTTGCCCTTTTCGTCAAACTCATACCAATAATCCCCGATTTCACCTGCTGCCTTGCCATATATAAAGCCATAATAGCGCATATTTTCTAAAACAGGGTGCGAAAGCTCTGATACGTAAGAATATTTGGAATTATAATAATCATACAGCCCTATTAAAATTTTTGCGATGATAATTTTAGCAACGGTTTTAACCCTCGCCCTGTTTACTATAAGGGTTTTAGAGATTTCTGAAATATTTTTACCCTGTTTTATAAGGGTAAGAAATTCTTCTTCCCGCTCTGTTAATTTTACACCGCCTTGAATTTGACAAACCAAGGTTTCATGTTCTTTAATATTAAAATTATCAACCATAGCTTTAATTTCAGCCTTTGAAAGATTGATAATAGTACCTATTTCTTTTTCACTCTTTTTATTAATCAACTCTAAAGCCCAAGCCATGGTGATTTCTTTAAGATGTTTCCATTTCCCCCATTCTTTTAAAGTGTTTTTTGTTGTTTTAGGCATTTTCTGCTTCCTTTATTATCGGACAATGGATAATTCTTCCGTCTTTTTCGTGTATTATGCCGTCTAATGTTGCCATACGATATTGATTCGGATATTTATTAATGATGTTTTTTGCAGCTTCATTATCTTGCACAATCAAAGTTTCGCCGAGTGCAAAATAAAAGGCATCTTTGTATTTTTCATCAAATTCAATTATATTAATGGCATAATCTAAAATTCCACCAATTTCGGGTTTTAAAAGCTTCCCGGGCGCAGTTTTTATATTATTTAAGGGAATGAAAGTTACCCTGCCTCTGCCTTCTTTTTTAGCAACTTCTATTGCACGGTAGACTGCTTCTTCATTTTCGGCAACTATAAATTCTTGTTTTGTTCCAAGTGCAGCCAATATTAAAGCTTTTTCTTTACCTTTAAACAATTCTTTTAAGGTGCCGTAAATCCCTTTTATATTTTCTTCTTTGATTTTTTCAATTGTTTCTTTCATACAGCTCTTTTCCTGCTATTTTTTAAGTTGTTCAATTATCCAATCAACGCATTCTTTGGCTTTTTTGTTGAAGTTTTCTTCGCCTGCAAGTTTAGAGGTTGAAAATTTTTCACATGTTTGTGTTGTTTCAGTTTTACCGTTATTATAGGCTTTTACAATGAGTAAACTGATTTCACTTTTTGTTTGATTTGCATTTATGCAGGCAACTGTATAGAAGTCGTTATTTTCTTCAAAAGGAAGCTTGTAGTGTACATTCCAATCATTTGGGATTATTGCTTCAACATTACAACCATTTTGAATTTCCACTTTAATAAAATCGCATAATTTGTTCCAGAGAGTTTCTCTTGCAGATGTTAATGCGCTAACAATTTTTTCGGCATTTTTAAAATTTTCCTGATTGTTAATTAATAATTTTACATTTTCCATTTTTTCATTTTCCTCCAATTGGTTTGTAAATTTCTGTACTGCTTTTTTAAACTGTATTAATATTTCTCTAATTGGCGCCTTTGCAACCGTATTTTGATGTTTAATGCAAGTATCAAGCCATTCTATAATATCTTTTCTCCAAGATATTTCTATAATCTGCTCTTTTTCGGCTTCTGACATATCACCAAGGCTTGATTCATCCGGCAAGTGTCCTTCTATTGTTAAATAGCACAATCTTGCGTTTTCCCCTTGGTTGTATTTATCTTTTGCTTTTTTAAGATAATCCTTGCATTGCTCTTTTTGATCCTGTGCATAAATTTTAACTTCAATAGGCAGATATTGTTTACCATCATCAATTGTTATATCAATGCGCCTGCATCCTTCAATTCCTTCTTCCCTTAAGACTTCTGCATTTTCAGGTGTTTTAAGGTTGAATTTGTCGCCATAATTTCTTTTTAGGGTTTCAAAAAATAATTTTAAATAAATATTACCCTGATAGTGACTTCCTTTTGGGTTTAACAGCTCGCTTAAAAGTCTGCACATATAAACTTCTTTATGTGAAATGTTTACAATTTCAAAAATATTAAAATTACTACCCGTAGCTTGTGCAATTGTTTTGTATTTATTTGAAATTTCCTTAACATCCTTAAGTAATTTTTCAATTCTTTCTGTCATATTTTACTCCATTTATATAGACTGCATTTCTTTGATTTCAGATTGATTTTCGGTTTTTTGATTTACCATAATAACCTGATTAGCATAATTAGCTAAATCATTTTCGGTACTCACCAAAATAACCTGTTTTTTGTTTGATTCTTCTTTTAACTTTGCAATAAAATCTTTTAATCTATAGGCATCAAGTTGATTGTGGGAATATGAATCCAAAAGCATAAAATTAAAATCATTGCACGGAATATCTTTATCATTTGCCATTTTGCCATTTATTTTTAATGATTTGCTGTTATTAATATCAACTGTCCTTGAAATTGATAATAAATTTTCATTTTCATCTTCTAAAACAACCCTGACCGCTGCTTCTTTTTCACCCTCATATATCAAATATCTGGCTTCTGTTTCATATTTTCCTAAAGTAAAATAATCCCATCGATTATATTGCTTTTTCCTGCTCCATTTAAACCCGTAATTATCGTTAAACCGGATTTAAAAGGGATTGTGGTTTTACCTTTAAAAGATTTAAAATTGTTTAGTTCTATAAATTTAATTTTCATTTTGCACTGCTCCGTTTGTTCTTAAATAAAAGTTTAGCATAGTGCCCCGTCAAATTACGACGTAACAATTTCTTTTTATTAGACTAATAGTCTATACGTTTGTACATTCATATTAGCATAATTAAAGTATGAATGACAGCGTTATCAGGAACTTTGCAACAAAAGTACAACAAATAAGACTAGCTAAAAAACTTACCAAAGGTAAAGTTGCAGAGCTTGCCGGATTAGACATTTCATATATTGGTAAAATTGAGCGAAATGAAAAAATTCCAAATTTGAGAACAATAGTAAAACTTGCCGATGCCCTTGAAGTTCAAGTTAAGGAATTGTTTGATTTTTGATGTTGTTTATTTGTCTGTTTGTTTTGCAATTATAATATTGTTATTCTCCAGATAGATGCTTAATTTCGGAGTTAATTTTTTACTCTGTCGCTGCCAATGTAATCCAAAGCTAAAGTCATATTATTAAGTTCTTTTTCGTCCGATTCTTTTATAGAGAAAATTTCTTGAAATTTAATCGGTTGTCCTGATTTTGAAATATCGTTTATTTTAGGGTAGCTTAATTTTATAAGCTTCAAAATATGGGTCATAAATAGTTTGTCGGCTTTATTTTTAAAATAATAATTCTTATTTGCTTTAAATGTCTTTTTGCAGTTTTTGCATTTGTATCTTGGTATTTTTTTAGCAGTTGAGTCATAACCGTTTACAACTATATTGCCTTTACCACAATAAGGGCATTTGTTTGGTTTAGCACTATTCTTTTCTTTCATCTTTTAATTATAACATTTTTCAAAATTTATCACAAAATTATTAATTTTCGTGATTATGAATTGTCTAAAATGCTTTAATAGTAAGAACTTTATCCATTTTTTTCTTCATCAAAAACTCCTTTCTAGTTTATTTCAGCAGCAAAAAAGTTAAAGAGCCTGCCGGAAAGGACAAAATATGGATAAAATTTATAACCCTCTTATTTTAAGGGTTGAGCTAGAAAAACTTAAAGAACCCGAAAGGAAATTGCGAAAACACAAGCCCGAGAAAATCGGAAAACTTGCAAGGATTATCAAAGAAAATGGTATTTTTATCCCCATTGTAATCGACAAGGAGCAAAAAATCATAACCGGATACGCAAGATATCTTGCAGCTAAAGAATTGGGGCTTGAAAAAGTTCCTGCAATCGATGCTTCTCATCTTACAGCAGAACAACTAAGAGCCTATGCTATAGCTGATAACAAGATGACAGAAGATGCTAAGTGGGATATTGATGTCTTAAAATTTGAATTTAAAGAATTGCAGGAATTGAATTTTGATTTAAGTTTTACAGCTTTTGAAATTCCTGAAATTGACTTTATAATTCAAGATTCTAAGAAAAATAGTAAAAATGAATCCATAGAAACAATGCCGGATGAACTTAATATTGAAAAACGCGTAAATACAGGAGATATTTGGCAGCTCGGAAGACACCGTTTGTTATGCGGTAATGCTTTAGATATTCAAAATTACGGGTTATTACTCAAAGATACCAAAGCCGCAATGGTCCTGACTGATCCCCCGTATAATCTTGCTGTTAAAGATATATGCGGCAGCGGAAAAATTCAACATAGCGAATTTGCAATGGCAAGCGGAGAGATGTCATCTGAGGAATTTATCGGGTTTCTTGGTGCTATTTTTAATAATCTGGTGCAATATACAATAGATGGCTCTTTGCACTACATATTTATGGACTGGAGACATGTGTTGGAAATTTTAACCGCAGGCAAATGTTATTCCGAATTTAAAAATTTGTGCGTCTGGAACAAAATGGTTGGCGGGCAAGGTTCTTTTTACAGAAGTCAGCATGAATTAGTATTTGTGTTTAAAAATGGTACAGGGAAATCTGTTAACAATATACAACTCGGTAAATTTGGTCGTTATAGAACTAATGTATGGGACTTTAAAGGAGTTCATGTTTCAAATCCTGAAAATAAAGATGATTTAAAATTTCATCCAACTTGTAAACCTGTAAAAATGTTGGAAGAGGCTATTTTGGATGCAAGCAATCCGGATGATGTTGTACTTGACTGCTTTGCGGGTTCAGGTTCTACCCTTTTGGCTTGTGAAAATGTAAACAGGGCTTGTTATGCAATTGAACTTGAGCCTCATTATTGCGATGTAATACTTCACCGTTTTGAAAAACTAACCGGAGAAAAAGTGCAATTAGTAAGCACTTTAGATGAAAATAAAGGAGGACAATAATTATGGGTATTTTTGATCAAGATAAGGACATCTATGAAGTAATTGATGAGGCTATAAAAACCTATCATCCTGAAAGTAATAGGGATTCTAAGACCGGGCAGTTCATTAAAGGAAAATCCGGAAATCTAAAAGGACGCCCCAAAAGGGATATAAAGACAAAGCCAAACGAATGCCTTAATAAGGTTTTAAGTCAGTTTGTAGAAACTACAATTAATGGTAAACCTAAAAAGATTACTTGTTTGGAGGCTTTGATTCAAAAATTGGTTAGTGAAATTATAAAAAGTGATGATACAAAACTACTTTTACAGTTTCTGAAGGTTTTTGGACCTGTTATAGACATTGAGCATGAATTAGAAATCCGTCTGAAACCTAAAGACGAAAGACCGGATGTTCCCGGGTATGTGATTCAATCGCAACTAACCCAATTACTGGATATACTTAATGGTGTTGATAGAACCAGTAATATTCCCAAAGAATATATAATAGAAGATAAATAATTCAGGAATATGGGGTAAGGTGATTTACCTTACCCCATATTTTTTTAACCTTGACTGTTATTCAAATCAGAGCTTGAATGCAATACGACCTAAAATGACATACTGTCATGTAAAAATAAATAATGGAGGCATATTATGGCAGAACATCATTGGTATAAATTAAGAAAAAGACTTGAAAACATTATACACCCGAACATTAAACTGTCTTTTATTCACATTCCCCTAAGAAAAAAGACAGATTGTAGCGAAATTACAGTAAGATTTTTTCAAATAAAACTTGATAACGAGATTATTTGGGCATTTCCCAAAAATACAAACCAAAACATAGACCAGGGTTTTATTCACGGATGGAGCAACAAAACAAATGAGTGCATAGAATTTCCCATCCAATCAATAATTAAATATCTGGATCTACCAAGGCAGGAATTAATAAAATATCAGGATAATGCCGGATTAGCCGATATTTTAAAAGCTATGGATAAAAGAATAAGTCCAAAACGTTTAAAAGAATTAGAATTATCTCCTGCTGCAAAGCAGGTATTAAATAAACGGATATCCTAAAACGATAATTTATGTGTCTATGTTTCGCTCTTAGACTTGATATATACTCTATCAAGAGTGATAGATATAAGTACAGCAAGCAAAAGAGGTACTTATATGACATTAAATATTTTTGAAAAACGAATTAAATGGTGGGAGAAAAAATACGGGTCATTGCCACCTGAGATTCAACGAAAAATTGATAAATTGGTCGGGCAGTATGATAAAACCCAAAAAATTGATAAAGACTGCAAAGCATTGTCAATTGCGGATGGGACGAAATTAATCCGGGAATTTAAAGGCAAAAAATATTCGGTAATCGTTGTGCAAAACGGCTATGAATTTGACGGAAAGAAATATAAAAGCTTGTCTGCCATTGCAAATGAGATTACAGGTGCTCGCTGGAACGGTAAGAAGTTTTTCGGGGTGGCATAATGAAAAAATATATAGGATGCGCAATTTACACAAGAAAGTCTACCGAAGAAGGACTGGAGCAGGATTTCAATTCACTTGATGCTCAAAGAGAAGCTTGCGAAGCATATATAAGGTCCCAAATGCACGAAGGATGGGTATTAGTTGAAAAACATTATGATGATGGAGGGTATTCCGGCGGGACAATGGAAAGACCTGCATTTAAAGAACTATTAAGTGATATTGAAAATGATGAAGTTGATATTGTGGTTGTTTACAAGGTTGACCGATTAACCCGTTCACTGATGGACTTTTCAAAGATTATTGATGTTTTTGATAAACATAATGCTTCATTTGTCTCTATAACCCAGCATTTTAACACAACAACTTCTATGGGGCGATTGACGCTTAATATACTTTTATCATTTGCCCAATTTGAAAGAGAAGTTACAGGAGAGAGAATTAGGGATAAGCTTGAAGCTTCGCGCAAAAAGGGATTGTGGTTATCAGGAACTGCCCCTTATGGATATTTAAAAGATGATCATCATATGCTGCACCCTGAACCTCCTTATGATGGCAATGTTCAAATCATATTTGAATCATACTTAAAAACAAAGAATGTGCTAAAGCTTAGAGAATATTTGCATGAAAAGAATATTTTATCTCGCAGCGGTAAAAAATTAGCAAAAGGCAGTTTGTATCATATTCTTGCAAATAAGGTTTATTTAGGAAAAATTGTCCATAAAGATAAGGAATATGAAGGACTCCATACACCAATTATTTCGCAAGAGTTATTTGATGATGTACAAAATTTGCTAAAAGCAAATTCTATTGAAAGAAAACACACCACAAATTCAAAAACAGGAACATTGCTTTTCGGATTAATTTTTGATGACAAAGGAAACAAGATGTCACCTAGTTATTCAAGCGGCAAAACAAAACAATACAGGTACTATATAAGCCAAGCTATAAAAGATTCCGGAAAATATGAGCGTGGTGAAATTACAAAAATCGCAGCAGGAGAAATTGAAAAATTCGTCCAAAATGATTTATTGAAGCTTCTTAAAGATACTCATCAAATTCAAAAATATTTAGAAAATTACCCTGTAAGTCAACAAAAATCTATAATAAAAGAGCTTCAAACTTTTGAACTTCAAGATAAAATATTTATAAGAACGGCAATTAAAAGAGTGGATTTAAATCCGGAATTTATAACTATAAGCTATGATATAGCGTTTATTGTAAAATACTTTGCTGCAATGGCTTGTAATATCGAATTCAACCACACAAAAGATGATGAACAAATTATAACCAATCGCATAAATGCAAAAATATCCTTGACGCCTCAGAAACAAAATAAAATAATTATTCAAGGGCAGAAAAACTATGATATGAAATTAATTCAGGCTATCGTAAAAAGCTTTTGGTATAACAAACTCGGATCAGAACGTCGTCTTCCAATCGAAGCTCGAAACGGAAATAACAAACGACTTCGCAAACTAAGATTTTTACCGCCTGAAATTATTGAAAGCATAATAAACGGAACTCAAGACCCGGAGTTGAATGTGAAGAAATTGATTAAGATGGCAGAGGAGTTGGTTTCATAGTACGTTGTTATCTGATTTTTGTAATTCGCTTTTATCGTTAACAAATCCATAATTTGCATTACCGAAAGCAGAATCCAGTTCACTTAGAAGATTAAACAGATTTTGAATTGCTTCTACTTTTTGAGGTGAAGAATATTCTGCAGGATTGTTTCTATAGTTCATTAAAAATAAAAGCAACTTTTTATATGCAACTCTATCCTCTTTTCTCAAAAGAAAAACAAAATTACTGGCGTTTTCATTTAACCATATTAAAATTTCTGTAGCTTCGCTTTTTTCTCCCAAGAATTTAGAACATACACTATCTAACTTATTAGCCAATTCTAATCTTTTGATTTTAATATTTTGCATATTTTGCTGATGTACCAACCAGCATTGCACTGCAGTGAAAAATACAATTGCTATAGCACACATCCATTCAGCATTTTGTTGTAGAAATTTTATTATTACCACTATAACCTCATATTTATATAATCAATTTACTTAAAAAGGACTCTTTTTATTTGTAAAAAGAGAATTTCACCCCTAAGGCAATAAAATTCTCTTAAGTTTGTTATAAAATAATTCTCTAAATTCAGCTAATGTAATTTAACATACAGAACAAGATGTAATTGACTATGAGATGGAGATGAGTTTTACAAAATTAGCATCTCAAGCTTATTTTTTAATTTACTCCAGTCTTTGCACTTTGATCCTAGCAAAGTATAAAATTGTTTATTATGTGAAAAATACATACAATGACACAATTCGTGATAAATAACATAATCTATACAGTCTTTATTTGCTTTTATAGCTTCAATATTCATAGTTATTGTATTACTATTTTTGTTATAACTGCCCCATCGTTTTGTTAATTTACGGATTTTTAATAATGGCTTAATCATATTATAAGTAACAAATTTTTGATAACATTTATCTAGTTCTTTTTCGTATATCGATAGTGCTTTATCCTTATACCATTTATCTATTAATTTTGCCGGAGTTTTTAAGTTGTATTCAACAATAAAATATCCATTTTTTAATTTAACAGAATCTATACCAGATTTTATTACTTTTAATCGATACTGTTTTCCTAAATATCTGAAACATTCCCCGCTAACATACTTCTTTTCATCGGTTTTTTTGTAATTATCAATGAAGTATCGTTTTTGTTTTGTAATCCATTTTGCTTTATTTTGGACTTTCTTGATAATATCTTGTTTATTTTTATTTTCCGGAGCCTTAACTTTAATCTTTGCAGTAGGCAAAACTTCTATAGATAAAGTTTTTCTATCTTCTTGTAATAATTCAAACTCTATTATTTCTTTTCCGTATTCGATTTTTTCGGTTGTGGCAATCATTTTGCATACCTTCTTTTTGCAATTTTCATTGATTCGTCAATTATAAAATCTATATCATCAAATGTAATATCAATCTTATTAGTGTCTTTAAACTCAAATAGGACATCTTCAATATCGTTGATAATTTTATTTTGTAAATCAGTGTTTTTTACCCAATCAACATATTGATTATCCAAAATAATTTTATCTATTTTTAGTGCAAGTTCTGCGGCAGAATCTTTTGTTGCGTTGTATTTCTTGATTTTTTCAAAAACAACACCATAAAAGGCTTTTGCAACTTCGTTATTCAAAATAGAAATCGGAATATCATCACCGGTTCTCGTCCTTGCCATTGATAATATTTCTGTTACTCTGTTTAAATAAGCATTATCATTTTTAAGCCTGTCTGCTTCGTCCATTATTTGTTTTGAATATTTTGCAATAGCTTCCTTTAAAAGTTCAGATAACTTTTTATAAAAAATCGGATCATCGTCCCATTTTTCGGATATTGTACGAGAAATTCTATAAGCTATTGTATCTGCTTTTGAACGAGTACTTTGCTTTTTTTCTACCTCCGCTTTAAATTTTTCTGTGTCAAAAATATCAACGGGCTCTGTTACTTGTATAATTTCATCAGAAGTAACATAAGTATCTATAAGTTTTTGAATTTTTGCTTCGTATTCTTTTCTATCAATAGATTCTGCGTAACGGGATTTTAAAGAAACACGTAAATTTAAGAAGAATTTTAGATCGTCCTTATAAGTATTAATTTTCTTTTCCGGAGTTTCTTCTAAAAACTTGAAGTTACCTAACGCAAGTTGTAAAACTTTTGAATATTGACTTAATTTATCATAGAATTTATCTCTGTCATCTTCATATTTTAAATGCTGCTCGTATGCTTCAATATCGTATTTGTTTATACCGTTAAATATTTCCCACAAGTCTGAATGTAATTGCGGTAATTTTTTAATTTCTTCCTGTGCTGATACAAGTGCATTTTGAATATCTTCTTCATCAAAGTCACCAATATTACTATATGTTAAAAGTGCTTCGTCTAATTCTGTCAAAAGTCCATAGTAGTCTATTATTTCACCATAATCTTTTCCTTCTTCAAGACGATTAACTCTTGCTATTGCCTGCAAAAGTCCATGTTCTTTTAGTGAACGTGCAATATATAGAACTGAATTTTTAGGAGCATCAAAACCTGTTAATAATTTATCAACTACAATTAATATTTCTGGTTCCGGAGCATTTTTAAATTGGTTAATAATTTGGGCATTATATTCAGATTCATTCCCAAATCTGTCCATCATACGCTTCCAAAATTGATTTACTTCACTTGAAGTTTCTTCGTAAATATTATCATTCCCTTCTCTAGTATCAGGAGCAGAAATAACAACTTCAGAAGTTACCATACCTAGTTCATCAAGATATTTTTTATATTTCAGAGCAATTACCTTTGATGGTGCGGTTAATTGTCCCTTAAAACCTGTACCTTTATACTTGTGTTCAAAGTGCTGACTGATATCAAGAGCAACATTAGCAATTTTTTGTTCAGCCTCATTTAAAATTCTTCTTGTACTAAACTTTTTCTTTAAATCACCTTTTTGCTTATCTGTTAAGTCTCTTGATATAATGTCAAAATATTTATCAATACTGTTTTGTGTAACATTTTGAACAGCTAATCTGCTTTCGTAATACAAAGGCAACACCGCTTCATCTTCTACAGCTTGGTTGATTGTATATGGAGTACCTATAATCCCACCAAATTTAACAGCAGTACTTTTTTCTTTTTTCATCAAAGGAGTACCCGTAAAACCAATATAGCAAGCATTTGGAAATACTTTTTGCATAAGAGCATTAGCACTACCATATTGGCTGCGGTGGCTTTCGTCAACAAGAACAAATACGTTCTTAGAATTATCAATAACTTTTTTCTTACGTAATGCTGCCTGGAATTTATTAATAACAGTTGTAATTATTGTTTCTTTGTTGTCAGCAATAATATTTCCTAAATCTTCTCCGCTTGTTGCTTTTTTAACTACTTTACCACAGGATTTGAACGTGCCTGAAATTTGTTTATCTAAATCAATTCTATCAGTTACAATAATAACTTTTGGATTAACAATTTCAGGTTCAAGCGCTATTGCTTTTGCAAGCATAACCATAGTAAGCGATTTGCCGCTGCCTTGAGTATGCCATATTACACCGCCCTGCCTGCGCTCGTTTCTTATAATTTTTATTCTTTCTAAAGTATCCTGAATAGCGAAATATTGTTGATAACGGGCAATTTTTTTAATCCCTGCATCATACACAATGTACTTGTACATAAATTCTAAAAGCCTTTGAGGCTGACATAAAGAATACAACAATTTGTCTTGTTCCGTTACAAGCCGACCTTCGGCTTCTATGTTATCAAAATATTTTCTCACATATTTGAATCTGTCTGCAAAAAGTTTGTCTTTTTGCTCATCAGATAACGGCTTATTGACTAATTCTTGCAAGTCAGACTCTTTAAGTTTTTGTTCTTTCCAAGTAGCCCAGAATTTTCTTGGCGTTCCAGTTGTTGCATATTGAACCTTATTGGATGTTAATGCTAACAATATTTGAGAATACTTATATAAATGCGAAATTCCGTCTTCTTGCTGATTTCTTAAATGCTGCGATTTTGCTTCTTCTAAAGGTTCTTTTATATCAGGTCTTTTACATTCGATAATACATAGCGGTATCCCGTTTACAAAAAGAAGAATATCAGGGCGGTATTTTTTGTCGCTTGAAGTTCTGTTTACTTCAAATTCTTCTGCAACATGAAATACGTTGTTTTCAATATTATTCCAATCGATATAGTTTATAGTGAAACTTTTTCTATCGTTTCCAATTGATTCTTCAAAACTTTTACCAAGAGTTAATAAATCATAGATTTTTGAATTGGTTGTAACTAAACCATCAAACATAGGAACATTTTTTATAGCATCAATTGCACCACGAATACTCGCAGGAGAAAATGGGTAAACTTTCCCTTTAAAGTTTATCTCATTTATTTTCATAAGCTGCTGCTCTAAGATATCTTCAAGAATTACATTACTTAGTTTTTCCTGACGTTCTTTTAAAACTTCTTCAGGGGTTAAATATGTATAACCTAAATTCTGTAGCAACTGCAATACCGGTATTTGTGATATATGATCTTCTATAAATGATGGTGTTTGCATTAATCTTCCTCATTTTCTGTATTTGTTTTTTTATTTTTCTTTTTTTGTTTTTTCTCAATATTGATTTCTTTAACGAACATGTACTGTACATCCAAACATTTCATTGCACGCAATTCATTAATAGCATTGTATAATGATATTTTTGAGAATATTGGCATTGTAAGTTCATTCTTTGAGTTGGGCGGCGTAATAATAACATATCTGATTTTCCTATTTTCTTGCAAATCATAGTGTGTTTTATCTTTAAATTGTGTAGAATATTGATTATCAATGTCAACACTAGCCATACGTTCAGAATGAATACCTTGATTAAATAAATGACTTAACTCAGAAGAACCAGAATGTTTACGTTTTACGTGATAAAATGTATTTTCATTTGGATCATAAATATCACAGATTTCGTATGGAGCGCCATTAATACGTATAAGTTCTTGATCCAGTAATACAAAATTATTTTTTTGTGCCATTTCTTTGTTATATCTTTTTTCATATTTTAGTTTTTGGTCTATTATTTCACCATTTAATTTATTACTATCACTTTCATCTAGTTTGTTATATATTGAGGCATCGTAATCATTGAATAAATTACTTGATTTTATTTCCAAATTATTAATAATTGTTTCCACATGTTCTATAAAATTTTTATCAACTTCATACCAAGTGCCTAATGATAAAATATAATGTTTTTCATCGAGTTGCGCATCGGTTACTATACAATTATATAATTTCCAATGTTTTGGATTTGTATCATTTTCATTTTTGTATATTTTGACCTGATATTTTTTTAAATTTTCAATTGATACGTTTGTTTGTAATAATTCATTATACAAATCATTAATATCCAAATCACTAAAAATATTGGTTGAAGAAAAGCCAGAGTATCCATAGTATTCATAATCTTCATACTCTATCATTTCATAATTTGTCAGAAAGATATTAGAGTCTTTTTTGTTAAAGTTATCAATTAAGTTTGTATCCAATAGACTAATTTTTACTGGGTCTTTTACTTTTGAAATTTTATCAACATTTGAAAGTTGGGGGTGTTTTGTATATTCATCTGATGAGTACAATTCAATAATTTTTTTAGATAATTCTTCAATTTGTTCAAGTTTTAATTTACTATTAATCTTTAAACTATCAGAGCCAGTTACACTCGTGAATATATTCTTATATTCATCTTTACATAATCCAGATAATTTTTTTATTATTTCTTCAAATTCATTAAATCCTAAACCATATAGACTTGAACCTATACTTAACTGGGTTCTAGTTTGTTTAGTTTGGTTTGACGGTGCAAATTTATCGGCAGATTTTAATTTTTCTGGATCTATCGAATTCAAAGCAACTTTCAATCCAAAGTTATACTCAATGTGTTCTTCATTTAATATAGTATGCCCATACCCGAAAGTATAAACTAACTTCCTTTCAACTCCATTGTGAGACAAAGGAACAAACATAATAAAATAATAACTTGGGGAATCAAGCCTTGTGTTCAAATTAAGAAAGTTTGACCACCAAGTATTTGGATTAAAAGTTTTTTTTAAATAAGCATCATATTTGTCCGCAATTCTATAATGATATACTTTATTACTGTCTTCAATACAACGGTATCCTTTTTTATCAGTTGGTAATGTTGAATTGTCTACAATTTCTGCATTTCCTATTTTTAAAAGGCTTTTTATATTTACATTATTTGATTCTTCTTTTAGTAGTCTGATGCTGAAACCATGTGTCTTATCTTTTTCTGCCATTAAAATCCTTTCTATACCTTTACCCTAATCTGACCAGTGAGAAGTTTTTGCATCAAGCCTTTCTTCTGCTCCTTTAACTTCTCTAACTTAGAATTTAATATTTGTATTTCTTCATCATAACTTTTTAATAGTTTTGCGATTTTTGTTTGAGTTTCTTTGTCCGAAATCCAAACTTTTATTACTTCAAAGTTATTAAATTTCAGATTTAACGTGTCATCAACGATACCTTGGGAATATCGCCAGAAGTCATGAATCATATGTGGTGTTTTAAACAAATAATACATATAATCAACATCGATGTTGTCTTTTGGAATACAAACAGTATATGCCGGGCTGACGATTCCTTCATAAGAAGATACTCCGCAGCGTCCTTGCCACATTCGCATTGTATTGTAGGCTAAATCACCGACACAAACTTTTAAATATTTTGACTTATCTTCATTTGAATTATCTTTTGCATTTAATTGTGAACGAGGAACTATACCTAACCCATCGCACACGGATAAAAGTTCTAAATCACAGCAATTTGTTTCTTTTCTGTTTTTAAATAATTCGCCCAATTTGTGTTGCTTTAATTGAAACAGATTGTTTTTACGATGAAAATATTTTTGAGCCAAACTATTTTTTAATACTTCTTTTTGTTCAATGAGTTTTTCTAAAGTTTCAATTCCGTCATCCCAAGCCGACAATATCTCCGCAATTTTTTCTTGTTCCTTTAAGCAAGGTATAATTACATTTAATGATGATAAACTAGGTTGATTTATATTAGTATTTGCGCTGATTGTACTCTTTGCTAATAACTTGTGTCTAAAATATTCCAACAGAAAACAATAGCGTTTAAACTTATTGTTTAATAAACCTTCTTTGTCTCTAAATCTAATTAAAAAACCACTAAAAGTTGTTTTTTCAAGGTTAGCTTCTACCACACATGGCATTCCTACTCCTTCTGGTTTAACCGAGGATCTAACAAATAAAACATCACCTTTTTTAAGGTTAAAATCTAGAAGTTCTTGTGTAGTGGCATTTACCAGAGAGTTTGGATTATTTTTAGTAATATAATATTTATCAAAAACGTCATTTAGACCTATTATAGGAGTACCATAACCAAAATTCTCTCCACCTTTGCTAATGCCATTTTTAAATGTTCCAAAATCTCCAATTTTATAAATTTCCCAATCCTCTGGAATCCAGCCAAGTTTTGTTTTCTTATAACCTTTTTTATTTTCGTTTTTTTCAATTACTTCCGTCATTATTTTTCCTTATTTGTTGATTCAAATTCTTTTCCGGCTTTTACAAAACCGTATTTTGCATTAATTAGTACTGCATCCAATTCAGAAACTAAATCGGTAAATTGCCGAAGTGCTAAAACCTGTTCTTCCGAATTTATTATATTTAAATTCAGATAGTTATATATAAAAAATGTAAGTTTTTTGTACGAGCCTAAGTCTTTATTGCTAAGTAGAGCTCCGAAATTACTTGCATTAGAAACTAACCAAGTCCTAACAATTTTTGCTTCTTCTTTATCACCAAGAAATTGTGCCGCAACCTCGTCAAGTTTGCTTGCAAGTTCAAGCCGTTTCATTCTGATATTTTGCATATTTTGCTGATACGCAAGCCAACATTGAACAGCGGTAAACCCAACTATCGCTATTGCGCACATCCATTCTGCATTTTGTTGTAAAAATCTTAATATTGCCATTATGCCACCCTTTGATAATTATAACCTTTTAAATAGTTATGTATAAATCTGCCTTTAGACGGAGCATTTAAGAAATTTCTAAAAATATATTCATTTGTACCAAAATATTGATATATGCTACCATCAGTAAATTCTACTTCAATAACGCCATTCGCATATCCGATACTACTAACATTTGTAGAAACAACAGGTGTTCTTTGCATAACTACTCCTTATTCTTTTTAGTTATTCGTTTAATTTCTTCAATTTCTTTTGCAAACTCAATATCAGAGTCTATGATTTCTTGCTGTCTGCGTTTTTCATCATATTTATGATATTCCGCTTTAGCTTTCTTTTCTGCCAGTTCCTTAGAAATTTTACCCTTATGAGTCAATATTTCCATCTCGTTAAGACTTAATAGCCCATCAAGTTTTGTTGCCCAATCAACCATTGACATAGGAATCCTACGTTCTGCTTGTAATTCTGCATAATCAAGATACATAACTGTCAAGCGGTCTAGCTTTTCCATCTCATCTTTTTTGAGATAATTCTTAGCAATAACAACATCCGGAGCAAGTAACTTTTTACCATTCCAAGTTGTTAAGCCCATATTAATATCATCAGCATTTGCTCTTGAATGTATAATTTCTGCAGCGGTTTGTCCTGTTATAGCCCATAGCATTTTATTTTGAACTATTGCAAAGAATTCTCGCGTAACGTCTGCTGTTTTATCATAATCAACACTTGTTGCATAAATATCTTTAATCTTTGCGTAGAAACGTTTTTCACTTGCACGAATTTCGCGAATTTCTTTTAATAGTTCTTCAAAATAATCCTTGCCTTCAGGGTTTTTCAAATATTCTGTATTTATAGTAAACCCTTTAATCAAATATTCTTTAATTCTTTGAGTTGCCCATTGTCTGAATTGAGTACCTCTTAATGATTTCACTCTGTAGCCAACAGAGATAATCATATCCAAACTGTAAAAGTTTGTATCATAGTTTTTACCGTCACTTGCAGTTATCCGGAAATTCCGGATAACTGATTCGTCGCGCGGCAGCTCGTTTTCGGCGAATACGTTAAGTATATGTTCGTTAATAGTTCTTACATCTTTTTGAAAAAGTTCTGCCATTAATCTCTGCGAAAGCCAAACAGTTTCATCAATTAATCTAACCTGAATCTGTTTTTCGCCATCTGGAGTTGTATAAATCAAGAACTCGCCAAGTGAATCTTCAGCATTAATGAGATTATTCTTTTTTCCTTCCGGTAATTTTTTTTCGTCGTCTTTATCCATTTATCCCAAGCTCCTTTAAGTATCCTTTCATTTTTGATTGAACGTCAGCCAACTGTTTTTCAAGGTTTTCAATCTCCTTTTGAGTCGCTTGAATATCAATCTCCGCTTCTTCTTCGAAAGTATCAACATATCGAGGAATATTCAGGTTGTATTCGTTTTCTTTAATTTCGTCCAAAGTTGCAAGATAAGAGTATTTTTCAATTGTTTCACGTTTTTTATATGTTTGAACAATTTTTTCGATATCCGAATCACGTAATATATTCTGATTTTTACCTGATTCATATTCCCTTGAAGCATCTATAAACAAGATGTCATTATTTTTTCTATTCTTCTTGAACACCAGAATTGCAGCCGGGATTCCTGTACCATAGAATAGATTTTGTGGCAAACCAATTACTGCATCTAAGAAATTATCATTTTCAATAAATTCTTTTCTGATTTTACCTTCCGCTCCTTCTCTGAATAGGACACCGTGAGGCACAACGACTCCGACTTTACCGCCATCGGCAACAGCAGTTTCAATCATATGTGAAATAAATGCATAATCCCCTCTGTTTTTAGGCGGAACACCTCTCCAATAGCGGTTGAATCTGTCAGAAGTAGCATTTTCAGCACCCCATTTATCCAGAGAGAATGGAGGATTAGCAACAACTACATCAAACTTCATCGTAGTATCACCTTCAATAAGTTTAGGGTTGTTTAAGGTATCACCCCACTCGATTCTCGCATTATCTTTGCTGTGCAAAAACATATTCATTTTACATAAAGCCCAAGTGCTGCCGTTGCTTTCCTGCCCGTATAAGGAATAATTATCTGAACCGACTTCATTTGCAGCCTTTATCAAAAGTGAACCAGAACCACAAGCGGGGTCACAAATCCTGTCGCCTTCTTTAGGTTCGACTAATTTTGAAAGCAGAACAGATACCTGTGATGGGGTATAAAATTCTCCGCCTTTTTTACCGGCGCCGGCAGCAAATCTTGCAATCAAATATTCATAAACATTACCAATAATATCTGATTTACCTACTTTGGAAGGTCTTAAATCTAATCTCGGGTCAGAAAAATCTTCTATTAGATTTTTTAAGCGTGCGTTTCTTTCCTTTGTTTCACCAAGTTGCATATCCGAATTAAAGTCAATATTGCGGAACACGCCTTCAAGTTTAGCTTTGTTATCTTCTTCAATTTTTTCTAAAGCTTGATTTATTAATTGTCCTATTTGGTTATCGTTTCTATGTTTGAACAAATAATCATAAGTACAGGTTTCGTCTAATTTGAACCTTTCCCTTTCAAGACGTCTTTTTATTCTTTCTGTATCATTACCAAACTCTTTCTTTAGTTCTTCATGCTTATCTTTCCAAACGTCGCTAATGTATTTGATAAATAAGAATACCAAAATATAATTTTTGTATTCAGAAGGGTCCACAACACCTCTAAAAGTGTCGCACGCTTTCCATACAATGTTGTTAATTTCATCTTGATTGATTACTGCCATATTTTATCTCCTAATATTTTTGATATTTTGTATTAATAATGAACCAGAACCACAAGCAGGATCATAAATTACATCATTTTTAATATTTTCTATATTGCCATTTGATTCTTTTTGCAATTCCTTTTCAATAATTGCACGGTATAATAAATTTTTATTATCTGCAATTTTTATAGATAGGTCATACACTTGTTTAGCGCATTCTTCTATATCAGAAATGAGCTTTTGATTTTTTAATGGTATCAAGGGGATTTCTAATGATTCAAGCGTTGCCTTGCTGACATTTGCAATTGTAACCCCAGTTGCTTGACCTGCACCTTTCGAAAAATGATTTTTCGCTGCTGCACTATTTAGCCATGAGCAGACGTATTCCGGTAAGAAGTTTTTATCTGTAACCCTTATAATGTGACAGGAAGCTGTAACTGTTGTATTTGCAGGGATACTATCGATTAGCACAGCTGTATTATTAAGCCCTTTTGCTTTAAATAAAATGTCTCCCGGCATGATAATTTCTTCCGGTTTAATATCGTCTAGTTGTATTTTTTTTATATCATTTTCTGAAATACGCACTATACCAGCAGTAGAAATAGCATCCATATTAAGCAAGTTTATATTTCCGTCAGTATTATAGGGTATCTTGTTTCTAAAAACATGCCCTGTTATAATATTAGATATAGTTTTAAAGTATTTGACCATGCTTTACTCCTAAAAATTATAATCGTAAGTTATTATACTCATAATATAACATGCTAGAGCAATATTTGTCAAGATTATTTTTGTAGTAATGTGTTATACTCACAATTTTATTTAATTGTCATTTACCTTAAATTCTTTCACTGAAAGCGTTTTGGCGCATGCTCTTTTGTTAAGCTTTGTAAAGTTTGTTTGATAATTTTGAGACTTTGAGTGATGTATACAACACGTTTAAGGGAGGTCGTATGGAAAAGTCGGATTGAATATTACCCCAAAAGAGTTCAAGCAATTAAGTAAGTGGTCGGAGAATATTTATAATACCGCGGTTGTTATTGATTATTTTGTAGCAAATCAGCCGGAGATAGAAGAATGTTACAATCTTGCGCCGGTAATCAAGCACCTGCGAAATGATGCGGATGTTTTGAATGTATTCTTTATAGATCACGAAAAAGATGTCGAAATTTAAATGCCGTTTAAAAGGTGTTTTAAAGCCGTTTAAATAGCGTTCAAAAATTATTATGTCCAAATGATACGATTTTAGACGCATACACTTGATGTTTCTCGCTTAAAGAGTGATGAATTGTGAAGCTTGAAAGGGAAATACTATGATTGAAATCGGTAAAAAATATAGATTGAAAAAGCTCAAAGGTTGGTTTGAAAAAGATAGCGAAGAGTTTACGGTTGTTTGTTTTGGCGAACACAATACTGTTGGCTGCGTTGCATCGGATGGAGAAAGATATGTATTTGATAAAGATTTTTTGATTGATCCTGATAAGCCGGATGAGATATACGCGGATATCACAATAACGAAAGGTTAAATTATGGTTGAAAAAGATCACAAACTATACGGAACAAAAATTTTAAACTTAAAAACCCAAGAAATCGGACTGTTGATTTGTTTATGGGAAAACAAGTATGCTGATAAAACCGTCGATTTCGCTACTTGTGTTGATAAGACCGGCAAACGTTACAACATTGAACTTGATGATATTAGAGAGTTTGAAGATGATTTTGAAGAATAAATTAACTAAAGAGACATTGGATATTCCGTATTCTGAATTCCGAAAAAAGTTTGCAAAAGAAATTCAGGATGCATTTGAAAGTTACCGTAAAACACAATTAAATAAATATTCTTGGAGCTTCAAAGATGATAATTCTTTGGAGTTTAATTTTTATTTTGAACTACAATGGAATTATAATCATTTTGGAATGTCAAATTGGTACATTGAAAGACTTTAAATATCTTAGCTTGTAATAAGTATTTTGTGAAATTATTTATATCTTCGTTTTGCTCTATATTTGTGATATTCTTAGTAAAAAGGAGCTAAAATGAGATTACAAAAACACATTATTATATCTTGCATAATTATACTAATTTTGTCTTTAATTGGAATTTTTGTTACTGAACAAAATAATAAGTTTTATGATCTTTCTACAGGCGTATTTACCGGAGTGGTGTTAACAGGCATGACTTCAATAATCTTGTTCCTTTATGAAAAAAATAAGATTATAAACAAACTATATAACAATTTCGCGGAAATTTATTTTACACTCTGTGTAATTGATAAAAATTTAGGTAATTTTCTTATAAAAAAAGAAATTACGGATATGAATTTTAGGATAAATTATAAACTGACAATGGAAATTATAAATACAATAAAAGAATTTGATTTTGATGAATATACAAGCTTCTTTGACAGCAAATTTAATAGTTTATTAGAACAATTTTTAAGTTTTAACCTGAAGTTATACAATTTACACAATATTGTAGGTGAAAGAAACCAAGGCGTTTTGTATCACGAGCTAACTGTAAAAGATCTGGAACTAAAACGATTACAGGGATATGCCGCAAATATGCTTTTGCCTTACGAACAACAAGTAATAAATGATAGAGAAGCTCTTCTTATTTTAATAGGCAAATTGCATGAATATGTTGCGTCATTAAAACTAGAATTAACATCAAACCTAACAAAATTGGATAATTATCATAAATTCAAAATCAGTTGGGATGGTAGAAAAAGTTTGCTGGAAAAACAAGTTCAAGAACTTTCTTAGTTTTATTAGAACAAAAAATATTTATGCATTATCAATACAAACATTTAATATGTAGATAAACAAAATAAAAATAATATTTTATAAAATAGCGTGGTGCTATGTTTACATGCCTAAAATATCTCTTTCAACTATTTTTACAATATCTTCCGGTAAATATTCTTTCTTTTTAGACTTTAGTTTTTGTTTTGGCTCTGGGATTTGAGTTTTCATTTGCGGTAGATTTTTTAAAATATTCATCAGTGAATACATTTCTGCTTGCGGGGTTTGTTGATTATTGTCAATATCATTTGAAATTTTATCCATAATTTTTTGTGCAAAATTTATCAATTCTCGATTAAAAAGCTCTTGTTCTCTGCCATTTTCAAACCTCTTTTTATCCCATTCATATTCTTTCTTCCAATAGAATAAAGTCCTGCGTGAAAGAGCAAGTTTTTTACCAATCAAATCGAGTGGTTGGTTCTCATAAATGTACATCTGTTCTGCTTGCGATAATTTATCCAATTTTGTCATAGTCTCTCCTTATTTACACATTGAATTTCTAACACCAAAGTAAGGGTTGTATTTTATATACCCTTCAAAAAATGCATATTTCATAATACTGCCAACCAAAGTTACTCCGTTACTTGCTGTTTTTGGTTTATATTTTGATTTCATTATAGTCATAAAATCTATAAGCATTTCATAAGTTATTTCATCAATATATTTTTCGCCAAAATATGGCAGAATGTTATATTTAAGTTGATAACGATAACCTTTGTATGTTGAATAGGTCAAATCTCTGTTATTCAAATAATACAAAGCCATATCTTTAAACAAAATTTTCTTGTTTTTATATATTTTAGGTTTTGCAATAAATTCAAAAGTTTGTTTTTGCTTCGGCTCCTTATATTTATACAAACCTTGTTCAAAGACCGATTTACCCTTGTTCAAAAGCTGTTCAAGTTCTGTTTTACAATCGCATTCCGCAATCATTTCGATTTCATCAAGGGTAAATTCTTTTAAATGTCGTGCCAATTTAAGAATGTTCATTTTTGTTCCTTTCTGTCTTGGATTTTCGGGGTGTCGGCGGAGTAACGTCCGACCGACACCTTACGGGCTGGGTTCGCTTACGCTCACACGGCGCCCTACCGAAAATCCGCTTCATAATATTTGCTCCATAATTTCTTTTGTAATTTCCGTTAAGTTATTGTCTTGTGAAAAAGTTTCCATTTGGTTTATCAGCTGAACAATTTGTCTGAACCTGTTGTATTTTGAATGGATATATTCAATAGCATCAGGAGTAAATGTAACTTCTGACAACTGATTAATAATTTGGCTTAAATCATTTACTCCAAAAGTTTCAAATTTTAGGATCTCTGAAAACCTGTCATAAAGGTGTTTGTATCGTTCAAGTTTCCTGTGTGCCAAGCCCATTCCGATAAAAATTATCGGGCAGCCAGTTTCATCGTGAATATCCCGCAGAGTTTCAATCGTTTTATAGTTATTCATTAGGTAATCAATCTCATCAATAAAAATGTCCTGCGGATTTTGTTTCAGCTTTTTAACCACAATATTAAAGTTATCCGAAGTCAAAAATCTCGGTATCTCGTCAAGCTCTTTAACAATTTCTTCAAGCAGCCACCTACCAGTCATAAGGTTTGATGCTCTCAGATAAATTCCGTCATATTTACAAGCAAGCCACAAAGCTGTCTGCGATTTTCCTAAGCCGGGTTCGCCATAAACAAGTCCCATTTTCGGAATATTCTTCGGTTTGCTTATCAGATTTTCAACAAGTCCGATAAAGTTTTTGACGTTTTGCGTTTTTACAAAAATCTTGTTCATACAATAATCGATACTCCTTTGTTTGCTTAAATTCTGTTATCCAAGAATTATTTGGTTCATTCGCAATCAAATATTCATATTTTTCTGAATTATTTTTGAACAGCGTTTGAACCCTTTTTGAATCCGATTTGAACGGCATTTGAATTTCAGCAGGTTCCATTTGGGTTTCAAGTAATTTTATATCTTCTGTTTTCAAATATTTTTTAACAGATTCAAAAGTTTTCTTTTTTAATTGGCGCTGACGGACAATTTTTTGTTTGTAATCTTCAAAATCTTTAACATCACCTAAAAGTTTTGCCATTGGATGAGTTTCTGTTACTCGTTCTGCAGTGCAAAGATATTCGCCTTTTTGGGTGTAAACTTTAATGCTTGTAAGGTCAAAAAGATTATATTTTATTAATACTTTGCTCTTGAATCCGTACAATCTTTCATCAAAATAGTCACAATTTAAGAACCTTATGCCGTTTCTTTGAATTGTTTTTACTTCCGTAGCTAGCATTAAATCATCAAGTGTATTAATATCAATGTTTTGTCTTTTTCTTCTGGATAAAATTTCAGCTATTGTTTTATCCGGTGCATTCGGGCAAGGCTGTGAATTCTTAAAACTCAACCACATATCAATCATTTTTATTGTTTCTTCAATGGTAGGAATATATTCATTGTGCAAACTTTTGTGCAATTTTTCGTTCCGCATCATATAGGCGGGTTTATTCTGAATGCTGCTTCCGATATAACTTGGGAGTAACTTTTCAAACCCTTCTTGAAATTCTTTAAAGAATCTTTCAATAACTTTTGCTCTAGCGTTATACGGTCGAGCAAATACTGTTTCAATTCCGAGTTTTGAATATAATCCCTGAAAACCTAATTCAGTAAAGCCTTTGTCATCCGTAAAATATTTAGCTCTGAATGCTCTGCCGTTATCCTGATATACAATTTTGGGAACCATATCAAGATTTATTATCGCATTATGGAGTGCACTTGCGATACACTGCGTATTTTCTTCAAGCATAATTTCATAACCAACTAACGCAGCTGATTTCCAATCCAAAAATCCGACTAATGTTGCTCTGCAGGGTTTTCCTGTAAATGGATTTATTACTTGAAAGGCCAATTTATGTCCGTCTGCTACAAGAATATCCCCGACTTCAAGCAAACTTGCATCACGTTTTATATAAGGTTCGACTATATCTGACAGTGCTTTTTCTCCGTCACGAGCAAGAATCCATTTATCGTAATTATTATCTTTGAACCACTTGGCATAACGCCTGAATGTAATATCAGCCGGAATAAAATTTTGACCTTGTTCTTTTAATTTGTACTTTGTTAAAGCAATTGCTTTTCCGATTGAAAGTCTATTGGGATGCAAAAGCAACCCCATAAATATTTTTATTTCTTCATTATTTAATACAGTTCTGTAATCATTAACACTACTGTACTTATATTGTGGCAAGAGTTTTGTATAATCTTCTGTTTCATTTAGCATCGCATACCAACGGTGCAAACTGCCGCGAGATATCTTACCTAAAATCTCAAATAAGTGAGAATTTGAAGTATTATGTAATTTTACAAAATCATAATCGGCTTGAAGTTTATTTTGAGATTTCTTTCTGAACTCAAGCCATTTGTGAACAATGTCTAATCTTGCGAGTGCTATTTGTTTACATTTTTCTGGAGTAAATTCTGCCATATGCGTATGCTCCTTTGCATACACATTAATCACTCTGTTTCGCAGAAACATCAAGTCCTGAATCTCAATCTCAGAGACATTTAGACACATATCAAAATGCAAGATAATTTATTTTTGCACTTTATTGCACTTATTTGCACTTGGCTCAATGCTAAATTCCATGCTAAATAGACCCTGAAACAAGATCAGCATGACAGAATATTAGTGCAAAATAGTGCAAAATTTGTGACAAAAGTGCAAAAATAGTCCGGCAAATCTCTACACTATAAATCTGCCTCTATCGCCCTAAATATAGGCATATTTACCACAAAACTCCCATCACAACTGTCCTGAAAACCTATAGCTAAAGCCCGCAAATAACGTATAAAGCAGGCATGAAAAACAGGTCAATGACATGTTTATATATTTAAATGGTGGAGATGGCGGGAGTCGAACCCGCGTCCAAAATGACGCCAAATAAACATCTACGGGTGTAGATTCTACTTGGTTTCAACCGGTTTAGGTGAGTAATCACAACCAAAAATCCGATCTGAGACTATTTTTTAAAAGACAGACAACTTTTATTGCAAAACTTCACGCGCTATGCTTTCTCTTCACGCGCTGTACTTGCTTAGGGACCCTATAGCCCGCAAGTTAAACTATAGAGTAGCTAGAAATATCCTAGGCAGCCATTACAGCCTTGCGGCCGAATGCAGGAGCTACGATATTGTTTTCAAATTTAGCGTTTATTTTATTTGCTCGTTGGTAACCGGGAACAGCGCCCGAACCCGCAGCTTAGATGACATAAACACCCTGTCAAATCCATAATCATCCCCATATTAAAATTTCAAAGAACTGTGTTTATATGCATTTAGTATTGCACAAAACATTTGTATTAAAATTATAGCATTGCTAAGATTATTCTACAATAACTATGTTGTTTGATTTTATACATTGTCTTGTTGGAATTTGCATCTAAAGGTTTATAAGATGCATTTTTTGTATAATCTTGGCCTATAATTATTTTTGCAAAGGCTTTTATCAAGGTTTTTATATTTTTTATTTTTCAGGTTCAAGTTAATTCTTTTCAAATTAATTTGGTTTATATAGCTCCGTAGCTTCCTAAAAGCCTAAAATATTCGCATTTTTGTTTAATATCATCAAGCGTATGTGCTATTTCATCATACCCTTTATCAATATCGGCGAAAAAGATGTATTCGCCAAAAACCTTCTTAGAAGGACGGCTTTCAAGATAAATCATATTTAAATTATGTCTATAAAACACTTCAAGTACTTTTAACAGCCTGCCTGATTCGTTTTTTGTGGAGAATGCTATGGATGTTCGTACCTTCTCGCCAAGCCCTAAATCAATCTTTGAGAGCACAATAAAGCGTGTCTTGTTATCCTTAACATCGTTTATGTTTTTGTCCAAAACTTTTTTACTGTAGAGGTTTGCGCAAAATTCATTTGCGATTGATGCCCAGGTTTCATCTTTTCCATCCAGCATGCTTGTTGCAGCAGAGGTAGAGCTTGCGCTCACTACATTTATATTGTTCTTAAAATTATTTGCGATGTAAGTCTGGCACTGTGATAGTGCCTGCGGCATTGAAACGATATTTTGTATATCCTCTATTTTGCCTTTAGATATCAGACAATGGCAAATTGGGATGGTTAATTCTGCCTGAATTTTAACCTCATCTTTTGTTGTTATGAGTTTATCAATGGTTTCTCTCACTATTCCCTCTATTGAATTTTCAATAGGAAGTACTGCAATTGTGTTGTCTTCTTTATCAATTTGTTGTATGACACCCGTAATGGTTGTGATATCTTCGCTTTTCGCATTTAGGCCGGCTTTTTGTTTAAAGGTTTCCATTGCAATCTGAGAATATGACCCCGATGGCCCCAAATAAAGTATTTTTTTGATAGAATTGTTCATAGATATCATTTTAATACAATCGGGACAAATATGACAACAGAAATTAAATTTGGAACAGACGGTTTCAGGGGAATAATAGCAGATGATTTTACATTTAAAAATGTCCAAAGAATAACAGGCGCAATAGCGGCTTATCTTTTGGAAATATCAAACCATAAAACCGTGCTTATAGGATATGACCCGAGGTTTATGGCAGATAAATTTGCTGAATTTTCAGCAGAGATTCTAAAAAATCAAGGTTTTAATATTTTGTTGTCATCAAAAGTTGTGCCAACACCAACTATAGCTTATGCTGCAACCATAGAGCCCAATTGTGCTGGTGCTGTTATGTTTACCGCCTCTCATAATCCAAAGGAATACCTTGGAATAAAATTCATTCCAAACTACGGAGGCCCTGCAAGCAAAGAAATAACAGATAAAATAATCTCCTTAATAGATACGCCATTCCAAAAACAGGCTGCAAACCAAGGCGTTATATTAAAGAAGGATTTTAGCGAAGAATATTTTTGCCGTATTGAAGAATTAATTGACTTTGATGCCATTAAGAAGTCATCCCCTAAGTTTATTTATGATGGTCTGTTTTCAGCTTCTATTGGATATTTTGATGAGCTTTTAAAAAGGAATAATATTGGTTTTGAAGCTGTAAATTTGTACCATGATCCAAATTTTGGCGGGAACTTGCCTGAGCCCAAGGCAAAGTTTATGAAATATAAAAAACAAGGGTATCTCACCTTTGCAAACGATGGCGATGCTGACAGATACGGTGTTTTGGATGAAAATGGTGAATATGTAAGCCCGAATCTTATTATGGCAATTTTGCTAAAATACCTGCATGATAAGGGTTGTAATGGCAAAATGATAAAGACCGTGGGTGTTAGCAAAATTGTTGATATTACTGCTAAAAAACTTGGTATTGAAACTATTACAACGCCTGTGGGCTTCAAGTGGCTCTCTCAAAAAATGAGGGAAAATGACACTATATTGGCAGGTGAAGATTCAGGGGGGTTGAGTATTGGTGAACACATCCCTGAAAAAGATGGTATATTCGCCAACCTTTTGATTCTGGAAGCTATTTGTGCGCTAAAAAAGCCGCTTTGTGTTTTAAAAAATGAAATTATAGAATTTTCGGGTAAAAATTTTTATCAGGACAGGGTGGATATAAAGTTGAGCTCTAATGACATTAAAAAGGAGCTTTTGGAAAAATTCTTTGAATTCAACCATTTTGGGCCATTTAAAGTAGAAAATACCCTTGATATTGACGGTATCAAATTTTTCCTTGCAAAAAATGTTGAAGGCAGATGCAAAGACAAAGATATTGGCTGGGTTTTAATGAGAGAATCAGGCACCGAGCCCCTTTTACGGTTTTATATTGAAGCCTGCAACAAAGAATTTTTGAATGAAATAAGAGATTTCATAAATTCTAATGTCTGATTTTTTAAACCGTCTATGCTTTCTGAAATGTCATTATGTATTCATGTTCAAAAATATTAAAACCACCTGAAAGTGCGCGATAGCGCCATAAATTTGCCTGTTTGCCTTTGGCTTTTTCATTTCCTGTGATGTTTTTTATAACAATTGCTTTTGTAATAAAGCCAACGTTTTCCATCCTTTTCATACATTCAAAGCCTAAGGGCACAACTCTTGAATTTTTGTATTCATCTCCAATGATAAGGGCTGCAAAACGGCCTTTTTCAAGCAAATCATAAGCGTTTTTAGCAACCTTTTCAAATAAATCATAAAATTCTTCAGTACTTTTGCAGTTTGAAAGGTCTTCTTTTTTGTCTGAAAATTTAATTATATCATCATAAGGAGGGTGCAAAACTACAAATTGGGCCTGTCTTTTACCCATAATTTCAAGCCTTGCTTCAACCTTTTCTTTTGTCTCTTTTGTGGTTGAATCTCCACAGATTATATTAACATCTACAACAAGTTCTTTTTTAGAGAATTTTTTTGACACATAATCTACCATCTCTTGTTTTAATTCCACGCCAATGCAGCGTCTTTCCATATTAAGGGCTTCAATGGCGCTTGTGCCTGACCCAAAGAATAAATCAAGTACTACATCGTTTTTTTTGGTAAATCTTTCAAAAAGCTGGGTTGCAATTTGCGGAATATAGTTTCCATGATAATCATAACTGTGGCCGTTTGTTTTTTCTCTTGATGCGAATTCCCACAGAGAACCTGTTTTTATGTGGGAATATAGTTTCCAGTTATTTAAATCAATATCATTGTAGGGCTTTGTTTTTGGAGCTTTAACTACCCTTAAACCCTGACTTTGTTCTACAACCTCTTTTTTTGTAACATTTTTTGCCATACTTGCGCTTTCCCCTATATATTCGGAGGATTTTACGAAATATAAACCTCCTACATCAAGGTAGTATATATAAATGTTTAGCATTTGAAATCCACCCTATAGAGTAGAAAAATAAAATCTATTAAAAACTAATACATTTAGATGATATTAAGACAAGATGCTAAAGAAAAAAATGTGTGTGCCGAAAATAATAATATAAGGGCAATCGAGCCCTTACTCAAAACCTCCTCCCCAAGTCTAGTAGCCGCTAAGTTTAGCGGCTTTATTTTTCATTACCACTGCCGTCTTATAAATGCAAGCCTGGCATCAGAAATTGTTTCTGTGGAATGGTTTTAGCACAGGTATAAATAATTTGAGCCGTATATCTTTTAATGCCTACTCCCTAAAATAAGACTCTAAATTAAATCAGCTGACTACAAGACATTATTGGTCATTGGCCCAATTTATTTTGGCTAAAAATTTGACTTAACTTAACATGGCACTATTATCACTGGTTTCTTGTACATTATTGGAACTCTTTTTTGCCAAAGATTCAATTAAATCGATATAAATTTGCCTTTTTAATATTGCAAATTTATATGATTCATCACTTATGGTTTTAATTGTAAAAGCTACAGGCCAGATTTTTACGAATGATTTTTTAACAGAAACAATTTCTGAATAGGGAATGCTAATTTGTTCACCCTTGCCAAAAATGGAATAGGTTCTAAACAGTACCCTGTTATTTGTGAATGCGAATTCACCTGTATTTCTGCCATTTCCAATCAATACATCCTGCCACCAGTCGCCTTTTGCAAGCTTTACTATTTCTTCGCCTTCTGATAATTCAAATATTTCAGGGTGGCTTCCCCTTGTCTTGAATGCCATAACTCCTATGGCTATAATAATTCCAAAGCCAATTATCTTTCCTAAAACTGCAGCAAATAACATATTAACATCCTTCTTTTATGTGGAAACTTTTTATATAATATTGAAAAAGAAGGCGCTGCTCAATATATTGTTTAGTTATATGAATATTTCAGGATGTTAATTGCTGTGGCTTTTTATAAAATCTAATGATTTTTTCATAAGAGTTGGAATATCGGCCTTATCTGTAAATATTTCAATATAGACAAGTTTTTCTTTTTGTTCATTCTGTGCTAAACTAAGAGCTTCTTTTAACTCGTTTGATGTATGTGCAGAATGGTAGGCAAACTCTTTTTTGTCCAAGCTAAAGAGTTCAAGTGCTTTTTTGTAGTCCCAGCTTGTAATATCGTTAAACACATCATCAAAATTGTTTGATAAGTATCTTTCTATGGTGTAGCCCTTGTTGTTTAGAAGCAAAATTACAGGTTTTATATCATATTTAAATAAATTTGCCATCTCCTGAATAGTTAACTGGTGAGAACCTTCACCGGTAAAGAGTATCGGCCGTTTGCTTTTATCTGCCATAGAAGCGCCGAATAATGCAGGTGTCGCCCAGCCGATAGAGCCCCAAAGCGGCTGGCTTATATAGTTTGAATCGGAGCCTAGTTTCATCTTTGATGAAGCATAGCCTATAATTCCTGTTTCAATAACAACGGTGTCATTTGATTTTAAGAAATTTTGAAGGAGCGGGAAAATTTCATCCATTCTTATCTTAGTATTAGATACTTCAATGTTTTTATATCCTTTGAAGGGCTTGTCTGCGGAGTTTTGGTCCTTTGGTGTTATCATGTTTGAATTTAGCAATTTTTCTATAACATCGTTAATTAGAACATTTTCAAACCTTTCGCCATCTACTATTGCATAATCTGCTTGAATATCTATCCTAAATCTATCATCAGGCAGGGCGGCAAAACCGAGGGTATTAAGGTCTGAAAACAAGGTACCAAAGCCTATTGTTAAATCAACATTTTTGTAAAATTCTATAAAATCATTCTCGGCCAAGGGCCCATGATTTATTCCTATGTAATGTTTATCATCCTCATTTACGATGCCTTTTCCCATAATCATTGAGGTGATGTTGATGTTATATTTATTAATAAAATCTCTTACTTCATTTTGAAGGCGGTAACGTTTGATTAAATAGTCTGTAATTATTAAAGGGTTTTTGGCAGAATTTATCAAACAGGAGATTTTTTCTGTGACATCATTCAGTGCATTATTGTCTGATTTTATTTTGACTTCCGGAATTTTATCATCAATCATATGATGACAGATATCCATTGGAATAACAAGATACACTGGCTTTTTGGTTTTTATCATAGTTTCAATCAGTCTGTCAATTTCCTCTTTAGCATTGTCTTTATTGAGGTATGCGGTTGTCTCAACAATGTTTGAATATGTTTTTTCAAAAGCATAATAATCGGGCTTGGAAAAATTGTGGTGAATTAGGGCTTTTGAATTTATAAAGCTTGTTTTTGGAGCGCCTGTTATTTTAATTACAGGAATATTTTCAGCATATGAGCCTGCAATTGCATTTGTTGCGCTTAATTCGCCGACTCCGTATGTTGTAACAACAGCGCCGTACCCATTTATTCTTGCATATCCATCTGCAGCATAGCCTGCATTAAGTTCATTTGTACAGTTTATCCAGTTAACATCAGGATTATTTATTATTGCATCAAGCATATTAAAATTATAATCGCCAGGCAGGCCGAAGATATCTTTTATGCCAAGTTCAGCCAGTCTTTTAACCAGATAATCTGCCGTCTTAATTTTCATTATTCGATTCCTTGCAATGTGTTATTAATGTGTACTTTGGGCCGGTTAACAGCACTTTATTATAAAGCCAGTATATGATAACAATTAAAATTTGCAATTGCGCAATGGTGTAGGATTTCCAAATATAAATTCAAATGACTTAATATCTAAAGTGCAGCATCTTGAAAATAATTTGCATTCAGGGCATGTATTATTTTTCAAGTATTTTAACCAGTGCATTAATTTTACTATTAAGAATATTGATTATTGGAATTAGTTCATAATTATTTTCTTTTATCCAAATATTTAAAGTCTTAACTAGAAATTTAATTTCTGCAAATTTGCCATCAACTGCCGCAAGCTTATTTGCTATTTTGTCATAGTCTTTTGAATTTTTCATTAATTTATATCCCCATTATTATATGAACT